>SGBB01000047.1 GCA_004195025.1 Candidatus Acidulidesulfobacter diazotrophicus | reverse complement strand
GCTGATAATTTAATTTTTTTTATTGCATAATACTAATTAATTATTATAATATAAAAAGTGTCCGACTACTCCGTTTTTAGTGTCCGAAAATTTACGGCTGAGGTGTCCGATATGACCGCTGCATGCATATAAATATATAATATATAATTTTTAATTTGCACATAATTATTATTAGTAAGATAGAGTTAAAATGAATATTATTTTTACTGCGCATGTAAAATTTGAAATGAAAAGAAGAAATATAAATGAAATATTAGTAAGAGACGTTATTGAAAAACCAGAGCAAAAGTTACTATCTAAGAATGACAGAGTTGTATTCCAGAGTAAATATTTTGATATAAAGGAAAATATTGAAATGATTTTAAGGGTTATATGAGAAATAGAGCATAAAACAATTAAAATAATAACTGTTTATAAAGCTTCTAAAATTCAAAAATACTGGATAAAGGACGGTGTCTAAAATGAAAGTTATATATGATGATGAAAGCGATACTTTAACCCTTATATTTAAGGACGATGACATATTTGAAAGCGATGAAATAAAAGACGGGGTTATCATTGATTATGATAAACAAGGGAAAATTATTTCTATGGAATTACTTGATGCATCGCTTCAAATTGCTGATCCAAAATGTATTTCTTACGAGTTAAAGGAAACAAAACAGGCTGTATAAACTGTATAAACTAAAGTCAACTATATTATCTACCTCTTTTAAATATCCTTTAAGAAAAAAAAGGACATATTTATTTTCATTGCGGGACGCTGTCGGTAAAAAATAATTTTTGGCTTTTTATAAATCTTTTGTTTATATTTGCGCTATAATGTGCTTATTCCGTTCTAAGTTATTAAAAATGCGGGTATAAATTTGACTTCTTTTGAATAGTCGAAGTAAGATCTGTTTACAATCAGTTTGTTTTTAATTTTTAACGTTTTTTTATATTTTAATTCAAATTCAGTAACGGCTTTCGGAATATTTTTAAATATTCCGGATTTTACCTCGATAAGCGATAAACCGTCTTCTTTTTCCTGAATAAAATCTATTTCCGTTTGAGATGTCGTTCTATAAAAATAATTAGACGTTAATATATCCGCAGTATTGTCTATAACATTAAAAATATAGTTTTCGTAAAGTTTGCCAGCATCGTCTCTGAACTCCATATTGTTGAAATTTTTTATCTGAAAATTTCTTACGCCGGTATCTTTATAATATATTTTTACCGATTTAGATATCTCTTTGTTTTTATTTATAAAAAACGGCTTCAACTCGTTTATCACAAACGTCTCCGTCAAAAGACCTATATATCTTTGAACCGTATTTCTTTGCAAAGATAATGTTTTTGCGGAATTAGTCGAATTAAATTCGGAACCCGCATTAATTGCAAGATACTTTAACAGATTATTGTATCCTTCTATGTTATCTATTCTTGCAATATCTCTTATATCTTTTTGAATATAAGACGTCACTATAGAGCCGATTTTTTCTATTTTATCTTGTCTGCTTTTTAAAAGAACAACCTCAGGATAAGAACCGTATATTAAGTATTCGCCGAATAACGTCAATAAATCTTTTTCATAATGGTTAACAGTACCAGTATCTGCTAATTTCCGCCTGCCTTTTTCATCTTCTTTTTTGAATAATTCTCTTAAGCGATGAAGTTTTTCTTCACCTTTAAAAAGCAAAAATTCATCAAAATTAAGAGGTTGAATTAGATATACCTTTTTTCTGCCGGCAAGCGAATCCGAAAACTTCTGTTTTATCTCTAAACTTGAAGAACCCGTGGCTACTACTTTTAAATTAATAAAATGGTCGTGCAATAGCTTTAAAACATTAGAGGGGTCGTTAAGAAGCTGTACCTCGTCCAAAATAAGAAGGCCGGGCTTTTTTACATCTATGCCCTCGATTGATAATACATTCTTAAGCGTATCTATGCTCGCCGCATTAAAATTATTTCTATATGTTTGGTCTTCAAGATCGATATAAAGCGAGTTTTCGGTTTTCCATTTACCTTGCAGAATCTTAGCTATCGTGGTTTTTCCAGTCTGCCTCGTGCCGAGCAAGAATACTACTTCGCGGCTGCCGAATTTATTCAATATAGAGCTTACTATATCTCTTTCGAATATCATAAATATAAATAAATTGATAAAATAATACTGTTAAAATAGCGTATTATATTTTATTGCCGCATCAAATTATAATCATATTACATAGTAAATTTTATATGCAGTTATACGTTTTACATAGTAATTATATTGTATATATGTTTTTAAGTCAATAGGCTTATTGAACTATTTTGATAGATAAAAGTATCCGATTTATCCTACGAATAATTATATTATATTGTATTTATAATTAATATTTATTTATTGTATTCGGGGGGTCAGGGGGGTGTCCCCCCTGCATTAAGCCTATTTAAATTTATTTAAATTTTGAATATAATAAAATAGTCAAATATAATTATAAATTAA
>SGBB01000046.1 GCA_004195025.1 Candidatus Acidulidesulfobacter diazotrophicus | reverse complement strand
CACCTCATACCATTTATACATACTTATCACCCCTTTGCCCTCCTTTTAGTTTTTATTAAGTTAACTAAAAGGCAGACTTTTTTAGCCGCCTTTATGCGGCTATTATAAATTAATTTGTTTTAAAATAGGGGGTCAATTCTAAATGACGATAGGGGGTCAATTCTATTATACGATTTACAGAGTAAAGATATTAATTATTAATAGATATATGGAGTTTAATAGACTAAAAAAGGTTTAAATATAAAGAAAAGCTGTGCTTATAATTTTTTTTGCAAACGCCAAAAAAAAATATTGACAAAATTTTTTATTAAAATATAATTATGCTATAAATTTATATTTATGATTACATTGTATTTATTTCAATTTATACAAAATGGTCGACATTGCCAAAATGATTTATACTATTAAATTTATAATATTATAAAATAAATAGAATAACTGGAAGAGGTGATGAAAATGAAATTTAGATATTTTTTAGCAGTGATATTTGTAGCTATTCCTTTATTAGCTTATTTATTGATACCTATTTATGATAGAAAAACTCCGATTCTTTTAGGCTTACCCTTTTTTTATTTTTACCAGATAATATGGCTAATATTTTCCGCAATATTTTTCTATATAGCAGCAATACTGATAGACTTAAAAGATTAGCAATCACTTTTTCATTTGGTGTATATAAAAATATTGCAGCAATATTTATAAATTTAAAAGGTTTTAAATATATAAATATATTTAAAAGGAGTCTATCGCATGAATACAATAATATCAATTGCTGTTTTTCTTTTTCTGTTTATAATATTTATATATTTAGGATTTAGCGGAAAAAATTTTAGACCGGGAGACCTAAATAATATGCATGAGTGGGCTTTAGGCGGTCAAAAATTAGGAACATTTCTTGCGTGGTTTTTAATCGGCGCCGATGTATTTACGGCTTATACATTTATAGCCGTGCCTTCAGGCATTTTTGCGGCAGGGTCGCTATTTTTTTTCGCAGTTCCTTATGTCGCAGTTGCATTTGCTATTGCTATGATAGTCATGCCTAAATTATTCGTTGTTTCAAAAGAAAAAGGGTATATTACGGGAGTTGATTTTGTAAAAGATGCATTTAACTCTAAAACATTAACAATTTTAATTGCTCTGACAGGCGTAGTTGCCGAACTTCCTTATATAGCCTTACAGGTAATAGGAATGAGAGCTATCTTAACATCAATGCTTATGCCATTTAGCGGCATAAAAACAATAAGCGATATAGCTTTAATAATTTCTTTTATAATACTTGCTGCATTTACATATACGACAGGTCTCAGAGGTATTACACTAACCGCAGTTATGAAAGATGTTATTATATTTGCAACGGTTATAGTCATAATCATCGCAGTCCCTTTAATGCATGGAGGGTTCCATGCCGCATTTAAGGCTAAACCAGTTTATTCTATGTTGCCGCCTAATTTTGCAGCGGCATATTTAAGCTTTTTTATTATGAGCGCTTTTGCGCTATTTCTTTATCCGCATGCAATAAACGGCAGTTTAAGCTCTGAATCCGCCAAAAAGCTGAGAAAAACTTCTGCTTTGCTGCCGATATACGCAATAGGACTTGCCCTGATTGCATTATTTGGAATATTGGTATATGCTGTCAAACCTGCGATGTCAATACTTGATAAATTTCCTCCTTCAATAAGAGGGGCAATGGTTGTTCCTACTCTTATTCAATCAACGATGCCGCCATGGTTCACGGGTTTCGCTTTTTTAGGCATATTTATTGGCGGATTAGTTCCTGCCGCAATTATGGCCATGGCATCCGCCAACCTTTTAGTCAGAAATGTGTATAAAGAATTTAAGCCGAACTTAAGTCCTGAAGCCGAAACTAAAATGGCAAAATGGTTAGCGGTAGTATTTAAATTTGTAGCGCTGGGGTTTGTTTTTGCAGTTCCCGCAACTTTTGCTATTTCATTGCAGCTTTTAGGAGGAATAATAATACTTCAGACTCTTCCTGCTATTTTTATGGGTTTGTATATGAAGAGCCTTAATAAGAATGCGCTGATATTAGGATGGGTTTTAGGAATGATTACAGGAATATATTTTGTTGAAAAGGTTAATAATTTTGGATTGATTGCAAAAACGTTAATATCTACCCCTTTTGGATTAATTTTTATAGGCGTAATTGCGTTGGCGGTAAATTTAGCTGTTGTTCTAATCGGCAGTTATATCCCAAAACTATTTCAAAGTTCTATTGTAAATAGTTAAATAGATAAAATTAAAAAATCAATTAAAGATATCCAATTAAAACAATTTAATTAAAGATATCCGATTATTAAAGATATCTGAATTAAAGATATCCGAATTAAAGATATCGAATTAAAGATATCCGATTTATTTATTCTCTTACTCTCGCATTAATTTGCGGGGTCATTAAAGATATTTAAAATTAATATATTAAAATTAAAGTCATCTGATTTATTTTATTTATTAAAAAATACAATTCCCATCCATGAAGCCCTGTTATAG
>SGBB01000045.1 GCA_004195025.1 Candidatus Acidulidesulfobacter diazotrophicus | reverse complement strand
TGTGCTGAACGGGATAAAGTTAGAATTGATGATTAGGTTTTAAATTCAGTAAAAATTTAGACGGTCAAAATTATAATAAATATTTTTATAGTATAGGGATAAAAATGAATTATGTATTTACTATATTTGCAGTTATTTTGACCTAGATGCCGAGGTTGTATTTCACGCATGCGATATAGAAATACCCCGTCTGGCAAATACGATTAAAAAAATGATTAAAGATAATGAAAAGAATAAATAAATAAATCGGATACCATTTTAGACGCCGACGTCAATTAAAAATTTAAGCTTTTCTCCCGCTTTAACCATGTTAATTTATCAAGCTACGGCAAATATCCGTTCTTGTTTTACAAGTTCAAGCGCATAAATCAAGACGGCTTTAATATCATCAGCTTCTAACTCTGGATAATCTTCCAACAGGTCATCGGCAGGAATACCGGAAGACAGAGCGGTTAAAACCTGTTCTACGGTAATTCTCAAGCCTCTGATGGTCGGTTTGCCGGCCATCACTTTTGAATCAACCGTAATTCTATCTAAAATTTTATGTTCTTCCATTTATAAATTACCATTTATAATTTAACATAATATAATACAAAATATTCTTAAATATATTATTTATTCGCGAATGCCGTTTTCTTTTTTGGCTGTCTATCAATCCTTTTAGCAATATTATATCACAAAAAAAACAATTTAAAACAATTTAAAACAATAGGTTTTTACTAAAATTGTGGTATTATTTCACAATGGACATATACTTATAATGATAATGCAATACCGATAACGATGACTACGTCCGGTTGTAAGATTATAAGTATAATAAGACGTATGCAGGGCTTTCAGTAAATTATCGCTATCCGATTTATTTTATCTTTTACTCCCTCCTGCATTTGCCGGTTTTTACCCTATGTAAATTTCATTACACAGAACTTGATTATTTGTATCAATAAATATATATTAAATACATATTTATTTTATTAATTGAATAAATTTCAAAAAATATTAAACATAAATATTAAACATAAATATTAAACATAATTATTAAACAGAAATTAAAAACAATAAAAACTGTTCCGAATGTATTCCATATATGTTTTAAAAAACATAAAAACAAGCAATGATGTTTTTAATTACCTATAAATTCAATCAGGAGTAGGAGATAAAATAAATCGGATAACTTTTTGTTACTTTTTGTTTACTCCCTTCTGCATTTGCAGGTTTTTATTCTATTTAAATTTCATTACGCATAACTTGATTATTTATATCCATAAATATATATTAAATATATATTTATTTTATTAATTGAATAGAATAAATGATAAATTTCAAAAAATATTAAACATAAATATTAAACATAAATATTAAACATAAATTTAAAATAACAAAAACTGTTCCGAATGTATTCCATATATGTTTTAAAAGACATAAAAACAAGCAATAAGATTTCTTAATTGTTTATAAATTCAATCAGGAGTAGAAGATAAAATAAATCGGATAACTTTTTGGGTTGGATAACTTTTTGGGTTGGATAACTTTTAAAATTTATAGTTGAAAATTTATAGTTGGCTTTAATCTTTTATGGTATAATAAAAAATATAAAATAAATAATAAATATAAATAAAATGAAATGAAAGAATTTCTTGAGTATATCGAGTTGAACCCTAAAATTATGCGGGGAAAGCCAGTTATTAAAGGCACAAGATTAACGGTGCAATATATTCTTAATCTTTTGGCTAACGGGGAAACCATTGATGAAATTACAAAAGAATATGAGGGTATAACAAGAGAAGATATTTTAGCCTGCTTACTGTATGCGTCAGAAGCAATCGATAATACTACATTTATACCTTTAGAAGAAGCTATTTAATATGCGGTTTATCGTAGACGAATGCACAGGTCATGAAGTTGCCGAATGGTTAAAAAAACAAAATCACGATGTTTTTTCCATATATGACGAAAGCAGAGGGTTGGATGATGAAAGCATCATAAAGAAGGCAAATCTCGAAAATTATATCTTAATAACAAATGATAAAGATTTTGGCGAATATGTTTTTCGTTTAAATGAAGAGCATCATGGAGTAATATTATTAAGATTGCAGGATGAACGTTCCAAAAATAAAATTTTTATTTTACAAAGATTATTAAAATTCCATTCAGGTAAACTTATTAATAATTTTACGGTAGTAACGGAACAAACTATTCGTATTATAGAACAAAATTAATTAGTTACCGCTATCCGATTTATTTTATCTTTTACTCCCTCCTGCATTTGCAGGTTTTTATTCTATGTAAATTTCATTATGCAGAACTTGATTATTTGTATCAATAAATATATATATATTAAATACATATTCATTTTATTAATTGAATAAATTTCAAAAAATATTAAACATAATTATTAAACAGAAATTAAAAACAATAAAAACTGTTCCGAATGTATTCCATATGTGTTTTAAAAAATATAAAAACAAATAATAATGTTTTTAATTACCTATAAATTCAATCAGGAGTAGGAGATAAAATAAATCGGATAACTTTTTGTTGATAACTTTTTGTTAAAAATATAAAAACATAGTTAAATTAAAATTGGAGTAATTCATGATAGACGAATATAAGTTATTTTCTTATATAAAAGAGAGAGCTGACGAGTTAAAAAATTATTCTAAAGATGGTTCGGCATTCTTTTTTTTGATGGCTTCCGCGTATATAGACTTTTTATCATGTGCTATAAATAATCAATGTTCTCCGGGAATAAAGTATTGCGAATTTATTCAAACCTATTTTGGCAAGGTTAATCCTGTTTATAAGCAAGCAGACGTTGCATTGGCAATATATTGTGTTATGAGAAATGGCTTGTTGCATAATTTCAGTTTTGCTCCTGAACATAGAGGAGTTTGTAGAGGCAACAATATCACGATAAAAGTCTTTCATGTAAAAAATAACGATTCAGAAAAAGATCACATGAAAATGCCAAATAATAAATTGTTGTTGATAGGCGCAGAACCATTTGCATGTGATATTCAGAAAACGGTTAAGAAAATTCTCATCAGTAGCGATATAAAGTTAAAGTCTAATATATTGAAATGGTGCGAAAACCATCCGCCAATTGCGCCTATCGGATATTTTAATAAATAGTATCTATCGCATAGAGCTGTTATTCCGAACACCCATATCAAAAAGCTTCGGACGCTAAAGTCAAATAATCCGGATATTTTATATTTTATTAATAATTAATTTAATTGACTTAAGTTTAACGGCATTATATAAAAAATATAAAGGGATTAACCGTTCAGTTGAAAACGGAATACACACGATATAATCCTTATAAGATATAATATAATTAAAACGAACTGTATTATCTGTATAAATATCTCGCTTTTTTAAAATAATTCGAAATGCCAAGATTTGCCGTTAAACTCAGTGATTTATTTGAGATTGTTTGATAGACCTATACATATAATTAAGAACGGAATATAAAATTAATAAAGTATAATATTAGAGTGAATGATTTAACATTTTAATGGAATAGCGGTTTCCAATCTTCCATTAATTTTATCAATAAAATCTTTCCTATCGTCTAATAAAATAGAATGTTCGTCCGGATATTTTAATATTATAGGACTGATAGAAGTTCCGCTATACAATGGATCTTTATTAGGAACTTGCATTAAACCGTTAATGCTGAAACCGATATTAAATTACCGCTATCCGATTTATCCTACGAATAATTATATTATAATGTATTTATAATTAATATTTATTTATTGTATTCGGGGGGTCAGGGGGGTGTCCCCCCTGCATTAAGCCTATTTAAATTTATTTAAATTTTGAATATAATAAAATAGTCAAATATAATTATAAATTAA
>SGBB01000044.1 GCA_004195025.1 Candidatus Acidulidesulfobacter diazotrophicus | reverse complement strand
AAAATTAAGAATTAAAGTATATAATATAAAGTTAGCCCTTTAGAATAGAATTAAACTTATTCATTGTCTTTGTTAAACCATCATTAATAAATGATATAATAATATCATTTAACATACGAAGAATTTCAGGCATTTGTTTAATTTCATCTTTAGAAAACCGACTCAATACATAATCTGCACCAGTTCTAAATTTATTTCTTAATTCAGAATTAGTACCTAATTTTAATCTTAAAAATTCTTTACTCTGCAAAGAATTAATTATTGAAATAATTCCGTTATGAGACCCGCCGCTTCCGCCGTATTTTATTTTAATCCTTCCGTAATTTAAATCTAGGTCATCGTGGATAACTATTATCAATGGGCCATTATCTATATCTATCAATTCATTTTTATTGTTTTTATTGTCTGATTTATTTATTTGAATATCTGGTTTTTTATAAAAAATATTATTTTTTTTTAATACTTCTTTGACGGCAATACCGCTTAGATTCATAAAAGTTAAAGGCTTTATCAAATAAATAATCCTTTTATCTGTTAAGCCGAGAAAACTTTTACTTGAAATTGCATAATTTTTTTTATTTATAAAATCAGGAAAAGAATTTGTTTCCGCAAAACTATCAACTGCTATAAAACCAAAATTATGGCGGGTAAATTTATATTCAATTCCTGGATTTCCAAGCCCAAATATAAATATATCAGATGACATTAGCTTATTTTTAATCAGTTTAATTTTTTAAATAATAAAAAATAATAAACTTATTTAAATTAAATCAATAAATTAAATTTATTCGCTTTTGAGCATGAAACCCAGAGCTTAAAAGCTTTTGCGACATTATTAAATTAACAAAAATTATTCGCTTTTGGACTGCGTCTGAGGTTTTGAGGCTGCAGTTTGCTCTGCTGTTTCAGATTTTTCTTCGGCTGCCTTTTGTGTTACCTCTTCAACATTTGGTTCTGCAATCATAACAATAGCAGCTTCAGGATCAGTTATTATTTCAAGTCCTTCTCCTATTTTTAAATCGCTCGCATGAAGTATATCGCCCACTTGAAGACTTGACACATCAACATTTATAACATCAACTATGTCTTTGGGAAATCCTGATATAAGAACATGCCTCATTAAAGGCTCTAATATTCCGCCCAATTTAATTCCTTCAGCTTTTCCGACAAAATGCAATGCAGCTTCTATTTCTATTTTTTCATTCATTAAAACTTCATGAAAATCAATATGAATTACATTGTCTTTTACAGGATCTTTCTGAATTTCTTTAATAACGGCAGTCTTTCCGTTTATCTCTTTTTTATCGCTGGTGACATCAATAAATGAAGAAATAGACGACTTGGCAAATGTTTTATAGAACTCTTTAGAATTTAATGAAATTGACACCGGCGAAGAATGTTTACTATATATAATTCCCGGAATAAATCCATTTTTTCTTAAGGATTTAACATTTTCTGTTTTTTGTCTTACATTAATATTTAAATTAACTTTTTCCAACTTATATCTCCTTTTTATCTTTATTTAATAATATTTAGTTTTATCCTATTATTACTGGAAAATAGATTATACCAAATTTTTTATTAAAAATATATTTATTTATTTTAATTACGATTAAATAAATAAAGAGCTGACGGAATCTTCATCATATATTCTTTTTACAGCTTCGCCTAGAAGAGTGGCAACACTTAATACTTTAATTTTATCTGAGCTTTTTAATTTATCTTTTTGATCAATGCTATCTGTAATTATCAACTCTTTGATAGGCGAATTGTTAATTTTATTAATAGCATCGCCTGATAATATCCCATGTGTAGCCATAGCTATAATTTCTCTGGCACCATTATCTTTTAACGCAACTGCGCCTTGAGTAATAGTTCCTGCGGTATCTATCATATCATCCAGCATAAGAGCTACTTTATCTTTTACATCGCCTATAACATTCATTATTTCAGCAACATTTGCTTTAATTCTTCGTTTGTCTATTATTGCTAAAGTTACACCTAAATGTTTTGCAAACGCTCTTGCTCTTTCAACTGCGCCGGCATCAGGCGAAACAACAACAATATCAGAAATATTATAATTTTTTTCTTTTATATATTTGACCATAATAGGTACTGCGTAAAGATGATCAACGGGAATATTGAAAAATCCTTGAATTTGTCCTGCATGTAAATCCATTGCCAAGACGCGGTTAGCTCCTGCAGTAGTAATAATATCTGCGACTAACTTGCTTGTTATAGGTACTCTGGAAGCAGTTTTTCTATCTTGCCTTGCGTATCCATAATAAGGAATAACTGCGGTAATTCTTTTCGCCGATGCTCTTTTCATAGCATCAACCATTATCAGTAATTCCATTAAATTTTTATCAACTGGAGTAGATGTAGATTGAACTAAGAATATGTCATTGCCTCTAACATTTTCATTAATATTTATAAAAGTTTCTCCGTCACTAAAGCTGTATACTTCAGCATCTCCAAGAGGAATGCAGAGATAGTCGGCCATTTTTTTAGCTAATTCATAATTAGAATTGCCGGTAAATAATTTTAATCTATCTAACATGCGATTATTTTCCTCGGTTAATTGCGTAAAGTAAATATTAATTAATAAATTACCAGCAAAAAAAAATACTATTTATATAAACCATAAATAATATATTGTTTTGGGACTAACTATAAACAAATCAATTTGCAAATTGCCGTCATAAATAAATTGATAGGCTTTTTGTTTTAATTATAACTGCTAAAATGTATTCTTGCTATTTCAAATTATTTTTATAATATTTTTTACTTTTCTATTATTATATTATTAAATTCTTAATTATATTAATCAATTAATAAATATATTCAGTTGGCTGGGGCGGGAGGATTCGAACCTCCGAATGCAGGAATCAAAATCCTGTGACTTGCCGCTTGTCGACGCCCCAATAAAAAAATAAAAATAAATTAAATCTATCTAACCAATATAACAAAAAAATTATGCTCATTGAATATATTAAATTTATCCCATATATTCAATATATGTATTTATTATAATTATTGTAAAATTAAATTAATCTAAATCATTGTCCGTATTGCCAGCAATTTTTTCATTGTAAGCCTTTAATACAGCAGATTCAATTAAATTTCTAGTTTCATTATTTAAAGGATGTGCTATATCTTTAAATATGCCGTCTTTTCTTTTTTTGCTTGGCATTGCAACAAAAAGTCCATCTTTTCCGTTTATAATTTTAAGATCCCTCACTACAAAGCAGTTGTCAAATGTAATCGCAACATAAGCTTTTAATTTTTCTTCATTAACAGGAAAAACATTAACTTCGGTGATTTGCATACATGAACCTCCAAATTTAGCCATTAATTTCAGGCTTTTTTATTCAAATTAATTTTGCAATTGATTTAATTTTTCTTTAAAATTAGTTTCTCCTAAAAATTTAAACTTTATTCGACTGCTAAATCTTTCTCTTCCAATACTATCCAAATATATTAGTGCATCTTTTTTTGATTTAAATACTCCGAACATAGCCGATCCGCTGCCTGACAGCATACCTAATTCGGCTTTCATATTTTTTTTTATCATAGAATTTTTAATTTTTTTAAGTACAGGGTATTTATTCAGCATTACATATTCAAAATCATTTTCACATTTTAAATCTATACTTGAATTAAAGCAATTTTTTAAATCTATTTTTTCAAAATCATTCTCATTCTTTATATTTAATTTATCAAAATTATAGTTAAAGTTCAAATTGAATATGTTATAGTAATTTATTTTTTTTGTCAATACTAAATCATCAAATGCATCATAAGCTTCTTTGGTAGATACTCCAAATTTTGGTACAATTACTGTTATATAATATTTCTTTAACGATCTTTTAGATATTGATTTTATTATTTCACCGTTTCCGGTAACAAAAGAATCTTTTTCCTTTAAATAAAAGCTCACATCGGAGCCTAATTTTATTGCAATATTATTCAATTCATTATAATTTAACGGATTATTGTATATTTTATTTAAAATATTAAGCATTCCAGCCGCATCGCTTGATCCGCCGCCT
>SGBB01000043.1 GCA_004195025.1 Candidatus Acidulidesulfobacter diazotrophicus | reverse complement strand
AAATAATCTTATCCTGATTAATCAATTTATTATAAGTTAAGAAAATGTAGTAGGAAGATTGCACTTTTTTAAAATATAAATATTGTATTTTAGCGGCTTTGAGCTGTATGAGGTGTCAAAGTCAGGAAAAAGCAATATGCAAAAATGCACATACTGCAATAGACGGTAAAACTTATTATGCTCAATTTTATTTTGAACTGTTGCAAAAAATAAAACAGTTGATTCTTTTTCAAGTTTAAAGGTAAACCGAAATGGCCGCTACTAACAATAAGGAAATAATAAAATGAAATCCGAAAATACAAAAACTAATATACCGGAAGGTTGGAAAATGGCTACGCTGGGAGAGGTGGTCGTTTTTCAAAGAGGCTTTGATATGGCGGGTAAAAAAGTTAAATCAGGAGAGGAAGCCGGCACAATGTCCTCAAACAGAATAAAGACTGAATCTTCTCCAATTGTGAAGCAGGCTGCTTCACAATTTGGGGGGTTACATATCGACAAACTCGATTTTGAATCTTTGGTCGATATTATTAGCAAAATCCACGAAAATTTATTTACTCAAGCAGCTAAAGCCGTTAATGTAAGTTTGACTATCCGCAACTGGTTAATCGGGCTTTATATATACGAATATGAACTTAGCGGTAGGGATAGGGCAATTTACGGAGAATATTTACTTGAGAAATTGGCTAATGGCTTGCATGAATCAGGTCTTAAGCGAATAGATGAACGCGAATTACGTCGATATCGTCAGTTTTACATGGTCTATCCTCAAATTCGGGAGACACTGTCTCCCGAATTTGATGTCTTCTCTTTTTCACTATCGAGTATAAGTAAAATTCGGGAGACAGTGTCTCCCGAATTTAGCGTTACTGGAATTACACTCATAAAAAAGCTCTCATTTTCCCACATAATTGAATTAATGCAGGTAGAGAATCCCTCGCTTCGCTCGCTCTACGCTACCTTTCAATCAGCACATAATTGAATTAATGCAGGTAGAGAATCCCTTAAAGCGCGCATTTTATGAAGTAGAGTGCATCAGCGGCAACTGGTCAGTAAGGGAATTAAGAAGGCAAATAGCCAGTTTATATTATGAACGTTCTGGATTATCAAAGGATAAAGAGAAGTTATCGAAAAGTGTCCAATCGAAAGCAGAACATATTTCTCCAGCCCAAATTATAAGGGATCCCTATATTTTTGAGTTTCTGGGACTAAAACCCAAGGAAGTTATGAGCGAGTCGGCGCTTGAAGATTCTCTGCTCGATAAGTTGGAAGAGTTTCTTCTGGAAATGGGGCACGGTTTCTGTTTTGAGGCGCGGCAAAAAAGAATATTAATAGGCGATGAATATTTTTTTGTTGACCTTGTTTTTTATCATCGTATTCTAAAATGCCATGTCCTGCTTGAACTTAAAGTTGATAATTTTTCCCACGAATATATCGGACAGCTAAATACTTATGTAAATTGGTTTCGCAAAAATGAAATGACGGAAAATGACAACCCGCCGATAGGTATTCTGCTTTGCACACAAAAAAACCAAGCATTAGTTGAATATGCGACCGCAGGAATGGACAATAATCTCTTTGTTTCTAAATACCAGCTTGAGTTGCCGAAAGAGGATGAAATCCGCCGTTTTCTTGAACAACAGATCGGAACTGATTCTATAGAGGCTAATAAATAGGCAGGTGAAGAGTAATGAGAAGTAAAAATTAAGGAAGATACTCCGCATAGCATAGTAGAAATAAAGGTATTAAATCAAGCCGTAAAAGCCGTAAAGATGCATATCGAGGTATTTTATGAAGATTTTTATGTTTCTATCTCAACGAAGAAGATTATAATTTTTTGAGGTCACAATTTGCGACCTCAAAATAAAATTGATGCGGCAGAAGATATTTAACGTATATATGATGCAGCTATTTTATTTATTTCATATCTTACTCCCTCCTGCATTTGCCGGTTTTTACCTTCAGTAAATTCCATTATGCAGAACTTGATTATTTATATCAATAAATATATATTGAATACATATTTATTTTATTAATTGAATAAATTTCAAAAAATATTAAACATATAAACAGAAATATTAAACAGAAATTTAAAATAATAAAAACTGTTCCGAACATATTTCATATATGTTTTAAAAAACATAAAAACAAGCAATAAGGTTTTTAATTACCTATAAATTCAATCAGGAGTAGGAGATAAAATAAATAGGATACGATATTACAAAAAACAGGTTTATTAAATATAGAACGGCTAAATCCAAATGTGCTTACGGCTCTTACATTGCTTATTGCCGAAAGCAGTCCAAAAGATAAAGATAAAATGACGGGCATTATTCTATTGTTTTTAAGAGGCAAGATTGAAAAATGAAATATGAGTAAAAAGTAAAATATTGCTGTCATACCAGTTATCCGATTTGTTTTATCTTTTACTCCCTCCTGCATTTGCCGGTTTTTATCCTCTGTAAATTTCATTATGCAGAACTTGATTATTTGTATCAATAAATATATATTGAATACATATTTATTTTATTAATTAAATAAATTTCAAAAAATATTAAACATATAAACTAAACATAAATATTAAACAGAAATTGAAAATAACAAAAACTGTTCCTATGTATTTCATATATGTTTTAAAAAATATAAAAACAAGCAATAATGTTTTTAATTACCTACAAATTAAATCAGGAGTAGGAGATAAAATAAATCGGATAGCTTTTTCGAAACAGTTAAAATATGCCAACAATAAAAAGATTCCGTATGCAATTGCAATAGGCACAGATGAGCTGAAAGAAAATAAAATAAAACTGAAAGATATGAAAAAAGCGGAAGAATTTTTTATTTCATTAGAAGATGCGATAAAAATATTAAAATAAAAAATACAAAAACAAAAAAAAATTAAACCCGCATCTGATTGGAAAAATTACACACAAAGTAGGCGACAGTACCAAAAAAACGGTAGCCGGTTCTGTTTTTTTAATATATCTACCACTGCTATATCTCCCAAAAGGATATAAATTATATTACTTAAAGCTGGTTCTATGCTATAATTAAATTAAATAAAAATAAATAAGGGTATAAAATGCAAAATAATATTTTAATATCGTCTAAATATTCAAATTATCTTACGGATAACGAAAGAAACGCTTTATCTGAATTGAAGGAAAAAATTACGGAAAAATATTCCGGGGCGGAATTTATCCTTTACGGTTCTAAGGCAAGGGGGGATTATAACGAAAATTCAGACATAGATATTCTTATCGTTATTAACGATAACTATAAGATAGATAAAAATATATCGTTTGAAGAACTTGAAAAGCGTTATTTTTTACCGGTTGATAAAAATATAGAAGATAAAATATCTGATATATTAGTGGATATTCAAGTGAAGTATTGCGTATCTATCGATTACCAGATAAAGAATAAAAGTTATATTAAGACCAATCTCGCAGGAATTGTACCTCTATATCAAAATATTAAAAAAGACGGGATTGAATTATGACTTTAGGAACGAATGAAAAAGAGGCATTAATAAAATATAGAATGGACAGGGCCAATGAGACGATTGTCGAGGCAAAACAAGCGTATGAATCAGGGCATTTAAACTTAGCGGTTAACAGGATTTATTATGCCTGTTTTTATTCTGCGGAAGCTTTAATGCTTACAAGAGATTTTTCAACAAATAATCATGGTCGTTTAAAAGGCGAATTTAATAAAGTCTTTGTGCATAGCGGTTTAATAGACAAGAAATACTTCGCTACTTTAGATACTGCTTTTAAAGACAGGCAAAACGGGGATTACGGAGATTTTGTAAAATTCAACAAAGAAGCGGTTAAATCGTCTCTTGAAAAAGCAGAAGAATTTGTAACATTAATTAATAATATAACTTTAAAAAATATTACTTCGCCGGATTAAATAATTAAAATACACACTGCGGGACAGTTCCTGCATATTTTTAAATATTCTTATTTTCATCCGTTAAGGCATAAAAGGAAACGGCGAACTCACGCCCGGCGCAGACATTCCCGAAGAAAAATCCGATGAATTAGAAATCCTGCCGGCAAAATGTATTGTTAATCATAACATCGCCTATGGGTGCTTGCGTATATTTAACTCCAAGTTTGCAATTAAAAAAATCGTTCTGCAAATAAACAGATCTAAAGCCGTAAACCTTTGCTCCCACTGGAGCAGAAACCTTAGAATCGATTAAAATCAATTTGCCGTGCACCATACTAGCTATCCGATTTATTTTATCTTTTACTCCCTCCTGCATTTGCTGGTTGTTAGCCTCTGTAAATTCCATTATATAGAACTTGATTATCTATATCAATAAATATATATTGAATACATATTTATTTTATTAATTGAATAAATTTCAAAAAATATTAAACAGAAATATTATTAAAAACAAGTATTAAACAGAAATTAAAAACAATAAAAACTATTCAGGTATATTTTATATATGTTTTAAAAAACATAAAAACAAGCAATAATGTTTTTAATTACCTATAAATTCAATCAGGAGTAGGAGATAAAATAAATCGGATAGCTTTTTTGATAAATTCAATCAGGAGTAGAAGATAAAATAAATCGGATAACTTTTTGATTTGAGAACAATAGAGTTTCTAAAACTAAATCTTAAAGAAATTACAGATTCTTTTATAGACCAGATAAAAAAATCAAATCATGATGATCTTGATATCATATCGTCTATAAAAGGCATATCCGATATTACCGCATGCCATTTTATAGCAGAAGTTAAAGATATAAAAAGATTTCCTACAAGAAACAAGCTTATTGCCTTTGCGGGAACGGAT
>SGBB01000042.1 GCA_004195025.1 Candidatus Acidulidesulfobacter diazotrophicus | reverse complement strand
ATATTATTATAATGTTTCCTACTACACTTTTTAAAAAACAAAAAAAACATAAAAATGATATTCAGTGTTTACAGTAGTTTAAAGGAATTAACTTATGAAAATATGGAATTTGGTGTCAAAGTCAGGGAATGATTATTTTATGGCAATCCCAATATGATTTTGATATAATAAAAACGAATTATTTTTATGTTAAGAAGAAGAATTAGAGAGATAAGAATATGGACACATTGGCTTATGCAAAAAACTAACGGGAATAATAAAAAAAAATGGAAGAAAAAAAACTAACTCATTTAGACGAAAATGGAATGCCTGCTATGGTTGATGTTTCGTCAAAAATAGAATCAGTCAGAATAGCAACTGCCGCTGCCAGCGTTTATATGTCGCAAGAAGCATTTAAACTTGCAATAACAGGGGAAGGTAAAAAAGGAGACGTATTTTCTACTGCGAAAATAGCAGGAATAATGGCTGCGAAAAAGACATCCGAACTTATTCCTTTATGTCATCCTTTAAATATTGAAAATTGTGACATATTTTTTGAATCCGATCAATTTAAAAATTGTATACACATTAAATCGGCAGTTAAAATTTCAGGCAAAACGGGAGTAGAAATGGAAAGTCTTACTGCCGTTTCAGTTGCCGCGCTTACTATTTACGATATGCTTAAAGCCGTAGATAAATCAATTAAAATAACCGATATATATTTGTTGAGAAAAGAAGGCGGAAAAAGCGGAATTTATGAATATAAGGCAAAGTGAAGCTATCAAAGAGCATTATCTAATACAATAAAGCATACGAACATTGACTATTATCAAATATACTCGCAAAAATAAATAATATTGCTGATTTGCTATTTTTTTATTGAATATTATAATTAAATTATTGTAAAATGTTTATAACTTATAAAACGTTTATTATATTAATTATTAATTAATTAATAATTAACCGATAATTAAAAAATAATTAAATTTATAACAAATAACAAAGATTAAAAAATAGAGGATTATAAATGCTAAAACATGATGTTGTTATAGTCGGGGCAGGACTTGCAGGGTTAAGGGCATGCATTGAACTCAGAAAAAGAGGTGTAGATGCCGTAATAGTAAGCAAGGTATATCCGACGAGATCTCACTCAGGCGCAGCTCAAGGGGGAGTTAATGCCGCATTTGACGAAAATGATTCATGGGAATCTCATTTTTTTGATACCGTTAAAGGCAGCGATTATATAGGCGATCAGGACGCAATTGAAATCTTGACGAGCGAAGCCCCGGGCAATATTTTAGAATTGCAAAAAATGGGAGTTGTTTTTAACAGAAACGATGACGGCGGCATTGCGCAAAGACCTTTTGGAGGGCAAAGCTTTCCAAGGTCATGCTATTATGCCGATGCTGTAGGGCATATGATGCTGCATGGATTATTTGATAATGTTCTTAAATATGACACAAAAATTATTTATGAATATTTTGTTACGAGTTTAGTTGTTGATAACGGAAAAATTAGCGGAGTAGCCGCATATGATATTAAAGAAGGGAAATTTCACGGCATAGCTGCAAAAGCGGTATTATTTGCGACTGGAGGATATGGTCAGGTATATTCGTCTAATACCAATGCTTTAATTAATACGGGAGACGGTATGTCTGTTGCCATAAAAGCAGGCGTTCCACTTATGGATATGGAATTTGTCCAGTTTCATCCTACGACCCTTAAAAGCACCGGTATTCTTGTGACTGAAGGTGCCAGAGGTGAAGGGGCTTATTTGCTAAATTCGCTTGGAGTAAGATTCATGTCAAAATATGCTCCAAAAGCTATGGAATTGGCACCAAGAGATGTTGTAGCAAGAGCGGAACAGACCGAAATTAATGAAGGAAGAGGTGTTGACGGAGCTATTCTTCTTGACGTGCGTCATCTCGGAAAAGAAAAAATAATGGAAAAATTACCGCAAATTATGCAGCTGTCTATTGATTTTGAAGGAGTTAATCCTATATATGAGCCGATTCCCATAAGACCTGGCGCTCATTATTCAATGGGGGGAATTAAAACCGATAATAACGGAAGAACGGTGGTGGAAGGTTTTTACTCGGCAGGAGAATCAGCTTGCGTAAGTGTGCATGGAGCAAACAGATTAGGAGGGAACTCGCTTCTTGATACTATAGTTTTCGGAAGACGGGCAGGAATAGATATAGCAGATTATATTAAAAATGTTGATTTCAGCAAATTTGATGAATCAACCGTAAAAAGGGATGAAGAAATATTTGAAAATATTAAAAAGTCCGCAGGAAAAGAAAGGCATGGCTTGCTTAAAACAGAACTGCAGGAAGATATGCGTAAAAATGTAGGCGTATTCAGAGAAGAATCTCTTATGAAAAAAGCAATAGAAAAAATAGAAGAACTTAAAGAACGTGCCAAAAACGTAGGAGTTGACGATAAGTCTCATCTTTTTAATACCGATATAATTGAAGCGTTTGAATTTAAAAACATATTGCTTATAGCGGAAATCATTGCTAAAGGAGCGGTAATGAGACAAGAATCAAGAGGCGCTCATTATAGAAATGATTTTCCCGAAAGAGATGATGAAAAATGGTTAAAACATACGATAGCTAAATTAAATCCTAAGGGCGGAATTGATTTTGATTTTAGTCCCGTAAAAATTACAAAATTTAAACCTCAGCCTAGAACATATTGATATTTTATTATAAACACAGCTTTATCATGTTGCATATTATGTTAAACGTATTATATTAATAAAATATAAACTATATTATATAGATATTAATCGGAGATTATAGCTTAAGGAGTCGCAAATAATGGAGTTTACAGTTAAAAGTTATAGATTTAATCCTGAAATTGATGAAAAGCCATATTATAAAGAATATGTCTTAAATGATTTTCCGGGTATGACTGTTTTAAATGCTTTAATGAAAGTTAAAGCAGAACTTGACGGGACATTAAGTTTTAGAAGGTCATGCAGGAGCGCTATTTGCGGCTCATGCGCTATGAAAATAAACGGCATAACTAAACTTGCATGTAAAACACAGATAAGTTCCGAGATTGAAAAATTTGGCATTATAAAAGTAGACCCCTTAGGAAATATGCCTATAATAAAAGACCTTATAGTAGATCAGGAAGCCTTTTTCGATAAGATTAAAGAAATTAAACCGTATTTGCTTGGAAAAAAAGATTATATAGAGGATGATTTTAAAGCCTTGAAAGACGGTGAAAAAATTAAACAGCCCGTATATTATAAAACTGAATTTCAAACTTTAACAGGAAACAATGATACTCCAAATTGTATATTATGCGAATGCTGTTATTCCGAGTGCGGAGGCGTTGTTGCGAATCCAAAATATTTAGGACCTGCGGCTCTTGCTAAATTATATAGATATAGCGAAGATCCGAGAGATAACGATAAAAACGGTTCGCGTCTTGTAAACGGATCAAAACCTGCAGGTATGTTTGACTGTGTTCTTTGTCAGGCATGCGAAGAATTTTGTCCCAAAGGAATTTCGCCTGTTAAAACAATCGTAAAAATGCATGAAAAAGCAATTAAAAATTCTATAACTTTTTCTAAAGGCGCAAAACATATTATTGGAATTGCAAGATCAATCCAGGAAACAGGAAGGCTTGATGAAATTAAAGTAGCAGTCGATTCTGTGGGTATATCAGGCATATTAAACGATCTTCCTGTCGCTATAGGCGCGGGACTTAAAGGCAAGATGCCCCCTCTTAGACTTAAACTTATAAAAGATATGGAGGATATTAGAGTTGCCTTTAAAGACTTAAATCTGGAGGAAAAACATGATTAATTACGCATATTATCCCGGCTGTGTTGCGAAGGAAAGCGGAAAAGAGCTTGATAATTCTACAAGATTTATAGCAGAAAAATTAGGTATAAATTTAGTTGATATGCCTGAAGCTTCTTGCTGCGGAGGCGGCGTCATAGATGGATTTGACCATAATTTAAAATTATATATTAACGGAAGGACTTTGGCTTTAGCCGAAAAATTAGGGTATGATATTTTAACTATATGCAATACATGCACCTTGACATTAAGCGAAGTAAACGAAGAACTTATAAATAATCCTGAGGCATTAAAAAAAACAAACGACTATCTTTCTAAAATTGGACTTAAATATAGCGGTAAAGTCAAAGTAAAACATCTGTTATATATAGTTAGAGACGAAATAGGATTGGACAAACTCAAAAATGCCGTTACTTATAGCTTAGACGGCGTCAAGGTTGCTCCTTTTTATGGATGTCATATACTTAGACCCAGCAGTGTCGTTAAATTCGACGATGTTGAAAATCCTTCGGGTTTTGAAGAATTAATCAAAGCTTTAGGCGGAGAGCCTGTTTCTTACGTCAGGAGAACTAAATGCTGCGGATTTCAGACTATACTAGTCAATGAGGTTACTTCTACCTCTTTAGCGGGAAATGCAATTTATGAAGCTCAGCAAAATAAAGCAGATGTTATGGTTACTCCGTGCCCTCTATGTCATCTCAGTTTAGATACCTATCAGGGTGTTGCGGCTATGAATATAAATAAAGAGTTGTCTCTTCCGATATTACATTTACCTCAGCTGATCGGCGTAGCTCTTGGCGGAAGCTATGCAGAAATGGGTTTTTCAAGACATAATATTTCTTTCAGAGCAGTAATGTCTAAAATCAAACAAAACAAATTAAAATAAATTAAAATATAAAATATAATAGAAAATTGGAATAAAAATAGTATAAAATAAAAAAACGATATAAATTTAATTAATTATATAAAAAATTAAAAGGAAGGAAATAAATATGTCTGAAAGTATAGATTTAATCCTTAAAGCTATGAAGGGATTTTCAATTATTGCGCAAGAAAAATTAGATGATTATGTTGAAGTATCCGACGAAGAAAGCAAAGAATCCGCCGAACAAATCATTGACGTAGTTAAACATGAATCCTCTATTATTTTACATGGCCTCAAAGAAAAGGTAGCCGATATACTTTTAGATGAAATGAATTTTGCTACTACTTACGATATTGATGAATTAACTAAAAGAATTCAAAAATTGGAAAACAAGATTGATGAATTGAGCAGAAAATAAGAGCAAA
>SGBB01000041.1 GCA_004195025.1 Candidatus Acidulidesulfobacter diazotrophicus | reverse complement strand
CTAAAGATAAAAAGATATATATAACCGCCTGCTCAGTTCCTGAAAGCACTCACTTAGAAATATATTCCGCCCTCGGATTAAATCCTCTGCCGATTACCAGGAAGAAAATAATAGTTTGAAAATAAAATTATAAAATAAATAATTATAATTATAAATATAAATTATAAATATATAATCTAATTAATTTTATATATTTTTTGCAAAATATCATGTAGTCCCCATAGAAAAAATGAGATATAGGAATATCAAGGGTTTTTTGGTTTTAGTGGTGAAGTTGGGTTAAGTTCTTTAAAATTTATTGTATATTTATATATTATTTTATATAGCGGCATATAAGTCTTTAACTGTATGCCGCTTATTTTTTTGCCCGTTATTTTGTAGTATCTGGCGGTTCGCTATTGGAACTTGGCGGAACAGGTATTCCGTTGCCGGTATTATTTATATAGATAATATTAACTATAAGCATTAACACTAACTATTACTTTATTATTAATATCCTGTCGTATTTAACAGATTTTTGTTATTATTTATTTAGATGGATGAGGATATACAAGACTTTCTTATTGCGTTTAAAGACAAATCTATAAAGATAATTTTATTCTATATTTTTAATTTTTCTCACCTTTTCAATATATTCTTCAACGCTGTTTCTTATTATAGCGCTTAAAGACAAATTTATATTGTTATTGAACGCTATTTCTTTTGCTTCCTGATATTCGTTGTATAAATCTATAGAAAGACGCACGGATACGTTCTTATCCTTAATATATTATTACATACCATTTTTTTTGACTTTTTGTTTTATAGTGATATTATATATTATATATTATGTTATATGTATGAGGTATTTATATTATGAAAAATTTTTTAATATTGCATTCAAACGAAATTGCATTGTTAGCTATTCCTGCATCCGCAATTGTTATATTTATAATAATAAGTTTTGTTTTTTTTAGTCACAATAAATATAAAATAAAATTTTATTATATTTTTGTGAATGGCATTCAAGATGAACTTGAAAAATTTCCGAATAGAAAATATGAATTTAACGAAACCATATATGCCTCTGTCTATTATAAACTTAGGTATAGATTATTTTATAATATAAAAAGAGCAATTCATAAAATTTATGCTCAAGCAGATGAATCTGTTATTATTCGCGGAGATATGCTTAATGTATTATCTGAAAATAATAAATTAGTCAACGATGTGAAATATTTAGGTTATAGATATATTATGAGATCTACATATCCTTATATAGAATTTATATCTTATAAGAATATCAGGTTGACCAAAGAGCAATTATTAAATGGGTTAGATAAGTATGGTTGTATAGATGCGCATAATAATTATGATAATTTAAACGATGATGACGATGATGACGATGATGTAAATCCAGCGACAGGACTTCCAATGCTATATGGAAGATTTGGAATAGATACTGCTGGAAATTCCTATGGTTCCGATGATAATGAATATTAATATTATACCTATGATGACAATTGCGGAATATATTATTTTAATCAGGACATCAATATTTGTCTTTTTGATTTTTTAGTAGTATATTTAAATTAAATGTTGTATTGACATATTTAATTTAAATATTAAAAAAGGCAAAATATATGCAAACGTTAAAACCGTTTATACTGGCAAATATATTTAAATATCAAAAATTATCCACGACAGACAATCCTTCTATATTTTTAGAATACCGACAATTTCATCAAAATATATCTATTTCTCAATCAGATATTTATATCGTAAAATATAATCTATTTAAAATATTCGCGGAACTAATTATTGTTTTAGAAGATAAAAAACAAATTAAGTTATCTTTTCTTAATAAACCTAAAACGCTTAGCTTTATCAATTTATTTTCTGATAAATTAAAAATAGCGTACTCTTTAAAATTAGATAGATTAGGTATCGGCGATCTCGCAAAAGACTTTAAACTCTTATTTAATAGCGATAAATATATCGCGTATTCCGATATTGTTTTGTTAAAAAATAAATACGCTCCGCTTTCTAAGTTTTGTGGTGATTTAATCATATCGGGATGCGATGCGTTAATTAATGACGATAAATTCATAGACAAGATTAAAAAAATCGCAAATTTTTCTTACGAAGAACAAATAAAAAAAAGAAACGAAAAATATATAAATAAAGAAAAGGAATTATATAAAGATTTATTCATTAATAAAAAAGGTCAAAGTCTCACTAATGAACAGATTAAAGCAGTAATAACGCTTGAAGACAGAAACCTTTTAATAGCCGCCGCAGGTTCCGGCAAAACAGAAACTTTATTGTATAAATTAAAATACATTTTAGAAAAAAGTTTGTATAAATCTGAGAATATACTATTGCTTGCATTTAACTCCAGCGTCAGAGAAGAACTAAAAAAAAGGATAAAAGCTCTTAATATAGGATTGGACGTTAAAAAAAGCGTCCATACATTTAATTCATTCGGGTTAAATGTAATAATTGAATCAGGAAAAAAAGAAAAAAAGGTCATAGAAAATAATTTTCTTAATAGTCTTATAAGCGATAAACTTTTTCACGATAAAAATATTAGAGAATTATATATAGAATTTATAACTTATTATTTGAGGGATGAAGGCGATGCGGATCCTTATAGCGATTATTTTGATACTTTAAGCAGCACACGGGAAAGAAGTCGTATCGCTCATAACAGATCGGCTTATAAAACTATAAAAGGGGATACAGTTAAATCCTATCAGGAAGCCGTAATATCAAATTATTTATATATTTACGGCGTTAATTACGAATACGAAAAACCGTATATATCTAAAAACAATAGAACTATAATGCCTGATTTTTATTATCCCGACATAGATATATATCATGAACATTTTGCGGTAGATAGTAACGGAAAATCTAATTTTGGCGAAGAATATGTTGAAAATATGAATAAGAAAGTTAAAATGTTTAAAAAAGAAAAAGTAGCTTTTATACAAACTACGAGCGCTATGTTTTACTCTAATACTTTATTACCGTATCTTAAAAAAGAACTTTTAGGCAAGGGTATTAGATTTAATTTAAAATCTATAAACGATATAAGGAAAGATTTAGATAAAATTCAAGAAGATAAATTTCATAATCTTGTGGCGTCTTTTTTATCTATTGTCAAAGATAGACAATTAAATGTAAACGATATAATATCTAAAGCAAATAATGAAAAAAATAAATACAAAAGAAAAAGAAATTTATTATTTTTAAAAATATTTAAATATATTTATGAAGAATATAGGAAAAAATTAAGAGTTGAAAATAAAATTGATTATGCGGATATGATTATAGATGGAACGAAATATATAAATAACGGGTATAATCCAGATATAAAACTTATTCTTATAGATGAATTTCAAGATATTTCCGATTCTAAAATGGAACTCGTTAACTCTATTTTATCTATAAACAGGGATGCTAAATTATTTGCGGTAGGAGATGATTATCAGGCTATTAACGGTTTTTCTGGCGCTAATATAAAGTATATATACGACTTTGAAAAAGATTTCACAACAAACGAATACGGCGCAGATATTAATTATTTAACTAAAACTTTTAGATGTAATCAGGGTATAGTCAATTATTCGTCCGATTTTATTCAAAAAAATCCAAAACAAATTAAAAAAGCCATAGTGTCGGATAATAAAATAACTGACGATACCGTTGTTTTTAGAACTTATACCGATGACTCGGATATGTTTAAACAGTTAGATAGCGATATAAAAAGCTTTGAACATAAAGAAATATTTGTTTTAAACAGAATGAACGGCGTATTTTTAAGACATAACGATTATAAATTATATATGGAAAATGTTAAAAAATTTTCATATACCAATAATGTATTTGATAGCACAATACATGGCTCTAAAGGACTTGAACGAGATATAGTTTGTTTGATAATGGCGAATAAAAATCTATTGCCGTCAAATATATCAAATGATTCTATTCTTGCTTTGATAACGGATATAATAGATGAATATCCCAATGCGGAAGAAAGACGTCTTTTTTATGTTGCTTTAACAAGAGCGAAAGAAAAAGTATTTATATATAGCAAAGAAAACCAACAGTCTAAATTTGTTTCTTGATTTTTCAATTTTCCCGATAAAAATAAATTTTCCAAATCGCAGCTGTTCTCTGTATTTTTATATCAAATAAATAATAAATATAAATTAGTATTGCCGGTAGAGTTTGATAGTATTTCCGATTATATTTCTGACGGCACCGCTATCGCCAAAGTATTAGGGTTTTGCGTGTTAATCGGGTCTAATGGTAAAAGAATAAGCTATACAAGAGATGAAAGTGCTGAATTTATAGAACAATGCGCCGATCCAGATGAAGTTTTACAGGCTGCCATTATTCAAAATATAGTTTATAAAACAAAACTGTTAACATTTGCTCCTGATGGTAAAATATACAACGATATTCTTATAGATATAGTAAAAACATTTATTGCCTGCGTATATCCTAACGCTTCGGAAAATCCATATATTTTAGATAATTACGAAACGGTTGCAGATTTTTTAAAAGAAAAAAATATAAATTCAGATTCTTGTGAATCTTTAGAAGAATACTATATAAGACAAGTAAAATATTTAATACGAGATTATGCAGGTTTTTATCTATCTAAAATAGAACAGGATATTAACAGCGATAATTATAAAAAATTAAATATAAAACTAGCGCAAGCCATAAAGTTAGATTATGATTGTGATTGCGATAGTTTAATTGATGAAATTAGCGAACTGTCTTTTAAGGAAACGGTAAATAAGTATAGATCATTATCCCAACTAAAAAATAAACAATAAAACTATTAAAATAATTAAGAAATAATATGTTTATCTATTTATATATATCGTTATTTGCTTTAAGTCTATTAATTCTAAATTGAAACCGCTGATTATTTTTCTTGATTAAAAAATTTAACTAACTATTACTGATAAGTCCCCTTCCGTGAGGGAGGGGTAGTTCACAATCATAATAAAATACTAATAGATATAAAACACAGACTAATAATATTTGATTATTTTAATTTAAGTGATATGATTATATTAAATTAATAAAAAAATAATTTAATGGAGCATTAAAAAATGTTAACAATTATACTATATATATTTATATCTATCATATTATTATTATTTGCGTTATTTATTTTAACGACTTTATTCGTGGTTTTTTATCGTTTGTATGATATGGTAAAATATCCAGATAAATATAGAGCGTTTTATCGTGGTAAATATGACAACAATACTTGGAATAAACTTAACAGTAATAATACTTTATCTTTGTATCCTATAAATACCGAAAATATTGCTGATTCCGTAATAGATGATTTCGGTAATCTAAATGTTTATGATGACTGTGACATTAGTAATATTATGGAAAACGATTAATTTATAGCCTTTATAGAGACCGTTCAAAATTCTGTGTCAATCCTGTATAATTAAATTATAATTAATTAAAAGGAGATTGACGCAATGGAACAGACAGATCAAGAAATCTCAAGCCGTACACAAAAATTTGATTTTAATAAAGCCGTAAAGGATCTTATGGACGGCAAGCAGCTTAACGGCAAAGACGGTATTCTCACTCCTCTCGTAAAGCAGTTAGTAGAAGCGGCATTGGCAGGTGAA
>SGBB01000040.1 GCA_004195025.1 Candidatus Acidulidesulfobacter diazotrophicus | reverse complement strand
AATAAATGCGGTTCGATTTTATTTAATATTTTAAATTTAAATCGTATATTTTAATAAAAAATCAGGAGAAAATTCAGGGGGTCAAATTTATTTGCATAAAAGGGGTCAAATTACTTGACAAACAACATTTATGAAAGATTTTACCGATATTCCTCAGAATTCAAAGTCATTTCCAGCATGAAAATTTTGCTATTTATTTGTAAGAATTATTTAATAACAGTTCCGATATTTAGATTGATTTAATAGAGGAAGACATTATAATGCCTGCACATTTTTTTTTATTTTATTAACTATTGAAAAAAATATTCTTGCTTTTTCTAATGACCGTCTCAAATACAACAATACGTGAGGATTAAAATAAATCGGATAAGGGATTTTGAGGAAATATATTCATAACCGTTATATTGCTTATTTAATAAGTTTAAAACGGTTAATGTAATATCGGCGTCTTTTGGTGCTCCTGCTACTGTATGCGGAAAGGGTATATCATGATTGATTATTGGAGTAAAAACAAGATTAAATATTATTGACAAGGTATGCTGTTTCATATATACTTTTAAAGTAGGAGGTTTTTATATTATGAATGATATTATAAATATTGGTAGGAAATATCAAATAGTTATTTCAAAGCGTATTAGGGATAAGGTTAAAATTAAAGAAGGAGATAAAATGTTTATAGATGTTATAAACAATACTATAATTATAACCCCCAAACCTAATAAAATACGTGATTTAGCAGGTGCAGGAAAAGGATTATACGGTAAGGAATATATAAAAAAACTGAGAGAGGAATGGAGTTGAGGATTTTTCTCGATACAAATATTATTATATATTTTCTTGAAAAGAATACATTCTTTTTTGAAAAAGTAATCCCGTATTTTGAAAGAGCAGAAAATGGAGAAATAGAACTTTTTACATCTCCTATTTCTTATATGGAAGTTCTTATACCTGTTATTAAAAAACAAGATATTGATTTAGAGGGTAAATATAATTATCTTTTTAAAACTTTTTTAAATGTGATTAGCATAGATTTAGAAATAGGCAGAATAGGCGCAGGGATTAGAGCAAAATATAACATTAAAGCGCCGGATGCTTTACAGATAGCATGCGCTATAAATTCAGAATGCAAAAAATTCATTACTGCCGATAAAGAGCTGGATAAAATTAAAAAAATAGAAATCGTTATACTCTCTTAACTCAACTTCACCACTTTATTCCACTAAATCCCCAAAAATAGCCGCAAATCATACATCCCTAAACGAATATATGCGGGTTTGCGGGTGTTTTTTGTATAAATTTCGTTCGTTGTCCCCTATATATATTATTTACTTGACTATTTGAAAAAATATATTTAATTTAATTAAATATTAGAATTATAAGATTAAAACCATTAATATATCGTTGTTAACTTCACTTAACAGCGATATATTAATGAAAGAGGGGGTAAAGCTTACAGTATTATTTATATTTAAGCATAATTATTATTGCAATAGGGTTAAATTTTTGCTAAAATTTTGCAACATATTTTCATCTATATTATTATATTATTAAATTATTAATTATTAAAATTTTAAATTTAACGTCAAGTAAGCTGATATCGGCATACCGGGGTAAGCTAAGATAGCGCCTGCGCTATTAGTTGATTCTCCGTAATATCCGCCTGAGGAAATATATTCATAGCCGTTATATTGCTTATTTAATAAATTTAAAACGGTTAATGTGACATCGGCATTTTTTGGCGCTCCAGCTACTGTATGCGGAAACGGAACTTTTACGCTGAATGATGCGTTAAGCAAATTGTAACTTGGCATTTGTTGATGACTCGGCGCTCCGGTTAAATTACTAAAAATATATTGTTTCCCGGTGTATGTATCCCATAATTTAGGCGAATAAATTATCCCATTACTATAAATTCTATAATATGCGCCTAAATTAAATGTAGTATTTGGAACATAAGGAACATTTAAACCGGTATAGTTAGTAGTATTATTAACTAAATACGTACTATAATGGGCTGTCTCTATGCTTAAATTCGTAAAAAGATGTAAATTATAAAATAAATTATCCTTTGCATAGAGATTTACGCCTTGATAATTTGAACTACCGTTAGAGTTTATTACAGTACCGTTAGCCAAGGTTACATTCAAATATTCATTAGAAAAATGTTCTTGATAATAATTTGTATTAAATACAAAATTATTTAAAAACGCATTGCGATGAATTAAAACCTTAAAACCTACCGATTCATATTGATTTTTTTCAGGCTGAAGAATACTTGCAGGTTGAGAAGAACTCTGCATTGGACCTCCGCCGCCGCCTAAATGCGGATTTTGATATGCGGTCGCATAATTAGCATATATTGAAACATTTTTTGTAAGTTTATAATTCGCGCCTATGCTTGGTTCAAGTTTTTCAAATGTTGTGGATGATGGAGTCGGATTATTAAGTTCTCCTGCAGGGTCTATTTGCATAGAATATGAATAATAAGCAGGGTCTTCATTATTATAAGATGTATAAAATGATACAAATCTCAATCCTGGGGTAATACGTAAATTTTTAATCGGACTTATTCTATCCTGAATAAACGCAGCCTGAAATGTCTGCTGAAAGTTACTATACCTATAAGCACAAGGATTTGAAAGGGAAGTAACTTCATACGTGCCGTTGCTTTCTTGACAAGACGCAGTATTTGGATTAAACCATTGATTTCTTGAAATATATGTGCTGTTTAGCCAGTAGCCGCCAACTTTTATTAAGTTATACGGTTCATTTAAACTCAAATACATCTTATCGCCGTACATATATTCTTCAGGATTATTGTATTCATAATATGTTCCGTTATTAGTTCCCAAACCGCCAAGGAAACTAATATCATGCAGCCTATTGCCCTGCCTGTACCAAACCATATTATGAAATGATATATTTTTAGAAATTCTCATGTTGAAAGGAGAGTAGATTAAATACATATAGTTATGTTCAAGCTTGCTGGCAACATTATAAGGCAAAGTGCTGTAAAAACCGCTTGTTGATTGAGAAAAATACTGACCTGGATTATCCTGCCCAGATGCATTAAATCCGTTAACCGTAACTCCCGGCAAACCGTTTCCAGCTTCAATAGGATTTAACGGGATAACGGGCGGACGATAAATTTGAGCATGGGTAATATAAGCGCCTATTGCAAAATTTCCTCTGTAAAAAGTTTTAACAAGCTTTCCGTATAATGCATAATCGTAAGTGGGATTATAAAAACCTGAGCCGGTAATATAATTATTTGCTGTAGTAGTGCCTCCTGCAAGAACAAATGAATAACCGCGAATTAATCCTGTGCGAACATTAAAATTAATACTTTTAGTATCAAAACTTCCAAAAGTCATAGAAATATCGGCGCCAGGTTTAACGGTCGGCTGAATCGGAACAAAATTCAATGTTCCTCCAAGTGAATTATACCAGCGGCTTGCAGGATTACCTGGACCGTATGTAACGTTTATACCTTGAATTAATGACATATCAGGCATTAAAGCGGTTGACCATAATCCGCTTCCCGGATTTGTCATAGGAACGCCGTCAAATGTCACATTTATACTTCCGTTATCAGTTTCTCCGTTTAATCCGCCGTATCCCTGCTGAATTCCGTTTATACTAAAGTTTCCTTTAGACGCTCCGGTAGGTCCGAATAAAGTTTCGCTCCTTACGCCAGGGATCATACTTAAAGCTTGGGTTGCCCCGCCGACTGGACCTGCTGCCATAATTTCGTCTTTGTTTACAACATATTTAGACTGTGTAGATTTAAAAATCTTTTTTTTGGTAAATTTCGTGTCTGTTTTTTTGAGTTTTTTCTTTTTTTGCTGAAGCAATTTGTCTATTGTTGAAATTGCTTTGATCTTGTGTGTCTCTGCAAATGAATTATCCGTTAAAAATAAAACTAAAAACATCATAATAATTAAATTCAGAACAATTAATTTTGGGACAATTAATTGCTTTAGTTTCATAAATCCTCCTTAAGGAACTTAAAGTTATTTGACTTCTTTGAGCAAATTTTAAAATACAAAAAAGACATTTTTAATGATAATTTAATGATAAAATGATAATAAGTTAAGAAGAATGTAACAAAAAATTATTACAGTGTTTAGGAAGTATAGCAAAAAATTGTTACAGTATTATGAAGAATATATTAAATTTTTGTTACAATTATAATAATAGCGAGATAGGATAGGACAGGTAATAAATATTATTGACAAAATATATTTATGTAATTATAATGTACATACTAATACATTAAATAAATAAAAGTTGCGGGGGCAGTTATGATTTTAAAAATCATATCTATAGGAAATTCAAAAGGGATAAGAATACCGTCTAATATCATAAAAATGTATAATATTAATGATTTAGTTGATATTGAGCTTTCCGATAACCAAATAATACTTAAGCCGATAAATAAGCCGAGAATAGGTTGGAACGAGGCATTTAAAAATATGCGTGAAAATAATGACGATGGGCTTATAATACAAGATGATATAGATTTAAATTTTGAGGAGTGGGAGTGGAAATAAATCAGTATGACGTCTGGCTTGTAAATCTTGACCCGACAATAGGCTACGAAATTAAAAAGAAAAGACCATGTTTGATTATCTCACCTGATGAGATGAATAGAAATATTAAAACCGTCATTATTGCCCCGATGACTACAAAATCAAGAAATTATCCTACTAGAGTTAATGTAATTTTTGAAAATAAAAATGGATGGATTGTATTAGATCAGCTAAGGACTATTGATAAAATAAGATTAATTAAAAGACTAGAAATAATAAACTTTGATATTGTTAATACGGTAAAAATGACATTAAAAGAAATGTTAGTTGACTGATTTTTACTTAATTTAAGGTATTAAATTAAGTAACTGCGTTGTTTATCAAGTAAAAATTATAAAAATCAATACATCTTTACTTTTCTGAAACTTGTATTTTTCCAATTTTATCAAGAATTTGTTCAAATTTATTTTGAGAATTTTTATCTGCATTTCCTTGTATTGCGCTGGTAGCTATCTGCTGTACCTGCATATATGCTTTTTCATGCTGGGAAGTTAATACGGATATATGTTTATCCTGTTCGTTTATAATCTTTTCTAATGATTCTACTTTTGTATTTAAAACATTAATTTTACCTTCATATTCTTTATGAATTAATTCTTTCTGTAATTCAAATTCCGATTTAAGCTGCGCTGTTGTTGTTTTAACAGCATTTAACACTTCAGATTCAAGTTTTGCTGGGAAAGCGGCAGTTTTATCGGCAAGTTCGGCGTTGAATTGCTCTTTTTCCGATATTTTTTTCTCTCTTATTTCTAATTCTTTATTTTTTTCTGCAATATCTTTTTGGAATTTATCTTTTTCTTCTTCTATTGAGCGCTTTAGGGATTTCAACTCATCGTTTAGTTCATTTAACTTCTGGTCGCTTTCTCTTTTGAAATTATATTCAAATTCTTCTTTTTTTCTGTCCCAGTATAATTTAAACTCATTTTCTTTATCTTTGGCAAGATTTTCATGAGATTTCTTTTCAAATTCAATTTTATTTTTTAATTCGCTAAGCTCTGTTTCTAATGTATTTTTTCTATCGGAATAATATTCTTCAAGCTGGATTGTTTTCACATTGTTAGCTTCTATCAGCGATGCTAAAGATAAAGCAGAATGCTCTATGCCGTAAATTTCCTTCAGGTCGTTATCTTTTATTTCAATTGCCGTTTTGATGTTTTTATAATCAATATCGGCTTGAGACAGTTTTGACGACAATTCATTAAGAGAATTTACTATATCTGATTTTAATGAACTTATTTTATCGTTGACATCGTTTTCAATTATTTTATCTACTTTTTCAATTATTTCCGTATTTTTCTTTTCTTCAATTTTTTTATTGGCGTTTAATGATTGTTTTTCCTTTTCTTCTAATTCTTTTTTAACATTTTCATATGCTTCTAAAATTTCCTGCTTCGTGCTTTTTAAATTAATCCCTTCTAATGTTTTATTTGCCATAATAGATAACCTGCCTTTAAATAATAAAGTGCTTTAATTTAATTATATAATTATAGTATATTTAAAATTAATAAAATAGTAAAATAGGAGCGCAAATTACGCCGCTTATTACTGTATTGCGAGAGAAACCACTATGATTGTTTGTTGAATTTATTAAAATAAATAAATCGGATACCATTTTTGATACCATTTTTGATTTTGTAATCCTTTTAAATAAATCTGATGCCATTTTAATGCCATTTTAAAATATATTTTTATTAATTTAATACAACCCTTCTTCTTTTAATATAGCAACGACATTTTCGGCAGTATCGTTAACGATAGAAGCAATCTGTTCAGGAGAAAGATTAAGGTTCTTATATGAGTTTATAACATAGGTTTTTTTGGCGGCACTCATACCTTCAGCTTTTCCTTCAGCTTTTCCTTCA
>SGBB01000039.1 GCA_004195025.1 Candidatus Acidulidesulfobacter diazotrophicus | reverse complement strand
GCCGCTACAAAGGTAAAGATTAAAAAAATATGTTTTATTGAAACGGAGAAAGTCCGAATGCTATATCCCTATAGTCATTTAACTTTCACCTGATAATAAAACTATTATTATAGGCACGGAGGTAAGTATTATAAAATAAGGGTTTGCAGATGTTTTTAAATAATTAAAAATTAATTAAAAATAAATTCAAAATAAATTCAAATTTTTTAATATTTATAGTTGACTTTTATCTCCTACCCCTGATTGAATTTGTAGGTAATTAAAAACATCATTGCTTGTTTTTATGTTTTTTAAAACATATATGAAATATATTGGAACAGTTTTTGTTATTTTCAATTTCTGTTTAATATTTATGTTTAATTTATATGTTTAATATTTTTTGAAATTTATTCAATTAATAAAATAAATATGTATTTAATATATATTTATTGATATAAATAATCAAGTTCTGCATAATGGAATTTACAGAGGCTAACAACCGGCAAATGCAAGCGGAAGTGAGATATAAAATAAATAGGATAGCTTGGAAACATATTAGTAATCCATTATTATTTTGATTATAACTTTAGCCACTTCTCAAAAAGTTACTCAAAAAGTTATCCAAAAAGTTATCCGATTTATTTTATCTTCTACTCCTGATTGAATTTATAGGTAATTAAAAACCTTATTGCTTGTTTTAATGTTTTTTTAAAACATATATGAAATGCATCGGAACAGTTTTCATTATTTTCAATTTCTGTTTAATATTTATGTTTAGTTTAAATGTTTAATATTTTTTGAAATTTATTCAATTAATAAAATAAATATGTATTCAATATATATTTATTGATATAGATAATCAAGTTCTATATAATGGAATTTACAGAGGCTAACAACCGGCAAATGCAGGAGAGAGTAAAAGATAAAATAAATCGGATAGCTAGTATGGCTAGTATGGAATATGTATTCAATATATATTTATTGATATAGATAATCAAGTTCTATATAATGGAATTTACAGAGGCTAACAACCGGCAAATGCAGGAGAGAGTAAAAGATAAAATAAATCGGATAGCTAGTATGTATACTTGAGGGGGTAGAAACAATATTAATAGTATTAATTACCTTATATGATAACGGATCGACGACAGAAATGCTTTTTTCTATATTTTCTATTTGATTTAATAAAATAAATCATAGTTTTATCATAGTTAAAAATTTTGAAAAACTTTAAAAAGAGCTTTAACCGGTCTTTGAAGTGGCCAACGACCATTAATAGTGGTAGCTATTGGATAATCATCGCAAACCCCAAAATAATACGTTCCGGGGTTAAAATAATGGTAGATACGCCCTATTGTGGGATAATATGCGTCTACTTTTTTAAATAAAACATTCTTAATGTCTCCTGTCATAGAATATTCAAGATATTGTTTATTAGTCATAACATAAAGCGAAAGCGCATATTTTGAATAAGCATATAATGATAATTTAGAGAGACTCTTAATTTTCCATTCACTCCATTCGCAAGTATGAGGGTTTATTACATATTTATACCGTCCAATAGTTATAAAATTTTTATTAATTATATAAGTATCGCTATAACTATTAGAGGTAAAAAATAATGAACACAATAACATACCACATATACACATTATTAAAGGTCTTGCTTTCATATATACCCCCTTCTTTTATTGTTATATAATTAATAATTAAAAATAAAAATTATTCAGATTTTATCCAGGTGGTGTTTTTGCTTGGATTACCGCTTATATTTCTTGACCAGGATTTATTTGGGAGTTTATCAATTAATTTTTTAATTTTATTAGCAATATTTCCGTGAACTTGCGCTAAATTCTTGTTCTTGCTAACAATTTTAGCCAGTATGGGATTCGCAAAGTCTTCGTATTCTTTTCGATACGATTTTATTAATTCCTCAATAACAAAATGACTGTCGAAAATATACCTTTTTTCAATTTTGGCTATAATATTTCTAATAGCCTGTTCCATAATTTGCCTCCCATTATTTAATATTAAATAATTTAGCATATATTTTGCTCTCAAAATTAATCTTATTACTCAGCAATAATTTTGTCAATATTATTATGAATAAGCATAAATATACAATATTTAATTATCTTCAAAAATAAAATCAATCACAGAGGGTTATTATTCCACGCCCCTAACCCATTCCCGCTTTTCTTGGGGTTTTAGGGGTAGCTTTGTGCGGACAAAGCGAACCCCTAATCAAAAAAGCTATCCGATTATCCGATTTATTTTATCTCCTACTCCTGATTGAATTTGTAGGTAATTAAAAACATCATTGCTTGTTTTTATGTTTTTTAAAACATATATGAAATACATAGGAACAGTTTTTGTTATTTTCAATTTCTGTTTAATATTTATGTTTAGTTTATATGTTTAATATTTTTTGAAATTTATTCAATTAATAAAATAAATATTTATTAAATATATATTTATTGATATAAATAATCAAGTTCTGCATAATGAAATTTACAGAGGATAAAAACCGGAAAATGTAAGAGGGAGTAAAAGATAAAACAAATCGGATAACTGGCATGACAGCAATATTTTACTTTTTACTCATATTTCATTTTTCAATCTTGCCTCTTAAAAACAATAGAATAATGCCCGTCATTTTATCTTTATCTTTTGGACTGCTTTCGGCAATAAGCAATGTAAGAGCCGTAAGCACATTTGGATTTAGCCGTTCTATATTTAATAAACCTGCCTTTTGTAAAAACCATATAAAAACAAATGCGCCGCTTCGCTTGTTGCCGTCAATAAAAGGATGATTTTTTATGAAAAAATATAGCAAATTTGCAGCTTTTTCTTCAACTGTAGGATAAACATATTCTCCTCCGAAAGATTGAAAAACATTTCCGACAATACTATCTATATTATTTTTCTGCCTTTCTGCGCTAAATAAATCGGTAGCTTCGTTTTTGATAATAAGTTCTTTTTTTAATTCTTGTAAAGCATTCTTTAATTCATTTGCGGTAATTTCTATTTGATTTTTTGTGATCCCCGTCTTTGGCAGTTCTTCAGCATCATAGGCATTCAAAGAAAACCAAGTATCGGCAAAAATAGATACAAGTTCTAAGATATTTACCGTATCTGTTTTATTGCTTTCAGGCAAAAGAGCTTTCACATCTTCTATTGCTTTTAAAAATGATTTATAATTTGCGGCAATGCGTTCTTTGTTAATTGAAAAACCTTTAAAAATATGTTCTTTTAGGACTTCCGTCGCCCAGCGGCGAAATTTAACGGCCGTTTTTGAATTTACCCTATAACCAACAGCTAAAATTATATCTAATGAATAAAAAGTAACAGGTTTATCGGAATTTGGAATGTGCATTTTTTGCACATTGCTTTTTTCATCAACTTCGTCAAATTTAATTATATTTTTTATATGTTTAGTTACAACTGTTCTATCCACTTCAAATAAATTTGCAATCTGAGCTTGGGTTGCCCATATGGTTTCATTTTGCCAATCACCCCTTAATTCAATTGCTCCGCTTTCAGATTGATATATGGCTATTTCGTTTTTAATTTCGTTCTGTTGTAATTTGTTTTCCATGATTATTAATATCGTATCCGATTTATTTTATCTCCTACTCCTGATTGAATTTGTAGTTAATTAAAAACATTATTGCTTGTTTTTATATTTTTTAAAACATATATGAAATACATAGGAACAGTTTTTGTTATTTTCAATTTCTGTTTAATATTTATGTTTAGTTTATATGTTTAATATTTTTTGAAATTTATTTAATTAATAAAATAAATATTTATTAAATATATATTTATTGATATAAATAATCAAGTTCTGCATAATGGAAATTACGGAGAGTAAAAACCGGCAAATGCAGGTTTTTACTATGATAATAAGAATACTCTTTTTTACTAACTATTTTTTATTAATTTTTTCTTTTCTATATATTTGATTATTTTAAAATATATATTCTTGATATCGATAAAAGCAGTTAATCCGGATTTTAAACCGTTTATCATTTCTTCTTCATTAAACGGATATTCGTGAGTTAAGATATTCCTTATTTTACGGAATTCAACCCATTGGTTAGCATCATCTATAATGCTGAGTTTCTCTAATTTATCCAAAATGTCTAAAACTGACATTTCTTCTTTGTATTCTTCTATTGCTTTTAAAAGATTTTTAAAAAGTTTATCACCCATTAAATCTTGAATTTTTATAAGTCTGAATATAAAAGAATCTACAACCATTATTTTATCGTAGTTTTCAAGTATATTGACAGATATATCTTCCCAAGACATGATTGCTCTATATGCAGTTTCGGCTCTTTTAAAGTGCATATTTAAAGTTTGCATTGTATCTTTTAGCATAATTCTATCCCTTCAATTCTTGCTGACGCAAAAATAGGATTAGCAGAGCTGACGGCGCCGTTTTTTGCAAAAGAGCTAATGATTAAATCAACTTTTCTAGAATTGACAAGCCTTTCATATTCGGCTAAAAATTTTATTTTATTTGCATATTCAGCATTGTTTTCTATTTCAATTAATAAATCTATATCCCCGCCTCTTTTATTGTCATAAACCCTACTGCCGAAAAGGTAAACTTTAGCGTTGTTGCCGTAATATTTTTTAGTTAATTTTATTATAGTCTCTTTTTCCTGATCAGTAAGTCTCATCTTATGTTATTCTCCTTTATTATCAATATTACTTTTTACTTTACATTATTTTGCTTAATTAATATCGTTAAATATCGTATCCGATTTATTTTATCTCCTACTCCAAAGAAAAAGAGAAAAAGTATCCGATTTATTTTATCTCCTACTCCTGATTGAATTTGTAGGTAATTAAAAATATTATTGCTTGTTTTTATGTTTTTTAAAACATATATGAAATACATAGGAACAGTTTTTGTTATTTTCAATTTCTGTTTAATATTTATGTTTAGTTTATATGTTTAATATTTTTTGAAATTTATTTAATTAATAAAATAAATATGTATTCAATATATATTTATTGATACAAATAATCAAGTTCTGCATAATGAAATTTACAGAGGATAAAAAACGGCAAATGCAAGCGGAAGTAAGATATAAAATAAATCGGATAGTTTGGACATAGTTTGGACATAATGATGTGATGAAATTTTTGATTTGTTATAGATTAGCTTGATGTGTCATCTTCAAGTCCGAGTCTCTTCCGCAGCCATGAAATATCATAATGCGGCATGCCTTTTTCTTTGTTTTTTTCTTCAATATTTTCATAAAATTTCAAAAGTTCTACAACCTGCCGTCTGCCTTTTTTGGTCTTAATTGCTTCCAAAGGAGTTTTGCCGTTAAGGACTGGAATTTTTTCGTTTAACCATTTTTCATAATGTTCCGTTAAAAACTTATTCATAATTTCCTGCTGGATTTCAATAGGAATTTCACTTTCAGGCTGTTTTTTGGGTCCGTCATTCTTTTCGTTAAATTCGTTCATAGCTTGTTTTACATCCTGAAAAACGTCTGCTATATGGACAATGGAATCCGATAAATTTTCATCCAGAATTATTTTTGCCGCAGATAGCCTTTCTTTAGAATTACATTCTATAGTCAGTTTGTCGTTCTTTATTTGCAATGTTCCTTTATTTGTAGAAGGAACCTTTCTGTCTGGGGTTTCGTCCACCCATACAAAAACATCATTTTCCTCATCATATTTAAAATCTTTAATGGATTTTAGCCTGTTAATTACGGCATCCTTATTTTTTATATCAAAAACTGCTTTAGAAAAAAGTATCGGTTCGCCGTCTGTATTTCTTAAATCCACGGGAGCAGGATTACTATATAAACTGTACCAGAAGGAATTAAAGATTTCGCTGTTTTTCTTAAGATATTCCGTTATCGGCGCATTAGGATAAATCGTTTTATAATCCTTATAATCCAATTTTATCTCGTTTAATATTTCTTCTTTTTTAATTAACGGATAAAAATAGCCCGCACCGCTCATAATATATTTTTCGTCGAGATATATAAGTCTTGTAGCTAAAATATCCCATTTTATAACCGATTCCGTTGCCGATTTTTCTTTTACGTTATATTCTTTATTAGTTAAAATATCTTTAAGCAAAAAACCTTCGCCCTTAAAGACTTCCTGAACCTCAAAAAGGCTTATAAAGGAATCTTTCATCTTTGTAAGAATGCCTATTTCTTCAAATGTTAGACTATTATTCAGATTGCGATGACGACTACCGGCATTATTGCCTGTTTCCAAATACTTGTCTATCACGGTTTTCTCGTTTTTATAATCTACGATGAAATCATAAACAAGATATTCAATAAAATTAATATTAGCTCTTTCTATTTCATAGTCTTCTTTTAGATAATCTTCCGGTTTGAAGTCGCCCCAGAATAAGCTTTTTGCATCTTCTATGGTTTCCATATAATTTTTATGGTAGAACTCTATCAAATCTTTAATTAATTTGTTTTGCATCGTTAATTCTCTGCCGATAGAAGTGTATGTTTTGCTTAAGCAGCATTTTTTGTATTTTTTTCCGCTGCCGCATGGACACGGATCATTTCTGCCTACTTTCATATTAATTCTTAAGCCCCCTGTAATTTAACTATTTTTATCAAGCACAATTTAGATTTAATTAAATTGAAGCGTATCTTGCTTCTTTAAAATGGTCTGCGCTGAATATGCTTGCCGATGATTTTTCCAACAATATGTCACCAGGCTGCGGCGCTATATCTTCAAAAATATTTCCCTGAACCTCCCCATGTCTAAAGACAGGGGGTTCTGTCCGTGATTAATACAAATCTTTCAGGCTCTCGCAATAAAAGAATCTTTATTGTTACAACATCCTAAACCTCTTTGCATTACAACCGAACTTT
>SGBB01000038.1 GCA_004195025.1 Candidatus Acidulidesulfobacter diazotrophicus | reverse complement strand
CATATAAATATCTTATGTCAAGTAAATAATATATCTATGGGGGACTACGAAAATAATTTATATAAAAACACCCGCAAACCCGCATATGTTCGTTTATAATTATATGATTCAGGGGTATTTTTAAGGATTTTATGGATGGGACTGGTGAAGTTGGGTTAAAACTATTTTATTTAATCATCGTCATCAGCAAGTAAACCATCAGCTCCTACACTGAATAGTTCGCCATAATTCCATAATCTACCAGAATCATCATTATTATACTCAGTAAATTTTACCTTTTTAGGCCACTCAATCCCCTGAAAATCATCATCAAATATACTCGCGGATTTGCTTTCATAAAAGTTGTCGGGAATAAGGCTACTACTGTCAGAGTTTGTTTTACTGTTACTAAAGCTATCGTCTAAAGCCACCGCTTTAGGCTCGTCTATTATATTCATCCCCTCTCCCCCCACACGCTCTCGCGTATGCTTAAAATTAACTCTCTGCTTGCCCATTGCAATGAAGTTATAGATATTTCTAATTATTCCGAATATTTAGATTTTCAAAAAAAATAACAGGAAATTGAAAAGTTGATAAGCGAATTTTCAACATATATAAGTATTGATAATTTCAACGAATAATAGCTATTAATCCAAGAATAACTCCAACACTGCCGAGTATCCATATTAATTTTTTAGATATAACAGTTTCTTTTAATATACTTTTTTCTTCAGATTCTCCTGCGGAATTTATTATAATCAATTTCAAAAATTGCTTTGTTAATGGAAATAGTCTGTTGTTCCACTGTTTTTCCGGAATTACTATACCGCCGTAATTTTTTCTTAAAACAGATTGCTTTGCCGAAAATAAATACATCGGCTGTTTGCTTAGTCTGTTTATTTCATAATCATGAACGGAAATTACTAAAATAGTTATAACCACGCTTAAAAGTAACGCTATTGAATGCCCAAACCACGTTTGAGCGGAGCTTGTAATAATCCCGAGTACTAGAATAAATCCTAACGATATTATGGCGAACCATTCAGGCAGAGATAAACCTATATTTCTTATATAAATCCATTCATCTAAATCTTTAAAAGTTTTTAAAATAATATCGTTATTTTTTAATCCAAAGTTTTTCACTATTTCGTCTTTAATGCCGTTAATTTTGTTTATTTTTTCAACTACGTCGTCTTTATTAATAGAATTGTTTGCATCAATAAAAAGCACTAATTTGGCAATTTCTATCATATGACTTTTAATTTCCGGAAATTGATTTATACATTCCTGAATATTATTATTGATTTTTATTAAAATTATATCGGTTTCTTTGTTTCTTAAATGCAATCTTGACAAAGTAAAACCGATAATTATAGAAAATATTATACCGGTAACTGATATACCGTTAGCAAAACCGAAATAAATACTTTTTATAAAAGGATGCGGTAATATTAAAATTAAAAGCGATATGATAGATACCGAAAGTATTAATCCGGATGCGGTATTTAAATATCTTTCTTTACTCTGCGCAAGCACCACGCATACAAAAACAAGACCTGCGCCGCTTAAAGCGATATTAGGCATATTTTGGTGTAAAAAAACCGCTACCCATATAAGACTTAACGCTGGCGTGGCATATGTCGCTATAGATAAAGGTTCGGTAGACATATTGTGCAGAGCGTAACTAAATCCTATGTGGCTTAAAAATAATGTGAATATACCGAGATAAAAAATTAGAGCAATGCTTTGAAAATCGGCTTGCCAAACATAATCTTTCAATATTAATACGACAATAAACGCCACAATAACCTGAATAAAAACTCTCGGCGTTAATATTATCGCATGCTGCTGCCATTTTGTCATCGTAAAGTAATTTCCAAACTTTTTATATGAATAAGAATTCATAGCTGATAAAAAAGCGGAAGCAAAAGCCCATAATAACGGTAATTTAAAATAACTCGACGTAAAAATATTTATTCCGCCGGTAATAACAAAATAAGAACCGATAATTGCCAAAAAAACAAGAAACCACTGATAAAAATTAAGTTTTAACGTAGTATTTGTTATAAATGTTTGCGACAAAACTATTAATATAAGTGGCCATAAATAATGGACTACCGTGGCTTGCATAGCTCCGCCGTATTGAATAGCAAAATAAAAAGTTATATAAGACAAAGATTCTACAATACCGGCAAGAATTATCCATTTATAAGCTTTTACAGGTATTTCTTTAAGAAAAGACATGTCGTATTTGGTAAAATATAACCATAACGTAAATATCACAGAGGCAGAAAGTCCGACTAATTGTAAAAGAAACGCTACCATTACGGCGTTTACAGATTGTTTTAAAACGGTAACTACAAGAGGAGTTAAGCTCCATATAAAAATGGATATAATACCGCCAAACAAGCCAAAATTATAAAGGGAATTTTTATTTTTCATTATTTATAAATTTTATAAATATTTTTTATAAATAGCAACTTTTTATATTCGCTATCTTGTTTTTTATGCAGACCGTCTAATCAAATTTAATTATATTAAAAGTCAAATTAAAGGCGGAAAAAGGCAAATAGAGGGCGGTATTTAAGTATATAAAATAATACGCAATATTATAGATATTATAAAGAGTTGCGGGGGGATTATTCACTAAGCTTGAGTTTTTCTGTGGCTAAGTATTCTATTAGTTACGCGATTAGTATTAAGCGATATTTTAGAATTTCTCTTTTTTCTTATAGCCATTCTATAATTAGCTTTATCTAAATATGATTCCTCGTCAACATTGTTAGATTCGTCATCATCATCACACTTAAACAATTCAAGCACTGTCTTTTTTGAAGAATAATCAAAATCTTTCTTGTTTTTATCGTAAGTGATTAGGAAATATTTATTAGACGCGTCTTTCCCTAATACCGAAGACAAATCAAAATATACATCTATTTTATCTTTATCTATTTTTTTGGACAGTTTTTCTATTTCTTTAACCAAAATATAAGGATAGTTAAACACATGAGAATATCCGAAAGAAGTTATGAATATATTATTCTTAATGTTGTTTATATTAAATCCTGTTTCGTTGTCGTCAATAAATTTTATTTTTTTCATAAAAATAACTCCTTAACATTTGAGTTATTAGCGTTTATAATAAATTGAATTATTTCATTAAAAATACTTTCGGCATCTTTTTTATTTTCAATTAATCGCGGGTTAATTCCGCTATTGTGAAATAGCTCATGCCTTTGATGTCTTATAAAACTATACAAAACTTCAATATATTTAATTTGGCTCGCATCTAACTTATTTTTATATTGACTTTTTAATTTACAATCCCATTCGAACTGAGCAAACCCAATAATTGTCTTTGTCTTACTGTTGCTTAGTTTAAAACTATCATGTCCGCATTTATTAAGCAATATTCTGTTTAATATACCTTCTATGACTTTTATAGAACCAGCTACAGCATGATAATATTCCGGCAGGTTCATATCTAAATTAAGTAAATAAAAAGATACCTTTAACCATTTTTTTTCTTCATTATACAATATTAAATTATCGTCATATGCCGCTCCGATTTTATTTTTTAGCTCGCTTTCCGCAAGATTGTCGGAAAAACATATTTTATATTTGTCAAAATCATTTATAGAATTAAAAACTATTTTAATAATTTCATCTGGATCTTTTATAGTTTTATCAACAAACCATATAACCGCATCTTTAAAAAGTTTAGTGTTTTTCCCTTGGATAAAGACCTTATGATTTGTTTTATAGTAGGTAACAGTTATTTCAAGTTTATGTCCGTTTTTTAATTTATATATTTTTTTAATATCATCGTCGCTCTTTTCTTGAATATTGATCTTTTCTTCTCCTAAATATTGCAAAAATTCATCAAATAAGTTTTCAGGAATACTTTCAAAAGATTGAGAACTTGTTTTTACTTTTTCAGCATTATTTACTATTTCTTTAGCAAGTTTAAGCGAAAGTTCCTGATTTGCGCCTGTAATAGGGTAAATTGTTATTCCGTTTTTTGTTTCATAAATATTTAAAGTCGCTTTCTTATTTCCCGGTATTTCGATAAAAAACTGATAAGAACCTGTTTTTATGTTTTTTATCTCACATTTGCCGTTTCCGTTTGAGGCAAATTCTTTTAAATATTTATCAATATCGTCTATATTGATATTTAGATTTTTAAAATCATCCATTATATTAGTTTTTGTATTTATTTTGTTATAGCTTTAATATATTTTATCATAGTATTAAAAATTTACAAGAGCGTTTTAAAATCAAATCTATATAAGAATAACAAACATAATTTTATTTTTTGACAAAAAAATACCTGCGTTTACACCCTATAGTGAGAGTTACGTCTTGACATAGGCGAGACACGCGCAGGCAAAAGATATTTTATAAAAATTATTTTTTACCGCTTTTCTTTGTGATAACGGTATTAACCGCATCCTTTAAAGCCGTTCCCGCTTTAAATTTAGGCGCTTTAGAAGCCTTAATTTGAATTGCTTTGCCTGTCTGCGGATTTCTGCCGGTTCTTGCGGCTCTGCTCATAACGCTGAAATTTCCGAAACCTATCATTTTAACTTCGTCTCCTTTTTTGAGAGCATTGGTAACGGCGTTTACAAATGAATTTAACGCTTTCTCGCTGTCAATTTTAGAAAGCTTTGATTCTTTTGCCATAGCGTCTACTAATTCTTTCTTTGTCATGATAACTCCTGATTTTATTAAATTTGATTAATTTGTAAAACTGTTATTAAAACCGTTAAACAACAAAGGTTTTAAAGCTATTTATAATATATATACGGTAAACAGTAATTTGTCAATAAAATATTAGAGTTTAGCGTTAAAACGAAATGAAGGTACATAAAGGCAAATTTTAGTGGGATGTATAAATATAAATAATATAAGGGAGATCACTATATATAAACAGTAAGTAAAAGAAATATCATCCTTATATCTTTTACTTAATTTTTTTTGTTAATTTTAAAATATTAAATTATAATAAGCTAATTTTATAATAGGCAGCCTGCCTACTTTTTATGATCATCCAAAACTGCCCGGATCGCAAGCCTTAGCTTCTTCACGCGTGAGCGTCTTTATGAGGATAGGCTCTTCGGCTTTACAAAAAGGACATGGTATTGATTTATCTTTTTTAATAATTTTTGTATACATAAATTTTGAGAGTTTATTTTGATAAGCTTCAAAATTTTTACCGCACTTACTGCATTGATATTTATAAATAGGCATTTTAAATTCCTCTTATAATTAAAGTTATTAATTTTTTACAACCCTTTATTATAACCACTTTGTTGCAATATATTAATATATTTATTATATTCATCAAACAATTTATAATATACAATATGTATCTTGAGAGACAATATAAAAATATTTTTACTATAAATTAATTATTAATTTAATAAATAATTTTACACATAAGCAATATTATTTTAAATATATGCGATAAATATCTATGCGGAAAGCTTTAGAGTTTTAAGGGAAGGGGCATATTCTCTTAGAGCACACAGTATAATGTAATACGAATATGTTCCGCAACTGCCGTTGATATAGGTCGGTTTATAGGCGTCGGTATTTAGACGGCTCATCTTCGCCTTTAGGCACGGAAGCATGTCAAGGTGCTTATCTATTCGTTCTATATATTATTTACCTTTTTATCGGTTTTTCTTTTTTTTCAATTATTTCATTTAATAGAAAGGGAAATTTTTTTTCCGCTTCTTCAAAAGTAGCGTAATGTTCATCAGAACAATCATCGCCTTTACAAATAATATAGTATAATATATTGTATTTTTCATCTTCAACGGCATATATACCATAGTCATTATTTGCTGTTTTAGGAGTAAGCCTTACTTTAATTCCGTTTTTTTCAAAAGATCCTTTTGATTTTGAAAATGTCATTATTAAACCCCCGTGCCTAATGGCAATTAATTTTAATCAGTTATATTTATATTATAAATAATGAATAGTTTTTCTATGGAAATAATTTCTTAAATTAAATTTAACATGGTATATATAGTATATTACATACGGCGGCGGTTATTTCGGACATTAAAAGCAGGCAACCATTATTTTATGTTACTGTAATTATATATTATATTAGTTATTAATATTATACAATAACAAAATAAAATCCTGCATAATTAATATAAAATTAACGCATAAAATAATAATTATATTGTTGTTTAAAAAGAGGCGATTGCAATAATAACAATTTTTAACCAATCTTTCATCATTCCTTAACATTACCGTCATAATCCCGCAATATTTATCTGATATAATTATCTTTAATTTAATAAAGTAATGATATAAAATTAAATTAAATCGCCGGAGAGATTATATGTTATTTTTAACAATATTTTTGCTTATACCCGAAATTTTATTTTTAATTTATCTTTTTCGCAAATATAAAATTCTTGCCGGCAAAGAAAAAACTATCGCCGAAGAATTATTATTTATCCGCAGTAGAAAAGAATCGCTTATTGAACTTGAAAAGATGTTAAAAGAGGATTTTGCCCAGGAGCTTGAGGAAAGGAAGAAATATATTCTGGAAGAATACAGGGATAGGTTGAATCATTGCTATGCCTGCAAAGGTTAAAGCCGTCCTGGATAATTAATTTGCGGGTCAGCCAAAAACGTTCCGACGATATAGTTAATCTCTAACAGATTGCGGTCGAAAAAACGGTAACGGATAAGGGCGGCACCGGCGGCGGTGATTATGATTGACAAAATAAATATTAGTTTGGATTTTATTTTGTCAATCATAATTAATATTAATACTTATCTAATACGAGACCGTTCAAAATTCTGTGTCAATCCTGTATAATTAAATTATAATTAATTAAAAGGAGATTGACGCAATGGAACAGACAGATCAAGAAATCTCAAGCCGTACACAAAAATTTGATTTTAATAAAGCCGTAAAGGATCTTATGGACGGCAAGCAGCTTAACGGCAAAGACGGTATTCTCACTCCTCTCGTAAAGCAGTTAGTAGAAGCGGCATTGGCAGGTGAA
>SGBB01000037.1 GCA_004195025.1 Candidatus Acidulidesulfobacter diazotrophicus | reverse complement strand
TAGAAACTGTCAATGATATTTCAATGTTCCTGTTCACGAGGCTATAAGCCTAGAGCGAAACAGTTGTCCATAAAATAAATGTCTATAGGTAGGATTAAGGAAATCAAATCAGTAAGCCAACACTTTCACGTCATCATCCATTGCCATTTCTACAACATAGGCTCCGCCTACTACGCCGCTGCATTCAGGTATAAGATCATCTTTTGTAAAATTGTTTAATTCTAAGGCAGGCGTGCATACTTTGAGGACAACTCCCGCTTCATGGGCGTCTTTAATGAAATCGTATACAGATTTAGGACTCCCAGTTTTTACTCTTAAATTTTCCGCTACGCCTTTTTTCATCAGAAGTCCGGCATCTGCTGTAAGTACCATTTCAACTTCGTAATCCATTGTTGCGGCAGCAGCAGCCTGGAAAAAGGGAGCTCCTAATTGATGCGGATTATCCGGTGTTGTATTTTGAAGCATAATAAACAATTTGTTAGCCATGTTTTTTCTCCTTAATTTTAATTTTTTTAATTAATTACATAATGCAGCATAATATCATATCATTGTATTTATAAATACGTGCAAATTGCAATAAAAAAATATATTAAAATATATATACCTATTAATTAGAATATAAATATATAAGTAATAGATATGATAAAAATATAAATTTTTTGTAAATAACGGTCGCTATAAGCTTTTGTATGTATTAAATTTATACAATAAATATAAATGTGTATGCCAGTTTTTATTAAAAATAATTAATTTTCATATCATTCTTTACTTCCCTTAAGGTTTCTTCAGCAATTTTTTTCGCCTTATTTGTGCCGGTTAGTAAAATATCCCAAATTTCGGAAGCCCGTTCTTTATAATATTGACGTTTTTCATTCATAGGAATTAAAATATTTTTAATCGATTCAAAAAGATTATTTTTGCATTGTACGCACCCTATCGAACCATTAATGCAGTCATTTTCGGTATTTTTTGTTAAATCTATATTTGAAAAAGTTTTATGATAGGAAAAAATTGTGCATATATCGGGATGCCCGGGATCCGATGGATGAATACGCGACTTGTCGGTTAAAGCAGTTCTTATTTTAGATTTTACGGTATCAAAATCATCAGAGAGAAAAATTGCATTTCCATAGGACTTGCTCATTTTTAAATTTCCGTCAAGACCGATAAGTTTTGGAAATTCGCTTAAAAGAGCTTCGGGTTCAATTAAAGTGCTGCCGTAAAGTTCATTAAACCGCCTTACTATTTTTCTTGATAATTCTATATGAGGCAATTGATCTATTCCGACAGGAACTAAGTCGGCTTTAAAGATAGTTATATCTGCGGTTTGGCTTACGGGATATCCTAAAAAACCGTAGTTAAGTTCTTTATAGCCTCTTTCTTTTGCCTCGGTTTTAATAGTAGGATTATGCTTTAAAGCATTTATTGAAATAAACATCGAAAAAAATATTGTCAGTTCAGCTATCTCAGGAATCATTGATTGAATTATAATTGTTGATTTTTCAGGTGTAATTCCGACTGCAAGATAATCTAACGCAACCTGAAATATATTTTGTTTAAGAAGTTCAGGATGATCAAAATTAGTCGTTAAAGCCTGTATGTCTGCTATTAATATAAATGTGTCATATTTATCCTGAAGGGCAACCCTATTTTTTAGAGAGCCGCAATAATGTCCCAGATGAAGAGGACCCGTAGGTCTATCTCCCGTCAATATTCTTCTGTATATTTTACCTGCAGCATCGGGATTTTCAAATTTAAATCCCGATGCTGCGGCAGGATTTTGTTTATTATTATCCATATTATTTTATTGTCTATAATTATTCATAAAGTCTAAATGTTTATATTATGCATATTGCACATTTGCACATTGTACTGAATTCAATTATTATAATATTCTTTTGTGTTTAAAATCAAGTTTTTTGAATTGTTTTGTTAATACAAAAACCAATATTAGTTTTTTATTGTTATTATAATAATAAATATGATAAAATGTAAGTTTGATTATGTAATTATATTTATTATAATTTTATATATTATTATTTATATAGAATTAATAATAATTAATATTCATATTTTTTATATATTAATTTCTTTAAATGTTATTAATAGCAGGAAATAAAAATGGAAAAAATAGACGGCGAAATTAAAAGAAAACAGAATCTATTGAAAGAATTACTGAAAAAGAAAAATGCTATATTATTAGCTCATAATTATCAGAGAGATGAAATTCAAGAAATTGCCGATTTTCAAGGCGATTCGCTTGAATTATCCATTAAAGCCAATCAAACAAATGCAGATATTATAGTTTTTTGCGGCGTAAGATTCATGGCAGAAAGCGCCGCAATAATGAACCCAGATAAAAAAGTCATACTTCCGGCAGAAGATGCAGGATGTCCTATGGTAGATATGATTACCGTTAAAGATATATTAAATATGAAAGCGGAGTTTCCGGATGCCGCAGTAGTAGCATATGTTAATACTTCTGCCGAATGTAAAGCCGTCAGCGATATTTGCTGTACTTCTGCAAACGCCGTTAAAGTTGTTAATTCATTGCCCAATAAAAGAGTTATAATGATTCCCGATAAAAATCTCGGAGACTACGTTCAGAGATTTACCAAAAAAGAAATAATAAGCTGGCCGGGGTTTTGCCCCCCTCATAACAGAACGACTCCTGCCGATATAAAAAATTTAAAAGAAAAGTATCCGGGAGCATTATTTGTTGCACATCCGGAATCTACGCATGACACTATAGATGTTGCGGATCATGTCTCCTCAACTTCGGGGATGTACAGATATGTCAGACAAACAGATGCAAAATATTTTATTATAGGAACGGAAATAGGTATTATGTATAAAATGAGAATTGAAAATCCGGATAAAATTTTTATTGCGGCGAACACAAGCCTTGTTTGCCCTAATATGAAAAAAACACATTTAGACAATACGATAGACTCTCTTTATAACATGAAGAATATTATTAAAATTACTGAAGATATTAGGCTGAAAGCCAGAAAATCAATTGAAAATATGCTTGCTTTATAAGCTTGTTTTATAAATTCAATAATAAAATAATAATAAATATAAATTATATAAATATGGTAAAAGAAAATTAATAATAAAAAAAATCATATAAATTTTCAGAATTTAATTTTTAAACTTCAAAAATACTGGTCAGACTTTGGCTGCGTTATTATGCAGCCATATGATATGGAAGTTGGAGCCGGTACATTTTCCCCTTATACTTTTTTAAAATGTTTGGAAGAAAAAAACTGGAAGGCGGCATATGTTCAGCCTTCAAGAAGACCAGCAGACGGAAGATACGGAGAAAATCCTAATAGATTGGCAAGATATTATCAATTTCAGGTTATTTTGCAGCCGTATATAAAAGACATTCAAGAAATATACTTAAAAAGTCTTAAGGCATTAAGTATTAATTCTAATGAACATGATATAAGATTTATAGAAGATGATTGGGAATCCCCCACTCTCGGCGCATGGGGATTAGGCTGGGAAGTCTGGATTGACGGTATGGAAATATCTCAATTTACTTTTTTTCAGCAAATCGGCGGCGTAGAACTTAAAAAAATAGCTATTGAAATTACTTACGGCTTAGAAAGAATAGCAATGTATTTGCAAGAAAAAGACAGCGTATTTGATTTATCATGGAATGATTATTTGACTTACGGAGATATTCATAAAGACGACGAATATGAAACTTCAAAATATAATTTTGAATTAGCTTCGGCGGATACATTATTTTCTCTTTTTAACATTTATGAAAATGAAGCAAAGCTGATTTTATCTAATGAAAAATCGGTTAAACCTGCGTATGAATATTGTCTTAAATGTTCTCATGTTTTTAATTTGCTTGATGCAAGAGGATTTATCAGTGTTTCCGAAAGAATGAATTATATATTAAGAGTAAGAACCATAGCGGAACGATGCGCCATAAAATATAAAAATAAAATAACATAATTAAATGCGTTAATAATCGCATCAAAGTATAATTAATACCTAAACTTGCCGACGGGTGTCATTCCTGCGAAAGCAGGAATCTAATATTCCTTAATGCATTGGGGTATATTTAACAATCTCTATCGGCAATTTATAGTAATATATAATTATTATTATTTTTTATAAAAAATTTATATAAAATGAACGGTATTCATAATTAATTAAAATAATTCAATAAAATAATTAAAATTTATAATTTTAAGGTAGATATTATTTATTTATGAGCGAATTTTTATTAGAAATAGGCTCAGGAGAGCTTCCCTATAAAGAAGTTTTAACATTTCCCCGCAGATTGGCAGAATCTTTTAAAATTTTTCTTGCTAATGAATTAGGTTTAAATGAATTAGACCTTAACGATAATAAAAATATTGAATATTATTCAACTTCGCGAAGAGTAACGCTATTGGTTAAAAATATACCTTTAAAAACCGAAGATAAAGAAATAGAAATAATAGGTCCTCCTTTAAAAGTCTGCTATTTGTCTGACGGCAGCCCCGCGGTTCCTTTAATTCAATTTGTAAAAAAAAACAATATAAAAAATTATAAAAAAATTTATGCCGTTAGCCGGGAAAAAGGAGAGTATGCCGCATATAAAACAATTATTAAAGGAAGAAATCTAGAAAAAATATTATCCGAAAACATCCCGTCTATTATTAAGCAGCCGTCATTTAAAAAATCTATGATCTGGTCGGACGCGGATATAAGATATCCAAGACCGATATTATGGATTCTTGCTTTGTTTGACGGAAAAATTATACAATTTAATTACGGAGACTGCAAGGCAGGCAATTATTCATATATTTTGAGAAAAGATTCTTTTTCAAAATCATTTATAAAAATTAAAGATGCGAACGATTATATTGAAAAACTTAAAAAAGCGGGCATAATTTTAGATAACCTTGAAAGAAAAAATTTTATAAAAAAAGGATTAATAAATAATTCAAAAAAAATTGAATGTATTTTTGAAGATGACGATAATTTGATTGATGAAATTGTAGGAATTACAGAAAGTCCGCATATAATTCAGGGACAATTTGACAAAAAATTTTTACATATACCCCATGAGCTTTTATCTTTAGTTATGAAAAAGCATCAGAGATTTTTTCCTTTATTTGCAAAAGACAAGTCTAAATTAATGCCGTATTTTATCGGAATTGCAAATTTAACCCCCGATATTTATAATAATGATTTAAGAGATATAAGAGACAATAATATTTCGCGGGGTTATTCAAGAGTTTTGGCCGCAAGATTAAATGATGCCGATTTTTTTTACAAAGAAGACACAAAACAATCCATTAATTACTTTATAGATAAAACAAAAGAGGTTATTTTTTATAAGGGCATCGGTACATATTATGAAAAAACAGAAAGGATTAAACAGCTCGCTCCGTATATTTTTGAAAATATAATTAATAAATCAAATAAAAAAGACACAGAAAGCATAAATATTAAAGACAAAAAAATTATTGAAAGATGCGCATCTTTATTAAAATTTGATTTAACAACGCATGTTGTATATGAATTTCCTGAATTGCAGGGAATTATCGGCAGGATTTATGCAAATAAATTTGAGGAAGACAAAATAGTTTCAAGAGCCATAGAAGAGCATTATTATCCGATTATGAAACATGGGGAAAAATTAATGCCCGCTGATAAATTTGGAGATATTTCCGCAATTTCGGATAAATTGGATACCGTTTTATCATTCACAATGTTGAATAAGCTTCCTACAGGAGAATCAGATCCTTTTGCTATAAGAAGAGCAATGATCGGCGTAATTGAAATTTTGCTCGCAAAAAAATATAAACTGTCATTAAATAAAATATTTAGTTTTTATTTCGATAATTTTTATAAAGACGGAAACTTGAATTTATTAAATTTAAAAGATACTTTTATTTTATTTGCCAAAACAAGGTTTAAAAATATAATGTCGTCTTTAAATTATAATTTTGATGAAATATCGTCTGCTATAGATGATATTTTTGATGATGTTTATACATCTTACTTAAAAATTGATTTTGTGGCTAAAAATAAATTGCATGAATATATGTATGATTTGACTTTTGTTTTTAAGAGATTAAACAATATTACCTTTAATTACGGCGATATAGTTTCTTTTGACGGTAAGAAATTAATTTTAAAAGAAGAAATACTTCTTATGGAATCTTATGAATTTATTAAAGATGAATCTTATAGATATATTAAATCAAATAATTATTATAAATTAATGAATTTATATCATGAGATAGTTTATCCCGTTAATAAATTTTTTGATAATGTAATGGTCAATGTTGAGGACTTAGATTTAAAAAATTCAAGAATAGGTTTTTTAAATAGCATATTAATAGAATTAAAAAATTTATGCGATTTCTCTAAGCTGTCTTACTAATATAATTTTAATTATATAATTCCTTCAGAAAATAAAATTTCTAACGGTGATTTAAGGTAATTATATTATAATTGATATTTAAATAAATAAACCGAGGAGGAAAAGTTCAATGGCGCAATATGTGTATTTTTTCGGCAATAAATATGCTGATGGCGATGGTTCTATGAAAAATTTGTTGGGAGGCAAAGGGGCGGGATTAGCGGAAATGACAAAGTTAGGCATAAGAGTCCCCGCAGGTTTTACCGTTACCACGGAGGTCTGCACTTATTTTTACGGACACGGCAAAAAATATCCGGAAGATTTAGAAAATAAAGTGCTCGTCAACTTAGAGACCGTTGAAAAAACGATGGGCGCAAAATTCGGCGACGCTGAAAATCCTCTTTTAGTTTCCGTCAGAAGCGGCGCAAGAATTTCAATGCCAGGAATGATGGATACTGTTTTAAATCTTGGTTTAAATGATGAAACTATAAAAGGTTTAATTAAAAAATCGGGAAATGAAAGATTTGCTTACGATACATATAGAAGATTTATTCAAATGTTTTCAAATGTTGTTCTCGGTATTGATTCTAAAATTATGGAAGAAATATTAGAGAAAAAAAAGAAAGAGAAAAATGTCCGCAACGATAACGAACTTAGTGCCTCAGATTTAAAAGAATTAGTATATAAGTTTAAAGATGTCGTCAAAGAGCAAAAAGGAATAAATTTTCCGGATGACCCATATAAACAGTTATGGATGGGTATATCCGCAGTTTTTGAATCATGGAATGTTCCGAGAGCTATTACATATAGAAGATTAAATCATATACCTGAAGATTGGGGAACTGCGGTAAATGTAGTCTCTATGGTTTACGGCAATATGGGAAATAATTCAGCCACAGGTGTTGCCTTTACGAGAAATCCTTCAACGGGTGAAAACGGATTTTACGGCGAATATCTTATTAATGCGCAAGGCGAAGATGTTGTAGCGGGAATCAGGACTCCTCAGCCTATTAATAATATGTCAAAGAAAAATAAAGGCGAAGTGTCTTTAGAAGAAGCTCTGCCCCAAGTTTACAAAGAACTTTTAGAATATGCAAAAATTCTTGAGAATCATTATAAAGATATGCTTGATTTAGAATTTACTATTCAAGAAGATATTTTATATATGCTTCAGGTGCGTTCAGGCAAAAGAACTGCTAAGGCGTCGGTGAAAATTGCTCTTGATATGTACAACGAAGGCTTAATAGACAAAAAAAAAGCTGTTTTAAGAGTAGATCCTAATTCAATAGTTCAGCTTCTTTATCCTTCAATTAACCCAAAATCAAAAAAAGATATTATTGCAAGAGGTCTACCTGCCTCTCCTGGAGCCGCAAGCGGAGAAGTCGTATTTTCGGCAGAGGAAGCAGAGATGGAATCAAAAAAAGGTAAAAAAGTTATTCTTGTAAGAATGGAAACTTCCCCTGAAGATATACACGGAATGAGCGTTGCCGAAGGGATACTTACCGCAAGAGGCGGTATGACCTCTCATGCCGCGGTTGTTGCAAGAGGTATGGGCAAATGTGCCATAACGGGATGCTCGGCTCTTGAAATAAATGAAAAGAAAGGCGAGATAGCGATAGGCGATAGAACAGTAAAAAGAGGAGATATTATTACTTTAAACGGTTCTACAGGAGAAATCTATAACGGAAACGTAGATATGATAAGAAGCGAATTAAATGATGATTTTCTTACTATAATGGGTTTTGCTAATGAGCTTAAAAAATTAAAAATAAGAGCTAATGCAGATACTCCCGAAGATGCTAAAGTTGCCAGAAATTATAGCGCCGAAGGTATAGGATTGTGCAGAACCGAACATATGTTTTTTAAAGGCGACAGAATTAAAGCAGTCAGAGAAATGATTTTA
>SGBB01000036.1 GCA_004195025.1 Candidatus Acidulidesulfobacter diazotrophicus | reverse complement strand
GCAACACTTGCTTTATTCCAGTCTATATATTCAGTGCTGTCATGGGCAGCCCAAAACTCTCTTTCTTCACTTTCATTCTTAAAATGCGGAATCTTTTTTTCATCGTCATACACCGTCCTTTCTTTTTTATTCATATCTCTTGCCGAAATAACCCTGATTAAACTATTTCTCGTTGTAAACACTAAAAATAATTTCCTATCTTCGTTTATTTTTCCCAAAATATAATATCTTGCCTCTTCTTGAAGATGATTTTCATCTAATTTAATAATAAAAGGCTTATTAAAGAAAGCCTCTTCGCACTCGGCATTCGAAATATTATGTTTTATTAATTTTTTATCGATATTGCCAATATCCCTCTGAAACCCATCATACTGGTCTAATATCTTATCATCCATTATTAAAGTATATCTCTATAATATACACTCGTCAAATAATTTTATATACCCAAAATTGCCTATGGAAAATTTTATTCTGGATTATCGCCTACGCGGAAATGACTTTGAAGGATTTTAAAAGTCTACCCGTTAATGTTAATAAAATTATAAAAATAAAATATATGGTTTACACTTTAGTATAGTATATTATATTATGAGATAAGAGGGTAAATGCAGGCGGATTATTATAATTTAAATCTTAATCAAACTTAAAACTTTGATAAAACTCAGTCAGGAGTAAGGTGATAAATAAATCGGATACTTTTTAAAGCTTTTTAAAATTCAGTCAAAAACTATGGTTTTATTGCCATATTCTATTATTCTGTCTTCAATAAATAATTTTACTGCTTTTGCCAATACCAACCTTTCTATTATCTTTCCTTTTCTTTTTAAATCATCAGGGTTGTCTTCATGATTTATTCTTATAACATCTTGTTCTATTATGGGACCGTCGTCTAATTTTTCATTAACAAAATGAGCGGTAGCGCCTATTATTTTAACACCTTTTTCATATGCCTGTTCGTATGGTTTTGCTCCCGGAAAAGATGGCAAAAATGAATGATGTATATTTATAATTTTCTTTCCGAATGAATTAATAAAGTTTTCAGAAAGAATTCTCATATATTTTGCCAGTATAATAAAATCTATATTGAAATTTTTTAATTTTTCAAGAATTATTTCTTCTTGTTTATCTTTATCAATATTTGACGGAACATATATAAAAGGTATTTCATAAAAATTTGCGATAGCCGATAAATTCGCGTGATTTGAAATTATGCACCTAATATCTAATAAAATATCGCCGGCGTTTTTTTGCCATAAAAGTTCATTAAGACAGTGGTCTTCTTTTGAAACAAACACAGCTGCGTTCTTTTTAACCGAAATATCGCTTATTTTAAAATTGAAATCAAACTCAGAGGCGATTTCATCCATTTTAAATTTTATAGCGCGTATGCTTTTATTTAAATTTTTGCTATTACCGCTATAATTTTTATTATTACAATTATTAGCACGATTATTATTGCTAACATTAATATCGGCATTATAAACTTCGGAATCGGCATTATTGCTAACATTAATATCGGCATTATTATTGTCGGCATCTAATTCAAAAACTATTCTCATAAAAAAATGGGGGAGCAGCGATTTTGCCGAATGCTGATTGGATTCAATTATATTAGCTCCGCTGTCAAAAAGAACTTTGGAAACGGAGGCTACAATGCCCTTTTTATCGGGACACGAAAATATTAGAACCGCTGTATTATTCATACTATTTTATATTATTTTATTCGGATACAAAGCAATAGACTTTTCATTTTAAATTACCTTAATCCTGTATTATAAATTTTTATTCTGGATGAACGCTCCGCTCTCAGCTTATAGCCTCGTGAACAGAAACGGCGTGCTTTTCTATCTTCGGGACTTTCCCGCCAACGCAGGAATAACTTGCGAGGATTTACCTGTTTACCATTAAGGCGTCATTGTCGTGCCGCGTAAACGGGAATCCAGTATTTATTGATATTTGAAATCTTTTTCCTATAATTATTTTCTATTAATTATTAACTTATATATAAAAAATATAAAATTATACAATAATTAATATTTTATATTTTATCACAAATATAAATTTAATTTAATAAAATAAAATAAAATAAAATTATAAAAATAAAAAATATATGGTTTACATTATAAGTATATTATATTATATTATATTATGAGATAAGAGGACAAATACAGGCGAGAGTAAGGCGAGAGTAAGAGAATAAATAAATCGGATACATTTTAAAATAAATCGGATACATTTTAAATGTTAAAAATCTATTAATTTTTTGTTGCAAATATATTAAAAAAGGTTCGAGGGATTATTATAATTTAAATCTTAATCAAACTTTAATAAAACCCAATCAGGAGTAAGTAATAAATAAATGGATGGATATGATGAATACGCTAATATAAAAACCCCATGAGCCACAGAGGGATCCTTTTATCGTATCCTATTACTATTTCGTCTGCAAGAATGTAACTATCTGGAATTCCTGAAATCTGCTTTTCCTTTTTATTTTTACCGCCCACTTCAAACGTCCATCTCCCTTTGACCAGAAAATCACCGTTCTTAGGAATAGCGATTAGCTCGTTAGCGGAAAAGCGATTATCGGCATATGCATTTATGATCTGATTGGCAAAAAATGTTTCCCTCATTGTTCCTTTATTTGGAACTAAAGACAAAGCACCCATTAGATTGGTATTTTCAAGGTATAATTTATCGGGTTTCGAAAGATTTTCATAACCCCTCCCGACCTTTTGCAATAAAAGCAAAACCTTGGCATCTTTAAGTTTTTCAAGATAATTATAAATCGTCGGTCTTGAAATGTCCGTGCTTCTGGCAAGTTCGGTAATATCGGGAATAAAAGGGACGCTTTTAGCTAAAATATAAAGAAGTTTCTTGAGTTTTGAAATCTGCCTTATTGCAATAGCTGCAGCAAAAGGAAGATCGGTTTCAAGGGTATGATTAAGAATTTCAGTTAGCTTCTGGCGATAAAACTCTTTTCCCTCTAAAACAAAAGGATAATATCCCATATCTAAGTATTCTTTAAACAGGGGAAGAATTTTAATATTCAGGGTTATTTTAGATGCGATAGAAATATGGTCATTAAGTATCTCTTCAAGGTTATGAGCCTTAAAAGCAAATCCATGGGCAATATTTAGATATTCACGAAAAGAAAGTCCTCCGAGTTGATAAACAATTGCTCTGCGGCTTAAATCCCCTTTCTGTTTGGACATCTGAAGGATGGATGACCCCGAAAATATTATTTTAAGATTGGGAATGTCATCATATATCGCTTTTATGTGGCTTGACCAGTCCGGATATTTGTGGACTTCGTCAATACATAAAAGTTCTCCGCCGTATTTAGAAAAATATTCCGCAAATTCATATAAAGGATTAACCTCAAAATATGGATGGTCAACGCTGATATATAATGCTTTATCGGATATTCCAAACCTCTCTTTAATAATTTGGAGCATGAGGGTCGTCTTGTCTTCCCCACCCCCCTTGACCCGAGGATACCGATTAACCGCTGAGACAAAGCTGTATCTATAGCACTGTATATATAGCGCCTATAATAATAAGAAGGCAAACGAAGAAGCCATTCTTGTTAAATCGAAAAAAAGTGTTTAAATCAATATTTTCGCTAATATAAATTTCCTCTTATAATTAATAATTAATGCATATAATTTTTTATTTATAAAATATGATTAACATACGATAAATACATTTTACATTTATTATGAATATTTGTAAAGTTTATTTTACATTATAAAAATTAAATAAAATCATCCTGCCTTCGCAAATTCAGGCAGAAGTAACAGTTAAAATAAATCGGATACTTTTTATGATACTTTTTATTCTTTTTATTCTTTTTCTTGTTTACACTATAAGTATATTATATTATAAGATAAGAGGACAAATACAGGCGGGAGTAAGGCGGGAGTAAGAGAATAAATAAATCGGATAGGTTAAACATTGTCCTATCGCAGGATTAAAAAATTAATTACAAAAGTTTAATTTCCAAAAATTTTTTTATATCCTTAAAATGCTTATCGAGCGTTAATATGATGCAGTTGTTTTCCTGTGCTATAACAGATATATAGCAGTCGGTAAGATTTACCGTTTTACCATGCCGTTTCATCAAAAAAGACAGCCTGCCCGCTTTTATCCAAGTATCGGGAGAATTGTCAATTATGAAAAATGTATCTAAAAATCCTTCTATAAAAGAAGTCTCTTTTTCCGATTTACAACCCTGTAAAAGTTCAGCAATAACTACTTTCGGAACATAAATATCATTTTTTGACAATACAACATCCATAAGATTCATAGTCTGCCCGTTTTGTCCTTTGAAATAATCAATCCAGGCAGACGTATCTATCAAGATTCTTTCATCTTTCATAATGCCTTATCTCGTCGGCTGTCATATCAAACTCTATCTTTCCTTTCATAAATTTAATCTTTTCTATTCTTTTCTTTTTAAGATAGGCATCTATTGCTATCTTGACCGCCGACGCTTTGCTTTTAGCACGGGTTTCTTCCAGAAGACTATCTAAAATGTCTTTATCTAAAGTAATCGTGGTTCGCATACAATGAATCCTCTTAATATATATTTTTAAATTGTGCATTTTATATGCATAATTTTAATATAATTGTTGTGCATATGTCAAGCTAAAATAAAATCGTTATCTAAAAAAGGCATATATCTTTTCCGCTATTAAAGAAAGTTTTTCTTTTCATATAAGGTATCCGATTCATATAAGGTATCCGATTTATTTATTCCATTACTCCTGACTGAGTTTTATCAAAGTTTTAAGTTTAATTAAGATTTAAATTATAATAATTCGCCTGTATTTGTATTTGCCCTCTTATCATATGACATAACTATAATAGATATCCAATATCAATATAGATTTTTGATTTATTTATTATTTATTATTTATTATTTATTATTTATTATTTATTATTTATTATTTATTATTTATTATTTATTATTTATTATTTATTATTTATTATTTATTATTTATTATTTATTATTTATTATTTTTTATTTATTATTTATTATTTATTATTTATTATTTTTTATTTATTATTTATATTATATTTATTTATTTATATTTATTTAAAATTATCCTTGTTTTTAAATGGTCTTCCTTGCCCTCTTCTTTCAATGCGTCTGCCGACAATATGCTCAATAGCGTCTATAAAGCGTGAATTTCCAGTAAGCTGCCCGCGTTTTAACGCTGTGCGAATAAATTCCGATTCGCCTGACGGTACATTTTCGCCGATAAATTTTAGGTAATTTTCGCGTCTTATTGTTTCCGTTTCGCCTAAACTTAGAAACATCGGGTCTATATCCAACCACTCTTTTCGGTCACCGCCCATGCGCGGAATATAGCTTGACCATAAATATTCCTCAGGATGCTCTTTTATTCCGGCGCGTACGGGATTTAATTCTATATAGCGTAAACATGCCAATAAATATTCCTCACTTTGCACAACACTTGACTTATATTTGCTTTCCCATAATGTTCCGCTGCGTCCTTCAAGTACGTTAAAATAGCGGGTAGCGCGTGCCGAAAGCACTTTCATAAATTTCCCAATATTTTCAGTTCTCTTACCGGGCTGCAATAGCAGATGAATATGATTGGTCATAAGACAATAAGCAAATACCTTTATTTTATATTTTGCTTTTAGTTCATGAAGATTCTCTAAATAATTTTTAAAATCTTCATTTTCTGCAAATATTACCTGGCGGTTATGTCCTCGCTGCACAATATGATGCGGATAATCCGGCAATATTATTCTTTTTGTTATTATTTTTGATTTTGACATATTTTATATATAAAATACAAATAGCAATATGATAATAATATAATTAATAATATAGATAATAATATATAGATAATAATATAGATAATAATATATAGATAATAATATAGATAATAATATAGATAATAATATAGATAATAATATAGATAATAATATAATTAATAATATAGATAATAATATATAGATAATAATATAGATAATAATATAGATAATAATTTTATTTTTTAGCAAATAGTTATGTATTCCGTTCTTATTGTACACCGTTTACGGAAACTATCAGACACCCTTTTACGTTTCTTATTTGACAGCAATTACACGTTTTTAATTAGACATTTATCTCGCAGTTAATCCTTATTATTCTATTATAACAATAGAAGTGCTAATAAATTATGACTGGAATGTTAAAAATCTATTAATTTTTTGTTGCAAATATGTTAAAAAAGGTTCGAGAGATAGACGGAAGTAATGAGGATAATTATTTTCTTTATTTTTATTGAATCACTATTTATTTTATTATAAAAAAATATTTGACATCTTTTCCGCTATAATTATTTTGGATAAGTTAAAAATAAAAAATAGGTTAAAAATGTCCTTTTTATATATATAATATAGGTTTTTCATGCTCTATGTTTTTTTGTATGCAGTATTGTAAAACCGACAAAATCGTCGTCATGATACGTCATGATAATAGTAAAACAACATTGCAAAATTGGGGAATTTATTTGCAATAATGGGTATTATATTATGCAATAAACACTCAATGGAGAGTAAGGAAATAAATAAATCGGATAGGTTAAACAAATCAGATATGGTTATGGTTATGGTTATGGTTATGGGTTGTTACCTATTTGTTTATTTTTTTTCACGCAACCACTAATTCAACTGGTACAGCTGATAACGGTGCGTCTATACCAACGGTTTTGCTAATGTATAATTTTTCAATGCCGATTGTTTCACCTGATTTGTTCTTTTTAAATATAATACCTTCGCCGGCTTCTTCCGACATTACTTCGTCTTCAGGATTTCCAAACCATATATCCATAGTATCGGAATCCTTATGATAGTAAACTTTTACTTTTTCCATATTAAATCTCCTTCTTTTATTTTATCAGTCGGATATGTCGTAATTAAAAACCCTTTTAAATCTATATGTTTTGCAACAACGCAATATAATTTATCTAATTTTTTATAATAAAGAACAATTTCTTTATCTATTTTACTCTGTCTTATTTAATCTGGATTTTTTAAAGTATTTTTTACCGTATTCTCTTTATTTTTCATTATTGGATGTTTTATGTCAATTAAATACTGCCAGTAATTTTATTGTAGTTCTAACTTCAACGTCTAAAGGAGTTTTTATTTTAAAAAATATTTCATCAGGGTTTATTTGGTTATTATTCATCTCAATTAATTATAATTATAATAATTATACATTAATTCAATAAAATAATCAAGATGACATAATTGCATATTATGTGTGGTAAGGTATTGAATAAAACAGTCAAACGCAGGCTGGAGTACAGGAATAAATAAATAAGTCCCCTTTAATTCAACTTTTATGCGGAAAATTAACTGACCTCTTTCGTTTCTCCTATATAGCTACTTTTTCAGCTGCATATTGCAAAGAAAGAAGTTTATCTAAGGCTACATGTTTTGAAGCGTCTATTATCTCTATCCCGACAATTTTCTCATTTTCCCCGATGTCAAGAACTATATCTTCGGAAACCTGCTTATTAATAAGTTCTTGTTTTCTATCGTCTATTCTAATATATAGAAGATCGGTTTTATCATTGTAAAAAATATTCATTTTGCCTCCTCCCATTTTCCGTAAAAAACATAAACGGTTACGGTAATTATTTATTTTGTTGTTTTCAATAATAAAAAATACTTCGACTCTTTTTTGCTCATAATAATTATTAATACGTTTCTGTTTAAATTCATAAACTTTAGCTTTTCCTATACGCCCATATTTTGACTTAATTGAAGAACCGGTAAGAATTACATCTTTAATCTCAATCTCATTACTTCCCCTCTCTTGAGCCCGCTCTAATGTGTGCGGGTCAATCTGAATTTCCATAATTTCCATAGAAATGTTTGCAAAATTAAATTGATTAATACAAGAACCAAGAAATTAATGTATAAATATATTTTATATTTATACATTAATTTAATAAAAAAATCAAGTTCACAGAATTGCGTGTGTTGTCAACTTTTAATTTATCTATTGACATTGATTATTTTATAAGATAAGTTTTTTAAAATATTGAGTATTAAATTGTTAATTAGAGATTTTATGAATAATTTTATAAATAATAATATAATAATAAGGTGAATAATAAATAATATGGACAATACGACAAAGAATACTAATAATATTGCAAACAGATATATATATCGGAAGCGGCAGTAGTGGTATCTTTTAACAGAGATACTACCGTCAGGCTTAAACAGCCGAAAGCTGAGGAAGCTTTTAAAAATATCATAAATAAAGCTTCTATAAATACTAATTTGCCTGATGACAGCGACCCTTCAAATCCTCGTATTATATTCAGAGATACTTTTAAAGAAATTGTCATATCGCAAATTTCAGCTACATTGTTAGCAAGATTTGATAATTTAGAAAGTTTAAATAAGCAGGTAGAGGCAACTGATGAAAATGTGAGTAAATTATTTAACTGCGTTAAAGTGTTTGCAGGGGATGGACCTGCTATAATTTAATAGACACTCGGTTAAGGCTATATTACTATAATTATAATTTATAATATTGATAAGAAAAAATTTAAATTATAAAAGTTTATTTTTTTTGGATGGGCTAATTATTTCCACCCGTCCCACCCTTGCAATTATAAATAAATATATATATTAAATTATAATATGTACATTATACAAGGATTAAAGATAATACATAACAGTTTAAATCACGATTGACATAGCGACAAATTATGAGCGGATAAAACCGGCAAACTCAGGCGGGAGTAAGATAATAAAGTCAACTATAAATATTAAAAAATTTGAATTTATTTTGAATTTATTTTTAATTAATTTTTAATTATTTAAAAACATCTGCAAACCCTTATTTCATAAGACTTACCTCCGTGCCTATAATAATAGTTTTATTATCAGGTGAAAGTTAAATGACTATAGGGATATAGCATTCGGACTTTCTCC
>SGBB01000035.1 GCA_004195025.1 Candidatus Acidulidesulfobacter diazotrophicus | reverse complement strand
TATTGACCAAAAATAACGAAATATGATTATAATAAAGCACTATGCGGATATTAAAAGAGAAAAAAGAAAAAACGATAAGAGCTTATATCGATAAGTCCTTATACAAAAAAATAGAAGAGGTTATAAAAGACGCCAAAAGAAACGGCGTAACTTTAATGGCGAGAGATATAATCCTTAAAGGCTTAGAATTAAAAGAAGAAGAAATAGCAAGAGTTAAAGTATCCGTCGCTTTAAAGAAAGAAAATTACGAGAAATTTTTAAAACTGAAAGAAACCAAAAAAGAGATACTGATTGAAAATATTGTGCGAGCTGGGATTGACGAAACTATCGAAGAATATAAACAAACCATGAAAAACTTCATATAGAATATGCCGAGAAAAAAAGAAGAGACAAAAAGCAAAGATACCGTTTTCGCTTCTATCAAACTCACTAAAGAAGAATACGGAAAGTTAGAAGAGATGAAAAAGGAAGCGGAAAAAAAAGGCATAAGGCTTACGTTTAAAGATATTATAAACAAAGCATTTCAGAAAGGCATAGAATTAGCGGAGAAAGAAATTGAAGAAATTAAAAAAGAAAGAAAAAAGTCCGGCAAAAAAAACTAAAAACGTATCGGTCAGAATTCCGATAGATTTATACGAAAAATATAAAGAGGCTAAAGAAAAAGCGGAAGAATTGAATTTAAACGTTTCTTTAAGCGCTATAATAAGAAACAGCGTTCAGGAATATATAGAAAAAATCAAAAACTTTAAAAACTGCGGAAAAAAATAAACAATAGGCAAGATACTAAAAACAGCACCGGCACGAAAGCGAAATGAAACGCTTTTACTCTGCTTTTATCGAACAAGCCGTTTAATCTTGCGCTGAAATAAGTTATCGCCTTTCCTAATATTATAGCGCATATCGAAATAATAATTATATTTTCTATCCCTACGAATGACCCTATCGCTCCCGCCGATAAAACGTCGCCTGTGGCGTAAGAACCGAGCCTTGTTATATCGATTAGGATAAATATCCCTAAACCTATGCCTAACGCCTCAAAAGCGTTAATAAGGGGCTTATTTGCGATATAAGCAAATAACACGCCCGCAAGCATTAAAAATACAGGGATAACTCTTGATATTCTTTCAAAAAGCATATCTGTAAACGACATTAGAATTAATCCTGAGAAAAGAACGAGATATTTTAAATTAAAACCGGCAGGGATAATTAATTTATGGATTGCAAAGGCGGTTTTAATAATTAAATAAATATCGGTAAAATTGCTGGAGAAAAAGGGATAAAGGATTAATATGCCGGCAAGAACGGCAAGAATAGGCAATATAAATATTCTTTTATTTTTTATTTTATTAAAGAGCATTAATTAGCATTCTTATACTTAGCTTTTATAAATACATCGGCGGTTATTTTATTTCTTCCTGGAAAATAAACTTTGCTACCCACATTTACCGTCTTAGCCTGCATTATAACGGGGACAGGAAAAATCCTTTGAACCGCGCTTTTAATATCAACAGTTTTAACGGCATAAGATTTAACGCCTGTTAGTTTTAAAACGGCTTTTATTTTTGAAATTGCATGTTTATACGCAAGTTTTACGGCTTCTATTTTATATTTCTCAATATTTGAGACGATAGGGACTATCCTGTTTATACTAGTAGATTTATATTTCAATAAATATAAAATTGCATTGTTTGTGTTTTTATTGCCACGAACTTTTATGATTAAATTTTCTATTGCGTTATATCCGTCAATTATCCATTTGCCTTTCTTGTAAATTCTGTTTGGAGATATATTTATTTGCACAGTTCTTATTAAATACGTAATTTTAGATTTACGGTAAGCCGCTATATTAAAACTTTCAAAATGATTTATAACTTTGCGAGCTTGATTTAATAAATCTGCATACGCTATTTTGTGATATTTATTAAAAATGTTTATAGATACATATAATCTGGATCCGTCTGGTTTAATTTTTACCGTGCCTGAACCGGAAGCGGTTATTATACCACTATTATTGCAATTACAGGATTTGGCAGAAGCAGAGAAAGGTATCGCTAAAATACAAAGAGCAATTATAAAACCGATAATTTTAAACATGATTCGAATCGTTATTAATTAAAAATTTAACTATATCTTTTAAATGCGGCTTTAATTGATACGTCCTTAATTTAATCAATTATTAGGTTCTTTTGTAAAATCAAACGTAATATCGGAAAAACTATTCTCAGCCGTCTTAAATATTGCAGAAAATGTCATTTCTCTATCAAGATTTTTCTTTATATTATAAGGCATAGAATAATATTCCAATGAAAATTTAATCGAACCTTGATATTCCTTGTTATTTGTTAAGGCTGCATCATATTTAATATCTGGATACCTTAATATTCCGGGTGCATTCGGATTTATAACAAAACCAGATTCATTAAATTGCTGTTTGCCGTATGTTTTATTATCTAATATCACTTCAAATTCTTTTATGAAATATTTTATTTGAACTTTGCTATAATTTTTCAATAAAACTTCTATTCTAACAAAAAAATTACTAGATCCTCCAGGTCGATTAATTTGAATATTAGAAAACGTTAATAATGGGATTTTTTCTAATTCAACCATTTCTTTTGTAGCTTGTGCTGTCTTATATGTTGAATGAGCAAGAAAGCCGGTAGCAGAAGCTAAAATAAAAGTCAAAATATCAATTACTATATTTGTAGTTTGCATTTTTTTAAAATTATATATTCACTATAAATTTGAGGTAATTTATCACAGATTGCTATTGACAATTTTATAGCTTTTGTGAAGGATTAAATCCTATCGGCTCTTTATAATCATTATCTGGGCAGTCTAGATAGTTTATTTTATAAAAGTCCTCCATTAAATCTTCTATATTATCGAAGTTTAAGTATATATCATATTCGTTATCAATAAAAATTGATAAATAACCAGTATTTGAATGATTAAACCGCGAAGCATGCCAAAAAGTACCTATATCGCGTATTAAATATAACGCAACTTGAACATCAACCTCTTTAAGCTGTGTTTCACTAACTATATCGTTAATTATTATTTCGTTCGGCTTTTTACCGCTAAGTATTAATTCTTTAATATAAGAAATTATTTTTGTAACATGGTTTAATATATTGCTTTCAGGATCAATATACCACAATCCAATCAATGTTAAATGATCTGCCCTAAATAAATTTCCATCAATACTTTGATAATCAAAATCTCTCAATTTTCCATATAAATCTACCTTTAATTCGTTAATTATATCTTTTATAGGAACATCAAGAACATTAAAGCCTTGTTCGTTATAATAAAATGTCTTTAATTTATCATAAAATGCTTTTAGCCAAATATTATCATTATCAGAAATCTTTATTCTTTGAAATGTGTATTCTTTTCCCATTAAATTATTATTTTCAACTTCAATTTTTTTACGACTAATTATTCCATGTTTAATTGCTAACTGATTTTCAAACCTTTCATTAATTTTATTATATGCTTCTGCTACTTTTTCTATTTCTTCGCACACGTTAACCCATGCACTATCTTTATCCGAAAAAGTAGATACAGGCTTACCATCTTTAGGGATAGCAATATAATTTTCTAAGATTGTTTTTTTCCAAACACATTCGCGAACAATAATTGGAATTATTGCAACCTTGTTAGTTTTGGTATTTTTATTTTTTTCTAATATCTCTTTCAATTCTTTATCGCAAGGCAATGAATTTAGAAAATCAACACTGACTAATAAAATTAATATATCAGCAACTATAAGATGTTTATGGATTTCATCTAATAATTCATCGCCTGCATTTAATTGCGTATCATCCCAGACTTTCAATAATCCATTTTTTTCCAATATGGTTATATGTTTCTTTAGAGAAACTAAATATTGTTTATCCTCATGGCTATAGCTAATAAAGGCATTTAATGGATCATTTGATTTCATTTATAGACCCGTGTTTAATAAATTTAATAATTATAAATACAATTAACAAAAACGCCATAAACAGTAAATAATTTTATAAATATAATGTTTTTTAAAGCTGTCTAAAATATAATAATTGATTCATCCCCTGCAATATTTCTTACTTTCATACGTAATGGTTTTTTATCTGAAATAATCTTGCCATTCCATAACTCTTTCGTTTTCTTTCCGTTTAGAATAATAAATCCATTTTTATCAATCTTTAATTCTATATCACTTTTCCAGACACCGCTAAAATTAGAACAATCAAGGCTAATTAGTTCAATTAACTCAAGCCCGCTCTCACTGATTTCAATAGGTTTGAAGGGTTTTTTATTTTTAGTTACATCACCATTTTCACCATCGCCTTCAATGCTTTCGTTAAATAAATTACTGATAGAACTATTTAATAACTTCTTTTGATTATAAGCATCAATATTTTGAATAAGCCTATCGCTTATAAATGATTTAAACTCAATCTCAAACCTATTGTTTATTTTCTTTAATTCATAATCTACTTCATCATTAATAACAGCTTCATCCAGAATTTCTTTTAAATCTCGCAATTCAATCTGCATATCCGTTTTATTATAATCATTTATAAATTTATTCAAATCTTTCTCGTTTTCTATATCCACATAATAAATAATTACCTTTTTTACGCTATCAGGCAAATCAGGAATAGCTCCGTTTATAATACTGTTTATCATTGGAATATCTAGAACTTTTGTTCCGTTATCTAATAAATTTGGCACGTAAACCGGCACAAGACCTATCTTACTATCATTTATTGCGCCTATCCAGAAACTATCTAAAGTTGGCTCTGCGTTAAGTCCTTTAATAAGACTTTTTAATTTGTCCATTGTTTGTATTGGATTCCGAAAAAGCGATACGCCATCTTTTATATCGTAAATATCAAATTCGGCTCCAGCGGCAATTAAACGATCGCGAGTTGTTTGGATAGAATTTATACCCACATCTACATGAATAAATTTACGGTTTAAGTCGTTTGCAACCTTTGCCGTAACACCTGAACCACCAAAAAAATCGGCGACAATCATACTCTCGTTAGACGATGCTTTAATGATGCGTTCAAGAAGAGCCTCAGGTTTTTGAGTTTGATAGTTAAGAAGTTCAGTAGCATGTAATCTAGCGACCGGAGTTATGTCACTCCACCAATCTTCTGGTATCTTACCTTCTTCGCTTAAAGTTGCTTCTCCCTTAAAAATACCACGTGTTTTACCGGTATTAAGTTTTACATATGGAATTTTAATTTTTTCAAAATTAAATATATAACTTTCTGACCTAGAATATCTATAAATTACATCATGTTTATCCGGAAAATCGTTAGTCTGCCGCGATGGACCTGTATAACACCACACAATTTCATTTCTAAAATTATCCTCTCCAAACACCTCGTCCATCAACACTTTTACATAATGTCCAATATGCCAGTCTAAATGTACGTATATACTGCCAATTTCACTCATTACACTTTTAATTGCCATTAAATTTTCATACATCCAATTAAGATAATCTTCTTTATTCCATATATCTCCATACATTTTTTCTTCAAAAATACGAAATTCTTCTATGTCTAATTCCTCTTCGGTCTTAGCAATTTTTTCCGCTAATTTTGGATTTCTTCTTAAATATATTTTTTTTGCATAATCAGCGCCACTGGCAAACGGAGGATCAATATACACTAAATCTACCTTTATTCCTTTATCTTTAAGATAAGCGCATGCCGAAATACATTCACCGCGAATAAGCATATTTTCAGAATTATTCCCCACCCTTTCAATTTTTTCTAATTCATAATATGGCATACCACGCCTGATATGATCATGGACTTTATTATTATCGCGATAGCGTAATACTCTCTGCGTACGTGTTACATTATTAAGGATTGCCTGTCCTTCAATAGTTTCAGGATAATAAGGAACATATTTTATAGGCATAAATTAATTCTCCTTTATGTCTTTAATATCAAAAAATTTTTCTATCTTGCTATTAAAAACTTTAATATTTTTTTCCATATCTATATTGTCAGGGATATAAAGATAATCAAACCGTTTATGTTTATATTTTTCATTATTAAATTCTAAAAACTTTTCTTCCACAAATTTTTTTCGTTCAATAAATTCTGGCTGATTGGCATAACCAGCCCCTTTAGTTTCTACTATTAATATTTTATGTATTTCATTATTGTTATTGCGTTGTATTACAAGAAAATCTGGCGTATATAAGCCAACTCGTGTCCATTTAATTTGTTTATTTTTATTTTCTGAATAACAATTAATACGAAATTCAGTTAAATATTGCTCTCCGTTGTAATAAACTTCAAGTTTTTTAGCTGATGAAAGCGTCAAAACTTCCTTTAAGAAATCTAATTCAAAACGGCTTTTAGAAAAACTGTAAGGAATATAATGAAATGTGCGGTCTTTATTCAACACCTCATTTGAATAAGTTTTTGAGTGTTGTATACTGATGCCTGATATATTAAATAAATCCTGGTTTGGCTGAGAAGCGATAAAATCTTGCAATTTTTTTTGTGCTTCTTCTAATTCTTTTTGAATATAAATAATATCTTTTCCTGTCACATCTGCATCCAAAATATTTTTTGTATCCGATTTATTTGGATATAATTTATCATGCTCTTCAATAGGGGTAAGTTTTTCTATAATAAGTAAGTTAGCTGATTTAGAAATAACTTCGGATTTTACGATAAGTTCACGGTGCTTGTGAAAGGCAAGGCGGATTCTCGAGCGAATTTTATTATGATGATAAAGTTCATTAAAGTAATATATTCCGTCACCATTTTTATAAGTAATTGTATCAAAAATAGACTTTAACTGATTCTTATATTTGAGTAAGTTGGACACAGTAATATTTCCCATACTTTCACGCGCTATTGTGTAAACCCATAAATTAAAATTAGCAGGCTCTCCTTTTATAGCATCCATAATTTGCTTATTTTTTAATCCATCCGGCGATAAACCGCGTTCTGTAATAGTCGCTATATCTAAATAATCTTCAACTTTAATATCTTCAATATTTTTTCCAGTGTTTAATATCCCTTCGGAAATAATTGCCTCGTATTTTACATTAAATTGATAAAATTTTAATTTTGGCAGCTTGAGATGATCCATTCTTGAAATACGTTCAACTATATTTGTTTCAATAGATTTAACTGAAGAATTTAATTCCTTAATACTGGTTTGTTGTTCTTCTTGCAATTGTTTATCTAAAATTTTGGCATTTTCTTGGTTAAGCCATATTAATGCCGTTTCATTTTTATTATCTCTATCGACCTGCCTTAAACAACGACAAGATGTTTGCAAAACCATATTCGTCGGACAATCATTTTTTTGTGAAAGAATTATACCCGTTAAACTTCTACAATCCCAACCTTCTTTGCCTATTTGAACCAATAAAATTATTCTTTTTTTTGAAACGGGTGTATCCAATGAATTAAACTCTGCTTCTGCCTCTTTTGAAATACTATATGTTTTATTACCTTTATGATATTTTAATATTTCATCGGGACTTATTTTTAACGTTCCTGTAAGATATGGATACACTTCTTTTTCTAATCTTTCAATATTTCCGCAATAAATAGCAAGTTTTGCTATAGTTCCGTCTTTATAAACAGTTTTCCCATATGTAGCAAGAAAATCTTTAACGCCCTTATTTATTATCTGGATTGAAGTAAGACCCGAGGTTTGTTCGATACGCGGTTTTTTTAGAAATTTTTCAACTGCTGTAATAAGCGGATAATAAAATACAGTGTTTGTTATTTGCAAAAATTTTAGCTGAATAGATTCAGATACTTTTATGTTTTCCGATGAGCTTAAATATGGAGTGCCTGAAAACCCTAAAACAGAATTAATAGTTCCGTTTACATTCCATTTGTTTACCACTTGCCTAAGTTTAATATCATCGGTTGCCGCATGATGCACTTCGTCTATATGGATTTGAAGATTAGGTATCTTCCCTATAATATTTCTCAGTTCATTAGCAAAACGGTCTTTTTCATCATCCGTTTTTTCAATAAAATCCATTGAATCGGAAAGCTCCAGTCTATCTAAAATAACCTTTTCCGCATTGACCACCATTATAAGCCCCATAAGAGTTTCAAAAGGCTGATAACCGGCAATTTTTTGCGTATTTGGATTTCGCGCTTTATTGCTCTTTTTAGCAGATTTCGGCTGGTCTAAAACCTCAAATTTAATCATACGTTTAATATCACTCGCAGCAGGGTCAGGGAGTATCCATGAAGGATCAAAATGTTCTATCGTCTTTAAACTTGGAATTATTGAACTTTTTAATCCTGACGGTGCAAGTATCAAAAAATTATGTGCAAATTGTTTATTTTCCGGCTCGTTTAGGGCAAAATATAAATCTAGATAGATAATAGCTGCCATTAAAAAGGTTTTACCCGCCCCCATAGGCAAACTAAACAGATAGTCTGTATATTCAATCCCATAAAAAAGACTTTTAATAACAGTTTGATAATCAACTTTATCAGGGTTAGACAACAAGTATTGTTCTAGTTCAGGAAAAATTGGAGTTTGTTGTTTTTTAGACTTGCTATTACTATTTATAGAAGTTATAGATAATTCAAATAACGCCCTCGCTGCAGGGTTAGATTCAAAAATATTTCTTGCTTTTTGATTAATATTAAGTGAAGATAAGTCCAAATTTTGACAGAAAAATCCCTCTGAAAAGAGTTGATAGAGCGGCTTGTTTTTACCTTTAATCTTTAGAAATAAATAAACAAGTAAAGCCTGAAATTGCGCTTCTCGTAGATTTCTATTACGAGCTATATACTCAAATACAGGCTTTACCGCACACTCGTCGGAAGCAAACCATTCTTGAGCCTTAACATAGATTAAATTATACAACATAAAATAAGCCCCGTTGTTTAAAATAAATTTTATATATTTAATATAAAATGAATTATTTGAAGTCGTTCGTTATTGCTTAAATCTCTTAAATATTCCTATTATTAAAATTTTGATAATATTTTAAATAATGCATTTTCTTAACATTATAGTTTACCTATGTCTGGAAAACATCGAATTTTTCAATATACATCTAAATAATTTATATTTAATAAATGCTTATTTAAATATCTTTATTTAAAATAATTTCTTTGATATTTATCAATCCTTCAACTAAATTATGTAAATCATCAATACAATCAATAGCGTTTTTCATATCCTTACTATTTTTATCACAAGAATATTCATCGGATATTTCGCTATATCTGGAAATATTTTCAAATTTCGCAAGATAAGCGATTAATGGAAAATAACGAAAAATAAAATATAGATTGAGCCATATAATAAATTTCTTTCCAAATTTTTCTTTTTCCTTTTCGTTCATTTTTAAAATAATAGGTATTGCCAATACAACTAAAATCGCAATTCCAATTGATTTCCAATTATCAGATTTAAAAAAATCATCCATATTATCTGAATTATTATTTAATTCAGATAGATTGTTATTAAGATTAGCTTTTGAATTATGTTTTTCTTTTTTTTCTACTGGATTTAAATTTTTATTTATTTCTTCAATTTTAATTTTAGTATTATTGA
>SGBB01000034.1 GCA_004195025.1 Candidatus Acidulidesulfobacter diazotrophicus | reverse complement strand
AGAGTAGGTCGTTACCGAATTTTTTTTTATAAGCCTCTTGAGATGCTTTATTGCACTTCAAGAGGCTTTTTTTTTGGCTGATTTATACAATATAGCATATTGTATAAAATATAATGTATATAATATAAATTGCAGATAGAAAATTTATTTTCTGGATAACCGCTTCGCTCTCGGCTTATAGCCTCGTGAACTGAAACGGCATGCGTTTCTATTATTTTCCTTCGGAACTTTCCTGCTCACGCAGAAATGACTTTGCGGATATTTAAGTTTTCACCTCAACGAGTGTCATTCCCGCGAAAGCTGGAATCTAATGTTCTATATAACTTTAAAGCTATTTTAAAGATTTATATCGGCAATTTTTGGGTATAATATTGCATATTGTTAAATATAAGGCGTTAAGTTAACTTTAATTATTTTAATTATTTTAATTATTTTAATTATTTTAATGGGTTTTCGGAGGTCTAATTATATTGACAATTTATTTTTAATGTGCAAAAATAAAAAAAGTGGTAATATGTAATGTATTAAGATTATAATATTAATAATTAAATTATTAATAATTAAATTTAGTAATAATAACTTAAGAGGTTTATTATGAATACTGTTTTTCAAAAAAATTCAACTAGTTCAATCAGAATTGCAATTGCTCTTGTATTTTCCATTTTAATATCAATTTTTTTTATTATAAAAAGTGCGGATGCCTTCGTTAAAATAGGTATTTTGCCCTATAAAATTATTGCTACACATTATAAAAAATATTCTTATATAAAAGATAGTATTCCTATTATATTAGGTTCAAATTTATCGTCAAACAATATTTCTGTATCAAGAAGCTCCAATATAAATAATTTTATTAAGAAAAACAATATAACCTCTTTCTCAACCGATAATCTTTTAAAAATTTCAAAATATTTTAATTTAAAATATTTAATTTTTGGAAGAATAATTAAAATTAGAAATGTTTTTGATATTGAAACAAATGTATTTAGCCCTTCTGAAAATGCGGTAGTTTATAGACGGTCTATTCAAGTTGTCGGATCAAAATTTATAATAAAAGATGTAGGCGGGTTGTCTAAAACAATTAAAGCAAAAATTGTATCGCTTACATTTAAAGAAAAGGTTCAAAAACCGGAGGAACTTCAAGCTTCCTCCCCAGTTATTTCTTCTGCTCCGCCGACTGCAAACAATACAAGCAATATGTATATAAAAAGATTTAATCAAAACAGCAAAGGACTTTTAAGAACTCCGACAAAACATTATATAATTCAATCATTAAGTACAGGTAAATTTTTAAATAGAGGTGCGCAACTGGTTGTTGCTACAAGACATCGTGTTATATTATATAATCTTTTAATAAACGGCGGTTTAAAAAAACTTGCTCAATATAATTTATCATCCCAATCAAATCCGATATATGTTGGATCTTATAAAATATCAAAAAATAGAATGGCAATAGTGCTTACAAAGACAAAGCTTGGGATGGTAATATCATATTTACTTGCCTATAACAATGGAAAACTTGTCAAAATCACGCCAAATTATAATTTATTTTTAAGGGTGATGAGACTTAATAAACATAAAAAAGTGATAGTGGGACAAAATCCCATATCGGTTATTCCTTCAGGAAGGTATTTTAATGATTCGGTTATTGGTCAAAATACCTATCCTATCGGTCAATTTGGCGGCGCTACTTATGTTTATAGATTTAATAAAAATAATAATACTTTAATAAAAATAAAAAAACTGCCGTTTTTTTCCGATATAACTCTTTACGGTACGGCTTACGGCAATTTTATGGGGAATGGGAAAAAATACCTCATGGCTTTATCTAATTCAGGAAATTTAATGATTATAAATGAAAAAGGGGAAACAAAATATACAGGTTCAAAAACTTATGGCGGTTCCCCTCTTCAAATTCAAGTTCCTTCTAATAGCGGAGTTCGCAGTTCAAGCGTCACAGGCGGTCTAATTTACAATGTTCCGGCTAAAGTCAGTAAGTTTTATATTAATGGAAAAGTTGGGATAGTTGTTACGAAAAACTATCAGCAGGCAGCATATTTGCCGCATTTAAATTATTTTACTAAAAACTCTATTTATAGTTTAGTCTGGAACAACGTAAGTTTTTATCCAATGTGGAAGATAAGATCTGTAGTTGGATATAGCGCTGGGTTTTCTATATTTAAATTTAATAAAAAAACCTACTTAGCAAATGCAATAGTTGAAAATTCAGGTTCTATGTTTTCAAAACCTAAAAGTTACATCGCTTTATATAAATTGTCGTCATAACATTTTAATTCTATAATAGAAATCCTAACCAACTCCTCTCTGCCTTTATGGGGCGAGGAGTTAAGGAAGCTATTACTCCTTATTGTAATTGAGACAACAAAATTTTATTGTAATTTAAATTATAATCTGATACAATCTACAATTCTCAGTAAATAAATACATTAAATAAGGTTGTTTTAAAATTATTCTTTAGTTTAAAAAAAATACTTCTTTAACCGCATTAAATAAATACATTCAATTAAGATGGCGGTGTAGCTCAGTCGGTTAGAGCATACGGCTCATATCCGTAGTGTCCGGGGTTCAAGTCCCTGCACCGCCACCACTTAAAACCGCACTAAATAAGCCGTTCTCGCAATATTCTGCTTGACAAGCATATCCGCAAAAATGGTAAAATAAGGTCAAATTTGGTAAAATATTGTCCCAAAATTGTCCCATTTTCAAGGAGAGAAAAATGTCAGAAAATATCAGGTTACGGGGTAAATATTACTATTACGATATGATGATTGACGGCATCCGCTATAAAGGAACTACTAAAACTACCGATATAAATCTTGCTGAAAAAATAGCCAGCACGATAAAGAGCGATATACTTAGGCAAAAGCACGATTTGCCAATAGTCGTAAAATATAACGATAAGATTTTTTCGGAAGTCTGGGAAGAATATATGAATTCCCTTACGAATTCCGTTTGTGTCAATCCTGTATAATTAAATTATAATTAATTAAAAGGAGATTGACGCAATGGAACAGACAGATCAAGAAATCTCAAACCGTACACAAAAATTTGATTTTAATAAAGCCGTAAAGGATCTTATGGACGGCAAGCGGCTTAACGGCAAAGACGGTATTCTCACTCCTCTTTAATCGGATTGCCTATTTTTTAACCTGCGCCGAAAAGTTCAATATGTAATATTATATTAAACTGTTTAGTTCATCGGCGGGCAAGCCGAGCGAGAACGATGGATTTGCAGAGCAAATCGCCTGTATAGTGCAGAGTGAATGTTAATGATTAAAATTAAATATATGGGATAATCCCACATATGATTATAAGATAAATATTAAAATCTTGCAAGGGACAAATAATCTTTTGTTATATTATTTAAGGGCAAGAAAATAAATAGAAAAATAAAATAATTTTTATTAATAATGTGACATTATTATATAATCTCAATATCATTTGCTATCATACAAAACCGACATATTCAAGCGGGAGTAAAGGAATAAATAAATCGGATGCCTTAAAATTTAAAATTTAAAATTAATTATTCCTTATTTTTTATTAAACAGCCAATGCTTCAAGAGAATTATTTTTTGCTACTCTTTTAGAAAATGAAATAACTTCAACTGCGGCTATTTTACCGTCTTTGTCGTAATCTATCACTAAACCGGATTCATTTATATATTCGCTATCCTTTATGGGGCTATCGGAAAATCTAATTTCTAAAATATCCCCATCTTTATCATAATCTATTTTTAACATAATTTGTTGCCTCAATTATTTATTTTTTTAATTCGTCTGTCAAAAAAAGAACTTATAACCAAGAAACTATTTTTACTATCGCGCCTTCCAATTATCCGTAAATATCGTCCGTCAACTTTTCCTATGAAATGCACCAATGATTCGTCAATTTTGTCATTTTCAATCATTTCAGGATTTGAAATAATTTTTTCTATTATATTTAAAGAAATATTCCTTTCTTTTATTTTTATTTTAGCGTGTTTTGTTAATTTTATGACTATATTTTTATTATCCATATTTTATTTTAATAATTATTTGACCTGTGTAAAAAACAAAAATTAATACTGCATTAATAAAATATATATTCAATATATATCTATTTATAGAAATAATCAAGTTCATAAAATAGCATTTACTGTCGGACAAAATAGGCAGATACAGGCGGGAGTAAAAGAGTCAACTATAAATATTAAAAAATTTGAATTTATTTTTAATTTATTTTTAATTATTTAAAAACATCTGCAAACCCTTATTTCATAAGACTTACCTCCGTGCCTATAATAATAGTTTTATTATCAGGTGAAAGTTAAATGACTATAGGGATATAGCATTCGGACTTTCTCCGTTTCAATAAAACATATTTTTTTAATCTTTACCTTTGTAGCGGCAATATTAATTTGCCGCAATTAGTTCCATATTAAATTTCTGTTTTCTCGTAAGAAGGGCAAAAATTATTCTTAAAAGTTTGTTTACAAGAGCAATTATAGCCTTTCTGTGGGGGAATCCTTCTTCTTTTTTCTTGCAATAGTAGTCCTTGAAATAATTGTTATACTTTATAACGCTTACAGCCATAAGATATACGTATCTTCGAAGGCTTACGGAACCACGCTTGCTTATTCTTCCGCTTATCTTTAGACTTGTCCCCGATTCACGTATTCCGGGGTCTGTTCCCGCAAAGGCTATCAGTTTGTTTCTGTTTTCGAATTTAGCTATATCTTTAATCTCCGCCATAAAATGCGAAGCGGTAATATCCGATATGCCCTTTATAGATTTAAGAATCTCTATGTCTTCTTTTCTGGATCCGTTTATAGCCAGTATAAACTGTTTAGTTATATCGTCTATTTTTTAATATTTTTGGATAATAGATAATAGATAATAGATAATATAGATGTTTAACTTAAAATTTATCATTAAAATATATAAAAATATATAGTGCTTTTTTGTTTAAAATATTACCAAACGCAACAAGGAGTAGATAATAAAATAAATCAGATAACATTTTTTCTTTTTTTTCTTTTTTCAAAAAAAAGCGCAAGTCCCCCATCGGGGGACAATGCTGGGGTTCTTTGAATGTAATGTTGAAAAAAGGAGGCGCAAATATAAATATTAAGTTGTTTAGCAGGTAGTAAGTGTAATTTTAAATTGGCATTTATGATTAATTAAAGTTTTAAAAAAATCAATAAAAAAAATTAATTATTTTATAAAAATAATTAAAATTTACCCTGTGGAATTAGTGGGGAAAATAAACGCTCTTTAGGTGGGGAATTTTAGTTGACTTTAACAGTTATATTTATATGTATAATTATGCATGATTTATGCATATATGTCAAGTTGATTCCACAAATATTTTAAATCAGATAACATTTTATTCTCCCGTAACGGCGGATGTCAATTTGCCGGAAAATAAATAAATCGAATACTTTTTGCTTAATGTCCACCTCTATTTTGGAATAGCCGCAAAAATAAAAATACCTTACCTCGCAGATTCAAGCGGGAGTAGGGAATAAAATAAATCAGATACCTTATTTCTTATTTCTTATTTATTATTTTAAGGAATTAAAATATATGCTATAATATATAAAAAAAGACGGGGTGAAAAATATGCCTGTGAAAAATAAATTAAATCAAAGTCAGATATTAGATACGCTTAAAGTATATAAGAACGAACATGAAAAAGATTTAGGGCTTTTAGATTTAGGCATATTCGGTTCGGCAGCAAGGCAGGAAATAAAACCGGACAGCGACATAGATGTTGTAATCAAATTAAAGACGCCTGATTTATTTGTAATGTCAGGAATCAAACTGGATCTAGAAGAGATATTCGGCGTGCCTGTCGATATAATTAGATACCGTGAAAATATGAACAGTTTTTTAAAAAAAAGAATTGATAAGGAAGCAATATATGTATGATAAAGAGTTGCTTCTTGAAACATTAGAGCAGATTTATAAATTAACGAAAACAATTTTATTCAGGTTTGAGCCTATTAAAAATGTTGCCGATTTTACCGATTCACCCGCAGGTATGGAAAAATTGGATTCTATATGTATGCCGCTTATAGCAATAGGCGAATCCCTTAAAAAACTTGATAAAATCACGGAAGGCGAACTTTTTAAAAAATATCCGGAAATTGAATGGAAAAAAGCAATAGGCATGAGAAATATTATCAGTCATCAGTATTTTGACATAGATGCCGAGGTTGTATTTCACGCATGCGATATAGAAATACCCCGTCTGGCAAATACGATTAAAAAAATGATTAAAGATAATGAAAAGAATAAATAAATCGGATGCCTTAAAATTTGACACCTTAAAATTTTAAAATTGATACCTTAAAATTCTTGCCTTTTATTTTTAATAAAATCTATAAATCTTAACATTTATTTTTATTTATTTGCTTTAATTTTTCTTCTAACTCAATAATGTTAATATTGCCGATTGTCGTAATTTTATTTAACAAATCAAGCAAAATTTTATGACCTTCAATACTTTGCATTACTTGACCTTTAATATTATAAGTTTCATAGTAACTTTTTAGGTTTAGTTTTATTTTTTCTATATTAATTTCGTTATAATATATTGAATTAACAAAATTATTATTTTTTTGATTTTCAGACAAACTAAGTAAAAATGAATTAATATAAGTATAAAAAATAATTATATTACCGGCAGTTTCGTCCAATAATCCAATACTGCCTTTTAAAGTATTTTTAACAAATACTATATTCTCATTAGTTTCAATATAAAATGACATCAGCGGAGTTAATCCATTATTAATAGGAAACAGTTCTCTTTTTTGATTTAGTTCATCTGCAATAGGCAAAGCAGTATTGGATTTTTTAGTCGGAACTTCATAAATCTCTTTATAATCATTTATAAACTTTTCTTTTGTTTCAATAAAATTCTTTAATACTCCTTGGTAATTAAATAATTTAATAATTTCTAATATTGCGTTAATTTCAGCTTTAAAAGCATGAATATTGGAAATTTTATTATTTTTATAATTTTTAGAATTTATATAAATCTGTATCCCGCCTGCAATAAATGCGCCTAAAATTGCTCCAGTAACACCAGCGAGTACTGCAATATCACTAATATCGTTAGTTGAAAAATTAATCATAATATAAAAATTTTTCTAATTTATTAATTTATTAATTAGATATATAACTAAAATTAATCTCTTTTTTTATAAATATTAATCTAAAGTTCTTTTATTTCAAGTATTATAATATTCTTTCCGTTATACAGCACTCCGACTTTGTCTTTTTCCGCCTTTATAAATTTATTTATATAATATAAAGATTTTTGTTTAATTTCTAATGGAGTTAAACTGCTGTTTACGGCACTGCCTGTATCTATTCCATTTTTATAGTTTTTATTATTATAAACGCCCGCATAGCCGTCAAGCCTGTTTTTAAGTATTAAAAGATATTTCACTTTAAGGATTTTTAAATATTTAAAATTTCTTATCAAATAGCTATGCTTTCCAATGAAAAGAAGAAACTAATAAATTCCGCTTGATTATTTATAAAGTTTAATAAAGTTTATTTTATTTATAATTCTTTTATGTTCGCTTGTAAAATCATCAGATTTATTCATAATATTCGCCTCTATTTTAAAATAGCCGTAAAAATAAATTCCCCCGATATGTGAAATATCGGGGGTAAGATTAACTAATTCTAACAACATGTTGCTATTAGAATGCTGCTCCTGAAATTAATGCAGCAGTTCTTGTAAAATCGTCAACAGCGTAAAGTTGATAATTACCGCCTGTAAAGTTAGATCCCGCAAAAGCTTCAAAACCGCCTCCGCAAGAGCCATTTACATTTGACGTACCGACAGTGGCACCGCCAGCAACTGATTTTGCCATATACGTAAGCGGGAATTTTGCGCCTGTCTGAGCAGTAGGACCAGATAAACTAGCCGTGCTGTTGATTGCAACGCCGTAATAGAAATATAGTCTGCCGACAGGTAAAAATCCTATATCGCCAAAACCGCCAGCTGCCGTAATTGGACCAGCAGTGAATTTAGCTACTCCAGCCGTATATTGATTAGTACCGCCTGTAGCCGTTAGCACACCCGCCGTGGTACATGAATACGGACCGAGATCTATATTATATATGCCTGCGCCCGTTGTATTCGTAGCGCTGTAAAAAGAATGTATTGGCGAAACTGCGCCCGCTACAGGCGCCGCTGTCGCTGTAGGACCAGAACTATACCCTGCGCTAATATAAGCCGAATTCGTTGAAGTGAACGCCGTTTCGTCCGTAAATATTGAGCCTAAATTAGAATGCGCTTCGGCATCTTTTGCATGGTTAACGTAAGTCAAATAAGTAGGGATCGCTATCGCCGATAATATACCTATGATGGCGATAACAATTAAAAGCTCTATAAGGGTAAATCCCTTTTTGCCTTTAAACTTGTTAATGTTCATTTTAATACCTCCTTTAAATTTACTTTAGATTTATTTAAATATAAATTATTTAAATATTAATTTGTTTTCAATTATTTATAAAGCATTTTTTGTGCCAATTACTATATTATTAAAAATTAACGTTAATAACTCAATAAACACGGTATATTAAAAATTTAATTAGCTGATTAATGAAATAAACTATTTTTTAAAAAAGTGACAAAAATTGTCATCTAAAATAATAAATTCTTAAAATATTGAGTAAATATGTAATTATTTTAATAAGTTATAATAAAGTGACAAAAATTGTTACTGATTGACAAAAATTGTCATTTTCCGCGTATGGTATCAAACACGGCTATCATAAGAGAAATTAACAATAATAAAAAGCCCGCTACTACCGTGAAGTCGGCTATATTAAAAGCTATCCAGAAATGATTAATATGTATGTTAACGAAGTCTATAACATATCCTTGAATTAATAAATTAATAGAATTTGATATGCCGCCGGATATAAGCAGAGACAAAGATAAAATAAACAGGTTAGAATTTAATTTTATATAAAATAAGACAAATACAAATAAGAACGTAACAATTATCGCCGCCGCTAATTTACCTATAATTATATGATAATCGTCTATTACATTAAATGTGTCGTGGATATGTTTGATAAAAGATATATATAAAAACGGTTTGATAATATTAATTGTTTGATTGTAGAAATATTTAGATACTATAAATTTTGATAACTGATCTACGAATATAACGGATATTAATACGGCAATAAATATTTTTAATTTTTTCTTTATCATTTATTAAAAGTATCATAAAATTTAAAAATTTCAAATAAATAATAAAAAAGCCCTGCAAACACAATGTAAGCAGGGCAACAACAAAATGAACATACATATTTATTATATCTTAATTTTTTTGTAACTTTTAAAGTATCCTTTTAAAGTATCCGATTTATTTATTCCCCTACTCCAGCTTGCATCTGCGGGGTAGGGTTTTTATTTTTACGGGTATTTTAAAATATAGGCGGACAATATGAATAATATAATATTAGAGTGGAAACAAATTGATATTAATAGCATTGCAGAGTTAGACGATACCAATTTTATGCTTTTACGCAAAACAATAATTTATTGTATATCGGGATGACTTATTATCAGGATGTAGCG
>SGBB01000033.1 GCA_004195025.1 Candidatus Acidulidesulfobacter diazotrophicus | reverse complement strand
TTATATAAATACGAAAAACTTTTAAAGTTTGGTCAAATTTTATATTGACAAAACATTAAAACTATGTTCTAATATAACAAAATATTATTTTAACACATCAGGTTGACACAAAATATTGAACACTCCCCTTTTTAGGGCATAGTAATATCGTAAATTTGTTAATATGCTGGGATTATATTGACAATGAGGGACATCATATATTATAATTTAAAACATATTCTACTTTTTGGGTATAATCTATGATCATATACATAGCTTCTCCGTTAATTTGTGTTTTACTTTCCAATTTTATCCTTGTCAACCCGAATATTTAGGTGATATATATGTTGATGCCTACCGAACTTGATTATCAAACCGAATTTTATTATCAGTGGCATATAACCGGTAAGTGCAACCTGAGATGCAAGCATTGTTACCACGAAGACTATAGCGAGGAAGGACTTACTATATCTGAATTATTAAAGATTGCCGTGCATTTGTCTGATGCTGTAAAGGAGTGGGGGAAAATTGGCTCTTTCAGCATTACGGGTGGAGAACCTTTTTTGAGAAAAGATGCTGTTTTTGAACTATTAGCTTTTTTTGAAAAAAGATCGGAAATAGGGCATGTCGATATCTTATCAAATGGCACTTTAATTGATGATGAGATTATTAGCGGTTTATTAAGATTCAAGAAATTGAGACGTATTCAAGTATCCTTGGAAGGCCTTCAAGAAACTAATGATAAAATTAGAGGAACGGGGTCTTTTAATTTAATTGTAAATAAAATTAAAGATTTGAGTATGGCAGGATTAAAAACATCGGTAATGATGACTATCGGCAAGCATAACAAAGATCAAGTTGGATTATTAGCAAAAGAACTTGCTGATTTGGGAGTAGAAGCTTTTGTTGTAGATAGATTCATACCCGAGGGGCAAAGTGCTTATCTAAATAAATGGACATTAACGCCTGATGAAATAAAGGATGCTTATGAAAGGTGTTATGAGTATTTCAATAAATCATTAAAGCCAAGAATGCTTTTATATAGGACTCTTTTTTGCCTTATTAATCCTGACGACAAACATATCGGTGCAATGTGTTCTGTAGGAAATAATGCACTAACGATCATGCCTAACGGGGATGTTTTACCATGCAGGCGTTTGCCTCTTAACATAGGAAATTTGCTTGAAAATTCTATATACGAGATTTGGTATAAGAATCCTTTATTATGGGAATTCCGTGACCATGAAAATCTTAAGGGAAAATGCGGAAAATGTGAGTATGTGCCCGTTTGTCGGGGTTGCCGAGCGGCGGCATATACTGCAACGGGCGATTATTTACAATCTGATCCGCAATGTTGGAAATAAGTATGAAATATATTCAATTGTCTTCGCAGGTATACTTAAAGCATAATGAATCATCAGATTCATATTATCTTTTCTGTCTGGATAGCGGCAGGCATTATAGATTAAACGAGACTGGCTATGATATTGTGAAATTAATTCAAGAAGGAAAAGGCAAGTCCGAGATTGCAAAATGGATTTGTAAAACTTATAATATAACCATTGAAAGTTGCGAACAAGATATAGATGAGTTATTCAGGTTTTTATCGGAAAATAATCTATTAAAATAGAGGAGGTAGTTACGATTAACAAAATTAAAAAGGAAAACGATTTAAAACAGAAGGTTTACAAGAAACCGGAAATCAAACAGGAGACTAATATGAGTTTTATGTTTGATACCATCAACAAGCCTAAGTATAAGGTTATTTGTAGGCAATGCTCATCCTGTCATGCGTGCAGATAGTCAAGAACTAGATAGACTCCATCACGCATTAATTCAAACGATTGCTGACTTTATAAATCGCCGTTTACCACTCAGACGTATTATTCTTGTTGCCTCAATTTTTAAGGATTGCAATATTGAATTGCCAACAACCGACATACTTGTCAGGCGATTACTAAAAGAGCAACATAAAGACGGCGGCTGGATAGATTGTGAAGATACCGCATGGTCCCTTTTTTATATTAATGAGAATATGCATAAGAAAAAGGTGATACATGGTTTAAGCTGGCTTGAGGGTGAAAGAAAAGAAAAGAAAGGATGGGGATTTTGCAAGAGAGATCACCCCAATATTCCTATTACGGGACAGATTTTATATCTTTTGCCTGAGATTAATTCTCATATAGAGACTGCAAAGTGGTTGGAGAATCAATGGAAGAAGGATATTGAATCATATGTAAAATTAGATTACAAAGGGGCATGGTATGTGCTTGCATATATAAAACTTTTTGAAAATTTGCGGTTATCAAAAGGATTATTTGAAAAGACGGTGGAGTATTTATTAAAAGAACAAAGAAATGATGGAAGTTGGGGTCCTTGGCGAAAACATCCCGCTGGGGATGACTTTTACAGTACGGGACTATGTATGGCCGCTCTTGCATTGTCGTATAACGTAACAGGAAATAGAAAAATATATGCGGCTTTAAATAAAAGCATTAAATGGATCAAAAATAATCAACTCGAAAACGGTTTATTACCTACCCATTACATAGAAGAAGGGTCGGCATGGATATTTTGGGGTTGGAGTAAGGCGCTCAGTCTTTTAGATATATGAAAATACTCCTTATAGGCAAATATCCGCCAATGCAAGGTGGTATATCTTCAAAGACATATTGGCTATATAAGAGCCTTAAAAAAAAAGGATTCAAGTTCAAAGTAGTCACTTTTCAGGACAGTAAATATTCAGTTCAGGGTTTCGATAATCATTCAGATATTATTGCTCTAAATGAGAAAGATCCACCTTGGCATATTCCTTCAACTAGTCTTTTGGCAGATAGGCTTATTAATTTTTCGTTTAAAACAGCTGAATACTTTTCTCCTGATATTATTGAAGTCAATTATTTATGGCCTTTCTGTAATGTTGGGTTAATTATTTCAAAAATGATTAACAAACCTTTTCTTATAAGGCATGCGGGTAGCGACATTCAGAAATTCAAATATGATATTGAATTTCGAGAAATCATGAATCTTTATTTTAATAGCGCTAAAGTTATTGCCACTAACGTTACTTTCAAACAATTTACAGAAGAAATCGCCATAAATCCGGAAAAGGTTTTATGTGTTCCCCGATATATACCGGATCCTTGTATTTTTAGACGTGACTCCGCCAATACCAAGAAATCTTACGATATACTGTTTGCCGGTAAAATAAATTATTACTGGAAGCGCAAAGGAATAATGTTCCTGCTTGAAATTATTAGAAAAAGAAAGCTAAAAGCACTCTTCCATATAGGCGGTAAATATGTTAATGAAGTGTTGGACTTGATTTCTTCAAAAGAACTTGACGGCTATATTAAAGTCAATTCATATGTTCCGCCCGATCAAATGCCACACATTTATAATTCTTGCAGATATGTTTGGTGCTATGAAGAAGAAGACACAATCGATGATTTTTCGAATATTATATGGGAAGCAATATTCTGCGGGGTTCCTTGTATCGTAAATGCCAATATGTTCGAGAAACCTGAAATGAGCGATATACTGCTCAAATTTCCTCATTTAATACATCGCATCGGTTCGGATAAAATTGATGATTTCAAATTTATAAATTCAGATTGCCCTCTTTCTGACAGCAAAGAAGTAAAGTTGCATTTATTTAACGAGTATATAAAAACGAACATCGACGTATATCAAGAAGTTTTGAAGGAAAATTTATGAAGTTATCATCTATTTTTACTAATAACATTAATGCCGGAAAATTGTTTAACATACCAGATCAGCCTGTAAATGTTATGCTGGATGTTACCAATTACTGCAATAATAGATGCCTCTTCTGTTATAACACGGGAGACTCTACTTATCGTAGCGACAAGATAGATGTAGCGTCTTTAAAGCAAATAGTTTCCATTATCGGAGAAAACGGCACAAAGGAAATTCTTTACCTTGGAGGAGAGCCCTTCTCTTTTCCGGAAATGCGTGATATTCTTAGAACGGGAAGAAAATACGGCATGCTTCAAAGGGCGGTCAGCAATGGAAGTTTCTTGAAAAACAAGGATACTTGCAGGGATCTTAAAGATTGTGGTCTTGACGAAATTGGATTTTCTTTCCATTCGGCACGCGAGGCTATTCATGATAAATTAGCAGGAAGAAAAGGTTCTTTCAGGGATGCTATAGTTGCCGTAGAAAATAGTTTGAATGCAGGTATTTCTGTTTCAGTCCAGTATTCCCCGACCCGCCTTAATTCTAAACAGGATATTATCGAACTGGCAATGTATATTAGAGAAAAAATAAGCAGTGAAGTTATTCTTTTTGATATCAATAGATTACTCCCTTTGGGTTATGGGAGTAATCACGACGACCTTTTTTTTGACGGCGATGAATGGTTTTTATTTCTTTGCGAGGCTTCTACGCTATTTCAACAAGGCTTTGATGTTCGTGCTGAACTAACGCCTTTTTGTTGGCTCGAATATAAGGCTGGATTATATGGCATCCCTGACAAAATAATTAATGCGGTTTTTAGTATGAACCGGGGATGTTTCATGTGGGTCGCTCAGCTTGCATTAGATTACAAGGGTAGAGTCAAGTTTTGTCCCGCAGGTGGTTTTGTGGGACCGTCTATTCTTGAAGTAAAATGGCCCGATTTCTGGAAGACATGGGAAAGTTTCAAACAATATCGCAACTTCTTGTGGAATAATAACTGTGTTGATTATAAAACCAAAAGTACTTGTGCTTTTTTTTACCGTTGCCTTGGGGGGTGCAAGTATTCAAAAGGCACACACTATCAATTAGATCGATATGCTATAGATTTTATCGAATCAAATAATAAGGGAGGAATGTATGAAAAAAACAGCAAAGCTAAATAGAGTAATAATTTTAAAAGGCTCGCCCGGCATCGGAAAGACTTATACCGCACGCAAGCTTATTTCGCAACTTAAAGACGATAGAATTGCACTTATTTCAGTAGATGAATTGCTTCATATTGACCAGCGGAATCTTTCAGAAGATAAATTAAAGCTTGCCAAATTTCATGCCGCGATATTGACACGGAGTTTTGTGCGTGAAAACTTTGATGTAATTATAGAGTATACATTTGATATTCCGGCGCATTTGAGTTTTTTGATTGATAAAATACGTTACAGTCATGCGGAAGACTTACCAAAAGTTGACCTATATGTATTTCATCTCACCGCCAAGTTTTCTGAAGTCGCTAAGCGCAATAAAACTCGTAAAGACGGCACAGATCCTTTACCTGAAGATATATTACAGAGATTATATAATTCCTGCGAGAAATCTGCCGGAAAAATTGAAGGAGAAATCATTATCGAAACGGATAAGATGCCAAATAAAAAAGTGGTTGATACAATCATGGAGCATTTTAAATGATAATAGATCTACATACGCATAGCTATTATAGTTCCGATGGCAAGCTGTCAATACCCGAATTACTCAGTTTGTATTCTGCGGGTGATATAGTTGCACTGACAGATCATGAAACAATAGCAGGATGGAATGAATTCAGGGATGAAGCTAGAAAGAAGGGTATTATTCCTGTTTTGGGGGTTGAGTGGTTTCTAAGTGGCTGCTGTCATATCTTAAGTTATTTCGTTAATGAAATTCCACAGAGTTTCTATGATTATATGTATGAGAGACGCGAGAAAGAAAGGTATAGTATGAAACTAGTTTATGTGAAAGCTAAGGAGCAATTTCCAAATATTTCATCTTATGAAGAAATTATGCAAACTGAACCGTCTATTGAAAAGATTATGGGGCTTCCGGTATTAGCCCGACACCTTGCTACTGTTGATAAAAAAGATAATTGTAATTACGAGAGCATGGTAAGGGACTGGAAAAGAGAAATGCCCGAATCTGAGAGGCCACAGACTTTTAATCCAGAGGATATTATTAAGTTGATAGACTCTTGGAACGGTATATCCGTACTTGCACACCCATTTAAGAATTCATCCAATAAGGATGGCCGCCAATCCTGGGTTGAGGTGGAGAAAAAGGTGAAAGAATTAGCCTGCATGGGAATAAGAGGCGTTGAGTTATATTCATATGGGAGCAATTTGGAAGAACTTGGACTTCTCTTGCCTCTTGCAAGGGAATTGAACCTGTTTGTTAGTATTGGGTCAGATTATCATAATAAAGAAAAAGGACTGAATCGTTCAGAGCTTGAAGGGTTGGATGAATCACTTAAAAATGAGGTAGTAAAATGGCTGGCAACTTAAAATCGTTAGAAGATTTTAAAACAAGTGGTAAATTTAAAGAACAAATCGATGCAATACTTAATTTAGGTTTTTTTAGAAAGCTTGCAGGTAAAACCCAGGTAATTTTATCTCTTGCGGGACCAGCCGTCCGTACCCGTCTCACACATACCGTGGAAGTTGCAAGAATCACCAGAAAACTTTGCGATAAACTCGGGCTAAATTCCGGCCTCGGTGAAGCAATTGCGCTTGCTCATGACCTAGGCCACACGCCATTTGGGCATGTCGGAGAAAGAGCACTCAAAGAGATTTCGTGTGGTTGTGATACGTTAAAAGGGAAAGTAAATGAGACTGATTTTGATAATTCCGGATTTAAACATAACCTTCAGAGCTTTCGTGTGCTTAGTACTTTGGAACCAGTACGTAATAACGGTAGCAGTGATAAAAAATGGCCATATATATTATGGGGAGTCTCTGCACATTCAAGCATGACATGGAATAAGTCTCACGTTAGCATAGAAAATGATATGCTTATATCATGCGAACAATGTAACCGGGTTTATAGCTGTTTTTATCACGAAAAGAAAGAATGTAAACGTAATATATTTGAAAAAAGAGAAATTAAAAAGGAAGGAATAGGTAAAAAAGCCCTATTATGTCGCCCTTCATTTTGTGCCGGACTCGACAAATATAAAAATAAATACGAAATCCCTGAAGATTTATTGAATGCGGGAGATAAAAAAGAAGACTATTTGGGTTATTTCAAAAATGAGGAGAGATATCCTATTTATTGCTTAAAACCATGTTATCTTTCAGATCTTGCCGCCCATAAAATGAAGATTGAAAATAAAGAAATTGTTAATATGTTTACTTATTTATTTGATCACCCCTTCCCTAATAGTTTCTATGCTCCCCATTTTTTTCACTATTTTAGCGGTGGAGATTTTGTATCAGTTGAAGCACAGGTAGTACATCAAGCGGATGAAATAGCTCAACGCCAGCAGGACTTAGAGGATGCCGTTAGTATGGGGCTTATAACATTTGAAAAGGCAATAAAAGATGTAAAATCTTTAGTTTGCGGAATTAAAATCAAAAATGCAGATAAGTATCGTAAAAAAATCAAAAATGTAGATAATCAAAAAAAACTTGGAAAAATAATAGTTGATTTTTACTCAGATTGTTTATATGAAACGACGTTTAAGAATTTTGAAAAGTTTTTAGAAAAAAAATGTGATATTAAATCTAATACAAACATATATAGTCTTATTAATTTATTGTTTGTATTAGATAATAACGAAGAAGGTCGAAATAATTGGATTATTGAAGAAATTAATAATTTTCCGAATCAAAAACCATTTAATTATAAATTAAAAAAATTAATAGAAATATTTGGGGTAGATATAAAACATGATAAAAAATATTTTTATTTTTTGATTCTTGATATTTTGAATGATTATAAATATAGTAATTATGCAAAATGCCTTGACATTTTATCTAAGTTTATTAATTTAACAGAAATTGAAAAGATAAAACCAGATAATATGCCTATGCCGGAGAATTGTATGGAGGTTGAACAGATAAAACGGTTGATCTATTATATAGATGAGCTTGGCAAAAAAATCCAAGAGAAATTTGAATACAAAAAATACTATGGTAATGATAATCATTTGCGTGATTTGCGTGATTTTAATCTTTATCCATTTTACATTCTTTATTGCGTGTTGGAATTGAGAAAAAAAGAAAAGAAAGATGGATATTATTTTACAATTAATGGTCTATTAAATAGCATTGACGACGAGACTCTTGAAAAAGAGTGCAAGGATTCATTCAGTATAAGAAATGTATTTAAAATATGGATTAAAAAATTAAAAACTGATGCAACCAATTCGATATTGGCAGGCTTTGTACAATTTGCGGATGAAAAATATAATGAAAAAGAATTTAGTAAGTTTAAAGAATTTAGTGATAAACAGAAAAATTATATATTGAAAAGTGAACTCATTGAGAAAAGTGATGGGAAAGCAAATTATATTTTAAAAAGGCTTTTCAATGCATTTATTGCCGATGCTCATCAATTGCCTGATGACGGTTTAATCTTTATTATAATCGCAATGAATGACGATAGAATAATTAATAAGTTTATTGATAATGAGAAAGAGACATTTATAAAAATTATTATGAAACTTGAAAAAACAACAATTGATAAGGGATTATTTAAAGAAAAACTAAATAAAATAAATAATATTTCAGATTTTACAAAAAATGATTTCAAGATAAAATTATCTAATGAAATTGATGCTTTATACAAGAAGAGAGAACATCTTAGGTCTTTTTATCACCCTTTTAATTTAAAAAGAAAAAAATTAAAACATTGGATTGTAAGTAGAAAATATAATGATTCTTTAAACATGATAGATCTAATGTTAGAGTTCAGAGGAATATTAGACAACCCAATACTAAATTCCATGCCATATTGGAGGAGTATTCTTACTCGCGGTATTTGCGACTATATTGCAAGTCTTACAGATGAAGAAGCAATAGAGCAGTATGAAAAACTTTATGCAGGCGTTATGGAGTTAGGTTAAATGTGCGGTATTTGCGGAGTTTATGGTGAAAAAAAGACCGCCGATGTGTCAAAAATGCTCGGGGCAATATCCCACAGAGGCCCCGATGGAAAGAAAATAGAAGTTTCCCCCTGGGGCTCGTTAGGTTTCTGTCGCCTTGACATATTCGGTTCCTCCGGTGCTAACCAACCGGCAATCTCAATAGACAGGCAAGTTGCCGTTGTTTTTAACGGTGAAATTTATAACTTTGAAGAGTTAAAAGCATCTCTGTCTTTTAAAGAGGATATAACTGACGAAGCAGAGCTTATTCTTGCCCTATTTCTAAAATACGGAGAGAAATGTTTTAGCAAGCTTAAAGGTATGTTTGCTATCGCGATTATGACCTCTCTAAAACTCATTCTTGCCCGGGACGCTGTAGGCATAAAACCGCTGGTATATTTTAGCTATAAAAACCGGTTGTATTTTGCTTCAGAGATTAAAGCCCTGCTACAGGTTAAAGAAGATGTGATTGAGATTGATGAGGACGCATTAGGTGAAGCAGCTGTTTTTGGCTTTGTCTTTAGTTTTGAAAAGACGATGTTTAAGGGTATCGGTCAGGTCCGGCCAGGAACTTATCTTGTGTTTGAATCAGGGAAGATTGAATGCAAAACTTTTTATAAATTACCATCCTCTTTTTATGAGTATTCTAGTTCTAATGAAACAGGAATTACCAGTAAATTCTCAAGTATTATGGATAGTTCAGCAAAACGTTTTTTAATGCATTCAAAACATCCGCAATCTATATATCTATCAGGCGGTCTTGACTCCTCATTGATGACGTGGTTTTTGCAGAAGAATTCTCATGCGCCACTTGATACGTTCAATCTCTTTGATGACGATAAAAGTGAGGATAGAAGCTTTGCCTCCAAAGTTGCCGATGAACTTAGAACAAATCATGAAGAGATTAAAACTAACATAGAAGAATGTCTTCAATGGATTGACCATTATCTTTATTATTATGAGTCTTTGGTTACTGACGGTATTTTTAATGTAATTGGAAGTCTTGCATTTCATATTCTTTCTAGTTACATTGGTAAAACTCATAAATTAGCATATTGCGGCGAAGGTGCAGACGAGCTGTTTGGCGGATATTATTGGATGCATTCACATCCTCTTGGATTTAGCGATAGACTTCGTTCAAGAGCATATCAGGTGAATAATGGTAATACGCGAATAAATGACTATATACAAAAAAAGTTTCCGGCAAATGATTCACAAGAAGACAACATAAGGAGGGAAATATTTGACATACTTATGGGTCCGGGGCTGACTAACTGCCACTTGTGGAGCGTGGACCGCTCAAGCTCCGCCTTTTCATTTGAAGCCAGACCGCTATATCTATATGATGATGTAAGAGAATGGGCACTTTCTTTACCGATAGAAAAAAAGATTAGCGGCAAGAATACGAAGATATTATTGAAAAAATATGCTCAAAAATTGGGTTCGCCTCTTTTTGCTGAAATTGCAACCCGCAAGAAAATCGGCATGCCGGCAGCCATGAATGTATCATTAAAAAACCTTTCTGCTTATGCGCTAAAGGAATTTAGCAATAAAAAAGGTGATGATAATCCTCATAAACAATATGCTTCGTTCTTTAATACCGATTTAGAGAGGCTGATGTTTGACAGATTTTATCAGATTTTTATTGTCAACAGAGGTAAAGTGCCCCACAACGTTACATCTGTTGACAAAATGTAACGATTCCTGCAATATGCCCCCCATAACTGAACACCTATTCCGCTTTCAATAGAACGGTGTTTCCGTTTTTAGTTTTCGAAACTTTCCGATGCGGATTTTGCCCGAAACCGCTGAATGCAACCCCGATTCTTTTTTTTGCCATATCAACATACTTTTTCCTGACTTTGACACCTCATACAGCTCAAAGCCGCTAAAATACAATATTTATATTTTAAAAAAGTGCAATCTTCCTACTACATTTTCTTAACTTATAATAAATTGATTAATCAGGATAAGATTATTT
>SGBB01000032.1 GCA_004195025.1 Candidatus Acidulidesulfobacter diazotrophicus | reverse complement strand
ATAAATGCGGTTCGATTTTATTTAATATTTTAAATTTAAATCGTATATTTTAATAAAAAATCAGGAGAAAATTCAGGGGGTCAAATTTATTTGCATAAAAGGGGTCAAATTACTTGACAAACAACAACATATAAAAACAATTAGAAATAGATATATTAGTTTTATTTTAATTACATATTATTATATATTATGTTAACACAAGAAGAATTAATTGAATTATCTGGTTTTGTTCTATATTTTCATTTGATTGTAATTTTGTTTATTATTTTTGGTTTTATAGTTGTCCCTATCGGAGCTAAATTTAAATGGAAGTTTATATATGAATTTTGGTGGCGTCTCGCACATCTTGTTTCAATGATTGTTGTGGCTATTCAAGCTGTATTGGGAAAAGCTTGTTTTCTAACTTATATCCAAAGCGATTTATTGGAAAATGCCGGTAAAAAAGAGTATAAAGTTCCTTTTATTCAAACTTATGTTGACAGGCTTATTTATTATAATTTTCCAATCTGGGCTTTTTCAATTGTTTATATAATTTTGTTTTTATATACAATATATTTATGGTATATATTCCCTCCTCAACTTTGATTTTCATTATTGATTATATATCAAAGCGGATGTTCCATAAGATATTCCTGACAATTAAAAAGGGTGACGGACGCGGATGATTCTGCTTTTGAGTATTGGTCTTTTTGAAGTATCCATGATTTCGTATTGTCTTTTAAATTGTATTCTAATATTTTTTTTAATTTTTCTTTTGCTTCAATTTCAAATATTTCAAACAATAATTCAACTCTTCCATCCATATTTCTCTCCATCCAATCTGCCGTAGAAATAAATATTTTCTCTTTTCCTCCTGCATGAAAATATAGTATTCTTGAATGCTCAAGGAAACGTCCTATAATGCTTTTTACGCTTATATTGTCGCTTATACCTGTCAGTCCGGGTATAAGCCGACAAATACCCCTGACTATTAATTCTATTTTAACACCTGATTTAGAAGCTTCATATAGCTTGAATATAATTTTTTTATCGGTAAGCGAGTTTATTTTAGCAATTATTTTAGCTGCTTTACCTTTTTTTGCATTTTTAATTTCTTCTTCAATTAGTTTTATTATATCATTTCTTATCATTGTAGGAGCCATAGATATTCTCTTGTAGTTGCTAAAATCAGAATATTTCATTAAATTGTTAAACAGCGTGGATATATCTATTCCAACCGAATCTTCAGCCGTTATATAATCTACATCCGTATATATTTTAGAAGTTATTTCATTATAATTGCCAGTTGATATATGACAATATTTAACAATTTTTTTGTTTTCTTTCCTGATGATCAGCAAATTTTTGGCATGCAATTTTAAATTCATAAATCCGTAAGTAACGATACATCCTGAATCTTCCAGTAATTTAGCCCATTCTACATTTTTTTCTTCTTCAAAACGCGCTTTAAGTTCAATAATTACGCTCACCTGTTTTCCATTGTGAGCTGCTTTTATAAGATTTTTAACGATGCCCGAATCTGTATTTGTACGGTATAAAGTTATTTTAATAGCAATAACGTAAGGATCTTCAGCAGAAATTTCAATTAGTTTTGTAATAACGGTAAAATTTGAATAAGGACGGTATAAAACGATATCTTTTGTTTTAATTTTCTTAAAAATTGACGAATTTAAATGGATATCTGCGGGTATATATTGTTTTAAAGGTTTATATATAAGCGATGGTCTGTCAATATTTAAATCATTTAAAAAACTTAAATCAAGGATTCCGCCTTTTATGAAAAGTATATCTTTGCTGTTAAAATTTAGTTTTTTTTGAAGAAAAATTACACCATTATTGCTTAAAGCAGAATTTGTTTCAACTCTTACGATGTTACCTTTTTTTCTTTTAGAAAGCTGTTGTTCTATTGACTCCATCAGGTCTTCGGCGCCTTCTTCTATTGTTAAATCAGCATTTCTCGTAATTCTTATAACATGGTAGCTATTTATAGAATAACCGTAATATATTCTTCCAATGAATTTTAATATAATTTGTTCTGCAAAGAGTATAAAAATCTTATTATTAAGACGGATCTTGTATATTCTCTCCAAATTTTCAAGGGTAATTATAGAATAGTAAGTTAAATTTCCTTTTCGTAATTCTACAAATATAGTTAATATTTTATTATATATAAATGGAAATGGATTAGTCTGTCCTATCGTTACAGGCGAAATTGCAGGTGATATTTCTTGCAGCCATATATCTTCAGCATATTCTAAAATTTCTCCTTCTATTTTATCTACAAAGATTATTTCTTTTTTTTTACATTCATTTTTTAATGATATAAATATATTTTGCTGTTCATCCATAAGCTGCTGAGAAAGTAAATTAATGCTGGTCAATAATTCCTTAGGCAGAATTTCATCTATATCGTCGGGACGATAGCCTGCTGCTATTTGTTCTTTTACTCCTGCAACTCTTATCATATAAAATTCATCAAGATTGGAAGAAAAAATTGCAAGAAATTGCAATTTCATTAGCAGGGGAACATTAGCGTCTAATGCTTCATGCAGCACCCTCCGGTTGAAATAAAGCCAGCTGATTTCTCTATTTATAAGAGGATATTTATTTAAAATCGGAATTTGTTTCAAGGGTTATGTCGGCACCGAATGTTCTTGTAAACATTTCGCTTTTATTGTTAAATGAAAGATGCTCTAGATACGGATATTTTTTAGCATTGGCTTTTATATGAACTGCATTTGATTCAATTTTTATATCTAAATCCGATATTAATTGGTTATGACTGGCATCCAATGCGTCGGCTATTCTTAAAATACTTGATAATTTATAAACTATAAGCCGTTTTTCAATTGGGAGTTTTAATGAGACTTCGTCTTTATTTATGTCATGTTTTTCTTTATGTAAAAAAGAAATAACCGCCATCATTTCAATGAATTCTTTGGAATAACCAGGAAATTCAATTGATTTTATTATATTATAAGAATGTTTTTCATGATACTTAGGCTCTATAATATATCCTATATCGTGCAAAATGCAGGCTGATTCCAGAAGATGCCTGTCTTTCCATTTTAAAGAGTGTATTTTTTTTAATTTATTGAATATTTTTAAGGCAAATTTAACTACGATTTTCGCGTGATTTTTATCAAATGAATATTTTTCTCCTATATAATATAGCGTATTTTTAAATCTGTTATATAATCTAGGGTCTTTTATGGTTTTAGAATAGTAAAGAGACATAGAATATGGAAAAGTATTTCTTGAAAAATAGAAAAATCCCACACCTGCAAAATCCATTATCTTTAAATACGTTATTAATGTAGGTATTAATATTTCTATTTGTGACTGCCTTAACTTAAATCTATCTATTATTTCATGAACATTCATTTCTTTAATCTTGTTGTATGCAGATACTAAATCTTTTTTGGTTATTATGTCTTTCTGCGGTTTTAACGTGTCTGTTAAAACCGCAATGGAACTGCCTGAGCTGACCATATTTTTTATGTTCATTTTTTTTGGTAAAAGGTTTTTTAATGTAAATACCATTTTGCCAATATCTTGTTCATAAGCTTTATGCTGTTTTTGAACAGGAATATCTTTAAAGATTTGAGTTAACCTAAGACTACCGTATGGAAGCGCTTCCGACAGTATTAATTTTTTTTTCTTCAAGATATTTATAAATATATTTCCGCTTGAGATATTTGTAAATAGAAGACCATTTTCTTCATAGTTATCAATTTCAGGCATAGCATATTTAACGCCTAAATATTTTATATATATTTCATCCGACGGTTCTAATATTTTTAATTCAATTCCTGTATTTATTTTAATATGATCTATAAAAAAATATCTGTTAGCAGCTTCACGAACCCCGCTTGTACAAAGCGCCATATAGTTTTTCCATAAATCGTATTCATCAAGTTTTTTGCTAAAACCGTTTAAAATTTCGGCAGCTTTATAAACATTTTCAAGAGAAATATATCCCTCTGAAAAAGTATCTTTGCCAACAGAAAGAGGCTTCACAAGATATTCCAGAGTTTTCTCTGTTTTACCTGTAAACTCACTTATGTGCATTCTAAAAGCGCTTGTTCCGATGTTAATTATTGCAAAAATTTTTACTTTTATTTTATGATTACCTGCCTTTTTGTTATAGATTCAAGTAAATCTTTTTTAGCGTTAAAACTTTGAATTTCTAATTCTAAATTATTTTTTGATGTAGGCATTATTTCAATTATATTGTCATTAATGTTTACATTAATATTTGCTACCAATGATTTATGCGAAATGTCTAAAGCATCTGCAATTCTAAGTATTGCGGATAATTTCTTTACTAAACCCATGCTTTTATTTGAAAGTTTATTGTAAGATTCATGGCTTTTTTTAGGAAAACTTTTCCTGTGGTATCTGGCAATATTCGCGACTATTTTTGCTTCGTTATCGTCATATCCAATCAAATCAGAGTTTGTAATTAAATAATATGAATGTTTATGGTGTTTATCGTAAGAAATGTAATTGCCGATATCGTGAAGCATTGAAGCCGCTTCTAATAGCTTCCAGTTTTCATCGTCTAATTTAAAAAAATCTTTTAATTTGGAGAAAAATATTTTTGACAGCTTAGTTACCTGTTTTGCGTGTTCTTCATCAAACGAAAATTTAGAACCTATTTCTAAAATGCGCGACAATCTGACATCTACATTTTCTTGAAAATGCATTTTAATCCCCTTTTTATTTAATGTATCTATAGTAAGCCCATTTTTTAATCCGCCTTTAATAGTAAAAAAACCCTTGCATTTAGACTTGCTTAATATTAAATCTGTCATTATTGCGGCTGTTTGAATTATATCTAATCTCCGATGGTCTATACCTTCAATTTGAATTCTATCCTGAAAAGCTTCGCCTTTAAGCTCGTCAGACATTAATTTTAGAAATTTTCTTTCGATATATTTTATAGGGGTATCATTAAGATGGTTTCTTTTGTTGTAAATATAAGAAATATTGTTTATTGTGCCGCCTGTGCATATTATAGTATCTATTGATTTATCAATAGGCATTTCATCTAATGTTTCATCTATATATTTTTTAAGTTTTTCAATTTCATTCTTTTTTGGAGGATTGTTGTTAAAAAAATCCCTTGTAAGTTTTGTTATACCTAAAGGAAGACTTTTTGAAAAAACTATCTCACCTTTTTTTGATAGAATAAATTCTGTAGTGCCTCCGCCTATATCTAATGTAAGAGCATTTAAATTACTCATTTGAAAGTTGGCTGAAACAAAAAGATATACTAACTTTGCTTCTTGCAGACCATCAATAACTTCAATGTTAATGCCGCATTTATCATTTATCAAATCTATTACTTCTTTGGCATTTGAAGCATCGCGAAAAGGGGCAGTAGCGACTGCTCTTATGAACGGCTGCTCTTTTTTATCCATTAATGCTTTCATTCTTTCAAGCACTTCAATGATAGAGTTAACGGTTGCTTCGGAAAACGAACCCGACTTAAATACGTCATCCCCTATTCTTATAGTTTCTTTATAATCTTCGACAATATCATACGACTTACCTTTAATCTCCGAAATTTGTAAGCTTATAGAATTGCTTCCAATATCAATTATTGCTAAATGTTTCATATTTCTCCTTTGCTGCAATTAAATATTAAATATAAATATAAATATAAATATTAAATAATTAAATATTATGCAAACAGATAATATATCAATAATAATATAATATCCTTTGATTTTTATTTTATTTATATAATAACAAATTATATAATAATAAACTATATAATATCAAATTAATATAAAATAATTGTTACAATTTTATTACAATTATATTAAATTTTTGTGACAATTAATTTATTTCATTTAATTAACTTAAAAAATAAAAATAGTTAGTTAGCATTACGCCAAGTCGGCTTAGCCTTACGGTATCGTCCCCATTTCTTTTTTAACAGGCGTATATGGTCTATGCGCGAGGCTGCCTGCCAACCGCGGAGAAATCCAACTTCAAAAGCTATATGAGGATTTTTATCGTTTAAAACTTCAGATATAACTACGGGAGTGTTATCTATATCATGAATTTGTCCGAGAAGCTCTTGAATATTCTTTAACGCTTTAACTATTAATACGTTATCTTTTTCTGGCCATAGCGGTAAAAATGCTTCTGCAGTATAACGTAGATTTTTACACCTGATACGCAAGATGTGCAACTCTTTTTTATCCATTACTTCAAAGGAATATCCTTTATTTTTTATTGTTCTATCCCAGTTGCGCAAGCGTTTTTTAACAAAATTTTTAAGAGATTTTTTTTCCGCACACCATTTATTGCCTTGCTCCATAACCGCTTTTATATTTAAAAGCGGTGTAACTAACTGATTAGAAGGCGCAATGGCTATTGTTAAAAGGCTGCGGTCATGTAAATATTTACTTAAAAGGGAAATATCGCTGAGAAATGACGATTGCCGTTCTTGCAATTTTTTCCAATAACAGTTAAGAGAGTCTAAATCGCGGCGAATATTACCTGCCATGAACCAGTCCCGTAATTTTTTTCTATCCTCGTTAAGAAGATGTTTACGGTCCAAAGGTTTAATGAAAATCAATAAGGCACGCAATGAGCGAACCTGTTTTCGCAGCTCATGAAAGTTTTCAATCGTGTTAGAATCTATCACATTATCATTGTTATCATTATTATTAACAACATTTACAACCTCTAAAATTTCTTGAACCCGCGCTATTATTAAATATTTCAAAGATTGGCAATTATCAATTTTTCCCTGTGTAGAAATCATTTTCACATTACCTTCTATGGAAATTATTTAAAAAAATGATGAAACGATTAATTTTGAAATTAAGTATAATTAAAATTTAAACTGCGATTAAGTATTAATTGTATTATATATAATACAAAAATACAAACTTTGGTCAAATTTTACTTATATAAAAATAAAAACTTTTAAACTATTAAATTATCCGTTATACGGTATATTGTAATGAAACGTATTGCCGAAATATAAAGATATTATAGATAAATAATTGAAAAATATTAATATCCCCACGGCTATTAAAATAACGCCGCTTATTATTGAAATAGTTTTTATAAAAGGTCTAATCTTTTTAAATGCCGATAAAAATAAATTTAACGATAAAGAGCTTATGAAAAAAGGAACGGCAAGTCCCATAGCATAAACAAAAAGGAGTTCGGCTCCTGCAGTTTCATTGTGCATCGTAGAAGCGATAAAAAGAATAGAAGCAAGTATCGGCCCTATACATGGAGTCCATGCTGCAGCGAATACAACGCCTACAAGAGCAGAGCCTATTAAACCTAATGGTTTATTTTTAATATTGATATTTGCGTCCGCATTCATAAAAGATAAAAATTTAACCTTATTAAAAGCTCCCAGTATAAATAGTCCCATAATTATTATAAATATTCCGGCTACTCTCATAAGCCATATTGAATGAAGCAAACTTCCGACTGCGCTTGAAAATACACCCAGCAGGACAAATACTATCGTAAATCCTAAAATAAACATTAGAGAATGTTTAACGGCGATAAATTTAGCTCGATTGCGGTCTTTCGTAAGATCGTCCCCTGTCAATTCTTTAATAGACAAGCCTGAAATATAAGACAAATATGACGGTATTAAAGGAAAAACGCAAGGACTGATAAACGAAAATAACCCTGCTAAAAATGCAACCAAAAATGATACATTAGGCGTAAAAAATGAATTCATATAAAAATTGCCTCCGAATTATCATTATAATAATGATTTAATTATATATATAATTAAATATTAATTTTATAGATATTTTATTAATATAATATTATATAGTTTATATATTTTATGTTTACTATAAAAATTTTTTAAAATTATAATTTTTATTTGCTATTTTTTTTAAAATAATAATTCAAAAATCCCGGCGGAAGTTCACCTGTAAAATGCGCTGCTATATAACCTTGCTTGTTTATTATAAAAGATTGAGGTATTTCATTTATTCCACCGTAAGCTTTTTCTATTCCATAATTTGCCATAGCAATCGGATATTTTATATAATCATTATCAAAATGTTTAAGAAAATTAAGAACTGATTTATGTCCGCTATTATTTACCGAAAGCCCTATAACGCGAAAACCTTCATTTTTATGCGTCTTATAAAATTTTTCAATCATAGGCATTTCTGAGCGGCAAGGGGGACACCAAGTTGCAAAGAAGTTGACCAAAATTACTTTGCCTTTATATTTTTTAAGCGATAAATACTTATTTGGATAGTTTATGCTTTTTACCGTAAATTGAGGTGCGAGAGTTTCATTGCCTGATTTATTTATTTTTACGGCGTGAAACCAGCCGGGAATTTTCATTATAACTAAAGACCCTGCAAAAATAATAAATACAATAACTACTATTTTTATCCATTGTTTAGATTGTTTAGATTTATTTTTCATAACAATATCTCTCCTGATGTCATTGAAATAATATTATAAATAATATTATAAAGATATAAAAGATATTAGCGAACTTAATTTATTTTTTGAAAAATTAGATGAAATATTCATAAAACCTAATAAAAATATAAAAAAATAGAGACGCCGATAAATAATATTATTTTTTCTTTATTAAAATTGCAGTCATATATCCTATCGGTATTTTAGTGTCAAGATATACGGGAGTGTGATTTATGCCGGTTGACAGGTATATTTTTAAACTTCCTTTATGTGTGAACACTCCGTTAAAATTTAAATAAGCTTTTATTTTTATAGTGTTGAATTTTCCTGCCGGCGTGTCTATATTGTAATATCCGTCAGTTTTAACAAGCGCAAGATACCTTTTTCGGTTTTCATAAACAGGTATATAATAGCTCTTATTATTTTTCAAATTTAGCATTCGCAAATAATATAAGGCGCTTAAAGCATCTTGGGTATATTTATAGGCAATATAAGGTTTCCATTCGGCATTTATTCTATTTTTATAAAGAGCGGGCTTGTTGTATTTTATTTTAAGTTCCTTTATGTATTTTTTACTTTCAAGTGTTTTTCGTGCCATTTTATATTTGATTGATTTAATTAATTTATCATATTTAACATTCAGTCTTTCTTCGGTAAAATCGTTATGAGAACCTTCATGCCTTTTCATAACCATAAAATAAGGATAATATTTATTTAATGAAAAATAGCTAAATGTTTTATCATGAACGTAATAAAAAAAATGGAGCCATTTAGCGCTATAGGCAGAAGCTTTAATAACGCAGACTTTTTTTGAGTTATAGCTGCCGGGATAAGTCTGTAAAATTGCTTTTCCTGCGTCTATTAAACCTAAATATGTGATTTTATATGTTAATTTCTCGCCGTCTAAAAAAGCAAACCTGCGGCGCAAGATTTTTTTTCTTTGAGTATAAATTTTTTTTAATATTTCGGCAGTCCTATTGTTTATTTTATAAATATTTTTTCCATAAACTATTTTGCAATTAGACATAATTATTGCAAATAAACATAAAAGACAAAATAATAGATACAAACGAAGAATGGTTGGAGTTTTTAAGTTATCCATAGTTAATTTTTCTATAGGCCTCCTCCCATTATAGCGCCTAATCCTCCTACTTTAATCATTTTTCTAAGATAATATGCACCCATCTGCATATTTCCTATTTTAATATATGCTGTAGAAAGCTGATGATATATGGAAGTATTGTTGGGTTCATATTTTAATGCAAGTTTATAAAAATTAATAGCTTTATTATAATGTTCCGTTCTAAAAAACATATTGCCTGCTTCGTCATAAGATGAAGATGCTTTTGCAGTTTTACCAAATCTTATATATGAATTACCTAAGTTTTCATAAGCAGGCGCATAATGAGAGTTTAATCGTATAGAGGTTTTAAACTCGTTTATAGCTCCGGGGTAGTTTCCTGAACGAAAATAAATTATCCCTGCTTTATTTAAATTTATTGCCGCTCTTTTATTTTCGCCTAATTTTCTACATATTGAAGCCATATTGGTGTATGCCGTAAGATAAAACGGGTTAATTCTTATTGCTTTATTAAGATAGGCTATAGCTGTATGATATTTGCCTATTTTATTATCAACAAAACCCATATCGTTATAATAAACAAAATTTTTAGGGTTAGACTCGGAAGCCTTAGAAAAATATTTAAAGGCGTCTTTATATTTATGATTTTTGTAATAAACGGAAGCTAAATTTGAATATGAAACAGAATTTTTAGGGTTAATTTTTATTGCTTTTTTAATTTCTATTATTGCTTTTTTTGATTTATTTATATTATTATATGCCAAACCAAGATAATTATATGCTTCATAATTTTTAGGGTCTCTTTTTAGCACAAGATGTAAATCCGATATTGCATTATTTGGTTTATTATACAACTCTGTTTTGGCTTTTTTTAAAAGAGTTTTTGAATTAAGTTTATCATCTTTCTTTGTATTTTTAATTGGCAGTGTTCTTTTTGTTTTTACGAGCGTCACAGTCAAATTATTTTCTTTTATTTTTGCATTTTTTTTAATTTCATCTGAAGTTTTAACAATATTATTATAATGATAGTTGCAGTTACTGCTATATTTGCGGTTATAGTTATAGTTATTAAGGTCTCCATAAATATTATTATTTAAGCTGTTATTATTGGTGCCTGCATAAGCAAAAAGTATATTATAATTAACAAAAGAAAAGATAAGTATTATTATAAAAGGTGCAAAATTGATAAAAAAATCAATAAAAATAAAATAGATTAAACAAATTTTTAAAATATATTTAAGTCTAATAGGTTTAAAATGATCTAAAAAATTGTAAATTTTTGAATTTGCCGGTTTTTTTTGCGATTTAGGCATTTATCCTCCTTAAAGATTTTTAATTTTGTGCTTAATATTAATTCAATAACTTAATTATAATATAATATAATATAAAAATTAAGTATACAATTACTTTACCTTTCTATCTTCGGAACTTTCCTGTTTTCCTTCGGAATGACTGCATATAGCGGGTGAAACGATAAATCCTCTCAAAGTCATTCCCGCGAAAGCGCGAATCCAGAGTTCTTAAAATATAGCTGTATGCACTTTATATATATTTAATAATTTATAATTTATATTGCATGATTAAGTAATTAAATTCCGAATTAAACCCCTTAGTATCTTTTTTTATCCGCGTAACATATAAGCATAGAGCTATAGCATAATATCTCTGCCGCCTGAACCCAACTATACACTTTTGCGACAGCTCTTAAAATAACTCCTCTTACTGATATAACTTTTTCTACTCCTTTATCAGAATAATCTAACCCAACTTCACCATTTTTATTATTCTAAAATTATAACCCATTAATATTAATACATTTTATTTTTTATTTTGTAGTCCCCATAGACATTTTTGTTGCCCCCATAAATACAGCAATATCAACAGGTTGCCGGTAATTATGGTGAAGTTGGGCTAATATAATTTTCATAATCGGATAACCTCCTTAATTTGCGTTATTTTATTGATGTTATTCGCTATTTTATTATTTTTTTAGTTAATGAATAAACAAAATAGAAGTTATTTTATAATAGACATTATAAAAGTTATTAACATTAAAATTATTTATATTGACATTTGATTTAGGTTATTATATATAAGTAATTATGTAATATTAAAAATAATTAGATTAAATAATAAATTTAGATTAAATAATAAATAAAAATTTTTAAATAAAATATTTAAATATATATTTTATTTAAGCGTTATATATAATTTTCTTTTAAATGTTATAATTCGGCGTTATTTTGCGTCATAAAGCGTCTATAAAGTATTTTGTTGCGGTTCATTATTTTATGCATCATTTGTTATAGATACGACAGAGTTACAATATACATATAAAGTATTTGCAGGAAACAGAAAATAAAGGCTGTGTATTTAAGTATAGACCATCGGAATTATATATAAGTTATTTATATAGAAAAAGATGATTTAATACATTAAATGACCTTGTGCTGTGCAAGGAGTTAGGTATTGCAATAACTAAACAGTTAAGTTAAGTAGGGAGGGAGTTTTTATGTCAGAAGAAAAAAAATTAATTATTGCCGATCCAACGGCGTTAGGTTTGATTACTTACTTTATTGCTTTAATCTGTTTGAGTATGATGGTAGGGGGTTTCATGGGAAAACCCAGTTTTTTAATTATGTCGATTGTTTTCATCGGGGCAGTCGGAATAGGTATTGCGGGGATATTTGATTTTTTGCGCGGAAATACATTCGGTGCGGTGGCATTTATAGGATGGGGTATATTTTTTGGTGCATTTGCACAGCTTAATATGGGACCCACTTTTAAAACCGCTATGTTCCATGCCGGGCCGGCCCTGGCATTTCTCGGATGGTATTTTATATTCTGGGCTGTTTTTGCGTTTTTAACCGTTGTAGGTTCTATTGTAGCTAAAAAATGGATAATGCTGACTATTGCTTTGAGTTTTACAACATTAATGTTGATATTTGCGGCTATAGCTCACTGGTTAGGAGTTGTAGGACCTGATCCTCAGTTTATGCGCATTGCCGCTATTTGCGGAATAATTGCAGCTTTGTGTGCAGGCTATACTGCCTTTGCTGCTTTTTTAAATGAAATTGCCGGAAAAACCGTTCTTCCTGCATAACTTGCAATAAACACACCTTTTTAATGACATTAAAATGGGGAACTATAAAATAAATAGCTCCCCATTCCATTAATATATAATTAAAATATTTTGCATTGTCGGCTATTTTAGCAATATTCCTTTAAATTATCCATATATATATAACTAGCATATAAACTAGCATATAACTACCATATAACCGCTTCTTTTTCTAATTTTACATAAAGCATTAATTAAAATTATGAATTATTATAATTTGCTAAAAAATTAAAAGTCTATATAAAATAAAGTAAAGCGGATAGTATATATGTCTTAATATTATATTCTAATATCTCAGCACCTTAATTAATCCTGCAAAGTCAGCAGTTTCTACTTGCTTTATTGTCTATAATATTATATAATTATTGCAGCCTAAGTAATATTTAAATCTTTTTTTAGATTTAAAATTATCCATTATAAATAATTAAATTAAATTAAATTAAAATTATTTTAAAAACAACAATATGGAAAAAAAATACCCTTTATTTATTAACGGCAAATGGATTGAAAAAGATGATTTTTATGAAGATATTAATCCTTATAGCGGCAAAATAGAAGCTCTTTTAAGTAAGCCTGATAAAAAAGATATAACACTTGCCATTGATTCATTACAGGAAGGTTTTATACAGATGAAAAATCTTCATGCGTATGAAAGAGCAGAAATTCTTGAAAGGACGGCATCCAATTTAGAAAAGAATTCTAAAGAAATTGCACATTTCATAACTCTTGAAGTAGGTAAGGCTTTTAAATATTCTTTAGTTGAAGCAAACCGGGTTGTCAATGTTTTTAAGTTTGCAGCGGAAGAAGCTAAAAGATTACATGGAGAGACTATTCCTATGGATGCGGTTAAAGGGTATGAAAATAAAATAGCTTTTTATATGCGTGTTCCCGTAGGTATTATTGCGGCAATTACTCCGTTTAATTTCCCCATTAATCTTCCGGCGCATAAAATAGCGCCTGCTATAGCTGCAGGAAACGCAATTGTTTTTAAGCCTTCGATAAACGGTTCTATTACAGCGTATTATTTGGTTAAAGCATTAATTGAATCAGGGCTGCCCGAAAAAGCTATATGTCTTTTATACGGAGACAAAGATACGGGAGAAAGCATTACGACAAATGAAAAAATAAGGATGATAAGTTTTACGGGAAGCCCTAATGCAGGCAGAGAAATAATGGCGAAAGGCGGATTGAAAAAATATACTATGGAACTCGGAAGCAATTCAGCTTTAATTATAGATAAAACCGCAAATATAATTGAGGCTGCCAAAAAATCAGTTATCGGTTCTTTTTACAATTCAGGTCAGGTTTGTATATCGCTTCAAAGAATATATGTTCATAAAGATGTTGAACAATCTTTCACAGAACATTTTGTTAAAGAAACAAAAAAACTTAAAATAGGCGACCCTTTAGATAAAGATACCGATATAGGACCAATTATCAACAGAGATGCAAAAGAACGTATAATTTCATGGAGAAAAGAAGCTGTCTCCGATGGAGCAAAAATAGAAATTGGAGGAAATTTCGACGGCAATATTTTAGAACCCACTATTTTTTCTAATGTGCATCAAAAGATGAAAATATCATGCCTTGAAGCTTTTGCGCCCATTGTAAGCATTGTCTCCTTTGATGATATAAAAGAAGCCGTTGATTATGTCAATGACTCAATATACGGCCTTCAAGCCGGAGTTTACACAAACGATATGAAAAATGCAATGTATTGCATAAAACATATTGACGCTGGCGGAGTGCTGATTAATGATATTCCTACTACAAGAGCAGATCATCAGCCTTACGGCGGAGTTAAAGAGTCAGGCTTTGGAAGAGAAGGCGTAAAATATGCGGCTGAAGAGATGACGGAATTAAAATTTATAAGCTTTTCATAACCTTTCTAAATGCAGTAATTTAACAATTTTACAGATGACTAAATTAAAAGTCCGCACATTTTATAATATTATATTGAAATTGTAATTGATTAGACATACAATAGGTATATAGAGATAATTAATGGGACGACTGTTTGAAAAAATTGTTGAATGGAGTAATAATAAAAATGAATGGTTAATATCAGAAAGAAATATATCATTTGAAGAAATAATTGTTGCAGTAGTGGAAAATAATAAATTATTAGATATTATCCAAAATAATGATAAATATTCTGACCAAAAGATTTTGGTAGTTGAAATTAATAATTATGTCTATTTATGTCCTTTTATTGAAAATGGTGACAAAATATTTTTAAAAACTATTTATCCAAGCAGGAAACTCACGAAAATATATTTAAAAGAGGTATAATAAAATGAATCAATCCAATAAATTCAAAGATACCGAAGAAGAAATATATATGTTTAAAGAATTAGAAAAAGGAAATTTTAAATCTCTACCTGATGTAGAAAATGAAAAGAATAGAATTAAAAAAATTATGGGAGATAATTTTTATTCCGAAAAGAAGATAATAAATATTAGGCTTTTAAAAAGAGATTTAGAAAAAATTAAAGCAATTGCTATTAAAGAAGGTATTCCATATCAGGTCTTGATACGTTCTGTTATTCATAAGTATGTTGAAGGGAATTTATAGCCAAAATCCTGATTCGGGCTTCTTAATGAAATATATTTCATTAAAATCCGCTATTAAGAATATTCTATTATGCCATTTGTAAGCATATTATGAAGAAAGATATATGGATGGACACGGATAAAAAGCTAAAAAGGTTATTATAAAGTAGACAATTAAAAATTAATAACCTTAAATTATTTATTTTTTAAAAATAATATTGAATATCATAAATTACTTAAAATATTTGCGGCATATAAAGCATAATAAGTAATTATTATATCTGCTCCTGCCCGTTTTATAGACGTCAGCATTTCAATCGCAGCTTTTTCTTCATTTAAATAGCCTGCTTGCGCTGCTGCTTTTATCATTGAATATTCGCCTGATACATTATAAGCAGCTAAAGGTCTTTTGAAAGTTTGTTTTATTCTGTATATTATATCAAGATAGCTTAATGCCGGTTTTACCATTATAATATCGGCACCTTCGTCAAGGTCTAATTCTGTTTCAAGGATAGCTTCATCGGAATTAGAAGGATTCATTTGATATGCTTTTCTGTTGCCGAATTTTGGAATGCAATCAGCTGCATCTCTAAACGGTTCATAGAAACTTGAAGCATATTTAGACGAATAAGACATTATTGGAATATTGACAAGCTGTTCGTCATCTAAAGCCTCTCTGATTTTTTTAACCCTGCCGTCCATCATATCGGAAGGAGCAATTATATCGGCGCCTGCTTTTGCGTAAGATACGCTTATTTTAGCAAGATATTCAAGTGTTTCATCGTTTTTCACATAACCGTTATCGTCCACTATGCCGCAATGACCGTGAGATGTATAATCGCAAAGACAAACATCTGTAATAATGATTAAATCGGGGTAAATTTCTTTTACGGCTCTTAAAGTTTGCTGAACTATGCCGTTATCGGAATAGCTTTCCGACCCTATTTCATCTTTATGTTCCGGAACGCCGAAAATAAGTATGCCGCCAATTTTTAAATCTTCAACTTTTTTTAGTTCTTTTATAAGTTCGTCTATAGTATATCTGAATTGTTCAGGCATTGTTTTTATCGGTTCTTTTTTGCCTGTGCCGTGCATGACGAAATAGGGCATAATAAATTTTGACGGGTCAAGCGAATTTTCGCTCACTAATTTTAGTAAATTTTGTGAAGTTCTTAATCTTCTTGGTCTAATATATGGAAAACCTGTATTCATAGTTGTAATTACCTGTTTAATTTTATAAATATCTTAATAAATCGTAAACATCTTAACAAATGTTAATATTTAATATTAAGTATAAACATTAAGTATAAATATTTATTAAATATAAATGTCTAAATATAAATATTTATAAATCTAAACTTAACGTTCTGCAATAATATAATTAATTAAAAGTTAAATTATAAATCATTTTCCTTATTAAGAAATAGTATATAATTTTTTTTTATTACTTTCAATGCTGCAGATTATATTTTCATCCAATTTTGTAATTATTATAATTATTAAAACTTAATTTTTTAATATTTTTATAACTTCCAAGGCTATTAACTGGATTTTATTTTTTTCCATAATTATTATTGTCTTTTTAAATGAAAATTAATTTTCATAGTATTGTTTTCGCCGCTTAATTTATGTAAAAAGATTATATAATAATGAAATTCTTCTTTCGGCAAGGTTGATATACTCTTGGTTTATATCATAGCCTATAAACTTTCTTTCCGATTTTAATGCCGCCGCCGCCGTTGTTCCGCTTCCCATAAAAGGGTCGAGAATAACATCATCTTTGAAAGAATATAGTTGAATTAAGCGATACGGCAACTCTTCTGGAAACGGAGCAGGATGTCCAATTCTCCTTGCGCTCTCCGCTTTCATTGTCCAAATTGATTTTGTCCATTCCATAAATTGTTCTTTTATAATCGTATTTTGCTTCCCTTTTCCGATTCTATTATAATCCCCTTTTGAAAAAACCAAAATATATTCGTGGATATCCCGAAGAATAGGATTTGTTGAACTTAACCAACTTCCCCAAGCTGTTGATGGACTTGCGCTTGCCGCCTTGTTCCAAATTATTTCTCCGCGCATATTGAAACCGATATCAATCATCATTGTTGAAATGTAATCAGAAAGCGGAATATAAGGTTTGCGGCCGAGATTTGCAACATTGATGCAAGCACGACCGCCATTTATCAGAACCCTGTAAGTTTCTCCGAATGAATTTTTAAGTAACTGCAAATATTCTTTTAATGAAAGGTCATTATCATATTCTTTTGAAACATTATAAGGAGGTGAAGTTATCATTAAATGAACAGAATTGTCCGGCAATTCTTTCATATTCTCAGCAGAACCGAGAATAAATTTATTCACTAGTTCATCAGGCAGTTTTTTCTCTGTCTTGTCGATTACTTCTTTGACTTCAAGAGCTGAATATAATTTTGAATTGTAAAACCTTGAACTATCGTGATTAATTCTTCCGTTTGTTCCGAAAGCGCTTGTTTCTGTCCCTTTTGGTCTTTTCATTTTAGGTTCCGAATTAAAGTTAGGAATTTTTCTGCTTTTGCAATATTAGTCGTTTCCTTGCTTACAATTGAGATAATTTCCCCCAAGTCAGTTTTTGAAATCATTGATGAGAAATAGTTCATATCATTTTTTACAAGTTTTTTAGATAATTGAAAAATCATATCCGTTGTTTCAATTGTTTGAAAACCTTTTTTAGGGGTAACTTTAATGAAATCGCTTTCCGCTGGTTTAGGATTAAGCGACCAAAAACCTTGAATGACTCCTGAAGTTTTTAAAAAGTCCACTTTTTTAATGTAACTTTCTGTAATTGGGCTATTACCCAAGATAACGATGGGAATTTTCGTTGAAGCATGTCCTGAAACCCTAATATTAATAGATTTACCGATTGCTTTTAGCATAGAATCGGAGCGGAGCAAAGACGGGTTGCCTTTATGCTGCTTGTAATCTCCTATAAATTCTATTTTGTTGGGCATAATAAACTTGTAATTAGAAACTATGCTCATTTTAATTTCAAAAAGTAATGCATTAATCAATTTTACGATATTATAACATTTTTTGAAGTTAAAAAAAATTATAAAGCCGATTCAAAAGCTTTTTTAAAAAAAGTTTCGGCATCTTTTGCTTTTCCTGATTTTTTTAGGCATTCCGCATATTCATAATAATAATTTGGATTGCATGGGTTCAATTCTATTGCTTTTTTAAAAAATTTTAAGGCATTTGAGTAATTTATTTTAATAATATTAGGAATATCATTATTTTTATGTATATTTTCATTTCCATCAAAATAATTATCATTAGAATATATTAGATTACGATTTATAAAATTACCATTACCATTACTCTTGCTATTGTTATGCAAGTTTAAGCTTAGGCTGTTATTGTTTTTTATGTTATTTTTATCTTTTGAATTAATATCGCATATATAATCATAATCAGTGTAATTGCGAATATTTATAAGCACAGGAATATATTCGTTAGTTATAAACAAAGCAGACATAAAAAATATTTCATCTTTAGTATAGTAATTATTAGTTCTTATTTCCCATAGATTTAAAATATCAAAAAACTTTGAATTCATATAATTGTAAGCTTTATTTTCTTCAACATTTGAATTAGCTGAATAATTTGCATTATCAATTTTGTCAAACTCTTTAAAAGTTGAAGAAATTACCCCACTTTCATTTCCATTCTTTTTTTTATATTGACACTTAAATTCATTGTCATAATTATTTCCATTTCCATTTTTATTTTCTCTTTTCTTATTTTTGTTTTTCGCATTTAAATTTTTATCTTTATTTAAAGAGTGAAGGGTAAGTTTATTTAACCCAACTTCACCACTAAAACCCAAAAACCCTTGATATTCCTATATCTTATTTTTTCTATGGGGACTACACGATATTTTGCAATAAATATATAAAATTAATTAGATTAAATATTTATATTTATATTTATATTTATATTTATAATTTATATTTATATTTATAATT
>SGBB01000031.1 GCA_004195025.1 Candidatus Acidulidesulfobacter diazotrophicus | reverse complement strand
CATATAAATATATTATGTCAAGTAAATAATATATCTATGGGGGACTACGAAAATAATTTATATAAAAACACCCGCAAACCCGCATATATTTGTTTAATAATATCTAATTTAGGGGTATTTTTAAGGATTTAAGGGATGGAAGTGGTGAAGTTGGGTTAAGACATACGTTTGCAAGCCAATTAGTAATGAAAGGCATCGACTTAACAACGGTTAAAGAACTTTTGGGACATAAAGACATTAAGATGACTTTAAGGTATTCTCATTTATCGCAGGCGCATATCAGAACGGCTGTAAACATTTTGGATAAAAAGTGTGACAGTTGTGTGACAGTTGGGTATAATGAAGAAATTGCAGAACCCGCAAACCCTTAATTTATATGGAGCGGGAAACGGGATTTGAACCCGCGACCCCCACCTTGGCAAGGTGATGCTCTACCACTGAGCTATTCCCGCAAATTTACAATTATAATATGCAATTAATAATGATACCAATAATACATCTATAATATATATAATATTTAAATATATTTTCTTTATAATGTCAATTATAAAATTTCAATAGATAAATTAAAAGTTGACGGCATTATTATAAAATTTCAAAAATTAAATATAACATATAATATAATATAATATAATAGAATAGAATATTACTATTTACTATTTACTATTTACTATTTACTGTTTACTGTTTACTGTTTACTGTTTACTGTTTACTGTTACATTTTATCACATTTTCAACTTTCTTATTATTTCAATATCTCTCTTATGCTCTTCATCGCCGCCGGGGGTTTCCACAACCTTAGGAATATTTTTAAATCTATTGTCATTTATAATATATTTAAAAGTTTCAAGACCTATAAAACCTTCCCCTATGTGAGCATGTCTATCAACTCTTGAGCTTAATTCTTTCATCGAATCGTTTAAATGAAATGAAGCTAATTTATTTAACCCTATTAATTTATCAAATATCTCCGTGAAACTAATATAGCCCTCTTTATCTCTTATATCGTATCCTGCGGCAAATATATGACAAGTATCTACGCAAACTTTTATTCTATCGCTATTTATAATATTAATCATATCCCCTATATGCTCTAATTTATATCCGATTGAAGAACCTTGTCCTGCCGTAGTCTCTATTACTAAGGAAACATCATTATAAGCACAAGTCAAATCAATTATTTTTTTTAAATTAGATGAAATTTTACCGATAGTTTTATCTTCGGTTAAATTTTTATTTGAGCCGGGATGAAAGATTAGCTGATTAATACCAAGCATATGGCATCTTTTAATTTCTTCTATGAAAAGGCTAAAAGATTTTTGCTCAATATTTTCATCTGCGCTGCCTAAGTTTATTAAATATGATATGTGAGAGATAGGGGTTATTTTTAATTTGCTTATACAATCTTTAAAAATCCTTATATTTTCTTCCTTAAGTTCTTCAAAATCCCATCTTACCTGATTTTTTGTAAATATTTGTATAGCATTAGAATTAGTTTTAACGGCATGACCGCATGCATTTTGTAATCCGCCTGCAATTGAAACGTGAGCTCCTAAAAGCATATTGATTTATTATTATCTATGGCGTTTAATAAAAACCTGTTTTATAAAATAATCTGCCAAACCATCCACTCCTTCATTTGTTTTACATGAAACCTCAAATATTTTTAGTTTATTATTTATTGACAATGCATTTTCTTTAATTTTTTCTATATTAGAATCAAGCACTTTCAATAAATCAATTTTATTAATAATCATAATTTCAGATTTATAAAAAGCCGCCGGATACTTTAAGGGTTTATCGTCTCCTTCCGTAATTGACAAAACAACGGCTTTAAAATCCTCTCCTAGATTAAAAGAAGTCGGACATACTAAGTTGCCTACATTTTCTATAAATAAAATATCTAAGTTATTTAAATCAATATTTAAGAGTGATTTATCAATCATTTTAGCGTCAAGATGACATGTTCCTTTTGTAATAATCTGATAGGAAGGAACATTTAATGCATCAATTCTTTTTTTATCTAAATCTGTTTCAACATCACCTTCTATTACGCAGGCTTTAATATTTTTATTTTTTAAAATAGGAATAATATGCTCCAGTATAGATGTTTTGCCTGAACCCGGAGAACTTAGCAGATTTACGACAAATATTTTATTTAATTCAAATTTTGACTTATTAGATTTCGCAATAATTTCATTCGATTCTAAAGCGTTTCTTTGAATAGAAATTTTTTTATGTTCTGGGTACACTTTAAACTCCTTACTAATTTTATGTAATAAATTTTAATAATTAATAATAAATTAATAATTAGCTGATATTCTATCTTTTCATAACTAATCAGCTATAATTTCATTAACTTTAATATCATCGGTTTCATTATAATTACATTCAAGGATAACGGCGTTAAATCTATTATCTCCTAAATTTTGAAAAGCAAATTCCAAATAATTTTTATCTATACCTGAATAATTTCCGATTGTCAAATTAATAATTTTAACTATTTTTATATCTTTCAAATAGTTATTTTTTTCAAGCATTTCCAATATTTCTAAAGCTATTGAAAGTTCATGCATATAATAAAAATGAAAAAATGAATTAAAATTATGAGTTATTAAAAAATAAAATAAAATAAAATAAAAAGATTATATTATATTATGCGTCTTAATATCCAATAAATTAAATAAAAATAAATTAAATGAAAATTTATGAAAATTTATTTTAAAAAATTATTTATACACTAAATAGGCTAAAATAATTAAATTAAATTAATTTTATAGCGATAATATATCATTTTTTTATTTATTTTTCTTTATTTTTTATTAAATAACAATATTTTTCTTTATTTTTTAAAATTTTGTTTGATTTGACTTTTTTATATATAATTATATAATTCAAAAATAAACTTATAATATATATTCACATATATAATATTATATTTATAAAGAATAAACATAATGAATATATTATTATTAATTAGTTAATAATTATTTTGCAAATATAATTTTGAACTATTATTATATATTATGTTAAAACTTATATTGTCAAAAACTTTTTAATGTAATAATGTAATAATAATTAAAATCAGCTCAAAATAAATATTTATATTTAATTTATTAAATATATTGATTTTGAAAAATTTATTTTAATGTTAAATTTATATTAAATTTTTTAGGAGAATTCATTATGGGAGCTGATAATCACACCAAAGTTCACATCAAAGTTAAAAAATTAAAAAAGAAAGACAATGAAAACAATATTGATAGTAAAATTAAAGAGCATGGGGTTAATGAAAGCAGACCTGCGCTTAATGAAAGTAAACCCGACAATTATTGCGTAAATAAAGCATCGGAAGATTTTAAATGGGATCCGCTTAGAAATATATCCGAAGATTCCGATGAGGTTTTAAAAATCATAGATTCTCGCCTTAACAATCTTGAAAAAGAATATTTTCAAGAAAAAAAAGATATTAATAAAAATTTTAAAAATGTTTTTACTGCCAACGGTGTTTCAAGAAGAGAATTTATTCAATGGACAGCCCTTCTGACCTCTGCATTAATGCTTCCGACAATATTTGCTCCTAGAGTAGCAAGAGCTGCAAATATTTTGACAAGAACCCCCTTTATATGGCTTGATATGAGCGATTGTATGGGAAACACCGAAGCTTTTTTAAGAACGGCTCACCCTACTCCTGCAGAAATTATATTAAATTATGTCAGCGTTGACTATATGGAATCAATAATGGTTCCCGCAGGCTATCAGGCTGAAGCAAGGAGAGATGGAACAGTTAAAAAATATAAAGGGAAATATATTTTAGTTGTTGAAGGCGCTATTCCCACGGCTATGAATGGAAAATTTCTTACAATAGGCGCTAAAGGCAAAACAGGTTTGGAAATAACCAAATCTATCGCAAAGAATGCGGGGGTTATTATTGCCGTAGGAAATTGCGCTTCTTATGGAGGTATTCCTGCTGCACATCCTAATCCTACCGGCTCTGTCGGATTAAGTTCGGTTACCGACAGACAAGTAATAAATATACCCGCATGCCCTGCTAATCCTGTTAATTTAGTCGGAACATTAGTTGAATATTTATTAATCGGCAAAGCTCCGATGCTTGACAGCTTAGGAAGACCGCTTTGGGCATATTCGGGAAGATTGCACGACAATTGTTATAGAAGAGGTCATTTTGAAGCAGGGGAATACGTAAAACACTGGGGAGATGACGGGGCAAAAAAACAATACTGCTTATATATGATGGGATGTAAAGGTCCTTTTACATGGAATAATTGCACCGTTGCTCAATATAATCAAGATATGAGTTTTCCGATGAGAGCAGGTCATGGCTGCATCGGATGTTCGGAACCTGCTTTCTGGGACAGAATGACGCCTTTTGAAAAGCCTAATGCCGATGCAAAAATTTTCATGCCTGCAGTTGAAGCCACCGCCGATGAATTTGGCGTCGCGCTATTTGGAGCTGCCGGTGTAGGAATAGCTGCCCATGCAATATATACCGGGGTTAAAAAAAGGAAAAATAATAAAAACAAAAACAAAGATAAAAATAAAGACGATAAATTAAATAACGGCGATAATAAATAAATAATAATAAAAAAGAATAATAAAAGCACTAATAATAACAAATACAGAAATAAATAATAGATAAAAGCTAAAGAACAAGACAATTAATAATAATTAATAAAGAGGAATAATATATGTCTAAGAGAATAATAGTAGATCCTATTACAAGAATTGAAGGACATTTAAGAATTGAAGTCGAGATGAACGGAGATGTAATTAGCGATGCGTATTCTTCCGCAACTTTATTTAGAGGAATAGAACTGATACTTCAAGGAAGAGCTCCAGAGGATGCAGGTTTATTTGCTCAGCGTATATGCGGCGTTTGCACATATACTCATTATGAAACTGCAACATGGGCAATAGAAAATGCTCTCGGCATTCATCCTCCAAAAAATGCAAGATTAGCCAGAAATATTTTAAAAGGAGCGCAATTTGTTCAGGATCATCTTATACATTTTTATCAATTAGCAGGCTTTGATTGGGTTGATATTGTTTCCGCTTTAGATGCCGATCCTAAAAAAACAATGGATCTCGCCTATACTTATACCAATACTCCTTACAATGCAAGCTTGGCAAGATTTGAAGAAGTTAAAAAAAGATTAAAATCATTTGTTTCGTCAGGTCAGTTAGGACCTTTTGCCAATGGATACTGGGGAAATCCTTCTTATAAATTGCCTCCCGAAGGAAATCTGTTAATAGCGTCGCACTATTTAGATAATTTAGATGTTTTAAGAATCCCTGCCCAGATAATTGCTATTTTAGGATCAAAAGACCCTCATTCTCAAACTATAATAGTTGGGGGTATTTCCGTAGTAGCCGACTTATTAAATCCGCAAAGAATGGACGATATTCTTTTTAGAACACGTAAAATAACAGATTTTATTAATAACGCATACATTCCCGACATTCTGCTGGCTGCAAAATATTATAAAGAAGAAGCAATTGCCGGAATCGGCGGGGGATTGAAAAATTATCTGGCATACGGCGGTTTTCCTTTAACAGATGATGAAAATCCTAATAATTATTTTTTAGATAGAGGCGTAATTTTTGACAGAGATTTATCTAAAGTTCATGACGTAAATGAAAAAAATATAACTGAATTTGTAACTCATTCATGGTATAAATACCCTGATGAAAAAGTCGGCTTAAATCCTACGATAGGAATTACGGATCCTGAATACACAGGCTTAAACAAAGACGGCAGTGTCAAGGAAAAAGGGAAATACAGCTGGCTAAAAGCTCCAAGATATGAAAATAAACCTATGGAAGTTGGTCCTCTTGCCAGAACACTTGTTGCTTATGCCAAAGGCAATAAGCAAATTAAATCATTAGTAGATTATGTGCTAAAAACTTCCGGCATGCCTGTGACCGCTTTATTTTCTACATTAGGAAGAACGGCGGCGAGAGCTATTGAAGCTAAATATTTAGCCGATGCTTTGGAACCTTGGACTATGGAATTAATTAAAAATATGGCAATTGACCAGACCACATGGACAAATTATGAAATGCCCAATAAAGAAATTGTAGGAATAGGGCTTGATGCTGCTCCTAGAGGCGCGGTAGGTCATTGGGTAAGTATAAAAAATAAAACTATCAACCATTATCAGATTGTTGTTCCTTCAACATGGAATGCATCGCCGAGAGATGCGTTTGATCAGAGAGGGGCTTACGAAGAATCCTTAATAGGCGTGAAACTTGCTAATTTATCCCAGCCGTTGGAAATATTAAGAACGGTTCATTCATTTGATCCTTGCATAGCTTGCGGAGTTCATATAATTGACCCTAAAACTAAAGAAATTAAAAAATATAAGATAAGATAAGATAAGATAAGATAAGATAAGATAAGATAAGATAAGATAAGATAAGATAAAAATAATTAATTTAAATATGCATATTTAAATATAGTTCTATTCTATATTGTTATCATTATACATAAATACGACTATAATAAGACTATAACAATAAAATTTAATTTAAGGTATTATATAAATATATTAAGACTTTAAAATAAAAATTATCTAAGGTCTTAATATTGAGGATATTATTATGGAAAAAGAAAACGGCTCGGGTTTAAAAGTTGTTCACAGGATGACGATAATCAAAAGAATTATACATTGGACGCTTTTTCTTTCTATTATTAATAATATAATTACAGGTTTTTATATAGCGTATCCATTTTTGATATTCGGCAAAACTCCTTCACAGGCTGACTCTCCTACTGTTGGGGTATTGAATTCCGGAGAAACTTATCAAGCATTTATAATGACATGGATGCGGGAATTCCATTTTATAGGCGCTGTTTTAATTGACGTATCATTTTTTGCATGGCTATATTTGGCATTTTTTTCTACAAAAGAACCTCTTTATAAAAGTTTTTTGCCTTTTGGGAATAAAATTCACGAAACATTTGATATGGTTAAACATTATTTTACTTTAAAAAATAAACCTAAGACCGGTAAATATCAAGACCCTCTTAACGCAATGATATTCACTTTTTTTCACCTTTTAATTTTATTGCAAATGGCAACAGGTTTTCAAATGTATGTTGCTTCTTTTACGGGAACATCTGCAGTCGGAGGGTGGTGGCCTACCCTTCTTCATATATCTACCGATTGGACTCTATGGGTTTTTGGAGGATTAACGGGAGTAACATTAGCTCATTTATTTATAATGTGGCTAATAATAATATTTATATTTTATCATATTTATACAGAGATATGGCGTTCAATTATATGGAAGGAAGGTGACATTCTAATACCTTTTAGCGGTTATAAATACTCAAGAGATAATTTAGAAAAAATCACCGAAGATGAAAACTAATATTATTTGTTATTATTAAAATATTAAAATATTAAAATATTAAAATATTAAAAATAATACTAATAATTATTTATGACTTAAAATATAAATATTTGCTGTTATAGTTTAATAGAAATTGAAAAAGGAATATAAAGCGGTTTATTATATTAATTGTATTTGTTTTTTAATATAGTCTAATATAAAAATATAAAAATGATTGATAATCTTATAAAAGGATATATTTATTACATCCTTAAAGAAAACAGTTCTTATGCATATAGTTTAAAAAGGGAAGATTATAATAAATATAGTGATTTTTTTGAAAACTGCGGTTCGCTTATTTTCTCTTGTGCCCGGGTTGATATTGAAGAATATGCTTTATATAAAAAATTTAAAGCTCAAAAAATTTACTATTGTTTTAAAACAGGTAAATTATTGAAAACTAATTTTTTTGATTCATCAAGACAGGATATTTTTGAAATTACAGGCATTGGAAATTTGAAAGACGAGATAAAATTTGCTCCTTGCATTATAAGAAAAGATTGAGATAGATAATATAACATTAAATTAAGAAAATATTACAGTATTACCTTAAAATTGCAGGCGATAATACTAAATGGTCAACTTCAAATAGTAACTTCAAATAGTATATGAGAAGAATATTATAGTATTACAGCAGTTATTATAGGGAGTTTTATATATATTTATATAATATATAATTAATTAAATTCAAGCAGACATATAAAAAAATATTATGGTAGGTATTATAGGGATAGGCAACATACTGCTTCAAGATGAAGGATTCGGGGTCCATATAATAAATTTTTTAAATAAAAACTATCTGTTTGATACGGCAAAAATTAAGCTTATAGACGGCAGTACAAGGGGTTATGGATTGCTTGACGAAATATTGAACCTGAAAACTGCAATAATTATTGATGCTCTTAAAACCGAAGATAAACCAGGCAGTATTTATAAATTCAGCGATAAAGATTTACCTGTAAATCTTATGAAAAAAACAGCACATGAGGTGGAATTTATTGATGTTGTAACTATGTGCGGCATGGCTGGATATACTCCAAAATTAATTTTTTTTGCGGTAGTTCCTGAAAATTGCGATAATATATGTATGGAATTAACGGAACCTTTGAAAAATGCTATACCATTAGTTATAAACAATATTTTAAAAGAATTAAAATTGCTTAACATCGAGCCAATCTCGTATAATTAAATTATAATTTAATTATACGAGATTGGCTGCTAAGTATGTGTTAAGGCAGCCTAAAAACTTGCGGACAAAATTTTAATGATATCTATAGTTTCCTTGGTATGTTTATATACCAATATTTAGATTGAGTTGAAATTCCATGCCATGATACTTTACTTTCATATCTTCATATAAGGTAAATAAAAAATATTGCCATATATCTCCACAGCTGAAGCAAGGGTTTTACGGCAACTGTTGGGTAAATAAAGCAAAGCATAGCAAGAAAATTTAGATTATTGACAAATAGTTATTAAAATTCAATAATCCCTCCATATAAAGCCTGTCCTAAAGAAATACCTCCGTCATTTATCGGAACTTTCTGATTTATAAAAACAAATAATCCTCTTTTTTTTAATTCATGAAATAATTTGCCTGTAAGTATGCTATTCTGAAAAACTCCTCCCGATAGACAAATATTGCTTTTTCCTGCTGTTAATGACACATCTAAAACAATGGATACAAGGGTATTTATAAATTTAAGCGATATAGCATTTATAGCATTTGAATTCGCTTTATTGCAATTATATAAATCAGCTGAATTTTTCCGTAATTCAATTAATCTGCTAAAAATATCTGAAATAATAGGCCTCCAATCAATAACAAAATTAATACCAACGGCAATATCAGCGGCATTAATTCTATAATTATATTTACCATATTTTTCAAAATATATATTTTTTAAAGATGCTCCGGCACCAAATAATGATAATGCCAAATTTTCTAAAAATATAGCTGCCTCGCCTTCATACGTGACTTCACCCTTAAACCCGCACATACATGAAACAGCATCAAATAGCCGTCCAACTGATGAAGTTTCTGGCGAATTAATATCATTTTTCCACAATTTATATAATTTACTAATTTCTTGCATAGAAAAACCTGATATTTCTTGAATTAATACTCCCTGAATATTATCATCGTTATCGCTATTATTATTTTTATCGTTGCCGTTCATATCATTACTATTATTGTCATTGCCGTGCCTATTACAGCAGGTATTTTTGTTAATATTATCGTGGTTATTATTGCCTGTAATTTTATTATTTATTTTAGTTATGTTATTGCTGCCAATATTTTTTTTATTATCCTGACTATTATTGCCATCGCATATATTAATAATTTTATCGCCTAATATTTCAAACATTAGACTTAAAAAAATCCTTTGTGGCTGTTTAATAGCCTTTTCGCTTCCTATAAGTTTAAATTTTTTAAAACTTCCGGTACGATTCAGGTTTAAATAATTTCCCTCAAAAAACTCCCCTCCCCAAATTGTTTTGTCTTCTCCGTAGCCTGTTCCGTCCCATGAAACTCCAAGAATATCATTTTCTAAAGGCAGCATATTTTCTGCCATACATGAAATTATATGAGCTTTATGATGCTGAAGTTTTATATGCGGAATGTTAAATTTTTCAGCAAATTCTCCGGCAAATTTAGTACTTTCATATTCTGGATGCATATCGCTAATAATAATATCGGGCTTAAAATCATAAAATGCTATTGCTTCCTCAATGCAACTGCAAAAATATTCATAAGAATATAAATTGTTTAAATCTCCTATATGCTGGCTTAAAATAATTTTATCGCTGCCTTTTATACCGTAAGCAAATGTATTTTTTAAGTTTGACCCTGTAGCAATTATATTTCTTTTTAATTTAAAAGGAACGCCAAGTGCGGAAGGAACAAATCCGCGAGACCGCCTTATTATTATATTTAAATAATTATTATTATGTGTGTTATGAATGTTATTTTGGGCGTTATAATTATTATAATTGCTATAATGATTATCGTCATTATTTAAATTATAATTTATATTATGATTATTATTATAATTATGCTGATTATTATCGTTATTATCGGTTAAATTATAATTTATATTATTATAACTATTGCGATTCTCTTCTAAAAAATAAAATTTATCTGGATTTTTATTTAATTTATTATTATTTTTATTTTTATAATAATCATTATAGCCGTTATTAATTGTAATTACTTTTATGACAGAATCATCGCATTTTCTGTGTATCTCCCTGTTATAAACCAATAAACCGTCTGCAAATTTTCCAAGCTTTATCAATGCTTCTTTATCATCGGCAATTATAGGTTCGTCCGAAATATTTCCTGATGTTGCTACAAGAGGGATATTGATAATTGAAAAAATTATATGGTGAATAGGCGTATAAGGTAAAAAAGCGCCGATTGTTTGAAATCCGCAGTTGATATTTTTTGCAAGACCGCCTTTATATTTAAGCAATACGATAGGTCTTTCTTTTGAGTTTAATAAATCAATCTCAAATTCGTTTGCCTGCGCGTATTTTAATATTTCCGAAACATTTTTAAACATGATTGCAAAAGGCTTTTTTGGACGATTTTTACTTATTCTTAATCTATTAACGGCATCTTCATTTGCAGCATCGCACATTATATGAAACCCGCCGATACCTTTTACTGCAGCGATACCTCCGTCTTTTATTAAACTTGTAATTTTACCAAAAATATCGCTAAATTTTTTACCGTTTTTATCAATAAATTCAATTTCAGGACCGCAATTAAAGCACGCATTTGGCTGGGCATGAAATCGCCTGTCTGAAGGATTAGCGTATTCCTCTAAACATTCATTGCACATCTTAAATTTATCCATTGTCGTGTTTACTCTGTCGTAAGGTAATTTTTTAGTTATAGTAAACCTTGGACCGCAATTTGTACAATTTATAAAAGGATATAAAAATCTTCTGTCTGCCGGATTTAAAAGTTCCGATAAACAATCATCGCAAGTAGCGATATCAGGGGAAACTGCAGCTTTTTTAACTTTAACCGATGCATTTATATCAGAGTCAGCGGAATTTTTTGACTCTCCTATTACAAAACCAGAATATCCTAAAGGCGTTTCATAAATATAATTTATATCATAAATTACGGATAAAGGAGGTTTGTTAAATTTAATTTCATTAATAAAGTAATTTAATTTTTCTTCATCTGCTTCAGCTTCTATTTTAACTCCGGATATATCATTAATAATATATCCGTTTATAGAATATTTTTGAGAGAGTCTGTATACAAACGGTCTGAACCCTACACCCTGAACTATCCCTGTTATGCTTATTATTGCTCGTCTAATCATTAATAAATTTAAAATTGACTGCGGTTATAACGGTTATATACGATTTATATTATATAAATAATATAAATATAAGCAAGACAAATATAAATATAAATATAAATATAAATATAAATATAAATATAAATATAAATATAAATAATAAAAATAACGACTATATATCTTAATCCTGCGATAGGATTTTATATTTTGGATAACAACCGCTTTGCTCTCGGCTTATAGTCTCATGAACAGAAACGGCATGCGTTTCTATCTTCGGAACTTTCCAGTGTACGCCAGGAATGACTTTGAGAGATTTTATCCTTTCACCCATTTTGTGTCATTTCCGGAAAAGCGGGAATCCAGAGTTCTTAAAATATTGCTGTATATTTAATAATTTCTCATAAATAACCAAATATTCAGCAAATCCGCGGTAAAAACTCACCTGAAGGAATATCTAAAAATCTTGGAATTCCGTATATATTTTTAATAATAACTTTTTTATTAAAATTATTGTATTTCTTAAAATTATCTATATTATTGTTATTGTTATTGTTATGTTTATCTGAAACATAACCTATAATCCTGGATTTTTCGCCAAGCGGGTGAGATATAAGCATCTTCAGCAGATTATCCGCATCATTACCGTCTACCGCAAAAAGTGCTCTACCTTCGCAAGCAAACTGATAAGGTTCTAATCCTATAAATTCACAAAATCCTTTAACATTGTCTTTGATCGGTATTTTTTCTTCATCTATAAAAATATTGACATCAGAGCTTATAGCCCATTCGTTGAGAACTGCGGCTAACCCTCCTCTTGTGGCGTCTCTTATTGCTTTTATATTAAGTCCTTTTTTTAAAACATTATCAATCATACCCCATAAACTTGCACAATCGCTTTTTATTCCTGTATCTATATCTATCCCTTCTCTTAAAGACATTATGGCAGCCCCGTGATCTCCTATTTCTCCGGAAACTATTATAATATCGCCGTCATTAATATTAGATGCAGATAAGTTATTATATAAAACTTCGCCTATGCCTGCGGTATTAATAAAAATGCCGTCAGCCTTGCCTTTAGGCACAACTTTGGTATCTCCCGTAATGATTTTAGCGCCGGATATTTCTAATTCATTTTTTATAGATAATATAATTTTTTTTAAATCGCTAATCAAAAACCCTTCTTCTATAATTAAACTTAAACTTAAAAATAACGGTTTTGCGCCCATAACAGATAAATCATTTACGGTTCCTGCAATAGATAATTTACCTATATCTCCTCCGTTAAAAAAAAGAGGTGTAACCGTAAAGCTGTCGGTTGTAAATGCAATTTTTTTTGAACCATTTAGTGAGATAATAGCGGCATCTTCCATTTTAATTAAAATATCATTGGAAAGATATTTACAAAAAATATCTTTAATTAATTCCGATGTTTCTTTTCCTCCGCTTCCATGTGAAATAAGAATTTTATCAACATTACTATTGTTATTATTCATATTTTTTTATTTTATTTATTATTTTTATTGGCATCATCGTTATTAGTTATTATTAAAATATATTATTAAATCATATAATTACATTATTAAATATTATGATATATTTTATATACTATATTTAAGATATAGATATAGATATAGATATACTTTTTTTTATATTTATATTACGATATATTTTATAGCATACATATATGATTGTATATAAAATTGACATTATTGGCATTATTAAATATTAATTTATATATATTTTTTAATTAATATTCGCTTTTTTATATTACGATATATTTTATAGTATAAATATATATTTATATGTTTTTATATACAAATGCACACATTAATATAATTTATATATAAATATATAATATATAGGATAAATATTTTTAATTATAATATTTATAATAAGCCGCGCATGCCCCTTCTTGCGATACCATACAAGCTCCCACAGGATTTTCAGGAGTGCATAATTTATTAAAAAGCGGACACTCATTGGGTTTAAGCTTACCTTTTAAGATTTCGCCGCATTTGCAAATTTCATTTTCAATGATTTTATTATTATATTGATTATTATTATTTAAATTTTTAGAAATATAGCCGTCAAATAAGTTTTCCGCATCAATATGTTTAAATTTGTCTTTTAATCTTAAAGCGCTTTTTGGAATATAGCCTAACCCTCTCCATTCAAAATTATCTCTCACTTCAAAATATTTATCAATCAAATCCTGAGCTTTTTTATTACCTTTTTCTTCAACAGCGCGTTTATATCCTATTTCAATTTTTGAGAATCCGCCGTTAATCTGTTTTGCAATCATTAATATAGACATAAGCATATCAAACGGTTCAAACCCTGAAATTACTACAGGTTTTTTATATTTATCCGCAATATTCTTATATATTTCGGTACCTGTTATAACGCTTACATGCCCGGGACCGATAAAGCCGTCTATTTCAGAATCGCATGAATCAAGAATTGCCTCAATAGGCGGAGGCACTAAAACATGATTTATATAAAAATATATATTTTTAATACCTTCTATTTCAGCCTGTTCTATTAAAGCTGCAGTCATAGGAGTAGTTGTTTCAAACCCTATCGCGTAAAAAATTATTTTTTTGTTTTCGTTATCTTTAGCTAATTTAATAATATCTATAGGCGAATAAATCATTCTGACATCGGAACCGTTTCCTCTTTCTTTAATAAGCGAACTTTTGCTGCCAGGAACCCGCATCATATCGCCATATGTTGCCAATATGACATTTTCTAGTCTGCTTAAGTATATCGCAATATCAATTCTTGCGATAGGCATAATGCAAACTGGACAACCGGGGCCATGAATAAAATCAACACTGTCCTTAAGCATTTTATTAAGACCGTATTTCATAATAGAATGAGTGTGTCCGCCGCAAATCTCCATTATTTTAATTTTTCTGTTTCTATCGCGTAACTCCTCGCTGATAAGAGAAACTAATTTTACTATCCTTTCCTTTTCTTTAAAATCATTATAAATATCAAACATTATTAAATATTTATTAACCCCGCATTAATTATATAATTTATTTTTAGTATAATTCAAATAGTATCTAATTTAGATCCAATTTCCTTAAATAATTTTAAGCTTTCTTCAGCCTCTTCTTCATTTATCTTTTGCATTGCATAGCCCACATGTATTAATAAATAATCCCCTATGCTAATAGGCTCATTTATTAACATTGTTGATATTTTTCTTTTAGAACCCATAGTGTCAACAATTGCAAAATCATTTTCTTCTATTTTAACTACTTTAGATGGGATAGCCAGACACATTTTAATTTATATTCTCCATTTTTATGTTATCTACTTTATTTATTTTCAATTTTAAATAGCCTTTTATGTATAAAATAAACAATACGATATTTAAAACAAGCAACCCTTCTAATCTGGAATGTAAATTTATATATATAATTCAATAACTTAATAACTTAATAACTTAATTTAATTTAAAAAATTAAGTTATCTATTTTTTTTATATATCTTTAATTTAGTTAAAAAATTTATCTTGACATTTATATGCCATTTACTATAAATTATAATTAATAAATTATGTTATATCAAATATTATAAAACATTATAACTAATTATTTTACGAAGTTATTTTTTTATAATTTATAAAATATAAAAATTTCATATTTTTTTAATACATAATATTATATATATAATTTTCAAAATTATATATATAAATTTGAAAAATCATTATATATATAATTGTTTATATTATTAATTAATTATATTATAATAAATTAATTACAATTTGATTGTATTGTAGCCAATACACTTTTTCTATATATATTTATATTATAAGGGGCTGTAGCTCAGTTGGCAGAGCGCTTGCATGGCATGCAAGATGTCGTCGGTTCGACTCCGATCAGCTCCACCAGTTAAAACCGCAGTAAATAAGCACTCCACGGCAAGCCGCAAAAAAATCACATTGCTAAATTTTAGTCAATTTTATATAATTTTATACATAGTTTCGTCACCTATTTGTCACCTTGAGTCACTATATAAATTTAGGGGGGGGTATTATGGCAAGCGTGTATAAAAAGAAAGACGGCAACGTCTGGTATTACAATATTTCATTTAACGATAAAAGATACCGCGGAAGCACTAAAACAACAGATAAAAAACCGCCCAGCAAATTGCAAACAGCATTGAAACGGATTTAGCAAGACAACAGCACGGTTTAACGGCTTTAAATAAAAATTCGGATAAATTCGGCGATATATTTAAAGACTACTTAAACGAACTGGTATGCGCTGAAAAAACATTAGAACTCAGGGTGGCCCTGTCAAAACATTTCTTATGTGTCTTTCAAAATAAGCCGGTCAAAGCCATTTCAATCCTGGACATAGAAGAATACCTGAGAAACCGCAGGTTAGACGTGTTAAGCAATCCTAAAAATATTAATAAAAAAGACAGCGAAATCTCTTTCAGGACGGTCAATCTTGAAATATCGACAATGCATAATTTTTTTAATTACTGCATAAAAAAAGGCATTATCGATAAAAATCCCTGCACCGGAATTAAAAAACTAAACGAACTCTCCAGGTTAAAAACATTATCGGATGACGACATCGATAAGCTCATCGCCGGCGCCACGAATAAACTTACAAGGGATTTAATTACTTTTTTAATTTATACCGGCTGCCGTAAAGGCGAAGCTTTAAATTTGCGCTGGGATGATGTAAATTTAGACGCCGGTGTTATAGCAATAAAATTTACTAAGATTAAGGAAGATAGATATATTCCCATACATCCTAAATTAAAAGAACTTTTAATTAATATAAAAAAAATAGACGGCTGCGAATATGTTTTTAACAATAACGGTAAAAAAATAAACGATTTTAAGCGTTCCTTTCATACCGCCTGTAAAAATGCAGGGTTTAAAGATATGCATATTCACGACCAGCGGCATGTTTTCGCAAGTAAAATGGTAAAAAGCGGTACGCCGTTATTTACCGTCGGCAAACTTTTAGGCCATAAAAAATCGTCAACTGCCGAAAAATATGCCCACTTGGTGCCGGAGACGCTGAAAAAGGCCGTTGATGACGTGTGGGGATAAAAAAATATTTGCCTTAGTAATACCTTAGTGTTATAATAATATAAAACATTTTAAAATAAAGAGGAAATAAATTATGAAAGCATTAGCCGTAAAACCAAGCGAAAAAAGAATATCAACGAGCATAAAACTGAATAAAAAAAACAGGGATTTTGCGAAGGATTTCTTTAAAAAATATAATCTTACCTTGAGCGACGGGATTAACATATTCCTTGCCAAAGTAGTGATGGATAAGAAGCTTCCTTTCGAGCTTGAAATACCCAACAAAGAAACGAGGAAGGCTATCAAGGAAGCTGAAAACGGAATAGGAACCTACTACGACAGCGTAGAGGATCTAATGAGGGATCTCAGAAATTGAAACTTAAACTCTTTCAATCAAATAAGTTTAAAAAGCATTATCCTAAAAGAGTTAATAATCAAGAAGATGATGTAATTTTTATCTCCGTCATCGAAAACTTATTAAACCAAAAACCTCTGGAACCCAAATTTAAAGACCACAGATTAATCGGATAAATCAAAAACGAACCAAACACTCTCCTTTCAAAATTAAACCGGCAAAAATTTTTGCAATTCTTTTTGCGATGGTGGCGATGATGATGGTGCCCCCTTATATTTACTATAAAAATTCCTGTAAAAAATAAAGACGTAGGCTATTATCTGATATAGGTTTAATGGCCGCTTTTTTATTTTAATTTTTTAGCCAATTTATAATTGTCATATGCGATGAAATGTTTAACTCTTTTGCTATTTCTCTATAACTTCCCCCTTGCGCCCGTAATAGCCTTGCAGATACTCTTTTGTCTTCGTTTTTTACATATCTTGCTATGCCGGATTTAATGCCCCGTTTTGCCTGCAATTCGCTCGTATGCGTTTTTTGTATAAAATTATGCCGGCTTTCTTCCGTAAAATTTTTCCAAACAAAGTTTGCAACGCTTTTGGTTATGCTTTTAATCTCGCTAACCCTTAAAGGCATGGTGAATAATTGGTTTAAAGAATTTGTATAAGAAAATACGGCATCTTTAAAATCGTTATAGTTTTTATAATTATACCTCGCTTTATACGCCCAAACTCTTATTGTGCCGAATAGGCCGTCGTTCCTGCCGATAAAATCTTCGCTTAGCGCCTTTTTCGTAATTATCTTCTGAAGTTTTACATAATCGGCAAGTTCCGATAAAGAATATAAATTATTATGTATATACCATGTCCGCCATGCGGGATTTAACGGATTTTTTGCGATAAGGCCGGCATACGCCGTATCCGCCTGAAGTTTTACCGCGTATGCCTGATAGATTGCCTTTAGGTAATTAATAGGCTTTAGGCGGGCTTTATCTGTTTTGCATACGGGGTCTTTTAAATAATAAAACAAATGCGCATGGGTGTTTTTTGGATTTATAACAACCGTATTCGGAGCCGTCAAGTCGGCATCTTCCCAGGCTAATGCCGCGCCGGACTTATCGATATCGAAAACCAAGAAACGATGGAAAGCCGCATCGTTAAATTGGATGTATTTATGTTTTAACGCGGTTTCTTTTTTGGCTATTTTTAAGCCCTTCTCCGGATTATCGGTGTAGTAAGGCTTAGCGGGCAAACTGTTTGTGAAAAATTCCTGGGATTCGTCCGGTATAGTATCGCTATTTTTATAAATTATCATATGGATTTTTTAAACTGATTATAAATTCTTGCAAGATACCCCGCCGATACCCTGTATTTTTTACGCTTGTTAAAATTAATTTTTCCGGCGATTTCCCGCCATGAAGCCTCGGGATTTTCTTTTTTGAGACGTTCCGCTTCAAAAAGATAATCAGTAAGCGCCAGAGTTCTTTTCCGGCCATGCTTTTTTGATTTCTTTAAAAGTTCATACGCTTTCACTGGGCTACCCTCCCGCTTAGTATTTTTAATAAATTAAAACTTGGTGTAGTGTTCCGTTATGCTTAATCTGTTATGGCCTAACATTTCGGAAGTGTCTTGTTTCGCGTCGTTAAGGCCTGCGCCGGATTTTAATTTTTCCAGCATATTATCCTGGGCCGCGTCATATCTGAACCCGTGCGTTCCGTAATAATTCTGTTTCGTTACTTTAGCCGCTTCTTGAAGGGCTTCCCTGTACCTGTTGCCTTCCGAACGGGTAAAAAAGTATCCACCATGAGACAGTGTTTGCGATAAAGTTTTATAAGTTTCTGACGGCACATTGTAAGTTAAGGATTTTCCGCCTTTGCCGCGAACGGATATCGTGTTATCGTTTATTAAATTTTCCGCTTTTAGCTTTCCTACCTCTCCCACACGCATGCCGCCTTCGTATTGCAGTTTAGCCGCTAATTGATACTTATCCGGCAAGGCGTTAATAATTGCCTCCGGGTTTTGATACGCGCGGTTTATATGATGATAAGAAAGTTCTTTAGCCTGTTCCTTAAATTGCACAGTATCAAACTTATAAGTTTGGTTTAGATTGTGGGACGCGCAATATTTATTGATTGCGGTTTCTAATTTTGCGACGGCGCCTGCGTAACCGGACAGGGTCTTTCTTGATAAACCGCCGTCAAATTTGCTTTGAAGATAGGCGTTTACTATACGGTTATCTAATTTTAAAATATCTTTTACACCAAAATTATCTTTCGCGAAACGTAGCAGGTCTTTAGCGATAGCGCAATATTTGTCATAGGTTTTATACGAATAAATTCCTGCTTCCCTGCCGTAATTTTGCATGGATTTATCCTCCGATTTTTTATAAAATTCTTTTTTGAATTCAAATTTACTCTGCCCGAACGCTTTTAATTCATTGAAAACCTCGCCAACCTGCCAGCCTGATGAACCTCTCATATTTCCTCCTCTTGATTTAATAAGGCAATTTGATTTTTTTAATGCCTTCGTCAAATGAAATAACCCTGTTATTTTGAATAAAATTATCTAAATCGAATACGCTGAAACGGTATTGGTCGTATTGTTTCCTGGCGCCGGCATTAGGCAGCGCCGTCGGCAATTTTATAAAAGGCAGTTTCCTTCCGTAAATAAAAGCGTAGAGCGTCTTTTTGGATATATTTAAGTATTTTGCCGTCTGAGAAACGGTTAAGAGACAATTTTTTTCTATTTCTTTTTCCGTGATTTTTACTTTATTTATCTGCATTTAGATTTAGTCCTCCCGTAAAATTAAAAATTTTTAAGACTACATGCCTTTTACTGAGGCTTAACAGTGAAGCTTTAGCATTTTACGAATGCAAATCGTGATTTTTAGTTGCAAATACCCTCGCCGCGGCATTCACCATCGGGGGAATCTGATGCAAAACAGCGCAAATCAAGCGCGGAATAACAGCCGAAATTTTTTATTGCCGCAAATACCCTCGCCAGAGGCATTCACTTCTGGGGGAATCTGATGCGGCTCCTAACTGCTTTATATTTTCGTATTCCGCGAAAAAACAAAGCAATTACCTTACAGGATTTTCAAACCTGTTGTTTTTTAATTTTTGGAGTTTTAAATCTAAATGAATTGGAAAATCAGATGGGAATTAAAAGAAGAACTTAACCCAACTTCACCACTAAAACCCAAAAACCCTTGATATTCCTATATCTTATTTTTTCTATGGGGACTACACGATATTTTGCAATAAATATATAAAATTAATTAGATTAAATATTTATATTTATAT
>SGBB01000030.1 GCA_004195025.1 Candidatus Acidulidesulfobacter diazotrophicus | reverse complement strand
TTAATTTATAATTATATTTGACTATTTTATTATATTCAAAATTTAAATAAATTTAAATAGGCTTAATGCAGGGGGGACACCCCCCTGACCCCCCGAATACAATAAATAAATATTAATTATAAATACATTATAATATAATTATTCGTAGGATAAATCGGATACATTTTCGTGAAATATCTCAATATTTTCTATAGTATTTATTTATTTTGAAATATCTCAATATTTTCTATTGCAGGATTAGGGCAATATTTTTCTTATGTTTAAAACTATTTTATGATGTAATATACATTATGTTATTTTTTAATCAAAACTCCGGCTTATTATCCTTCACCCTTTCCATATCCGCTTCAACCATAAGCTCTATTAATTCTTTCATTAAAGTTTTAGCTTCCCAGCCTAATTTTTCTTTGGCTTTTTTAGGGTTTCCGAGCAGTCTTTCTACTTCTGCAGGTCTATATAGCTTTTGGTCTATTTCAACATAATCCTGATAGTTAAGACCTAAATAAGAAAATGCTATGTCGCACATTTCGCGAACTGTTGAAGTTTTGCCTGTTGCAATAACAAAGTCGTCAGGCGTATCTTGCTGGAGCATAAGCCACATCGCTTCAACATAATCTTTAGCATACCCCCAGTCTCTTTGAGCATCTATATTGCCAAGATACAATTTAGATTGTTTGCCGTATTTTATTTTAGCTGCAGCGCTAGTTACTTTTCTTGTAACAAATTCTATTCCTCTTATTGGGGATTCATGATTAAAAAGTATTCCTGCCGAACCGAATATATTAAAACTTTCTCTGTAATTGATAGTAATGTAGTGTCCGAAGAGTTTAGCCACTCCATACGGGCTTCTGGGATGAAATACGGTATTTTCGCATTGAATCGTTTCGGTAGTTTTACCAAACATTTCAGATGTTGAAGCCTGATAAAACTTAATTTTGCTATTTACAAGTCTTATAGCTTCTAAAACATTTATTACCGAAAAACCGGTTACCTGAGTTGTTAATATAGGCTGCTGCCATGAAGTGCCGACAAAACTTTGCGCGGCTAAATTATATACTTCATCGGCTTTTGACAACTCTAAAGCTCTGATTAGAGAAGATAAATCAAGAAGGTCTCCGTCAATTATTTTAACATCATCTAATATATTTAAATATCTTAATCTCCATAATGTATCAGAGCCTCTCCTTGCAAGAAATCCGTAAACATTGTAGCCTTTTTCAAGCAAGAACTTGGAAAGGTATGCGCCGTCCTGTCCCGTTATGCCCGTTATAAGCGCAGTTTTTGCCATAATAATTAATTCCTCCGTTTTTTCTATTTATTCTCTATTTTAGATATCTAAACCAAAATTAATGTAATTTATAATTTACGATAATTTACCTATTTTTTATTTTCATTTATTTTACTTTATTTTCATTTATTTTACTTTATTTTCATTTATTTTACTTTATTTTCATTTATTTTACTTTATTTTCATTTATTTTACTTTATTTTCATTTATTTTACTTTATTTTCATTTATTTATTTTCAAATAAATAAAAATTATATAACATTACATTACATAATAAATAAATAAATATATATTATTTATTTATTTATTTATTATAATCAAACTGATCTATTTTTTTAGTTTTTCTTTCCAGTAATTTAGGATGTCCGCCATACTTTGTTTAAGCGGTATTTTTGGCTCCCATCCCGTTATATTCTTAATCTTTTCATTGCTGCCGTATACTCTTTTTTGTTCGTTTGGTCTTAATTTATTTTTATCAATTTCTATTTTAGCTTCAACACCTGTTATTTCGAACATTATATTGATTATTGAGCGGATGGAAGTTTCAGTTTCTGAGCATACATTATAAACATAGGAGTGAGAATTTTCAACAATTTTTATTTTTTTGGCATCTTTTTTTGTTAATGCATTTACTTTTGTTAATGTATTTATTTCTTTGAATACATTTGTTCTTGCCGATGCTTTTACGCTTGATTCAGTTTTTATATTAATTTCTGATTCTTGTTCCTTGCAATTCATTCCTTTTTCTAATAATAATTTATATGCGTCAGCTACATCTCTTACATCTAAAAAATCTCTTGTTATGTCAATATTACCAGCGTTAAGCACAGGTTTTCTTAAACCAAGCTCAATTTCGGCTATCTGCTTTGCAAAACTTGATACGGCAAATCTTTCGCTTTGATTCGGTCCTATGTGATTAAAAGGTCTTGCTATTACAATTTCTATATCTTCGGTTATAGACCACTGATAACACAGCGCTTCAGCCGCAACTTTACTTACCGCGTAAGGATTTCTGGGTTTTAAAGGATAATCCTCCGTTATAGGAAGTTTGTCTTCGCTAATATGACCATAAATATCGCCTGAACTTATATAAAGAATTTTACCGTGAAAACCATATTCTTTTAAAGCGCTAAATAAGTTATAAGTACCTGTGAAATTAATGTCAAAAGTCTCAAGAGGATTTTTAAAAGATTCAGGAACAAAACTTTGGGCGGCTAAATGGATTACCGCATCAAAAATAGCGGCGTGCGGCAGTGGCAGAGTATTGCGTAATGATGTAGTATTAAATTTATTTTCGCTAAGATTGTTATCTAAAGCAGACGACAAAAATGATTTTATCCTGTTCGCATCTCTTAAATCAATCGTACCTCTTTCGTCGGCTAACTGGACGCAAGTGTGAAATTGGGAGAGAACTTGCTTTACATAGTATCCGACGAAACCCGATCCGCCTGTTAAAAGAATGTTCATAAATTAATATTGTTTTAATGCTTATTTTCTTTTTCATTACATATTATACTTATCATAATAAGCATATATATATTGAAAATGCTTAATATATCAAGCATAATTTTGCCATTTTAGTTAAAAATTTATCAAAACTATAAAAGATATGATTTATTAATATATCAAGCATAATTTTGCCATTTTAGGCTTTTTGGATTTCTATATTAAATTTGTTAATATAAACATCTGCATTATTTGGAGTATTTTGAACGTATATCATTTATTGTTATTCTTTATTATTATTATTTAAAATTATTGCACTGTCAGGATTATTTATTGATATTTGACATCTTTTCCGCTATAATTATTTTCAAATAATTATTAACTTATTATATAAAAAATATAAAATTATACAATAATTAATATTTTATATTTTATCACAAATATAAATTTAATTTAATTTAATAAAATAAAATAAAATTATAAAAATAAAAAAAATATGGTTTACACTATAGGTATATTATATTATATTGTGAGATAAGAGGACAAATACAGGCGGGAGTAAGAGATAAAATAAATCGGATAGGTATAATTAGAAACAGCGGTAAATTTCTTATAAATCTTTGTTTATCGGATAGCAAAGTCATATTATTATTTTATGTGATTTATTATTATGCATTATTGAAATATTTATTTAATAATAAAATTTTATAGCATTTTATTTTATTTTATTTTATTATTATATAGTTTTTTTATTTTATATTTTATAGCATTTTATTTTATTTTATTTTATTATTATATAGTTTTTTTATTTTATATTTTATAGCATTTTATTATTATTATATATAAATATATAATAATAAAATTATCAAACTAAATTCAAACTAAATTCAAACTAAATTCAATAAAATAAATTTGTAATAATTTGTAATATATGAATGAAAAAAATTAACAGAATTCTAATTGATTGTTCCGAAACATATAATGATGATTTAAACACGGGAATTCAGCGCGTTGTTCGCAATATAGCAGAACGTTCGGAAAGGATGTCTGAAAAATTAAACGTTCCTATTATACCGATTGTTTTAGGCGCTAATGGCTATATCAGTTTAAAAACATTTTTAAACAAGAAAAATAACATGAACAGCGATGTCAGCGATGTCAGCGATGTCAGCGATGTCAGCGATGTCAGCGATGTCAACGATGTCAACGATGTCAATAATTACTATAATAATAAATCTAAGGTTAAAATAAATGTAAAAGAAAAAGTAAAAATAATTTTAAGAGAAAGATTAAATATTGATAAAACTAAAAACACTTATAGAATATTAAAAGTAATATGGCAACGGCTTGAAAGACTTAAATACTTTTTTATAAGTTTAAAGCAGATGTTTAATCCGTTATGGCGATTACTTAAAAGGCTTAAATATTTTGTAATGGATTTTACGCAGATGTCTAATCCATTTATTATTAACGATGATATTATTTTTCCGGAAGAAAACGATATATTGCTTCTTATAGACAGCTTTTGGAATTACTATTATAATAATTATTATTTTAAATTTTTTTGCAAAAATATAAAGAAAAAAAACGGCGTAATTATTGTGGCGGTTTATGATATTATTCCCTTAACCAATCCTGAGTTTTTTGAGAAAGATTTAACTTTAAGATTTAGAAAAGCATTAAATAAATTTATTAAGTTATCAGACGGTGTTTTAACAATTTCACAAAGCGAGATGAAAATAATTAAAGGATATTTTAATAATTATTTAAATAATAATAATAATAATAATTTACATAATAATACATTCCATATAAAAAAAAATAAGCCGACATCTTTTTTTTATTTAGGATATGATTTTAAGAATAAAACCTGCTGTATTCAAAATACTGTTCAATATAGCAATAATAGTAAGAGTTATAATGCCGGCGCCAATGCTGTCGCTGCTAATATTAATACTAATAGCGGTACCGACAGCATTAGAGAGAATTTATTCCAACTCGTAGATTCGGTAAAACAGTTAAATAATATACATAAAACCGATTTAACAACAAGCCGCATATACCGCATATATTTAATGGTGGGAACAATAGAACCGAGAAAGGGTTATAATTATGCGTTTGAAGCTTTTGAAGATTTGTGGAAAAACGGATTTGACGGGGTTTTAATTATTGTAGGAAAAATCGGCTGGAATATTGATATGCTGATAAAAAAATTTAACGACTCCGTTTATTATAATAAAAAATTTTATGTTTTTAATGATTTGAACGATGATGAATTAAATTTTTTATATAGCAGCGCCAATGCCTTAATATGCGCTTCTTTAAGAGAAGGATTCGGACTGCCTTTAGTTGAAGCTATGCATCGCAACATTCCGGTACTGGCAAGCGATATTTCTGTTTTTAGAGAAGTAGGCGCGGATTATCCGATATATTTTAATCCTGATGAAAAAGGTTTGATTAAAGCGATTAATGAATTTGAAAGTAAATATGTCGGCATAAACCTGAAAAATATAAAAAACAATTGTAATACTTGGGATGATTCGGTAGATATGCTTGCAGACAGAATAAAAGAATTAATTTTAAACTTGTAGCGGGCGTATAATTTGATATAAATAATTTTGAGTTATAAATTATATTGATTATAATCGCCGAAAATGATAATATTCACTTACACTTAGTATAATCTCCAATTGATGCATTATACGATAATTTTTTATAAAAAATAAATTCGCCGCATAAATACAAAAGTGCCTTTTTTGCTTCTTTTCAGCAAAAAAAGCACAAGTCCCCAACGGAGGACATGTAGGGGCTCCTTGAATTTGTTTTTAGTTTTAGTGTTAAATTTTATTGCCAAATATAAAGAGATAAATTTTAAAATAATAAACGATAAAATAATTGTATAAAGAAATAAAAAAAATAATTAAAGTATTCTTAACTTAGAGTGTAAAAAAATGTTGCAATTCCAAAAATCCGTTATTATAAATAATGTAATTTTTTTTATAACGCCATATTAATATTAAGTTTTATAAAAAATATTTTGACCGCCGTAAAAGTTGGCAAACGTATGCTATAGTTAGAGAATAAATAAATCGGATATGTTAAAATGATATGTTAAAATGTTAAAAAAAAACATTATATTTTATTATGCAATAAATAGCTCTAAAACCATCCTTCCATCCGATTTTTTTGCCCTCAGCATAGGTTCTGCCGTAATATGATATACCTACCTCATATATTCTAATTCCTTTTATTTTAGCTATTTTAGCCGTAATTTCAGGTTCAAAACCAAAACGATTTTCTTCAATATCTATATTTCTAATAATATCAATTTTAAATACCTTATAGCAGGTTTCCATATCGGATAAATTTAAATTTGTAAATATATTGGATAATAATGTAAGAACCTTATTTCCTACACTATGCCAGAAATATACTATTCTGCGGTTTTCGGTTGTTACAAATCTTGAACCGAAGACTACATCCGCTTTGCCCTGTAATATCGGCTCTACAAGCTTTGAGTATTCTTTCGGGTCATATTCTAAATCCGCATCCTGTATGATAACCATATCTCCTGTCGCCGCTTTTATGCCTGTTCTAATTGCGGCTCCTTTCCCCTGATTAAATTCATGATAGATTACTTTGTCAACTTGCCCCTCCAAACCATTTTTTAATAAATCTCCCGTTCCATCAGTTGAAAAATCGTCAACAATAATAATTTCTTTATTTTGATAAGGGGAACTTTTTACCGCATCAATTATTTTTACTATCGTATTAACTTCATTGTAACAGGGTATTATGACCGACAGTTTCATTTTTTAGTAAACCTCTATCTATTTTTTTATTCTATTTTATACATTTTATCTTTTAATATTTTATAATCTTTTAATATTTTTTATTTATTTCATACATACATTTTATCTATTTATCTTTTAATATTTTAATTTTTTTATCATTATAATATTTTTATCTTTTAAATTGAATCAAAACCTGACCCTGTAAATATTTATTATAATTATTAGAACTATTAAAAAGTTTGGGGTAAGGGAAATACATTTTTTTAATAGATTTTGAAAATTTTTTATATAAATATTTTGTCAAATTATAATATGCCGGAAAGTATCCTATAGCGTAAGAATTACCCAAGCGTCCTATCCAGAAACCGTTTTTTGTCCAATTATACTTTGGAGAGTGTCTATTGAAACCGCCTAATGATTTGGGCAATAAGCCTATTTGTTCCAAATGCAGCGGATATAATCCGCTGAAAGTTTTATACTTATCATAATACTTAACGGCTGCAGATCTATAACTTTGAAAAACAAAATAACCGTGCCTGAGCATTTTTATTTTCATTGCTTCTTCTAATTTTTTTAACTTTGGCGGGACATAATAAATATCAACTCCTCCGGCGTTAATTTCTCTAAAATTTAGTGGTTTAAGTATTTTTTGCCATTTTTTACGAGAGCCTTTTGCGGTAATAACAGCTTTAACTTTTTCTTTTCTAAAAAATTTTACAAGATTAAATTCATAACCTACGGCAGTTGTCCCATTATAAAGAATTGGAGTAGCAGGATTACCGAGCAGATAATTTGGAATTACGCCTCCCATGGCATTTCCTTCAGCCATCCTGAAATACATATTAGTTCTAGCCTGATAAAGCATACTGTAACCCTCGCCCATATATGGAAGAATAATTATATTTTCATTTTGCTTTATATATTTTTTATACATTCCTTGTTTAAAAAACTTTGGAGTATAAAACTTACCTATCCACGCTCCCGCGACTCCCGCACTGAGATTAGGAATTAAAAAACCAATGGCTATTAAAGCGGCAAGATATTTTCCGTAAACATTCCACGATGATTTTGTCAGCCAATAAGCTAAAAGAATTGCTGCGCCTAAAGACACATACATTGGAAATCGTATTGGAAGGGCAGCGGATAATAAAGGTAAACGGAGAACCAAACTCCACGGCATCCAAATTGTATAAACACCTGCAATATGCAGCCTTGGACCAAAAGAACATATAATTACAATAATTGTTACAGCCGCAATAAGTTTAATTAATTTCTCTTTCCAGAACTTAATTATAACAATACTCATAATTAATAAAAGCGGGATTCCTAAATATGCTCCTTCTTCAGCATAATTTCCCGTAAATTTTTTAGTTAATGGAGTAAAAATTATTCCGCCAAGTCTGGTTATCGGCGTTGGAAAAAAATAGTTTAAAAGATCCGAAGAAAAAAATGCAGGAGAGTTTGGAACAGAGGGATACACTCCAAAATATTTTATCATATAATATAAATATGGCGAAATAACAATAATTGCTAAAAAATAAGAAATTAAAATATTCTTAAACAAAGAAAACAGTTTTCCCCTTTCTTGACTGCCTTGATTACCGTAGATCAGTAACGCAATTAAGCAGGTTATTGCTCCAAAAAATGCGGCGGTCGCAAAAAGTTCTAAAGAAAACCCGAATAAAAGAACTAAAAGTATTGTAAAATTTACAATAAACCACTTTGTAGATATGGAATTCTTTATCCGCCTTATAGACAGATAAACAGCAAGGGGAATAGGAAATGCCAATATAAGCATTAAATGCCCCCCTAACATCTCTCCCAACATGAAAGAGGAAAAACCAAAGATATATCCGCCAAATAAAGAAGGTAAAAATTTTTTGGTCAATTCTTTGCAAACTAAATAAGCAAACAGTGCGGCGAGCGCGGGAGATAGAAGCGCAATAATATTATATGAAGCCATCGGACCTATGAGTAATGTAACGGGAGCCATTAATATTGCAGCTGCAGGCACAGATGTTGTAAATGTTAAAGGCGACCCCTGCGGCGCCCATATATAATGAGAAATAAAGGGGTTTATTCCATGAATTATTGCGTAAGGCCACCAGTATAGGAACCAAACAAACATAGCAGTATCTCTGGTTCCTGAAGCAGCAAGTTCGCTGTTAAAATGAGATAGTATCGGTAAACCAAAGTATAAGATTGAAACAGCAAGATAAATAATAAAAGCCAATAACGGCAGCTTAGGCAGCTTAATTTTATCAAAAATCAATACCTTGAGCCGCTGAGCTTTATCTTTTAACATATGTTATGAGTCTCCATATACTTTTTTGCAGTGTTTATTGCATAATATAATTACCCAATATTGCAAAACAAATTTGCAGTCATAAATCTAATGCTTGATAATCCTTCATTAGTTATGGCTCTATAAGAAGAATCGTCTAATTTTTCGGGACAGTTCAAATTTTGTGTCAACTTTGCATAATTGCACAAAATAATGGACATTCCATATATTTCCACTGCTTCATTAATTTTTGGATTAATTTGATTCAAATTTATAATACCATTTATCATTAAAAATTATATCTTCAAGCTGTTCAGTACTTTGTTTCCATGTTAGCCATGGTATATTGTCAGATTTTGGCTCTTTGCGTTTTCTATGCAATGTCAGCCATTTTTGGATAGCTTTAGTTAAGGCGATAGGCTCTGAACCTTTAAAATAAAAGGCGTGTTCTCCTGCAACTTCGCGAAACACCGGAATATCCCTGACAATGATAGGCAGTTTATGTCTTGCCGCTTCAATTAAGGGTAAACCGAAACCTTCACCTTCAGATGCGGCAATTAAACAAGCGCTGGCAGCATAAACTTTTTCCAAATATTCATCTCCTATACCTTCGAGCCAAAAAAGGTGTTTGCCAAGTTTTGAATGTTTGCGTAATTTATCAATAAGCGTTTCAACCATCCAACCTGCTTTACCGACAATGACAAGATTGATATCGCAGCCTATCTTCCAAAGCTGTTCAAAAGAGTCCAGCGTTTGAGTATGTCCTTTGCGCGGTTCTATAGTTCCCACCATTAGAAAACTCGGTGAAGACTGTAAGATTGACAAAACCTTATTTTCATTACTTTCATTATTTCTTTTTTGATTGCTTTTATTGCTTTCAATAATTTGATTATTTTTATTTTGATTGCTTTTATTGCTTTCAATAATTTGAATATTTTGATTTTGATTGCTTTTATTGCTTTCAATAATTTGAATATTTTGATTTTTTTTATTTTTTTCCTTAATATCAATTTCATATTTATCATATTTATCATATTTTTCATATTTTTCATTTTTTTCTATAATTTCTTGACTTTTCTCATTTTCAATATCAGCGCCAAGATAAAAATAACCGATTAATAAAGGTTTTGCTCTCTCAGGCGGATTAATAGAAAGCCATGCTTTGACATCATTTGCCGTTGACATAGAATTGCACACAATACCTGTAGAAACTTCAGCTACGGTTTGCAGCCATTGTCTCATTATTTCATGCATTTCTTGCGTCCACCATTCAGGGTGAAGAATGGGTAAAATGTCATATACTACAAAATAGACGTTAATATCAAGGTTATTATATCTGCGTAGTGTATTCTTTGCCGCAGGTAATAGATCCAGCGCTACATCAGGGCAAAAAAATATGTCGCCGCGAGCAGCATCAATAATGCTATCGCTGCACACATCTTGCCTATCTTGCGTCTGCTCTGCCGCTTGCCCTTGATTTATATTCCGCTCTTGCTCTTGATTTAAGGCTTGCGCCTGCTCTTTGATAAATATACTATTTATAAACTTATCGGCATAACGATAACATTGTCCGTCAAAATAAACAGCCTTAACTTGATAATCTTTTGGGGGGTATTTTAAAAGTATTTGCAAAATGTTTCTAACAACTCGCTGAATACCTGTTTTTGCATCTCTTCTGACCAACTCCGAGATATCAATGAAAATCTCCTTTTGTTTTTGCGATAGAGTATTTAACGAGATACATTCTGCCGCGTTCAATAAATCGGCTTCTGTCGGAGGTATTTCTGCCTCAATATGCGTAATAGAGTGAATCAACTCTTTATAACCTATATTAGCATCTAATGTTATCTGAGTTTTGCTTGTCAAATTTCTTAAGAAGAACATTTCAAAAGCTTCTAACGCCCTTTTAGCGACATCATCCCAGGAAAATTCCTTTGCCCGCTTAAGACCATATTCGCGTAAACTTTGGAGGAAATTTTCATCAATTAAGGCATTGTTTATAGCTTGCGTAATAGATTCTGTATTAGTCGGGTCAAACAAAGCATCTTTTCGCCCTATTATCTCAGGAATGCTCGTAGTACCGGATCCTATAACAGCCGCGCCGCAAGCCATAGCTTCAAGCGCGGGCAGACCAAAACCTTCAGCTAAAGATGGGAAAACAAAAAGTTTGGCTAAATTATAAAGCGCAATCAAGTCATCGTCCGGCACATAGCCTGTGAGTATAATATTACTAATGCTCAATCCTGCTTTATAAATTTGTTCTATGAGATTTATCCTGCTGTCTTTAGGTATCTTGCTTGTTATCACAAGCTGATGCGTATCGCGAAGCGAAGGTTGAAGCAAAACATATGCATTAATTAATCTTTCTATATTTTTGCGACTGTCAAATCCGCCGGGAGCACACATTATAAAAGGTTTTGTAATATTATAGCGGTTAAGAATAGAATTTTTTTCTTCATTGGAGATACTAAGCGGTTTAAAGTGCTCGTCTATCGCCCCAAAAATGTTCACCACGGAATCCTCGTTTAAACCAAGTTCAGCTATTGCCTCTTGTTTGGAATATTCAGAGATTGCTAATAGGATGTTTGCATTTTTCAAGGAAATAAGCTTTCTGTAATACCAATTTTTATAATGAGGATCAACAAGATATATTTCCTTGTGAACAAAAGGAATAATATCGTATAGGGTTACTGCCACAGGCGTGGATATAGTTTTTAGCATTCCCACCGAACTTACCGTATCGTCGTCCCAACCCTCAAAAAGAGACATCACATAGACAATATCAGGTTTAAGATGTAAAAGCGCATGTTCCCGAATAAGCTCTGCGGCACAGGATCGCCATCGGTTTAACCGATCTATTCCTGCAACAGGACCTGGAGCAGAAAAAACGATAATATGTTCTTTTGGAATAATATCGTCAAAAAACAAGCGAATAGCAGGGATGGTTTCAGGAAAACGATCGCTCAAAAAGAGCAGTATCTCATGCTTCCCCGCTTGTTTTGCCATGGCCTTTGTAAGAAACATTGAATACCTGCCGATACCGCGAAACCTGCTTTCACTCTGGCATGCCTGGAGGTCAATAACTATTCGCATCGGCATTTTCTCACTTCTATTTCTTTTTTTATATCATAGTAAATTTTTGCCGCGTGCATAGGTAAATTTGATATATTAGCAATAATATCTGTCGGTTCGGCAATAGCAGGCTGAATATCCGATGTTTCGGCAATTGCAGACTGAATTTCTGTTGTTATATCATTATAAATTTTTGCCGCCCGCGGAGGTAGATTTGACATATTAGCAATAATATCTGTCGGTTCGGCAATAGCAGGCTGAATATCCGTTTGTTCATTGATGAGTCCCCTATTAACCGCCAAATTGCGTAATCTATTTTTTATATTTGGGAATCTATTTAAAATACTTTTTAATAATTTAGATGCTAAAACTGATTTTGTAAGAATCAATTTCATAAAAGAAATTAGCATTTTTTTTAAAACAGTTTTAGATATACTTTTAATAGACATTTTTTATTAATCTTTTAAAAAGTGAATTACTCTCCAATAAATTGAAAAAAATTAGACAAAATTAGACAATAATTTAGACAATAATTTAGACAATAATTTAGACAATAATTTAGACAATAATTTAGACAATAATTTGTCCTAAATTATTTCGGCTAATTTATTTTTAAATTCTTCCGCTATTATTTTCCAATCAAAATTTAATTCTACATGCTTTAGTGCTTTGTAAATTTTATCTTCATTGTAATTTTCCAAGCACTCGGTAACAGCATCAGAAAAATCTTCCATATTTGCTAATTGTATCAAATCGCTATCAAAATTACTACCTAAGCTTAGTTTTTTATCTAAAGTATGACCGCTACTCTGATTAAGTACTGTTTGTTCTGTATCTAAATCATGTCTTTTATTTAATTTAAGCCCTCTGGCTCCGACTAATGTGGACAACACGGGAATGCCCGCTGCCATATAATCCAGCATTTTTAAATTTGTTCCTGAGCCGCTCATCATTGGATTTATTGCCAAATCTGCAATACTTAAATATAAATCTTTTTCATAGTCATCCGCCATTCCCGTAAAACCTACATTAGACGGATAAGCGATTTTATTATTTTTGAAATAATCGCTGATACCGCCTAAAATAACAAATTTATACTTTGTTAATTTTTTGGCAACATCAATTATTTTTTCTGCTGCATCAATATTAGGCCGGTGCCAGCTGCCTATAAAAAGAATAATTTTTTCTTTTTCTAAACCTAATTTATTTTTAATTTCTTGCCTTTTTTTCAACGGAACAAATTTTACCGTCTTCAAATCTGCACCATTAGGCACTTCTACCGTCCTGTTTAAATCAAGGCCGTACAATTTTTGCATTTTATAAGCATCGTCTATTGCGCAAACAGTAATTAAATCGGAATCCAAACAGACTTCTTTTTCTGCTTCAAACAATTCAGATAATATTTTTTCGCTTTCGTTATTTTGCAGCACCATCTGTTTTTTTAATTCATATTCCACATTCTGCGACTCATAAATTAAAAAAGAATTTGCATATTTTTTTAAAATATGATAAACGTAAGCTTGACTTGAAATCAAGCAATCTGAGTTATCGGCAGATTTTTTTATAGCTTCTGCATAATCAATCGCATCGTCATAAAAATATAACATAGTTATGTCCGTTGCAAAAATTCCGATTTTTTGCTGGATTTGGAGTTCTTTTTCGGCATACTTTTTAGACTTTGGCACTCTAATTTCTACTAAATTTGGAGCAATCTCTTTTCTAAATCCGGTATCGTCTTCGCCTGTCAGCGTTATTAATTCAATATCAAAATAATTTGCAAGTTCTTTATATAAATAAAAAATTCTGTTTTGCCCCCCGCCTCTCGGAGGATAAATAGGATATGTAGTTGCTAAAGTAATTTTCTTTCTTTTATTTATTTTATTTCTTAAAATATTATCATTAATAGAATCATGTTGATTTAAATTTGGCAAAGAGTCGTCTTTGCGTTGTAAAATAATATCTTCGGCTGTTTTCACAGACATAGGATAAATAAGCTTATTTAAAGAATTAAAAGTATTTCCCCATGTAATATTTTCTACTCTTTTTTTGCCCGCCTGCCCCATTTCAATAACGAGTTTAACATTTTCGTTTGCCTTTTCTATATTTTCTTTTAATAATTCAATTGACGGTTTAGAAATAAACCCTGTTTTGCCGTCTTCTACGAATTCTTTCACTCCGCCGGAATCTTCAAATGTAATTACGGCTTTTTCGCTCATCATAGCTTCAACAGTAACAAGACCATAATCTTCCTCATACGGAATAAAAATAACTGCAAAGGCGTTTGCATAATAATTAATTAAATCTTCATCGCTTATAAAGCCTAAAAATTCAATTCTTGAATCATCCTTTGAAAGTTCTTGCAGCTCCTGCATTAGCGGTCCTGTACCTGCAATTTTTAGCGGAATATTGACATCGGCTTTTAAATAGGCTTCAATAATCATTCTTATGCGTTTTGCTTCGTCAAGTCTGCTTACCGTAAAAAAATATTTATAAGATTCATTTTTAAAGTTTGTTAAATTTGACGGAGGATAAATAACATTTATATTCTTATTATCGGGAAAATATTCTTTTCTGCCTGCAACCGTTTTTGAAATAGCAGAAAAACTTTTAACTTTTTTCATAGCCTGTCTATCTAAAAAATTGATAATTTTTTTTATGAACGGTCCTGGAAAACCGTAAACATCGTCTGAGATTGTTTTATCTTTTTTAATATCAAACAACATCTGAAATAAACCGTCTGATTCCGAACCTGCATCTTTAATATAGTTTAAAATTTCTTTAACTTTAGGATGCTTAGAGTTAAAATCAACGGGGAGTCTTGCAAGATTATATGCGTCATATAATCCTCTTAAGCAATGCAGCATATAAATATGCTGATTGTCATGCTTCATCATCCAAGCGGGATATTTAGAGGTTATAACAGCATCAAAATAAGAAACGTCAAGACTGTAAAATTTATAATAAGATTCAATTAAATTCCAAAAATTATCTTCTTTTACAGGAATTTTTATAAGCTCGCATTGATGCGCCGTATTTTTATTTATATATTCTTGAAGTCCCCAATAAAATTTTTCGGCGCCTCCGACGGTAAAAGGAATAGGGCTGGGGGCGATTAATCCTATTTTCATTATAATTTAACTCCTATCACCGCATAATCCATTTCATTATAAAAGTTTTCGTTTATAAACTTATTTTCTTCGGAAACATTATAATAATCGGAGTATTTATGTAATCTTTTAATCTCAACTTTAGAAAATCCCCGCTCTTCCGCTATAAACTGCATAGTTGCGGGAACTAAAGGTTTAATATGCGACGGGTCTGTGTAAAATGTGCAGGCTCCAACAATTAAATTTTCAGGGTTAGGCGTTTCAAAAATCACGATGCCGCCGGGCTTAAGCACGCGAAAAGACTCGTCAAACAGTGTTATAAGAGTTTTGAAAGGAAGATGCTCTATTATATGAAAACCCGTTACCACACACAGCGAATTTGCAGGCAAAGACCTTAAATAATCTATGGCGTCCGCTTCAACAACGGAAAGGTTTAATTCATTGCATATATTAATCATAATTTTATTTAACTCTATTCCTTTAGCATCAAAACCGCTTTCTTTTAAAAGCTCGAGCCATTCGCCCCTGCCGCATCCGACATCTATTATTGACGCGCCGACCGTTTTATCATAGGCTTCCTGAACAAACGGCAGATATACCTTTTGCCTGTTTTTTATATCTTCCCTCGTTCCTCTGAATTTGTCTTCAAAGGTTGCATACATCGCATCAAAAATATGGTCTTCTTCTTTTAATATATTGTCTATTTGCTGCGTTGAAAACGGCTCGGGAAGCATTTTGCGCGCCTCTTCCAATATCAACATAAGTCTTCTTTGCATATCTATAATATTTAACTTATGGTCTTTTATCTGCCTGAAAATATCCTGATTTGTTCTATTGACATTGTCATTTGTTATATTGACATTGTCGTTAAGTTCGCTAAACTTTGCCTTTAATATATCAATATTGCCGTCAAGTTCGCTAAACTTTGTCTGTAATATATCTTGCTGCATTGTATTTATTTCTTCTGTAGTTCTTAGCTGAACGGCGGATAATTCTTGAAGAATGTCAAGTATTTCATTATTAACTTCGCGCTGCTCGCGGAATAAATGCTCATGAAACTTTAATATAATCTTCTGAAACAATTTACTTTTATTTACGGGAAACCTATTTAATACGTCGGGTATTTTAGTCCTGATCTGAGATTTAACTCTAACATCGTTTATAATAAAGTCAATCCTCTGTTGAGGAAAATTAATTTTATTGCCTGATGTATAGCTATAAAGTTCGTGATTAATATCATAATTTATATTATTATTAATATCATTCACATCTATAGATTTGCGTTTAGCAGCTTCTTTCTTTATCTTCTGCATTATTTCCTCAATAGAAACATCTTGAATATTATTATCCATAATTTTAACCCCGTATATTACAGAACATAATCGCACAAAAAATATTTTAGTAAAAAATATCGTAAAAATATCCTGAATTAATTTACATTATTGTATACTATAAGCATATATATTTAAAGAAAATTTATAAAAATTTGTAAACTCTGTTGTAAACTCTGTTGTAAACTCTGTTGTAAACTCTGTTGTAAACTCTGGTTTAATCGTCATTTTTATGTTATAATATTACGTGTTTTTAATATATATTAAATATAATTAATGTTATACATAAATTCAATAAAAAAATAAATTTAATAAGCTAACACTATTTTTCGCAAATAAAACTTAACTAAAAATAAATTAAATTAAAAAATATCATATAAATATAATTCAGGTGCTTTTATGAGTTGTAATTGCAATAAAGTTTTACTTATTTCTATAGATAATCTAAGGTATGACTGCGTAAGCTATATAGATAAAAATAGACCTTATTTAGAAAAATACGGTTTCCAAAATGAAACTTTTACTTCTACGTTAGATGCAATAGCTTCCAACTCCACTGTTTTTAAAAACTGTTTTAGCACAAATACATATACCACATCGGCTCATGCTTCATTATTTACAGGGCTTCTGCCTCCCAATCACGGGGTTAGACCTTATTATTATAAAAAACTAAAAAATGACTGTTTGACGCTTGCCGAAGTTTTTAAAAATAACGGATATAAAACCGTATTTTGTTCAGATTTACCTGAGCTGTTCGAGCCGCTTGGACTGACCAGAGGGTTTGACTATAAAGTGATAACGGACGATACCGCTTTATTTGATATGCTTGATAAACTTAAAGACGAAAAGGTTTTTCTTTTTATTCATTTTTTCGATGTACATGAGCCATATCTGTTTTCAGAATGTCCTGTCGATAACCTGTATAATAAAGATTATTTTGAACTAATTGAAAGCATTTCTAAAACTTGCGGTATATCAATTGCGGAAAAAGAACCGCATAAGATTTGGAGGGAACTGGTCGGTAAAATCAAAAACGATATAAATATTTTGTTTAAACCTTATATAACAGGCGTTAACAAATTTGACAGAGGCAGGTTTAATTTTGTTTATAATTCATTAAAAGATTTTCATTTTTTTGATGACGATAACGTATATGCAATTACTTCAGACCACGGCGAAGGACGCATTTCTTTATCTAATCCCGATTATTTTTCGCATGCGGGAGAGCTTTACGACGAAGTAATACATGTGCCTTTAATTTTCCATTCTCCAAAGATGAATAAAGGATTGCGCGAAGATTTAATCTCTATCATAGATATTTTTCCGTCAATTTTATCCCATGCCGAAATAAATCCTTCCTACGTTTATAACAATATAGACGGCAAATATTTTCATAATAGAGATTATATATATTCAGAAGTATACAGGCAAAAAACATTTTATGCAGGCGAAGGGGCTTTATCTGGGAACGACAAAGGAAAAGCTGCTATTCCTAAATATTCTTCTCAAGACGAATATATGCTTTTTCAAAGATGTATAAGAACGAAAGATAGAAAACTAATGTTTTTAGGAAGCTATATTGAAGACGATTTGTTAAATAAATCAATAAACGATTTAAGCATATCGGACGAAGATTATATAAAATTGCTGTACAGAAATATTTTAATTCGTTTTGAAGATGAAGAAGGTTTTTTAGCAAAATTGAATATGCTTAAATCAAATCAGGCTTCAAGAGCCGACATTTACAAAGAATTTATAGAGAGTCAGGAAAAAAAGAATTTAAAAGTTCCTAACGTTTATTATTATGATTTAACTAATGATTGTCTTGAAGAAAATCCTTTACCTGCGCATGCACATATACCTCTGTCTGCTATGCCTATATCTGCGCCAACTGCCTTATCGTCATTATCATCATCTGCCCTGCCGCTATTAAATTTGGATTCTATTCATAAAATTGATTATATCGGCATTTTAAACAAACTTGAAAAAAACTCCACAACAACAACGGAAAACATATTTGAAGATTTTGAAGGTAATAATGTTTCAATTATAAACTCACAAAAGTCAGTGCAGTCTAATATTATAAATGATATACACGACCGCAGGAACGGTATAGCCAATAGAGATGCTAAAAGCTATAGCAGTTTCCAAGATAATTCTATCAAAGACTTTCTGGATTCAAAGGTTTCACTTAGTATAGACATTATAAAAGAAGCTTATAATAGATTCGGCGACGATATAGGAGTGGGTTTTACCGGCGGCAAAGATTCCACGGTATTGCTTTACTTAATAAAAAAAGCTTTCGGCGGAACTATACCCTTTAAGGTCATAAATATTGACACTACAGCAGATTTTAAAGAAATTTACGATTTTATAAATAAGCTTAAAAATGAATGGGGTTTTGACTTAAAAGTATTTACAAATGAAGAGTCGCTTAAAACTATTGAAATTTCAAAAAATAAAGAGGAATGCTGTTTAAACTTAAAAACCGTTCCTTTAAAAAAAGCCGTAACCGACCTGAAATTAAAAGCCCTGATGACCGGCGTAAGAAAAGACGAACACATTGCAAGAGCTCATGAAACCTATTTTTCAGAAAGAGAAAATCCGGCGCACTTTAGAGTTCATCCTATATTGCATTTTACCGAAGCAGATATTTGGAATTTTATTCATTCGGAAAATATCCCCTACTGCCCTCTTTACAATGAAGGATATAGGAGCCTCGACTGCATACCTTGCACAAATAAATCGGATATGACGGGACCGGAGCGTTCAGGCAGGGCTAAAGACAAAGATAGCATAATGGATAAATTAAGGGGCTTAGGGTATTTTTAGAGTGAAATAAATAAATCTGATGCCTAAAAACATTATTGCAAAAAAAATATATTGCTATTTTTTGAAATGGAATAAATAAATCGGATACCTCCCTCCTACGTCATTTTATAATTTAGTTTTAAAGACAGGATAGGCAACATGGCTGCTTTTACAAAGAGACCGTTTTATTATAATTTAATTATTCATAAAACTCAATCAGCAGTAAGCGAATAAATAAATCGGATATCTTTCTTTTTATAAAATTTTCTTGCCGCTTTCTAATATTTCTAAAGCAAATGGATAAGTTTCATCAAAATCTTCTTTAAGAATAGGATGCGGTTCAATATAATTTGAATTTGTTATTTTCATAAGAAAAGACATAAAATCAATTGCATCTCCAATATCTTTACCGTCTGCAGCAAATTTATTTACTATAATAGCAAGATCAATGTCGCTAAATTCCGTGGCTGTTCCTTTAGCATAAGATCCAAATAAATAAACCGATACTAAATCAATATTATGTTTTTTTAATTCATTAATATATTTATTGATTATTTCATGAATTAATATATAATTCTGACTGACTATTATTGTATTATTTTTTCTTTTAGCCATTTTCTTAATTCCTCTATTATTTCTATATTTTTTTCAGTATATTCTTTTGTGCATTTTTTATAAAAATTTAATTTTGCATCATTGTATCTTGCCGCAATATTAAAAGTATTAATATCTTTTAATATATTTTCTTGTTCTTTTGTTAATTTTAAACCGATTTTATCAGCAAGTATCAAAAGATTATGAATTTTTGGAACATTTATCATAACATTTTTTACATAGTATGCCTTTAAGAGTTTTTCAATTACAAGATGTCCTGTAAATAACGTAAAAGAGTATCTTTCTGAATTATATAAAACAATCATATCTTTATAATTTTCGTCAGAAGATTCTATCCAAAATTTTATTATTTCATCTTTTGTCATCTTAAATTTTTATATTTAATATTTAATAAAAGTTTTTAAGTTTTATAATTATAATTATTTTATCATATTTTATTAACAATTTCATGAAATCTCAAAATTCAAGATAAAACTCGCAAAAAGCAGAAAAAGGGGTATGATTTTTTTCCGCTGAGAATGCTGCATTTAGATAGATTGCAACTTTTATGCGTATGCGGAAAATTAATCCGACTTCTTTTTCAATTTAGAATTTTAGAATTTAGTTTTAAAGACAGGATAGGCAACATGGCCGCTTTTATAAGGAGACCGTTTTATTATAATTTAATTATTAATTATTCATAAAACTCAATCAGCAGTAAGGGAATAAAGTCAACTATAAATATTAAAAAATTTGAATTTATTTTGAATTTATTTTTAATTAATTTTTAATTATTTAAAAACATCTGCAAACCCTTATTTTATAATACTTACCTCCGTGCCTATAATAATAGTTTTATTATCAGGTGAAAGTTAAATGACTATAGGGATATAGCATTCGGACTTTCTCCG
>SGBB01000029.1 GCA_004195025.1 Candidatus Acidulidesulfobacter diazotrophicus | reverse complement strand
ATAAAATAAACGGCGATTTACATCTGAAAGAACTTCTTAAAGGTTCGGGAATTTCATTTGCTTTTAAAATAGTAGGAATGGGATTCGGCTATATTTTTACTATTTTATTAACCAGAAATTACGGCGCTAAAGTGATGGGAATCTATGCTTTATCGTTAGTTGTTTTGCAGGTTGGAACTATCATCGGACGCCTCGGAATGGATACCGCAGTTTTAAGATTTGTTGCAGAATATAATTCGCAAAACAAAAAAGATATGGTTAATGAGATTTATAAAAAGATTATAAAACTTGTCATACCGATTTCTCTTGCAATTAGTATAGGCATATTCTTTTTATCGCCTTATATATCTCATTATTTTTTTCATAAGGATTACCTCTCAAATTATTTCAGAATAATCGCTATAGGAATTGTGCCTTACGTTTTATTTATTATAAATTCGGAAAGCCTACGAGGGTTAAAAAAAATAAAAGAATATGCATTCCTTCAAAATATGGGAATTTCTTTTGTTGCTTCAATACTGTTAGGATTATCGTTATTTATAGTAAAAAATAATTATATTCCAGTTACAATTTATACAATATCTATGTTTCTGATGTCATTATTATCGTTTTTTCTCTGGTTTAAAAAATTTAATTTTAACTCAAATACAAATATATCAAAACCTCAAACATTATCATCAAATCTTAATAATCCTAATCTTTCTTTTGGTAATAAGCCCTATTTAATTTCTTATAAGAATATTTTATCAATTTCGACACCTATGCTGATTTCTGGTTCATTGGGGGTTTTTTTGGGTTTTATAGATATAACAATATTGGGTATATTCAAGACAAGCTCGGCGGTCGGAATTTACAGCGTAGCAATTAAACTTTCTTCAATTGTTGTTTTGTCGCTTGCAACTATTAATGTAATAGCCGCTCCCAAATTTGCAGAATTTTGGGCTAAAGGCGATAAAGAAGGATTGTTAAATATTGCGAGACAATCCACAAAAATTATATTCTGGACATCACTACCTATTTTTATTATTCTTGTTATTTTTTCAACTTATATACTGCAGTTATTTGGGTCAGGGTTTAAGACAGGCTTTATAGCCTTAATCATGTTAACCTTTGGACAATTTATAAATGGTATAAGTGGTTCTGTGGGGTATATCTTGCAAATGACAGGCTTTCAAATCTTTGCACAAAATATAATGATGGCTTCAGTTATTATTAATATTATATTAAATATATTATTAATTCCAAAATATAGTATAAATGGGGCGGCGTTTGCAAGTATGATTACTTTAATTTTCTGGAATTTAACAATGGGTATGAAAGTAAAAAATATTTTAGGTGGATATGTTTTTAGTTTTAGTAAGAAAATTTACAAAAAGCAAAAAATATAAGCATTTTATAAGAAAGTATTTTCACGATAATGAATAATTAATAATTGTATAAATTCATATGCTAAAATGGTAATTCTATGATATAGGCAATTTTATCAAATTTATACAAAATACTTAAATAGGTCTAAATTAAAAGATAATACATATTTATTAAAGGTAAGAAGTGGTGCTGTGTCTATATATATTTTGTCGTTTTAGTGTAGCAAAATATTTTGCTTTTAGCAGGAATATTTTTTTATGAAAAAAAATTACTATACATTATCATTATTTTTTATTTTAGCTTTGTTTTTTTGGGGATTACCAATGGAGTTTGATTTTACAAACAGGTTAAATATAAGTGGAGACCCGGCTTTTTTTTTATGGAGTTTGAAATGGTGGCCATATGCAATATCTCATGGCTTAAATCCTTTTTTAACTAAAACATTTTACTCTCCTTTTGGTCAAAATCTAGCTTGGACTACATCTATACCAAGCATTGCCTTGGTCATGTGGCCTATTACTGATTTTTTTGGAGTTGTGTTTTCATATAATCTTACAACTGTATTATCGCTGACTTTAGCTCCTTTTGGGATTTATCTAATCAATAAACAACTTGGATTAAAAGAATCAAGTTCAATATTTGGCGGAATTATATTTTTCTTTTCATCATATATATGGGGTCAACTTCATGGACATTTAAATTTAGATATTATTTTTGTTATAGTTTTTTTGTGCTATCTATATATATTGAAATTTAAAGGTTTAATAAGCTCTAGGAAATATATTATTTTATTTGCTGTATTATTAGCGTTTCAATTTGGAATATCAAATGAAATTTACGCTACTTTTGTTGTATTTAGTTTTATTGCACTTATTATTTTAATAATATTTTATTTTAAAGAAAAAATTATAACCAAAAAATTAACGGCTTTGGGATTTAATACAATGCTGGGTATAGCTGTAAGCGTTATCTTACTTCTCCCTTATATTTATTACATGCTAAGTAGACATATACCCGGATCATTTAATAACAACGCTTTTTATGTTGCTGATCCAATAAACTATATTGTGCCGACGCCAATAACTTATTTTTTTGGCAATTTATTTTTACCAATCAGCTCAAAGTTTGCTGGAAATTTTTCTGAAGAAGGGGCATATTTAGGCTTGCCGTTAATTTTTATATTAATAAGTTTTTTATATTTAACATTTAAGAATTTAAAAAAACAAAGCAAACTTTATGTGTTCATAGCTTTATTTCTTATTATTTGCATACTTTTTAGTTTCGGTCCATATTTGAGAATTTTAAATCATAAAATAATTCCGATGCCTTGGATTATTTTTGCACACTTACCTTTTATTAAACAGGCCCTGCCAACGAGATTTACTTTTTATGTTGACATAACTACTTCCATTATTGCTGCAATCTGGTTCGATAAAAATAATAACAAAAAACTAAAATATATTATTGGCGGTTTTACAATATTGTTTTTATTACCAAATTTAAATAATTATAAGGGTCAAAATATCAAATATCCAGATTTTATTACATCAGCGGTTTATAAAAAATACTTAACTAAAGGTAAAAATATTTTAGTTTTGCCTACTTATTCTCAAGGGGGATTTTCAGGACCTTTGTGGCAGCAAAAAACTGATTTTTATTTTAATTTATCTGAAAAAATAGCTGGTCTTCCACCTAAAAAATTTATTCAAGATGGAATTGAACCTATTATAACTATTTACAATAAAAAGAATAAGCTTTCATTTTTTAAATACATATTAAAGTGTAAAGTAAAGGATATCATAATATCAGATAAATATAATAAATTTAATAAATTAATTAAAGGACTCTTTATAAAGCCAATTAAAATTAAAGGGATTAAAATTTATCAAATAAATGCAAATACTGTAAGAAAAGATTATGCTGATCAAAATCGGAAGACTTCAGCTAATAGTAATTGAAGAAAAAGAAGAAATTAAGATTAACAATTATAAAATTTTTTTACGATGAATTTAGGTAATTATAAAAATGAAAAATTACAAGTCGCCTAATTTCTTAGGTGTAGGAGCAGCTAAAAGTGGAACGACATCACTTTTTCAATGGTTGTTGCAACATCCAGATGTTTATGTGCCAGAAATTAAAGAATGTAGGTTTTTTTCTCAGATGCCAAACGATGCAAAAGGGTTAGGTTCTGAAATGTGGACTAATGGTGGCATAAGAAACGAAAAAGATTATTTTGATTTGTTTAAAGAACATGAAAATCAAATTTGCGGAGATATATCTCCTGATTATTTATATTATTATGAAAAATCAATTGCAAATATTAAAAAGTTTTTAAGTAATGATGTTAAAATAATAATTGTTTTGAGGAATCCTATTGAAAGAGCTTATTCTTTTTATTTCCATTTAATAAGAGATGGGGTAGAAAATTGTAGTTTTGAAGAAGCTATAATCAAGGAACCATACAGAATAAAAGAAGGATGGGCATGGTCGTATCATTATATTAGATCAGGAATGTATTATAAACAAGTTAAGGCATATATAGAAAATTTTAAAAATATTAAAATATATATTTTTGAAGATTTACTGAAAGGTCAAGAATTTATGAATGACATATTCGAATTTATTGGCATTAAAACAATACCAATTGATTTTGATAAATTTAATGAGTCTGGTTATCCAAAATCTTTATTTTTGTCTTATCTTATAAACAAGCCAAACATATTTAGAAAGATAGCCAAACCTTTTTTATCAAAAGAATTAAAGAGTATTATATATGAAAAAATAAGAAAATACAATTTAAGTAAAATAAATAAAATACCATTAAAGATAGAAACAAAGACCTATCTTAGAGAAGTTTATAGTAAAGATATAACTAAACTTTCAAACCTAATTCAAAGAGATTTAACAATGTGGCTTGAATAAGTTAGTGTTATAAAAAAATTAGTATATTATGAAAAACATTTTATAAACTGTCAAAAATATAAAAATAATTTAATTAAAATAGAGTCATGAAACCATTAAAAATATTGAGCATAAATGTAGGAGATATATATCCTCCTAATTATGGAGGAGCTGTAGCAATATATTACAGACTGAAGGAGTTAAGGAAAAAAGGACATATTGTTTCTTGTTTATTGCCAGAACCAACCGAAGAAAAATTTAAGCAAGAACTTGAAATAGATTTTGACAATATATTTTATTTAAAAAGAAAAAATAAATTTATATCTTTATTGCGATATATTCCAAGTTCTTCTTCATATATTTCTTCTAAATTTAAATTAAGTAAATATGAGATTAATGCATTGTCAGATTTTATATTTTCAATTAAACCCGATGTAATTATATATGAAAGCGCTCATTGTATGGGTATTTATAAACAATTAAGATATTTTATAAGTGGATTGGAAGCAAAAGAGGTCTATTTTTCATCTGATATTGAGTATCATCTTGCTTGGGTTTTTTTTAAAAGTTTAAAATGGAATGAAATTAGAAAAATAATAAGTTATATAGATTACGTAAAACTTAAAAAAAATGAACCAAAATTTATAAATAAATTTGAATTTATATTTTCTATATCTGATGTGGAAAAAAACATTATTGAAAAGATTAATAAAAAAGCATCTATTATATGGATACCACCAATAATTCCTGATATTTCAAGTGGTGATTTTTTAAAAAATCAAACCATCGATGATAATTATAAATCACTAAATAGTTTTGATTTTAAAATTTTATTTGCGGGTCATTTGGGATCGCCACATAATATAGTGGGCATTAAATGGTTCTTTGACAAAGTTTTGCCACTTTTAAGAAAAAAAGTAAATGCATGTTTTATATTAGCAGGTAAATCACCCGGAAATGATGTAATTAAAATGGCAAAAGATAATACATTTGTTTTTTTATTCCAAGACGTGGCTTCAATGTCTCCGTTTATGCAAATAGCTGATATTGTAATAGTTCCTCTGTTTGGTGAAAACGGTATTAAAATAAAGCTTATAGAGGCTTTAAAATATAGTAAAAAGGTTGTTGCTCGTCCGGAAGCTTTAGTTGGTTCAGGTTTGCAAGACATAGTGCCAAACTCTGGAACACCCGAAGGTTTTGCAGATATTTGTTTAGATATATTTTTTAAAAAAGTAAATTATGAAAATATATGGGGATATTTTAACGATTTATATAATACAGAAAAAATCATTGAAAAAATTGAAAAGGAATTAGAATTATTTGTTTTTAAAAAAATATGAGGTTACCATTTTCGATTCAAAAAAAAACATATTCAACGAAATTAGAAAATATTTACAATAAATCTGAGATTTATTTATATTCTTATGCAAGATATGCTTTTCACGAAGCTCTTAAAACTCTAAATATAAAAAGCATATATATGCCAGCGTTTATATGTGAAGAAGTGTTATCCATTATAAATATTTTAAATATTAGATATTATTTTTATGATATCAATGAGTTACTAGAGCCTGATTTAAAGGATATAAAATGTGACGCTGTATTAGCGGTAAACTATTTTGGATTTGCCCAAAACATGCAACCATTTTTTGAATATAAAAGAAAATTTGATTCAATAATTATTGAAGATAATGCACATGGTTTGTTTAGTCGAGATGCTGAAGGAGTTTTGTTAGGAACTAGAGGCGATATAGGCCTATTAAGTTTAAGAAAAACTATTTTTCTTCCGAATGGAGCCTGTTTATTAATAAATAACGATAAATATAAACATATTGGTTTTAAAAAAGCTGAAATAAAAGCTACACATGAAGATTCTCATTATTTTAAAAAATTAATTTTTAAACGATTAACTATCAAATATATTGGTATTTTATATTTTATAATAAGAAGATCCTCGTGTTTAATTAAAATTAGTCGATTAATAAGGAATGTTAATGACGGTAGCAAAAAATGTAATTTGCCTAATAAATATTTAACTCCGATTTTAAGTAATAACTTAATATATATTAATATTAAATTAGAAATTAAAGATAGAAGGGACATGTTTTTAATGATTGAAAAATGGGCTAAAAAATTTGGAATAAAGCCGATAAAGAAATTAGATGATTACACTGTGCCATATGTATTTCCATTTATTGATAATAGCAAATGTAATAAATTTGAAAAATTTTTATTAAAAAAAGGTTTTTATATTACATCATGGCCTAAATTGTTTGATGAAGGAAAAAATTATAAATTTTTTTATTACAATGTAAAAGTAGTTAATTTTTTATGGTAGATATATATAAACATGATTCAAATTGTTACTAAAAAATTTTTATTAAATAAATATCAAATATGGTTTCCTCAAAAACCTATATTGCGCAATTCTTTTAAAATTGCTGTATATTTAAGATGTAAAAAAAAATATTTTACATTTGCATTTATTAGAGAAGAACATTTTACAATTTTAATTAATATTAATCAAAGCGAAGATTCTATATTTAAACAATTTGCACCAAATACTAGGAATGAAATCAGAAGAGCAGAAAAAGAAGGTGTTATTTTTAATTTATTGGAAAATAACATAAATAATATTAATTTATTTGTTGAATTCTATAATAAATTCACAAGACTAAAGAATTTAAAAGAAATCAAAAATGATATCTTATTAAATTCTATGAAATCTTTAATAATTACAAGTGCGACTATGGATAATAAAGAAAATATTATTGCAAATCCATTAGTTATGCATGTTTATATAATGGATAATGAAGAAAAACGCGCGGTGCTTATGTTTTCGGCTTCATTGTTTAGAGCAGAAGAATTTAACGATATTAAACATATAATAGGTAACGCAAATAGATTTCTTCATTTTAAAGATATGCTTTATTTTAAATCTTTAGGTTTAAGCTATTATGATTTTGGTGGATATGCTATGAGCAAAGATAGTCAAGATTTAAAGAACATTAATTTTTTTAAAAAATCTTTTGGAGGGAATATAGTTAAGGAATATGATTATTATTCTTTTTTATATTTTCTTGGAAAAAAAATAATGAAAATATTTTAATATTTTATGCATACTTTATTGATAAACACTTTTAAAGAAAAAACAAATAGTATTTTATCAAATTTGTCAAAGATTCAATGGGTAAACAACTATTTTTCCGGCATTGCTACAATTTTTATATTACACAGGGTGCACAATTTTGAATTAGGAAAATTGGAACCAAATGAGAATTTGAAAGTATCGCCAGAATTCCTTGAAAAATTCATTTTAGAATTACATTCAAAACATTATGAATTTATAAGTATCGATAGACTATATGATATTCTTATAAATAAAATTAATGTTAAAAAACAAATTGTATTTACTTTTGATGACGGTTATAAAGATAATTATGAAATTGCATATAAGATATTTAAAAAATATAATATTCCTTTTACAATATATGTGACTACGTCATTTTCTGAAAGAAACGGATTTATATGGTGGCATGTTTTAGAAGATATTATTATTAATAATAATGAAGTTAAACTTAGTAACGGTCAAAAGTTTAAATGCATAACTTATGAGGAAAAAGTTGATGTTTTTATGAAAATTAGAAAAATAATTATGCAGCATTTCAAAGGCAATGCTACAGAATTAAATAATATATTAAATAATTATGATATAAATTGGAATGATAGAGCTACTGAACTTTTTTTAAGTAAGGAACAAATAGAAGAATTATCAAAAGATCCTATTGTCACAATAGGGGCACACACAGTTACTCATCCACTTCTAGTGAACCTTACTTATGAAGAAGTCTTTTCTGAAATATATAAATCCAAGAAATATTTGGAATATTTAATAGGCAGAGAAATTAAGCATTTTTCTTTTCCTTTTGGTGGAAGACATGAGGTAGGAAAAAAGGAGTTTGATATAATAAGAAAAATTGGATTTAATACTACTGTTGTAGCATCAAGAGGTAATATCTATTCTTGGCACAGAAATAAACTTTATGCTTTAAATAGGATAATATTAAGAGAAAATTTTAAAATAGACGATATAGGAAGGCCAAATCTTGGTTTGTTATAAACTTCTGAATAAAGTTCTTGATAAAAATTAATTTTTACTATGATATAATATGATTTCAAATTTCTAATAACGAGCAAAAAAATTGTATCAAGAGAGATGAATTGTATCAAGAGAGATGAATATAATTAATTAATAAATTCGTTATAACAGGTGTAAAAGAATAAGGCAAGTCTGTTTACCTCAACTTAAAAAAATTATGAATGATATTAATAAAAAAAATTCAATTTTAAAAAAAATTCTAGTGTATTATAAGCAATATGGGTTTAAGTTTACATTTTTCATAGGATTAAGATATTGTTATAATTATATTTATAACAAATTTTTTGATATTTTTTATAATATAGAAACATCTGATATTGTTCAACTCGATAAAATAGAAACTAAATCTTTTTATAAAAATAATGCTGCTCATTATGCACCATCCCCGATAAATTTAATTAATATATCATTATTTGTTATCAGTAATATTAGATATAAACCTGAAATATTTATAGATATAGGTTGTGGAAAAGGCAGAGTAGTGTTTCTAGCTGCAAAAAGTAGAAAATTTAAGAAAATAATAGGGATTGATTTTGATCCTAATTTAGTTCACATTGCTTATAAAAATCTTTCCAAAATAAAACATTTAAGATATAAGAATACTATATTTTTTTATAATTTTGATGCAGCGAATTACTTAATAAAAGAAGAAAAACAATGCTTAATTTATTTTTTTAATCCCTTTGATGAATTTATTTTAGAACTGTTTTTAAAAAATAATATTGTTTCATTTAAAAAATATCATCATATAATAGTATATTTGAATGATAAATATAAAGAAATATTAATCAAAATGGGTTTTATTAATATTTATAATTATACTGATGCTTATACTGCTATCAATTACAAAAATATATCTTTTTGGATATTTTTATAGATGCTGTTAAGTTTAATAATAATATTTTTATTTTTTTTTAGGTCGAAAGAACACAAACTTACATAAAAATAACTATAAGAACTTTGTAACTAAATAATAATGAAGATAAACAAAATTATAAATATTGAATTTTTTGTCATAATTTTTTTTATATTCATCAGTCTGTTGCAATTATTATTTATTATAAAAACGCACATGTTTATTGGAGATTTTTTTCCATGGAAAGTTAATGTACCAAACGAAACAATTTTTATTGCATTTACGTCCCAGATTTTTTTATATTTTTTTGCATATAAATTCTACAAATATTTTATTAGAGATAAACATTTTTTCAAAGCTAATTTGAAATTAAACAAGAGAATATATATTTTTATTGATTATTTTTTTATTTCATTATTGATATTAAATATTTTCTTTTTTTTAAAAGGTTATATTAATACAACAGGCACATATAAAGTTAATGAGTTTAGTTTTATTATACATATTTTTTCAATAGATGCGTTGTTTCCTATCTATTATTTTTTAAATAGAGGTAAAACTAATAATTTTTTTTATTTATTAAATATTTGTATATATATATTATTTGATATCTTTGAAGGTAATACTAGTATTATATTAAATGTTTTTATTTACGAATTATATTTTGTGACAAATCAAAAAATAAAAACAAAATATTTATTTTTAATTCCTATTACATTAATAGCAGGAATTTTTTTATATCAAATTGTTTATCCTTTGAAATTTGCAATAAGAAACCATTTAAACATTTTAAATATTATTCCAATACCGTTTATCATGTCCTCACAATTTTTAATTGGAAGGTTATCTTCATTCGGCAATTTTATAGCTATAATACAATATAAAAATAAATTATTGACATTATTTAATCGTATATTGCCATTAAATTTTGAAATATTAAAATTTATTCGAATGCAAATTCCATCTTTTATTTCTACTAAGATTTTTCCTAAGAGCATTTTTTTTCATGACATTGGATATGTATTGTGGATTTTAAGAATCGGATATATGCCAAATGGTGTTACACATCCAACAAGTCTTGCTCCTACTTTGCTTGGTACGCTTTATTTGTTGTTTTTAAGAAATCCGTTAGAACTGATGCTTACTGTTCTTTTTACTTTCTGTGTTATTTTTTATATTAAAATTATTTTGGATACTTTCGGCAACAAGGATGTTTTTTTTCCATTTTATTTTATAATAATCCAATTTATTAATGAGACAGGAACGGTATCCGGAGCTTTTGGCGAATTATTCTTCAGTATCACCTCATTTTTTTTGGTGTTATTGTTTTTTAAAGCTCTAACGAGCCCTTTTTTAATAAAAAAAATAGATTAAATTTATAATGAAATCACAAAATATACTTTTATTAATTGAAGTCCCCCAACATCAACATGGAGGAACAACATATATTAATAATATTATATATAGTAGATTAAAAAACGACAAAAGATTTCTTTTTTATATAGTTAATTTTTCTGCTAATGTTTCTGAAGTGTCTAAATTTTCTATTCAAAAAATAATTAGAAATTTTAAGATTATAGCCAAAAGTTGGTTTATTTTTTTTATAAATAAACCTGTGAAAGTTTATTTACCTCTCTCTGCAACTAAGTTTGGAATTGTTAGAGATTTTCTTTTGATTTTGCCGTCTGTTTTATTCGGAGGTAAAAAAATATTACATCTACATGGTTTTACATATTTTAAAATTTATAAAGAAAGTTTACTTTACAGAACAATATTAAGAGTGCTTGATATAAATTCCGTATATATAGGTCTTTGCGAAAGACAAAGACTTCTGGTTGACAGTAATTTTAAAAAAAAAACCTTTGTATTATATAATACATTGAATGAAGATTTTTATTTTAAAATTAAAAAAAAGGAAAAAAACAAAAAAAAAATTAATTTATTATATATTAGCAATATTTCTAAAGGAAAAGGTCAGGTTGATTTAATTAACTCCGTCAAACATTTAAATAATATTAAACTAACATTAGCAGGAACTTTGTTAAATGAAAGTAAAGAATTCATGGATAAATTTAATAAATTAATTATTAATAACAAAGATAAAATTGATTACATTGGTTATGCTGATGAATTAATGAAAATGGAACTATTTAAAAAAAACGATATATTTTGTATGCCATCAAAACTTGAAGAAGGAAGCCCTGTTGTTATCATTGAAGCAATGGCACATGGTTTACCAATCATTGCAATAAATAAAGGGTGCATTAATGAAATGATAGAAGGATGCGGCTGTATTATTGATGTCTTTGATGAATTAAAATTTAAGATAGCTTTAGAATATGTTGTTAGTAATTATGATATTCTTTCTAAAAATTGCATAAATAATTTTAATAATAAATATAAACAAGATACATTTATTAAAAATTTTAAAGATATCTTAACTCACTGTTAGAAACTTCACAATTTGATTTTAAATAGTTTTTATTGTTTATTATTATTTTTATGGATTAATTTAGTATGATATTATTTAATGCTTAATGATTTTTGGGAGGAAATTTGTAATGAAACTTTTAGTTATAGGCGGTTCAGGTTTTATTGGTATTAATTACATAGACTATGTTCTATCGAAGGGGGTTTTAGATATTATTAATATCGATATTAAACAGCCCGTAAAGCAGATGCATAACAAATTTTATCATAATTGCGATATAATGGATTACGATAAATTAAATAAGATTATCAGCGATTTCGGTCCAACCCATGTAGTCCACTTAGCCGCGAAAACAGGAGTTCACACAATTACAGATATTAATGAATTTGCTCCAAATATGAAAGGTATTAGTAATATTATAGATATCCTGCAAAATATAAACACGGTTGAGCATGTAATTTTTACTTCAACATTGCTTGTTTGTAAAATGGGGTATATACCTAAACATGATACTGATTATATGCCTTCTACGGCTTACGGAAAAAGCAAAGTAGAAGGAGAGAAAATTGTAAGAAATTATGATGGACTTAATTTTAGTTGGACTATAATCCGGCCTATTTCGGTATGGGGACCATGGATGATAGAGCCATATATTAATTTTTTTAAAGCTGTTGCAGGTGGATGGTATTTTCATATAGGGCAAGGACATTATAAACGTTCAATGGGATATTCAGAAAATATAGCACACGAAATTCATAGCATTCTTCTTGCAACAAAAGATAAAGTGGATAAAAAAACATTTTACGTAGGAGATCCTGAACCCACCGATTTATATGATTTTGCGGAAAAAGTGGGTAAGGCGCTTAACAAATCTAAAATATTTAAGATGCCGTATCCTATAGCAAAAAGTTTTGCTTTAACGGGAGATATCTTAAAGTTTTTTGGCTGGTCAGGGGTTCCATTAAGCAGTTTCAGGTTAAATAATATTCGTACCGAATATATATTCGATTTATCTCCAATAATTAATGTTTCCGCTCCTTTGCCGTATAGTATTGACGAAGGTATTGAAAGAAGCGTTAGATGGATGAAAGACGAAAAAATAATACGATAAAGGGAGCTATAAATGAAGCAAATTATTCAGAATTACAGAACTGGAGAGCTTGAGCTGGCGGACGTACCGGTTCCGGTTTGTTCATCTAATAATATTTTAGTAAAAAACGAAGCCTCGCTTATAAGCATAGGTACGGAGCGTTCCATAATAGATCTTGCAAAAAAAAGTCTTTTAGGCAAAGCAAAAGCGAGACCTGATTTAGTTAAGAGATTTATTGATAAAGCAAAAAAAGAGGGATTAATTAAGACCTTTCAGGAGGCGTTAGGAAGGCTTGATAATCCGGTTCCTCTTGGATACAGCTCTGCCGGCGTGGTTGTTGAAGTTGGCAAGAACGTTAATAAGTTTTCTCCCGGCGACAGAGTTGCCTGCATAGGTGCGGGATATGCATCGCATTCCGAATATATAAATGTTCCTGAGAATCTATGTTGCCTAATATCCGAAAGTGTTTCATTCGAGGAAGCCTCTTTCGGGATGATAGGCATTATAGCCCTGCATGGTGTAAGGTGCGCAAAAATTACGTTCGGAGAAACTGTTGCGGTTATAGGACTTGGCCTTATAGGACTTCTAACTGTGCAAATATTAAAATCTTATGGTTCAAGAGTTATAGGGTTTGATATCGAACCCGGTAAAATAGAACTTGCTAAAAGCATAGGAATTGATTATGCTTTTACCGATATAGAAGAGTTTAAAAACACCGCTAATAAATTTACAAACGGTTTTGGAGTTGATGCCGTTCTTATTACTGCGGCAACTAAAAGCGACGAACCTGTTAATATTGCGGTAGAGATATCGAGATACGGCGGAAAGGTGGTAATCGTAGGAGTTGCAGATATTCATCCAGATAGGAACGAAATGTGGCATAAAGAAGTTGAAATAATAGTTTCTAAAGCGGCGGGTCCAGGCAGTTTAGACCCTCTTTACGAAAATAAAGGCATAGATTACCCTATAGGATACATTAGGTGGACTGAAAACAGAAATCTTGAAGAATTTATCAGGTTGGTATCGGTAGGTAAAATAAAATTAAATTCTTTCATAACTCATAAATTTAACATAAAAGAAGCGGAAAATGTTTACAAAAATATTCTTGAGAATAAAGGCGGACCTTATATTGGCGTAATTTTAAATTATCCTAATGAAGTTTTGCCTGATGAACGCAGGAAAGACAGATTGAAAAGTTTAAATGCTAATGTTAATGCCGTAAAACAAGGCAGTGTCGTTATAGGTGTTATAGGCGCCGGATTATTTGGGAAAGCGCTTTTGCTTCCGACTTTAAGTAAAATAAAAGACGTAAAATTTCATACGTTATCCACTTCTTCAAGCGCTAATGCTTATCATACCGGAAAAAAATACGGTTTTGAGAATTGCGCAACGGATTATACGGAGGTTTTAAATAATAGGGAAATAAATTCCGTCGTTATTTTAACTCCTCACAGTCTTCACGCCAAAATGGTTATGGAATCCTTAAGACAAAATAAACATGTTTTCGTTGAAAAACCGCTTAGCGTCAATGAAGTAGAATTAAAAGAAATAGCAGATTTAATATCTTCGGAATTTATAGATGGTAACGCCCCCTATGCTATGGTAGGTTATAATCGGCGTTTTTCTCCTCATTCTGTATGGTCGTTAGACTTTTTAAAAAACAGGAAAGACCCTGTAATAATGAATTATAGAATCAATGCCGGTTTTGTTCCTAAAGAACACTGGGTTCATTCAGAAGAAGAAGGCGGGAGCAGAGTTGTTGGAGAAATATGTCATTTTGTTGATATGTTTCAGTTTTTAACCGGAAGCGAACCTTGTAAGATTTATGCGGAAAGGGTTTCTGGAAATAATTCAAGCATAGTAAACAGCGATAACGCTACTATAATGATTAAATTTAAAGACGGCTCTGTAGGTAATATTATTTACACCGGTTCTGGAGATAAAGCATTTTCTAGAGAATATATTGAAATTTTTTGCGAAGGCAAAACTATAACTTTAAAAGATTTTAAAGAGACGGATTTATTTTTTAACGGCAAACGTAAAGTTTTTAAAACCATAAATCAGGATATGGGGTATAAAAACGAGTTAGAACATTTCGTTAAATTTGTTAAAGGTGATGAAGTTAAAAAGATAACTTTTAATGAGATATATTATTCCACTCTTGCGGTATTTAAAATAAACGAATCCTTAGAGACAGGAAAGCCTATTTTATTATGAATATAATTCTTATATCGGATTCATATCCTCCGGAAATAAGGTCGGCCTCTCAGCTAATGTCGGAGTTAGCTCATGAATTAAAGGAAAGGGGTAATAATGTAACGGTAGCCACTTCATTTCCAAAATATAATTTAAGCGAGAAAGAAAATGGAAAATCCGAAGTTTATGACGAGCATTCAGTTGAAGATGGCATTGAAGTAATAAGAATTAAAACGTTGCCTCATCATAAGGTAAATTTTATGGTCAGGGGAATTGCCCAAATTACGATGCCTTATTTTTTTATTTCCAGAATAAAGAAATATATTAAAGGTAAGATTGATGTTGTAATAGTTTATAGCCCTCCTTTGCCTTTATATAAGGTAGGGTTTTACTTTAAAAGAAAAATGAAAAGTAAATTTTTACTGAATATTCAGGATATTTTCCCGCAAAATGCTATCGACCTTGGAATTTTAAAAAATCCTTTTATGATTAAGGCATTTGAACTTATGGAAAAAAAAGCATATTGTAAATCTGATATGATTTTTGTTCATTCTATGGGGAACGCAAAATTTATTTCAACAAAATATAGCTGTAACGGAAACGGTATTGACTCAAAAATAGTCGTACTGCATAACTGGATAGACGTTAAAGTGTTTAAAGGAGTGGACGAAACTGCAGGAATATTTAGAAAAATTTACGGTTTAGAGGATAAATTTGTTATACTTTTTGCAGGCGTAATGGGTCCTTCGCAGGGGTTGGATTTTGTTATCGCTGTGGCCGAGAAAGTAAAAGATTATAAAGATATAGTTTTTCTACTTGTCGGCGACGGGATGGAAAAAGAAAATTTGTTGAAAATAGTTGAGGATAAAAAATTGAAAAACGTTATTTTTAAACCTTTTGTATCGCAAAATGAATATCCTAAACTTGCAAAAGATGCCGATGTAGGATTGGTTAGCCTTACCTCTAAGAATAAAACACCGGTAGTACCTGGAAAAATCACCGGATATATGGCTGCGTCAATCCCAGTGTTAGCTTTTTTAAACAAAGAAAGCGACGGGCATAAAATAATAAGCGATGCTGATTGCGGTTATTCTTGCTTATTTGGCGATATTGAGTCCGCCGTTAATTTAGTTATGAAAATGTATAAAGACAGACGTGTCTTAAAAGAAAAAGGTTTAAATGGATTAAATTATGTTTCGGCTAATTTTGAAAAGCGCAAAATCGTTGATGAACTGGAAAGTTATTTTAAATAATAAAATTTAAAAATAAAAAAATAATTAAAATTGAAGGAGATTTTTTTATGGATAATGCAAAAAGCAACGAAAAAAGAATTAAATACGTTGAAGATTATTTGGGAGAATTAAATCTTAAAAAGGAAATAATAGACTATTATAAAGGTAGGTCTATATTGGTTACTGGAGGCGCCGGTTCAATAGGAAGTAATTTAATTATTGCGCTATCAAAATTAGTAGGAAATGAAGGTAAAATTGTAATATTGGATAATTTATCCGCTATAAAGGAAAAAGACCCTTGGAATGTAGTTCCTTTGTCAAATGTAATGTTTGTTATGGGCGACGTGAGAAGCGATATAGATTTAAAAAGGGTTTTTAAAGAAAATCCTTCGATAGTGTTTCACCTTGCCGCTTTTTTTGCCAATCAAAATTCAATCGATTATCCAGAAATTGCTGCTGACGTAGATATCGTCGGACAAATAAAGTTGTTGGAATATTCAAGATTGGCAAAGATTGAGAAATTTGTTTATGCTTCAAGCGGTTGCGCAATCTACGGTTCCTATCCGGAGTTGCCTTTAAAAGAAGATTTTATTTCTATGCATTTGACGACGCCTTATCAAATAAATAAAATGACCGGCGAAATGTACTGTAATTTCTATCAGCATCATTATGATTTAAAAACGGTGAATTGCAGATTTTTTAATTCTTACGGCCCAGGGGAAGTTCCAGGGCAGTATCGAGACGTAATCCCAAATTTTATATATTGGGCAATGAACGGAGTTGGATTGCCTATTACAGGAACAGGAGAAGAAACGAGAGATTTTACTTACGTCATGGACTTAATGCAGGGCTTGATTAAAGCCGGTTATTACGAAAAAGCGGTCGGTGAAAATTTCAATCTGGCTGCCGGCAGGGAAATAAACATCATTGATTTAGCAAATATGATTAATAAAATTACGCAGAATAAAGCTGAAATTGTTTTTCTTCAAAGAAGAAAATGGGATACAAAACCAAGACTTTTGGCATCGATAGAGAAAGCAAAACAACTTATCGAATATAATCCGATTACTGAATTTGAATATGGTATCAAAAAAAATATGGAATGGTTTGAGGATAACTGGGAAAAAATAAAAAGACTGGCTGATTTTAAGCCTGGCATGAGCAGCGCTGTTAGAGGTTTTAGCGGAAACAAAAAAAATGCATAAGAAAATATTATTTATATTTGGTACAAGACCTGAAGCCATAAAAATGGCGCCGGTTATAAAAACTTTTAAAAATAAAGGGTTTAATCATTATAACAGTAATAGCTATAAAGCAAATTTTGGTGAAGGTTGCGATAACAATTGCGGAGGCAATAATAAAAATAAAAATAATAGAGTCGACAAGATTGAACCTGAGTTAGATATAAAGGTTTGCGTTACTGGCCAGCATAGACAGATGTTAGACCAGGTTTTGAGTTTTTTTGAAATAGTGCCGGATTACGATCTTGATTTAATGAAGCAAAATCAGTCTTTATTTGAATTTACAGCTAACTGCCTAAAATCTTTAGAGTTCGTGCTGGATGAATTTAACCCGGACTTAATTTTTGTTCAAGGCGATACAGTTACCGCTTTTGTAGGAGCGTTGGCCGGATTTTATAAAAAAATCAAGATAGCGCATATTGAGGCAGGATTAAGAAGTTTCAATAAGTATTCTCCATTTCCCGAAGAAATTAATAGAATTTTGGCGGGACATATAGCAGACTATCATTTTGCGCCAACAAATAAGGCAAAAGAAAATCTTTATAGCGAAAATATAAAAGAAAATGTATGGGTAGTAGGAAACACCGTAATCGATGCTCTTTTTTTAGGTTTAAAATTAGTTAATAGCAAGGGAAACAAAAATAAATATGAAGATTATTTTAGGTTTTTAGATTTAAATAAAAAAATTATTCTTGTTACCGGTCACAGGAGAGAGAGTTTTGGAGAAGGTTTTGAAAATATATGCTCCGCTTTAAAAGAAATTGCGTTAAATTTTAGCGATATTGAAATAGTTTACCCCGTTCATTTAAATCCAAACGTTAAAGAGCCTGTTTATAGGATATTAAGAGATATTAACAATGTGTATTTAATAGAACCGTTGGACTATCCTTATCTAATATGGCTTATGTCTAAAAGCTATTTAATACTGACTGATTCCGGTGGTATTCAGGAAGAAGCTCCATCTCTTAATAAACCCGTACTTGTAATGAGGGACGTTACAGAAAGGATTGAAGGTATAAATGCAGGTACGGCAAAATTAGTAGGGACAAAAAAAAATGATATAATAAATGAAGTCGGGGTATTGATAATCGAAAGAAGCAGATACGAGAATATGTCGATGTCGATTAATCCATACGGTGACGGAAATTCGGCGGAGAAGATTTATGATATTATATCTAAAATTTACTGTTAAATTAATTATGCATACTTAAAAAATGTTTAATTGTCTATATTTAACCTGCTAAATGCCAATAACTATAATTTAGAAGTAGTTGTGTTATAGAATATGCTTAATATATATGGTGAATATGTTGTATGGTATGCTTAATTAAAATATAAGGCGATTATCTTGATAGCGCAAATAATACTTTCTTTTTTTATTTCTTTTTTTGTTATTGGCGGGATACTTTTGTATTTTGCAAAAGGCGGTAAAATAGGATTAGACGACTGCAAAGGCATAGATGTAAATCCCGATAGTTTGGGTAATGAAAAAGCTCATAAATCTAAACCAGAACCTCAAAAATTTCATATTCACATTGTTTCAAGGCTGGGCGGCGCAGGAATATTTTCGGCTTTTTTTATCGTCCTTATAATAATCGGTATAAAGATAAAAGAAATAGATTATATCTACTTGCCTCTTACGGCTTTACCGGTCTTTCTTATGGGATTTACGGAGGATTTGACGAGAAGGATAAGCCCGAAATTCAGGCTTCTAGGGGCATTGGTTTCCGCTATTTTAGCCGCCTATTTTCTAAATGCTTATCTCGTAAGAATCGATATAGGATTTATAGACGGACTGCTTTCCGTCAAAGCCATGGCGGTAATCTTTACGATATTTGCGGTTACGGGCGTGGCAAATTCGTTTAATATCATAGACGGTTTTAACGGACTGTCTTCCGCCGTTTCTATTATAATACTTCTCAGTCTAGGCTATATATCTTTTAAGGTTGGCGATATATTTTTAATGAAGGCTTGCCTGATTTTAGCTTTTGCGATATTCGGTTTTTTTGTCTGGAATTATCCGTTCGGAAAGATTTTTCTCGGAGACGGCGGAGCTTATTTTATAGGTTTTACCATAGCCGTAGTGTCTGTTCTACTGGTTGACGGAAACAAGGCCGTTTCGCCGTGGTTTCCGTTTCTTTTGTGCATATATCCTATTTTCGAAACGTTATTTTCGATGTATAGAAGAAGAGCCAGGAAAAGCTCATCTATGGACGCCGATGCGTTCCATCTTCATTCGCTTATTTATAAAAGATTAGTTCCTCATATATTGGGAACCGATATAAAAAACAATCAATTAGCCCGCAATTCCGCAACTTCGCCGTTTCTATGGATGCTTACATCATTCAGCGCCGTTCCCGCGCTTCTGTTCTGGAATAACACTCCGGTTTTGATTGTTTTTGCGTTTATATTTATAATCGTTTATGTGTGGCTTTATAAAAGTATTGTCGGTTTTAAATTGTGGAAGTTTATAAAGAAAAAGGCTTAATTATTTTTTATTCCCCGCAAAACCATCTATAACACCATATTGCAATATCACTTTATTAAAAAATCTATTATAATATCAAAATGTTAAAAAAAATAGTAAAAAATGCCGGAATTTTATTCACGGCAAATGTTATGTCTAAAGCGTTAAATTTTGCTTATGTCGTATATCTTGCAAGATATTTAGGCGCAAGCGGTTTCGGTATTATTTCGTTTGCTTTGGCTTTTGCTCTAATATTAGGGGTTTTTGCCGATTTTGGACTTCAGCCGTTAAGTTTAAGGGAAATATCGAGAAATAAAAACGAAGCAGGACGATATTTTTCAAACATTGCGTTAATAAAAATCATTTTAAGCGTTACAATTTTTTTCCTGCTTGTATTCATCGTAAAATGCTTGAATTATTCTCACGATACCGTATATGTCATCTACCTGATAGGTTTAAGCATAATAATAGGTTCTTTTAATAATTTTATTTATGCCTTATATCAGGCAAATGAAGACGTTAAATATATGGGTATAGGTTATATATTAAACAGCCTGTCTATGCTTGCAGGAATATTAGCAACTGCTTATTTCAATGGCAATATAATTATGTTTTCAGTCGTTTTTCTGGTTTCCGCCGTAATCGTTTTGTTATATAATTTAACAATTATATCTTACAAATTTTTTAAACCTAAACTGTCGGCAGATTTAAAATTTTGGAAAAAATTGATAAAAGAAGCCGTGCCTTTCGGATTAGTGAACGTATTCGTTATTATTTATTTTAAGATAGATTCCGTAATGCTTGGAACTATGAAAACACAGAAAATAGTCGGATATTATAACGCGTCCTATAGAATTATAGACGTGTTGACGGCATTATTTCCAAGTATTATATTTTCGGTCGTGTATCCTAAAATGTCAGCATATATAGAATTGCCTGAAAAGCTTAAAAGCATATATATCGTTTCTTTTAAAATATCTTTAATTATAGGCCTGATTATTTCGATTGTAACCGTTTTTTTTGCGCATTATTTTATTCTTTTAATTTACGGTTACGGTTATCACGAAGGAGCAGATTCGTTAAAGATTTTAATTTGGGCTTTTTTCTTTATATGTATAAGCTCCATAACGAGCAGCCTTATAAGTTCCGTAAACAAACAAAGGCTTGTTACCATAACGGCTGGAGTAGGCGCCGTAATAAATATCGGTTTGAATTTTCTTTTAATTCCAAGATTTAGCTTAAACGGAGCCGCTTTTGCTACAGTAATAACCGAACTGATTATGTTTTTAATATATTTTGCAAATATGATAAAATTTTTAAAATTTAATAGGTCGGATGAGTTGTCTTTCTTTAATTTCTCAATCGGCAGTATAAA
>SGBB01000028.1 GCA_004195025.1 Candidatus Acidulidesulfobacter diazotrophicus | reverse complement strand
CACCTCATACCATTTATACATACTTATCACCCCTTTGCCCTCCTTTTAGTTTTTATTAAGTTAACTAAAAGGCAGACTTTTTTAGCCGCCTTTATGCGGCTATTATAAATTAATTTGTTTTAAAATAGGGGGTCAATTCTAAATGACGATAGGGGGTCAATTCTATTATACGATTTACACATAAATAATGTGATATAATAATTATAATATTTAATTTAACATCGGTAAATCACGGTTATGAAATTTAAAATAAACTCAATTTCTTCAATCGAAGACCTAAAAAGTTTTTTAAAAGACTTTTTTAATGGCGAAGAGGTCGAAATTTTTTTATTTGGCTCAAGAGCCAAAGGAAATTTCCGCCAGACTTCAGACATAGATTTAGCTTTTTTATCGGAAGGCGAAATTTCTTATAAACTATCCTTACTTAAAGATATTTTAGAAAATAGCAATTTAGCTCAAAAAGTGGATATAATAGAACTGAAAAAAGCCCCACGACTAAAGCAGGTAATTGATAATGAGGGTATAAGATGGATTTAAAAAAATTTAATGATTTTGTAGCATCTCTTGAAAAACTTAAAGAAGCTCATAAAAAAACTATTGCCAATACGGGCAATAGCGAATATTTCTTTTTCAGAGATTCTTCGATACAGAGATTTGAATTTACCGTCGAGATTTTTTGGAAGTTGTTAAAAAATATTTTACAGGATAATGAAGGTATTTTTTGTAATTCTCCCAAATCATGTGTAAGAGAATTTTTTGCACTCGGCTATATCAAAGAAAGTAATACAAAAATTTTACTCGAAATGTTTGATGACAGAAATTTAACTTCCCATACTTATCATGAAGAAATTGCAGAGATTATTTTTTTGAAATTTGAGAATTACATAAATAATCTTGAGTATTTTTTGGAAGAAATAAAATCTAAATTTTTATAAATTCCTTATCCGATTTATTTTAATCCTGTATTATAAATTCCCCACCCAAAAATTAAATTTTAAGTTAATATATCTCTTTATTTTAAAATTAATTGTAAATTAATCTTTAAAAAAAGGAGATAATAATTGAAGTGGATTGACAATTAGTATCAAACGTATATAATATATATATGGAATTTCAATGGGACAATGAAAAAAATAAGAAATTAAAAAAAGAAAGAGATGTATGTTTTGAGGACATTGTAACCGCCATTTTTGAAGGCAAATTAATAGATATTATTAAACACCATAATAAAGAAAAATATCCAAATCAGGAGATTTATGTTGTGGAATTTAATGATTATGCCTGTCTGGTTCCATTTGTAAAAAATGGAGATATAATTTTTCTAAAAACGATATATCCGGATAGAAAAATGACTAAAAAATATTTAAAAAATAATAAAAGATCATAAAACAATAATTAAGGGGGTAAATAAAATGAAAAGATATTTAGATTTTGAGCCTGATAAAGAAGAAGAAGAGTTGCTTGAACAGATAGAACGAGGAGAATTTATAAGAACCGAAAATTTTGAAAAAGAAAAGAGTGAAGCTATTCTTGCTGCCGGAAATTTTCTTGAGAAAAAGAAAAATATAAATATTAGAATAACTGAATACGATTTATTAAGACTTAAGAGAAAAAGTGCAGAAACCACTATACCTTATCAGACGCTTATAGCTGCTTTCATACATGAGTTCGCAGAAGGCAGAATAAAGCTTGAAATATAAGCAAAGGAAAATATAATCATAATTAATATGGAAAAATTCAACTATATAAACGACCGGGAATAATTAAAGTTAACTGATTTATTTTATTGTTCCAGGATATATTTTTAATTATTTTTATTATTATTATTGTTCTATAATGAATGTATTCATATTGATTACATTAGATAGAAATATTTAAGAAATTATTTTTAAAGCGGGGTGATAAAATGCTTACCGTCAGGATACCAAATCCATTATTTCCTTATTTTCGGGATATAATAATTTTAGTTTTGCCGTAATTATAGGATAAAAGCCACAAAAATGAGAGATAGCTTGCGAAAATTTCTATTATAAGTATAAAATTGCCGGTCCAGAAAAATAAAAGTCTTGCCGCCAGATTTAAAAGAAAAGAACGCCAGAATATGCCCCACCACAGGCGTGTTGCAATATTCCATGTCAGAGGTAAATCTAAAATATTGTTATTATGTTCTATAGAAAAATTGGATTCGACGCCTTTGTTATAAAAACTCTTTTTAAATATACTTGATTTGAAAAGCCATACGCCGAATACAAATAGGGCGATAAAAAAAATTAAAAGGAGCGTCGGTATTATTAATGCTATTTTCATATCGTACGGCGTGAAATGGCGCAGGTGATTTTTAAGCATTTTGGCAAATATAGCGCCTCTTCCTTTTCCAAGCAGCATTTCTCCTGAAATTAATAGAATAATACCGACAAATATCATAAAAAGCCACAATCTCCAAGTGTATCTCCACCATAACCGCAGAGCCGGACTTATAAATTTTTTAATATTTTCAGTATTCATGGCAAGTGCACCCTTTTGTCTATTTCCTTTATTTTAAATATAAAAATAAATATTGTCAAATTTACTGTAAAATTATTTAAGGTAATAAGCTATAATATCCGATATACTATCATCTATATAAAAGTTAATAAATTAAATTATAATACTACCATAATAATACGGCATGAAAATTCTTCATATAATTTCTTCAAGAGGTTGGGGCGGTGCAGAAAATGCCGCTGTTTATCTTGCAAAAAAACAGATTGAAAAAGGACATAAGGCATTTTTTTTTATACACCACCTTAACAAAAAAATGATTTTTTTATTAGGTAGTGCCGGCGTGCCTTATTTTTCAATTTTAGATCCTGAAAGGAAAAATGTTTTTGCTGTTAAAAAAATAATAAATATTTGCAAGACGGAAAATATAGATATAATACATACCCACCTGGGAACGGGAAATTATCTTGGTGTTTTAGCCGGGAATTTCCTTAAAATACCTGTTTGCAGCACTATTAATATTTTTAGCGGCTATCCATACTACGCCATGGCAGATAGACTGCTTTTCGATAGTCTTGCGGTGAAAGATTATTTTATTGAATATTTATCGGGCGATGAATATAAAAGATATGCGCCCGGTTATATTGAAAGGATTATAAATAAAATTTTCAAATTAAAATATAGGGCTGCAGATATAAAAGAGATTGTAAACAAAATAGAAATAATTTACGAGAGGATAGACGAAGCAAAATTTATTGATTATGATATTGACAGAGATATGTGTGTTAACAATGGCACCAATAATTGTGTTAATGGTGAAAATGAAAATCTCTGTAAGTTTAAAAATTTCTTCAATATTGGAATTACAGGAAGAGTTACAGAACAAAAAGGACAGGTCTATTTTGTTAAAGCCGCAGAGTTATTGTTAAAATCGGGTCTTAAATCTTTGTCCGATAAATCTTTAATGTTTCATATTGTTGGAAATGGAGATGACGAAAAAATGCTAAAAAATATGGTAAATAAAATGGATATTGCTAATAATTTTAAATTTTGGGGCTATCAATCTGATGTGAGAAGATTTGTAAGTATGTTTGATATCGCCGTTTCATGTTCTTTAAACGAACCTTTCGGGATTAATAATATTGAATATATGTTTATGAAAAAACCCTGTATTGCAACAAATACCGGCGGAATACCTGAAGTTTACGGTGATACGAATATTATCATACCTCCTAAAGATCCTGTTAAACTCAAAGAAGCAATCGAAAAATATATTAAAAATCCTGATATTATGAAAAGAGAGGCATTGAGGGGTTTTGAAAGGGCAAACAGACTTTTTAAAGCCGATATTTCTGTAAATAGGATTATAGGTATTTATGAAGATATGTACGCTAAACATATGTAGCATAAAAATGCCATAGATAAAGACAAAGGCTAAAAAGCTTTTAATCCATGGCATTTTATATTGTATTTAAATGTAATGTATAATTAGTTGTGTAAATTCATATGACAAAAAAGATGCACCTCGTATAAAATAATATTAATTTTTTTATTAATTTTTATAATTTTTGCTTAATAAATAACGCAGTTATTTAATTTAATACCTTAAATTAAATAAAAATCAGTCAACTAAAATTTCTTTCAATGTCATTTTTGACGTTAAATTTAAAATTTAAAATTTAAAATTTAAAATTTTAATAATTAATAATTTAATAATTATAGATGAAAATATGTTACAAAATTTTAACAAAACTTTAACCCTATTGTAATAATAATTATGTTTAAATATAAATAACACTGTGTAATCTTTACCCCCTATTTCCTCTCTTGTTAACATACCGTACTACTTACTGTGAATATTTAGTACGGTATGTTAATTTTCTTAATGTGATAATAGCAGCGATAATAGCAGATAATAGCAATTGTAAATTAATGTCAAGATAAAAATTAACCTGCCCGACTAATTATTATAATATAAAAAGTGTCTTAATGTACTCCAACAATATGTGGGTTAGACCAGCATGCGGAAATTTAAGCCTGTAGAATATTCCAAAACCCTTGTGGCATGGAATGAAGCGAACGGAGAAATCCGTTGCCAGCAGCAGGAACTATTGGGAAACCGTGAGGAATTACCTGTCCTTGTATAACAAGGACTCGAAGAGCAGCGAAGCTCCTCCTCTTGCTTTAGCAAGGGGAGGATGTCAATTTCTAAAACATAATAACAGGATATTTTAATATAATTATAATTATTAGTATTATATAAAAATTAAATATCTGATAATTTGCATTTAATGATATAATTTGCGCTAAATTTGATGAGCAACGCAATAACCGTTGTCGTTTTTACACATTGTTAGTTCAGGCTGTATTACGGCATGATTTATTTTAAACTTCTTTGACAGCATATATTGAATATTATTTATTATACAACATAAATCGGCGGAATCTTTAATTTTATCGTCTATCAACACATGCGAGCTAAGAAGTATAAAAGACTTTGAAAGACTCCATATATGAAGATCGTGAACATTTTTTACACCTTCTATTTCAAGGATTTTTTCTTGAACTTTTATGTAGTCTATTTCTTTAGGAACGGCTTCCAGCAATATATTTATAGTCTCATTTATTACTGAAAAAGCTCCAATGGCAATGATAGGCGCTACAAATAAACCTATAATTGCATCAAAATAATATAGCCTTGTTAAATATATTAAAATACCTGCTACTATTATTGAAAAAGAAATAATGCTATCTCCTATTATATGAAAAAAGGAGCTTTTTATGTTTAAATTTTGATGAATATCTTTATAAATTTTAAACCCTATTATTATATTAATAATAAAACTTATTGACGCAAACAAAATCATAAGTTTAGAATTAACTATTTCAGGATGAATTAATCTTAAATAGCTTTCATACATTAAGACAATAGAAATGATTAATAATAAAGCCGAATTCAATAATGCGGTAAGTATGCCAAGCCTATGAAAACCGTAAGTATTTTTAGCAGTAGGTTCTTTTTTTATTTGAGATTGAGCAATCCATGCAAGCAATAAAGAAGACGCGTCCACAAAAATATGACCCGAATCGGCATAAAGCGCCATGCTTTTTGATATTATAGCGCCGAAAAATTCCGTTGCAAGCACGCATAGCGTTAAAATAAAGGCTAATTTTAAATTTTTTTCATGCCGAATATGATGATTATGTTCATCCATAAACAATATATAAATATATAAAAGAAAAAGCTTTATAAATAAATATAAATATAAATATAACAATAACTAAAGCAATATATAAATATATAAAAGAAAAGGCTTTATAAATATTTATAAATATAAATATAAATACCTTAAATCACCGTTAGAAATTTCTTTTTCCGGATTCCTGCGCTGGCAGGAATGACTTTGCTAAGGTTTAAATTTTAACCTATTTGGTGTCATTCCCGCGAAAGCGGTAATCCAGTATTTATCATATTCTGAATCAGTTTTAATAATTTCTAACGGTGATTTAAATAAATATAATATAAATATAACAATAACTAATTTTGCTTTAAATTTATTTTATTACTCGGAAATCTTTAAAATTTGAAAGGCTATCCTGTTCATAAAGCTTTACTTCTTTTACTTTTGCGTGAGCAGGTCCAATATGAACTATAGATATAAGTTCTTTAATTTTTTCCTCTTCTCCTTCAAAGAAAGCTTCAACATGCCCGTCATGGGTATTGCTAACATATCCTTTAACGCCGATTCTTTCAGCCTCCATTTTCGTGAAGTTTCTGAAATTAACCCCTTGAACTATGCCTTTAATAATAACCCTATAAGATTTAATATTTATATCCATAACTATAACCAATTTTTCAAATATCGCAGCTATTTTTTATAAACTTTGAACTTAGCTATTATTATTATTTAATAAAATACTTAATTAAACAATGACAACCCACCTTAAGAATATGAAATTTTAGTCCGAATTATCTAAATACTACTCATTATTTTTTGTAGTTGCATTTATAGTTGCATTACTTGTATTTGCTGCTTTGTTTTTCGTATTAAATAAATCCCTGCGCTCAATCTTAGCATCTTTGCCCGTTTTATCTCTTAAATAATAAAGTTTTGCTCTTCTGACTTTACCGCTGTAAACAAATTCTATTTTTTCAATCAATGGAGAATGAGCAAGAAATGTTTTTTCAACGCCTACACCGTATGAATTTTTTCTAACAGTAAATGAAAATCTTATTCCAGCACCTCTTTTAGCAATGACTACGCCTTCAAATATCTGTATTCTCTGTTTATCGCCTTCTTTAATTTTCTGATGAATTCTAAGAGTATCCCCTGCTTTAAATTCCGGAATATCTGTTTTTAAGGCTTCATGTTCAATTTTTTCTACGATATTCATGATAATTGTTTCGCTCCTTATTATGATATATTTATATATTTATTTGTTTAAAATTATAATCTAATAATTTATTTTATAAAAAGATATATTACCATATTTCTTAAATTATTATTTTGTTTAATTAATTCAAAATTAATTCAATTTGATAATTTAATATAAATTTAATATAAATAATATGCATTATAAAAATAGCATATTATTTAAGTTGTTCTTTTATTCTAAAGTTATTCAAATATTTATTTAATTATTTAAATAAATATTTGAATAAATAATTAAATAAATAATTAAATAAATAATTAAATAAATAATTAAATAAATAAATAAATAAATTTTAGTTTGACAGAAATTCAGGTCTATTCCTAATAGTTTTAGATATTGAGTTTTCTAATCTCCATTCTTTTATAAGTTTGTGATTGCCGTTTAGTAAAATTTCAGGAACCTCTAAACCCCTAAAGTTTTGAGGTTTAGTATATTGCGAATATTCCAATAAACATTTTCCTTTATCATCGCATAAATCATCCGAATAGCTTTCTTCAGTCAATGATTCGGTATTGCCGAGAAAATTTGGATAATATCTGCAAATTGTTTCTATTAAAACAATAGAAGCAATTTCTCCTCCCGAAAGAATATAATCTCCTATTGAAACTTCTATGCTATGCGTAAGTTCGGCAACGCGAGCATCTATACCTTCATATCTTCCGCAAATAATTATTAAATGATCGTTTTTTGCAAGATCTTTTGCAAGCGAAGAATTTAACAATTTTCCTGATGCCGACATAATAATAGATGAAGATGTCGATTCCGCATTATTCTTATTTGTTTTATAGATATTACCATTATTGACGTTGTTAATATCTCCTGTTATTTTATTATTAATTATATTTTTAACCGCTTCGCTTTTGTTATTGATATTATTACTTTTATAAGAACTGTTTGAATATTCCCATGCTTTAATAATAGGTTCAGGCATTAAAAGCTGACCCGCCCCGCCTCCGTAAACTTTATCGTCTACTCTCCTATGTTTGTCTGTTGAGAAATCTCTAGGATTAATTATATTAATTTCTATAATATTGTCTTTAATAGCTCTGCTGATTAATCCTGTTGAGAGAAAAGAATTAAAATAATCAGGCATTATAGAAATAATGTCAATTACTTTTTGCATAATTTTATTTTAAATTTTGTATAATTCTTCATTTTGAATTACGGCAATTTTGTCTTTAATATTTATTTCTTTAATATTGTCATCAGTCATAGGCAAAAAATATACTGTGTTTTCAGATTTTATTTCTATAATGTCGGTATCGCCCTGATGTATTTCCACAATAGTCCCTATATCGTTATTTAAGGCATTTAAGCATTTTAAACCTATTAAATCTGAAATTAAATATTCATTTTTTTCAAGATGCAATTGTTCTTTTTTTATAAAAATTTTAATATTTCTAAATTTTTCAGCCTCTTCAATAGTGTCAATATTATTTATTTTAATAAAATATTGCTTATTCCCGTTTTTTATTCGAGCTATAGATAAAGGCAAATAGCTTAATTCTAAAGCAATATTATTATTGCTGTTGTTAAAATTATTGTCAATATTTTTTAAATATTTATTTGTATCAAGTATGTATAATATTAATTTTTTTTCTTTAATTATTTGTTCATTAAAAGCAAAATCGGGATTAAAAAATCTGATTACAATTTCCCCTTTAATACCGTGAGGCTTTATGAAGCTGCCCACGGCAATATATTCAGACATTAATAAAATCCCGAATAAAAGTATTTATATATAAAAATAATTAAAAAAAATTAAACAATTAAATATAAAAAATTAAACAATTAAATATAAATAATTAAAACAATTAAACAGTTAAATTTAAAAAAATTAATAAATTTATTATTTAATTAATTAGCGACGCCTATTTTGCTTGTTTTTCTAATTAAAGATTTAACCGTATCTGACGGTTTAGCGCCCAAACTAATCCATTTATCAAACTTATCTTTGTTTATTTTAAAGTCGGCCGGGTTCAGATGAGGATTATAAGTTCCTAAAATCTCAATAAATTTTTTGGTTGCAGATTTTTCGCTTGATGCCGCAACAACACGATAATAAGGTTTTTTGTGAGAGCCGATTCTTGCCAATCTAATTTTTACAGCCACTTTAAATCTCCTTTATTAATTAATATTATTAAACATATTTTTTATATTTTTTAACGGACCGCCGAATTTATTTTTTTTAAATGATTTCATCATTTTTTTGACTTCTTCAAATTTATTAATAAAAATATTTACGTCATTAACCGTAACGCCGCTTCCGAGAGCTATTCTTTTTCTTCTCCCGCCGTTTAATATATCAGGATTTTTTCTTTCTTTTTCAGTCATAGAGTTAATTATAGCTTTAATTTTAACAAGCTCTTTTTCGGCAGCTTCGGGATTAAATTTATCTTTTATTTTTGAAAAGCCGGGAATCATTGAAGCAATTTGAGCAACTCCTCCAATTTTGGAAACCATTTTTAACTGGTCTGCAAAATCTTTAATCGTAAAATCTTTTTTTGTAATACCGGCTTCTAAAGATCTGGCAGTTTTTTCATCTATTGATTCCTGAGCCTTTTCAATTAAAGAAAGAACGTCGCCCATGCCCAATATTCTTTCTGCTATACGATCACCGTGAAAAACTTCAAAATCGCTTAATTTTTCGCCGACGCCTATAAATTTAATCGGCTTATTTATCGTTTTTTTTATGGATAACGCCGCCCCGCCTCTTGAATCTCCGTCAACTTTAGTAAGAATAACTCCGCTGATACCGAGCGTATCGTTAAATTTTTTAGCAACATTAACGGCGCTTTGTCCAAGCATGGAATCCGCAACGAATAAAATTTCATTAGGATTAAATTTATTTTTTAATTCTTTAAGCTCATTCATAAGCGGTTCATCAATTTCAAGACGACCCGCCGTATCTATTATAATTGTGTCATAGGCATATTTTTCAGCAATATTAATTGCATTTTGAACTATTTGAACAGGTTTTTCATCGGGATTAGCCTCATTTCTTGTGTCGTAAACAGGAATATTGATGCTTGCGCCTATTTTTTTTAGCTGAAGTATAGCCGCCGGACGATAAATATCGGCAGGAACAAGATAAACGCTTCTTTTAATTCTTGAAAGATAAAGCGCAAGTTTCCCCGCTGTCGTAGTCTTCCCTGAACCCTGCAAACCGGCAAGCAAAATAATTACCGGAGGTTTGGCTTTTATATCTAAAGGCTCCGATTGACCTAATAACTCAACCATCTCATCTCTGATGATTTTAATCATTTGCTGCGATGGAGTAAGACTATCCATAACCTTTTCGCCTATTGCCTTATTCTTTACATTTTCAATAAATTCTTTGACGATAAGGTAGTTGACGTCGGCTTCTAAAAGGCTTAGCCTTACATCTTTAAGGGCGTCTTCTATATTTTTTTCGGATAACTTACCGAATCCCCTTAGATGTTTAAATACTTTTTCTAATTTTGAACTTAAATTATCAAACATTTAATATATTGTGTATTTATAAATTATTTATTTTATTTTAAATAAAAATAAAATAAATATGTTTAATTTTTAGTTTAGTGTGATAAATTATCTATTTTATTTAATTTTATAGATTATGTCAATAACAAATTTACCTTAATTCTTCCATCAGAACTTTCCCACTTTCGCTGGAATGACTTTGAGAGGATTTATCGTTTCATCCGTCGGGCGTTATTCCTGCGAAAGCAGGAATCCAATGTTCCTTAATGCACTGATGTATATTTAACAATCTCAATCGGCAATTTTGGAATATATTTATATATTTATATTTAATTTTTTTTTTCTTGCAATTTTAAATATATAAATATACCATATTAAAAATAATTAAAATTTTATATGAATATGATAAAATAAGGGCTTTATTTGCTAATAAAATAAAATGACAAAAATAAAAACTATTTTATTTATTTTTACTTGGGGCAAACCAATACTTTGAACGGCGCAGTTATTTTAATAGCTATTTTATTTTTATTCCTATTATCAATACCTTTTATTATTTCATTTAATCCAAAACTATCTTTAATATTTAGTTCTGTAATATATCTGCTTCTTTCTGTTTTTCTGCTATTTTCGTTATTATACGGATTTGCAAAATTCCCCTTATTGTTGCCGTTTTCAGCTCAGCTAAGCAAACTGTTCGGATTGCGCTCATCTACTTCAGACCATATTACTTATTTAACCACTATACCTTATCTTAAATTTTCATATCTTTTTGACAATCTGTCGCTTTTCTTCGGTTTTTTAATAGCATTTTTAGGCTTTATTTCTTCTTTATATTCATTTAATTATTTATATGAAGAACATTATAAAAATAAATCATTGTTTGTAATATTATTTAACGGATTTATTATTTCAATGCTTTTTGTTGTATTTAGCGCTAACGGGCTGTCATTTCTTATATTCTGGGAAATTATGTCAATTCTTTCATTTTTTCTTGTCTTATTTGAGTATGAAAAAGAAGAAAGCAAAAAAGCGGCTAATCTTTATATAATTATGACGCATATCGGCACATTTTTCATTTTCTTGCTATTCCTTTATATGTTCATGAAAACAGGAAGTTTTTCTTTTGAAGCATGGAAGCATTTAGGCATTAGCGGCGGTTTAAGCGTTGCGGGCATGACGATAATTTTCATCCTTACCCTTCTCGGCTTTGGAATGAAGGCAGGTATTTTCCCGCTTCATGTATGGCTTCCTAAGGCTCATCTGGAGGCTCCGTCAAGTGTATCCGCTTTGATGTCCGGTATTATGATAAAAACGGCAATTTATATGATGATAAGATTTTATTTTGAATTTATGAAATCATACGGGTGGGGGTTTGGATTTACTATTCTTTTAATTGGCGCTCTTACGTTAATTTACGGGGTTCTGAATGCCGGAATTCAGGATAATATAAAGCGGCTTTTAGCGTATTCTTCAATGGAGAATATCGGAATAATGCTTATGGCATTAGGTTTAGCAATGATATTCTATTCTCAAGGTATGTATCTTCTTTGCGCATTTGCAATGATGGCCCTTTTGTTTCATATTATGAATCATGCCTTATTTAAAGGACTTTTATTTCTCGGTTCAGGCGCTATCGCTTCTCAAACCCATACAAAAGATATGAATAAATTAGGAGGGCTTGTTAAAAAAATGCCTGCAGCCTCATTTATTTTTCTTATCGGAGTTTTATCGGCGGCAACGCTTCCGCCGTTTAACGGTTTTGTCAGCGAATGGATGATTTATCAATCTTTACTGATGGCAAGCAGCGTTAATATTGAAATTATTAAAGTATTTACGCCGATATTTGCTTCGGTTATGGCCTTAGCCGGCGGGTTGGCGGCGCTTGCGTTTGTTAAAGCATACGGCATATCTTTTCTTGGAAGAGCAAGATCTCAAGGAGCAAATAGCGCAAAAGAGCCTCCTTTTTTAATGCTTGTATCAATGGGAATTCTTGCGTTCCTATGTTTTTTGCTGGGTATATTTTCATTTATAGGACTTATGCCTATAAACAAAGTAGTTAAAGAAATCACGAATATATCTATTTATAAAAATATTGCAATATCTTACGGTTCAATAGTTACTCTCCCAAAATACAGTTTAGGAATTATTTCTCCGGTAGGGCTATTAGCCGCAGGAATTATTTTTATGGCAGCGGTATATTTATTTATAAAAATATTTGGAAATATGAAAATAAGAATTTTTGAAACATTTGCATGCGGTCTTGAAAATAAAGATGTTTATAATATTTCTGATTCGCAAATCAGTAAAAATGTTTGTAATGCAGGCAACAGCAATAATCATGAAGGTAATAATGATAATACAAATAATGACAATATAAATGCATATACTAAAATCAATAATGCTCAATATAGTTCAACAGGTTTTTCTCAGCCGTTAAGAAGAATTTTTGAAAAAATGTATAACGTTAAAGAAAACTTAATAAATGAAGAGTATAAAAGAAAATATTTTTTTCCGGTTAAAAACTATATATTTAAAGCCGGCGATTTATTTGAGTGTTTTTACAATTCATTTGCAAGCAAATTTTTAGAAAAAATTTCAAAATTAAGAGCCTATATTCAGGGCGGAGTTGTTCAGACTTATATAGCTTACATAGTCGGCACCCTTATAATTCTATTAATATGGGTAAGCTGGTTTTATCATGCGGGCTGATTAAATTAATTATTAAGTTAATAAAAATTGACTAATAAATTAATAAATTAAAAATAAATAAAATCAATTAATAACTGAAAATATATCTATAAAACTATAAAAAAAATAACTGAAAATAACTGAAAACAAATAAGTAGGAAATATATTCAGGCTGATAATTAATAATGTTTGCAATTTTTATTTAATTAAATTAAAAAAATAAGTTAAAAATTAAAAATGTGGAATGATATATTAAATTTAAAGGTGGCTTTAATCGGTATAGCTCAGATTTTAATCCTTATTATAATAGCGCCTTTTATAAATTCTTATATAAATAAAATAAAAAGCATTTTAAGAGGACAACGCGGAAGACCTTTGCTTCAAGGGTATAAAGACATTTTTAAACTTATACGCAAAGAAGTTGTTCTTTCAGAAGATGCGTCATACATTTCTAAAATTGCGCCGTATATAGTTTTTGTTTCTATTCTGGTCTCGGCTTGTTTTCTGCCTGTATTTAGCCCGCAGGCTTTGCTTTCATTTACGGGAGATATTATAGCATTAGTTTATACCATCGGATTAGGTACTTTCTTTATGGCTTTATACGGTATGGATCAGGCTTCAAGTTTTGGCGGTCTGGGTTCAAGCAGGGATATTTTAATAGCTTCTTTAGCAGAGCCTACCCTTATGCTTGTCATTTTTGCTTTTGCTCTGCAAACAAAAACAACCAACATAAGCCAAATTTTTATTGATATACATAAAAACGGATTTTTAAATTACCCTGTTTCTTATGTTTTTGCATTAATGGCATTTTTAATAATTTCTATTGCTGAAAACGGAAGAATACCTGTTGATAATCCTGATACCCACTTGGAACTGACTATGGTTCATGAAGCTATGATTCTTGAAGGTTCAGGAAGACATCTTGCTCTGTTTGAGTATTCGTCATATTTAAAATTAATAATATTTATAACGCTTGCTTCTAATATCTTTCTTCCTATCGGTATTTACAGCGGTGTTTCGTCTTCAATTTCATCTTTTTCATTTTTAACGATATTATATGCGATTTTATTTTATATTTTGAAGGTGTTAATTTTTGCAACACCGATTGCTTTTATTGAAATATCCATGGCAAAATTAAGGTTTTTCAGGGTACCTGATTTCTTAATGCTCGGTTTTGTACTGTCTATAATTTCATTAGTCCTTTATTCAATTTGAGCTGTCAAAAAACGGAAAAGAAGAAGTAATATAAAATTATAATTTCAATACAGATAAATATTATAAATCTATAAATTTAATTATGCTAAATATTGCAAGTTTTATTGAATTAATGGGCGCTTTTGTTTTATTTTTTGCAATACTGCAAACTGCCAGCCACAGAGTTGATTTTTCAATAAAAGTTTACAGTATTCAATCGTTATTTTTAAGTATAACTATTTTTGTTATGGGCATACATTCAAATAACGGCGAGTTATATTTGTCCAGTTTCCTTACTTTTGCAATAAAAGTTGTTGCGATACCGTATTTTTTAAATAAAGTAACGAGGAGAATTTCTATAAGAGAAAAGATTGTCCCGTATATTAATATGACAAATTCCGTGCTTATTACGGGAGCCATAACTATATTTGCCTTTTTTATTACGAAAGGAGATTTTGCAAGCCATGAATTTATAGCCCGCCGTGTCTTTCCAACCGCATTGGCGGTTATTTTAATAGGTGTTTTTATAATGATTGCGCGCAAAAAGGCAATTATACAAATTATCGGTTTTTTGACCTTAGACAATGGAATTATTCTTGCCGCAACCTCAATAACTAAAGGTTTGCCGCTTGTCGTAGATATAGGAGTATTTTTTGACGTATTTATAGGAGCTATTATGGCAGGAGTGTTAATATACCGCATAAGAACATCATTTGACAGTCTTGATACGTCAAAAATGTCAAACTTAAAAGAATAATAAATTAAAAAGAATAATAAATTAAAAAGAATAATAAATTAAAAAGAATAATAAATTAAAAAGAATAATAAATTAAAAAGAATAATAAATTAAAAAGAATAATAAATTAAAAAGAATAATAAATTAAAAGATAAAATAATAGATTGCAAAGTAAATTAAAATAATAAACAAAATAGCTAAAAATAGCTAAAAATATATAAGTAAAAACATAAAAAAATAAAAATACGATATAAATTTCAATAATAGATTAATAATAGATAATTAAAACAATAAAAATAGATTTTTAGATTATAATTTTAGGTTCTATGTCTGATATCCTTTGTTAATTGTTAATATTTTAACATATTAACGGTTAAGAGTTGACATAGAGTCATGAACGGTATTTATATAATAAAAAAGGAAAAAATAATCAAGTGATAATTCTAGTTTTAACATTTTTAATTTTTGCAATTTTATACAGATTTATAAATATAAAGCTGACATTTTTCATTCAGCCCGGGATAACTTTTTTAATTTTGTTATATGCTTTATTTCTTACTAATATCGTTCTTAGGCATCAGATAATATTCAGCTTTTATAATCTTTTATTTTTAGATTCTTTAAATGCTATTCTTATTATTATAATTACTTCGCTATCTTTTTTAGTTGCTATTTATTCTATCGGATACTTTAAAAATGAATTAAAATCAGGACTGCCCGAAAAAAAAGTAAAAGAATATTACTTCTGGATGAATTTTTTTATTTTTGCTATGCTTTTGCTTTCAATTTCAAACAATCTCGGTATTTTATGGGTAGCAATTGAAGGAACTACGCTTGCAACTACTTTTCTTATCAGTTTTTACAGAAATAAAGAAGCGGTTGAAGCCGGCTGGAAATATATTATAATCTGCTCGGTAGGAATTGCTTTTGCTTTTTTTGGAATAGTGCTTTTATATTTTGCATCTTCAAGTTTTCTGGGAGAAAGTTTGAACGCTCTTAACTGGACTGATATGATGAAGGTTGCTCCGCATTTTAATAAACATATTCTAGATATTGCTTTTATTTTTGTTTTAGTCGGTTTCGGCACAAAAGTAGGTTTTGCTCCTTTTCATTTCTGGCTTCCGGATGCGCATTCAGAAGCTCCGACTCCTGTAAGCGCTTTAATGTCCGGAGTATTATTAAATTGCGCTTTATATGCTATTATAAGAGTTTACGCTATTTTAAATATGGACGGTCAGGCATATTTTGCCAACGAACTTTTGATGTTTTTCGGATTGTTTACGGTATTCATTGCGGCTATTTTTATAATCAAACAAAATGATTACAAAAGGCTGCTGGCGTATTCTTCAATGGAACATATGGGTATAATTGCTTTTGCTTTTAGTATAAGTACTCCTCTCGCTATATTTGCCGCAATACTTGGAATGATAAATCATGCTTTTACTAAAAGCCTCATGTTTTTTTCAACGGGTTCTATACTTTCAAATTATCATACAAAAAAAATATCAGATATTAGAGGATTGTTTAAAATTTTGCCCTTTACTGCAGTATTTATGATAATAGGAGTTTTGGCTATTACAGGAAATCCGCCGTTCAGCATTTTTATAAGCGAATTTTTAACATTGATTGCTTCATTTAAAGCAAATTATGCTCCCGAAGGTATATTGCTTTTAATTTTTTTAGTTGTTATATTTATTGGGTTTATCAGGCATTTTGTTGGAATGGCTGCCGGAAAACCGACTCTTGAAAAGAAAAAAGAAAGTATTTATATGCTTTTGCCGATGTTTTTAATTTTAATAGTTATATTGAGTTTTGGAATTTATATTCCCGTAGATTTTAAAATTTTAGTAAATAATATTGTGGTGATAGTTAAAGGAACTAATAGCGGCAAGGGATTATAGTATAGGATTATAGTATATATAATTTATTATAAAACAACTAATGCAATATAAAATATTAAATTTAATTCTGCTATAGGATTTTATATTCTGGATGACTGCCTACGCAGGAATGACTTTGAGATACTTTATTATTTCACCCATTTGGTGTCATTCCCGCGTAGGCGGGAATCCAGAGTTCTTAAAATATTGCTGTATATTTAATAATTTCTATTGCTGAATAAAGGATTAAAATAATGATTGATAATAATATAAATATAACGGATAAGACCGACTGATATTATGAAAAATAAATTAGATTTTATTCAAAATTTAGATAAAGATATTAAAGAAGCCGTAACGGAAAATTTTTATAATCAGGATAATGAACTTGTTTTAAAAATAAACTTGAAAGATTTAAAAAAAGTGTGTCTTTATTTTTTTAAAGATTTAAAATTTTATTTGTTGTCAGCTTTTGCAGCCGATGAAAGTAAGAATGACGGCAATAAATTTAAAATAAGATATATTTTTTCTCATTCGTCTATAGATTTGTTCATAATTATTGAAACGGAGACAGGAGGGACATTTCCGTCTTTATCGGAAGAAATACCGGCTTTAAACTGGTACGAAAGAGAGATGAAAGATTTATTCGGATTAATTCCGGAAGGACATCCTGACCCCAGACCGCTCATGCTGTTTCCTGAAAATTATCCGCAGGATATTCAAAATATGCATCCCCTAAGGAAAGACTATCCGTTTAATTTCAGACCTGAATTCAAAAAATACGGTGAATATAGCTATAATAAAGACGTTAAAGGAGACGGGGTTTTTAATATATTAGTCGGACCTGTTCATGCAGGTATCATTGAACCGGGGCATTTTAGATTCAGCATGTCAGGAGAACCGATACTGCAATTGGAAATAAGGCATTTTTGGAAACATAGAGGGATAGAAAAAATTGCCGAAGGGAAAACAATAAGCGAGACATTATCTTTAGCCGAAAAAATATCGGGAGACCATTGTGTAGCCCATTCTTTAGCTTTTTTGACGGCAGCCGAAAAGATTTTAAATATAAAAATTCCTGAAAACGCATTATATATAAGAACGATTTACGCCGAATTAGAACGATTATTGTGTAATATCAATGATTTTGCTTGGCTGTTTCAGGATGCGGGATATAGTTTCGGCGCTCAGGAAACTTTTGTGCTAAAAGAAGATATTATGGAATTAAACAAATATTTGTCCGGAAGCAGATTTAATAAAGACATCTTATCTCTTGGGGGAATAAATATATGCGGGAATATTGATAACTTGAGAAAAAATGTTTTGAAGGAAAAATTATCTAATTTTAAAAAACGTTATCTTAATTTAAAAAAAATGCTTTTAAATTCATCAACTATAGGCGAAAGGTTTGAAGAAACAGGATATATAAACAAAGAAACTATTTTAGATTTATGCGCTTTAGGTTTCGCGGCAAGAGCATCGGGAGTGCCGTCAGACACCAGAAAAGAACATCCTTACCTGATTTATGATAAATTGCATTTTAACTCAAAAGTTTTAAAAAACAGAGATGTTTTTGCAAGGCTTTTAATAAGATTTTACGACATAGAAGAAAGTTTTTCAATTATAACGCAGTGTTTAAACGAACTGCCGGCAGAGGATATAAATAAAGCAGGCAGAGAGTACGCTGATAATAATGTTAATAATACAGTCGATAATATAAGTAAAAATAAAAGCAAAAATGACCGCTGTATTATAGCTAAAGATGATAAAATAGACATAGCTCAACAGTTACCAACTAATAGTTTACGTTCATGGGCATTAGGCTACTGCGAAAGCCAGAGAGGCAATATTATGCATTTTGTTGAACTTGATGAAAAATCAAGAATTTCAAGGTGGAAAATAAGAGACCCTTCTTTTCATAACTGGCAGTTAATAGAATTTGCGGTTATAGGGGATATTATAGCCGATTTTCCATTAGTAAATAAAAGTTTAAATCTGAGCTATGCAGGAAATGATTTATAATGAAGATTTATGATGAACTATTTTTAATAATAATATAAAAATAAAATATACGGAAGAAAAATTTTATGTTCAATATTATAAAAACACGAATAAAAGAAGGAATAAAAACAAAAAAAATAAATATAGAAGATATTAAAAAAGATAATATTGTTATATTCAATGAAGAGCTAAAAAATAAATTACTGAATAAATCAAAAAATAAAAACTTTATCAACAATATTTCCGTAAGAGTCGTTGATTCCGGAAGCTGCAATGCCTGTCTCCATGAAATGTCCGCTCTTACTAATCCTTATTACGATATGGAAAGATTCGGATTTAAGTTTGTGGCGGCTCCAAAACATGCCGATATTTTGATGGTCGCTGGATGCGTTACAAGAAATATGTATTCGGCATTGTTAAAAACATACGAGAATATCCCCTATCCGAAGTTTGTCGTTGCTATAGGCGATTGCGCAATGAACGGAGGTGTTTTTAAAGACAGCTATGCTACATTAGGCGGCATTGAAGATAAATTGCCGGTTGATATTTTAATAAAAGGCTGTCCGCCGGAACCTATAGACATATTAGCAGGTTTATTATTAGCCTTTGGAAAATCTGCAAAATAAGGGTTCAAAATCAGTATATTTACACTTGACTTTCTGAATTATCGGGTTAAAATGAAAGTATGAAGCTAATTAAAAGAAATATATATAAAGACCTTCTTTCCCACGCTGAAAAAAAAGAGATTTCGCTTCTCACGGGTCCAAGGCAATCCGGCAAAACAACTTTAATGAATTTAATGAAGTCCGAGCTTGAAAAAGACGGAAAGCGTACGCTGTTTTTAAATTTGGACAGCGAAATGGATAAAAATTATTTTTCTTCACAGCAGATGCTTTTAAAAAAAATAGAACTGGAATTTGGAGACAAAAAGGGCTATATATTTATAGACGAGATTCAGAGAAAAAACGATGCGGGTATCTTTTTAAAAGGATTATACGATATGAATCTTCCGCATAAATTTATAGTTTCCGGTTCAGGCAGCCTTGAATTAAAAGAAAAAATTCATGAGTCTTTAGTCGGCAGAAAAAGAATATTTGAGTTAGGTACGGTTTCTTTTGACGAATTTGTAAATTTTAAAACAAATTATAAATATGAAAGCGAGTTAGAGACATTTTTTGAATTAGAACATGAATTAATAAATATTTATTTGACGGAATATCTTAATTTTGGAGGCTATCCCAGGGTTATTTTAGAAAAAGAACAAAGGGAGAAAATTTTTATTATAAACGATATTTTTCACAGCTATTTAGAAAAAGACATTTCTTATTTATTAAAAGTAGAAAGAATAGATGCGTTTTCCGACTTGATAAAAATTATTTCAGGCAGATTAGGGAGTCTTACAAATTATTCTAATATCGCTTCTGAAATAAATATTTCCGTTCAAACTTTAAAAAATTATCTTTTTTACGCTGAAAAGACATTTATTTTGCAAAAATTGACGCCCTATTTTAAAAATAATTCAAAAGAGATCGTAAAATCCCCAGTTTATTATTTTTACGATATCGGTTTAAGAAATTTTAGTATAAATTTATTCGGTAATATTACAGATTTTGGACATGTTTTTGAAAATTTAGTTTTAAATATTATTAAAGAAAAAATTAAATTTACCAACGGAAGTATTCATTTCTGGAGAACATTAGATAAAGCAGAGGTTGATTTTGTTTTAGATTTCGGTAAAGAAATTATCCCTATAGAAGTTAAATATAAAAAATATAAATTGCCAAAATTAGAAGCATCGCTAAGAAGTTTCATAGACAAGTATGCGCCTAAGAAGGCATTTGTAGTAAACTTAGAGTTAAATGCAAGATTAAACATTAATAATACGAATGTTTATTTTATTCCGGTCGGCGAATTGTTTAAATTAAATCAGTATATTGAATGAACTATAAATATAAAATCTGCAAAATTTTTCTTAATCTTTAATCCTATTATATAATTATGCAATTTGAAAGTTAAACTTTCAAATTGCATAATTATATAATATAGTTTATGATATTATTATGATAAAGAGAATAATAGGAGATGTTTTAAAAAATCTTGCAAATCAATATCCCGTCGTTACTATAACAGGTCCGCGTCAAAGCGGAAAAACTACGTTAATAAAAAATGTCTTTGCGGATAAGCAATATGTAAATCTTGAATCACCAGATATAAGGCAGTTTGCCGTTAACGATCCGAAAGGTTTTTTAGCTCAGTATAATAATGCAATTTTAGATGAGATTCAGCGCGCTCCCGAATTACTTTCCTATATTCAACCGATTGTAGATAAAAATAAGGAGCAGGGGCAGTTTATTATTACGGGAAGCCAACAATTTGAAGTTTTAAACAATATATCCCAATCTCTTGCAGGCAGGACAGCTTTGCTTAAATTACTTCCGTTTAGCATTTCTGAAATAAAAAATATTGTAGATGTATCGTTAACGGATAAGCTTATTTATACTGGCTTTTATCCAAGAATTTATGATATGAATTTAGATCCGCATCAAGCAATAGGAGATTATATCGTAACATATGTTGAACGTGATATAAGGCAGCTTATTTCTATCAAAGATTTAAATCTTTTTGAGAAGTTTCTTAAATTATGCGCGGGAAGAATAGGGCAATTATTAAATTTTCAAGGGTTAGCTAACGATGTCGGAGTATCCCATACAACCGTCAGATCATGGGTTTCAATACTGGAAGCAAGTTATATAATTTTTTTATTGCCCCCATGGTATAATAATTTTTCTAAAAGATTGGTAAAATCACCTAAATTATATTTTTACGATGTAGGGCTTGCTTCTTATCTACTTGGAATAGAAAATGAAAAGCAGGTATTTCGCGACCCCTTGAGAGGCAATCTATTTGAAAATTTAGTTGTAGCCGAAGTTTTGAAATATAGATTTAATAAAGGCAAAAAAAGTAATTTATATTTTTATAGAGATAGTACGGGTTTGGAAATAGATTTAATTTACGAGGCAGGCAGGAATGTTTATCCTATTGAAATAAAATCAGGCGCAACGATATCAGAAGATTTTTTTAAAAATCTCAAAAAATTCATTAAATTTGACGGTTTAGATATTCCTTACGGCGGCGCTATATTGTACGGCGGCAATGAAATACAAGAAAGAACAGATTTTAAAATTTACCCCGTTTCAAAAACAACCGAATTGCTTAATTCTATTCCTTGAAATGATTCCAATAGATATATAAGCTTACAGTCTTTATCTGCAGTTGCCGTAAAGCCTCTTGCTTTAGCTATTGAGATATAAGGCAATAAGTTTTTTCTTGTATTATATAATTAATTGCAATATATTTGATATTCAATTTTGTTAAATCAAAATAAAAATATCGGTTTAATTTGATTAACAACAATAAAATATAAATTTTTGCTGCTTATTTAGTGTCTTAAAAAATAAGCAGCAATATTGCTAATAAATTAATATGTAAAGAATGCGGAGATTTTTATGAAGAGCGTAAAAGAATTACCGTCATTAGCCGAGCAAACCGCCATTGCCTTCGTTCTTTCGGACATAGATGCGGAAATTGAAGCGCTTGAACAAAAAAGAGATAAATATAAACAGATAAAACATGGTGCAATGCAGGTATTGCTTGCCGGTAAAATACTATTGATTTAGGGTTTTAGATGTTTAGATTAGAGTTTTAAATTTTCAGAAAAATAAATTATGTTATAATAAAGAAAGTAATTATGCGTGATTTTAATAAAATTAAGTTAAGTCGGGGGCAAGATATGAAAGCGAACAATCAAGATAAAATAGATTTAGAAAAACTGCCTATAGAAGCGAGAAAAGAGATAGTTGATTTTTATAAATTACTTTTAAAAAAATATAATATAGAAAAAAACGGTAAAATTGACGATGTAGATATATTTTTTAAAAATTATGATTTAGACCTCGCCTCCTTTAAATTTGACAGAGAAAAAGCGAATGAAAGATAAATTCTTTTTGGATAGCAATATAATTATATATGCTTTTGGTAAAGAGAACAATAAAAAGGCAATTGCTAAAGAATTAATAAGGCAAAGATTGACCGAAAAATAGCTATGCAAGCCCCTTGCTTTAGCTATAGGGATAAATTGCTTTCCTTTATATTTGAAATTAAAACCTATTTTATGATATAATAATATTATGAAGAATTCTAATAAACCGGCAAAATCGAAAATACCCTCATTTATATTAGAATTGCCGTTAATAATAAATCATTC
>SGBB01000027.1 GCA_004195025.1 Candidatus Acidulidesulfobacter diazotrophicus | reverse complement strand
AAATAATCTTATCCTGATTAATCAATTTATTATAAGTTAAGAAAATGTAGTAGGAAGATTGCACTTTTTTAAAATATAAATATTGTATTTTAGCGGCTTTGAGCTGTATGAGGTGTCAAAGTCAGGAAAAATAATTCGTTTTTATTATATCAAAATCATATTGGGATTGCCATAAAATAATCATTCGCTAATACTGTAATACTTATACCGCGCTTATATTTAATGAAAATACTAAGGATGCTTTACTTTTTTTATTTATAATATATAATTAGTTTATTATGCAATCAAGAAATTTTCTCACCTATAAACCATTGTCTGATATCATAGCCTATACCCGCAGGAGCGGGCTTAATTCCTTTAATCGTTGATTTTACTACTGGCATTGCTTTCGGAATATACAAAAAAGTATATGGACAATCTTTGGCTATTAATTGTTGAATCCGAAAATAATATTTTCTCTGAATTTTTAAATTAAAAGTACTTCTCGCATTAATAAAAAGTTTATCAATCTGAGGATTATTAAATGATGTAAAGTTAAGACCTTTGGGAACAATATCGTTTCCGGAAAATATAGAAGAAGCATCTGCCGGATCAGGTGTTATTGTAAAACCGAGCAAAACTGCCTGAAAATTTTTCTTCATTATAAATTCTGAAATAAAAGATGTCCATTCCATTACTCTTATGTTTACTTTAATACCTATTTTTTTTAAATTTTGCTGAATAATTTCGGCAGCCGAAAGTCTCTCAGGATTTCCCTGCGGAGTCAATATTGTAAATTGAAACTGCTCGCCCTTTTTAATAAGCCGTCCGTTTATTAAATTCCAACCGTTTTGTTTGAGTAATTTTAAAGCTTTTTCAGGGTTATATCTGTATTTTTTTACGTTTCCGTTATAGTAATAAGTTCCGGGCATATAAGGTCCGTAACAATGCCTTCCGAGTCCAAGCAGCGCTCCTTTTATTATTTCTTTTTTATTTATAGCATAGCTTAATGCCTGCCTAACTTTACGTTTTTTAAATAATTTATCAAGAATATTATAGCCTAAAAAAGTGAAACTTAAAGAGGGGTGAATATATTTTTTAAATTTTTTAATGAAATTCTTCCCGTTTGATTCAAACTTATATTGTATAGGTGTTAATCCCATATAGTCTATTCCGTTTGATTTTAGCATTAAAAACATCGAAGAAGAATCGGGAACTATTCTATATATTATTTTTTTTATACGCGGCGCTCCCATAAAATAATGCGGATTAGCCTTTAAAATAATTTCATAGCCGTGAATCCATTTATAAAACTCATAAGGACCTGTGCCGACAGGATGGCTTCTCAATGCAGTAGTTAATAAATTTTTACCTTTTAGCAAAAAACGCGGCAATATACTTAATCCCCAGCTTGAAAGAGCAGGGGCGTAAGGCTTTTTATATGTAACCTGAAAAATATATTTGCCTATCGCTCGGGCTTTTTTAACTTTTAAATAATCCGCCGCATAAGGAGTAGGCGTATTTGGATTTACCATAAGGCGGTAAGTAAATAAAACATCTCTTGCGGTAAAATGATGTCCGTCTTGCCATAATACATGACGGTGAAGCATAAACGTAATTGTTCGTCCTCCGTCGGAAATTTTCCATGATTTAGCAAGGTCTGGAACTATCTTTAAATTCCTATTGTATCTGACCAACCCGTCATATATCTGAGATGTAACTTCTGCAGTAGGAGCGTCTGCCGCCATATTTCCGATAAGATTTGTGGCATCGGCGGACAATCCTATTATTAAAACATTATTGTTATTATTCTTTTGTCTGATTAATAAGGATTTCTTATTTGAAGCGGAACATCCTGTTAAAATATTGACGGATAAAAAAATAAACGCTATAAATATAATTTTAAAAAATTTATTTTTTAATCTCATAATAATGAATAATAAATGAGCACTAATACAATAAAAAATTATTTTATATTATTGTATTTATTAGTGTATTATTATTAAAATAACACCATTTTTTGTTATTTTAATAAATTTATAATTAATTTTTATAATTTATCCGCTGATAGTTGGAATAATATTATATATTACGTTGATTTATCTTATCTATCATCAATCTATTTATTTATTTATCAAGGATACGGGGTAAAATCTTGCATTTCATAGTCGGCGGAGAGTCCAAACATAAGATTCATATTTTGAATAGCCTGCAAAGAAGCGCCTTTTCCTAAATTATCTATAGCGCTAACCAATATCAGATAATTATTATTTTTTGAAAAAGCTATATGACAATTATTAGAATAAATTACATTTTTAATATCTGGCAAAATGCCGTTTTCAAGTAAAACTACAAAAGGATTATTCTTATAAAAATTATTATAAATATCTTCAATTTTATTATTATCAATAATACTGCTATTTAATTTAATGTAAATTGTCGTGAGTATTCCGCGTATCACAGGTATAATATGCGGAGTAAAAATTACATCAGGATATTTATCCGATAAAGATAAAAGTTCAGACATATAATATTTATTAGGTAAAGATAAAGACCGAGTTTCAGACCCTGATCCGGTCTCAGTATCCGTCAAAAATATTTCATTATAAATTTTTTCTTTAATTTCAGGAAGATGACGATGTTTCCATATATTGTAAGCTCTGACAGAATTTTGAGCTTCGCAGAACTGGTAAGCAAGATTGATGCTTTTCCCCGCTCCCGATATACCAGATTTTGAATCAATAATAACAGGATAATCATAATTAATAATTCCTGCTTTTATAAGAGGCAGCAAAGGCAGGAGCGCTCCCGTAGGATAACATCCTGGATTAGAAACAAATTGAGACCCTCTAATTCTATCTTCATAAATATCAGCCAATCCGTAAACAAAATATTTGTTTAAATCGGGGGCAGCATGTTTTTCGTAATTTAACTCATAGTTTTCTAATTTATCAAATCGGAAGTCTGCTCCAATATCTATTATTTTAATTGAAGGATTAAACTTTAAAATAGCAGATATTATCAGCGAACTTTTTCCGTGAGGCAAACATAAAAAAACTACGTCGCTTGAAGAAGCAATTTGCTGTTCATCTAATTTTTCAAAATTAATTAATTTTGTTTTACTAATTTTATTAAATGAAGGAAATACTTCAGATATCGGTTTTCCGGCATTGCTTTGAGATGTAATATGAATTAATTCAACATCCTTTCTAGATGAAAGAGCATGAACCAGATATATCCCGCTATATCCTGACGCCCCTAAAATAGAAACTTTAATCATAATTTATAATATTTATAAACTTAAAATTAAATTAATTATGCAATCTTTACTAATTTAAAAAACCCTAAGACTCTATAAATAATCCATCGCTCAAAATGCTTAAAAATAAAAAAACCAGAAATAATCCAGTGCAATTGGAGTAAATTTCTGGTTTAAATATTTATATTTTATAAATAAAATGCAATAATAATTATCTTTTTGAAAATTGAAATCTTGCTCTTGCGCCTTTTTGACCGTATTTCTTCCTTTCCTTAATTCTTGAATCTCTAGTAAGCATACCTGCTTTTGACAAAGTAGTTTTTAATTCCGGGTTTAATAAAAGAAGCAAATGGGCAATCGCAAGTTTGATTGCGCCTGCCTGACCGTTAAGACCGCCGCCTCTGACATTGACAAAAACATCGTATTTATCTTCAATAGGAAAAAATGCAAGTGATTTTACAGCCATAACCCTCTGATTTTCAATCGGAAAATAATCATTAAAATTTTTTCCGTTTACCATTATTTTTCCTTTGCCTTCTTTAAATAAAACTCTTGCTATAGAAGTTTTACGTTTTCCGGCTGCCTGTAATATATTTTTTTTAGCCATACTTAAATTACTCCGTTTTTTTTCGCTAATTAATTTATTTTAATATTTATATTTTTATATATTATATATATGTTTTTAAATTTAAGTTTTTTAATTCATTAAATTTATAATGAAACTTAAATCATTGCCTTTACATCAATTTTAACAGGATTTTGAGCAATATGCGGATGATTTTCGTCGGCATAAATTTTTAATTTTTTAATCATAGTATCGGCAAGTTTATTTTTAGGAAGCATTCCTTTTACCGCATGATAAACAGGAAAAGTTGCATCCTTCTTTAACATATCTTTATAATTAAATGTTTTTAAACCGCCTGGGTATCCGCTATGAAAATAATATTGCTTGTCCGTATATTTTTTTCCTGTAACTTTAGCTTTTGCGCTATTAATAACAACTACAAAATCTCCGTTGTTAACATAAGGAGCATAATCCGCTTTATCTTTGCCCATTAATTTGCTAGCAACAAAACTTGCCAATCTTCCTAAGCTCACATCTTTGGCATCTATTAAGATCCAATCACTTGTAATACTATCACTTTTAGACATTTCTTCCTCCAGTTAAGATAATTAACTATTTTCTTATAATCTTAGATTTTTGTCAAGAACTTTTTTTTAATTTGACTAACTCTCCGCAAACATGAACGTTATAAGCAGACATCTTTGAACTTTGCGAAGCATAATATGAAGAAGTCATTATCATGTTTAAATAAGCGTTTGCGCCGACTTTTTCTGCTTCCGGTTTAATAATTTTATCTATCTTTTTATTTATAAGCAAATATTTAAACGACCCGGAATATTTAAAAGTCTGACAATATGTTCCATAGTTTTTTATAATTCTTTTGCCTGCAATTTCACGCTTTGTAGAAACTAAAAAATTATATTTTTTTGTTTGTATTTGTTTTGACGGAGAAACTGACTTTTTACTGCTTAAATTTTTACTGCAGGCGCTAATATTTAAAATAAGTACTAATAAAGTCATCCCCAGAATAATTTTTTTCATATTATATATTGTTTTAAAAAATGAGTTACATTATTTATTTATTTAATTAATTAATTAATTAAATAAATATCAATTTATAAAAATTAATCTACAAAAGTAATTAATAAATATTAAATTTAATAATAAATATGTTGAGATTGGAATAAAAACTACGGTTATTTATAATTAAAAAATTATTGAAAATTTAATTGTATTTTCTTAAATAAAATCTTCTCTCCCGAAATATCATTTAAATTTTTAGGTTTATTCATTTTAATAGCTCCAAAGCTGCAAATATCCTTACATAAGTTGCATCCTGTACATAAATAAGGATTAAGTATTATAGCATTGTTTTTATTGTTACGCGTTAATGCTCCGGTAGGACAAAATTCCCAGCAATTAGCGCAAAATACACAATTTTTGTTTATTGAAGGCAGCTTAATATCTAATAATGCTAAACAATCGGGATTATGTTTTATAAAATTAAAAAGTTTAAATCTTTTTTTAAAAAAAAGTTTATTTAATTTTTTATCATCATTTGATAAAAAAAATTCATTAAATGGCAATTCTTCTATCGGAAAATTTTTTGCTAATTTTAACGCATTTTCTTTTATAGTTTTACTGACTTCTTGAAAAAATAGCCTCCTTTGAGAATAATCATCGTTTGAATTATTATTATAATTATTATTATCTGATTTATTTATAGCTTTAGAATTAAGGATTGTTTCAGATTTTTTATCTTCATTTTTTTTATTATTACTAATATTACTAATAATAGATAAAAAATCAAATTTATTATAATCAACAAATTTAATTTTTTCTAATATGTCATGTTTGTTATTGTCTAAAGCAAGCAAACCTGCTGAGATATGTTTTATGTTTTTTATTTTGTTTTTATAAAAAAAATTATAATCACAAACCTTGCAATCATCCGTAATAAAATTAATTTCTTTATTATTTTTTAAATGTTTTATTATATCGGTATTATCTATTTCATTAATACATGATATGACCTTAATTAAGTTTTCGGTAATTAAATTTAATTCTTTTTCATTAACATTAACATCATCATTAAAGTTATCTGATTTATTTAATTTAGCGCCGTTATCGTTAGTGTTATTATTATTGGAGCCGCTATCAACATTGAGTTTAAATTTAACTTTGCTGCAGAAATAATATGTTTTATTTTCGCTTATAAATGCTTTATCCGATATATCAAAAAAATCTTTTGAATCAAACACAAAATTAGGACAAATATTTATGCATAATTTGCATAAAGAACATTTATCGGATATTTTAATATTAGAATCATTTATTTCAATAGCCTGCTCCGGACATTTATTTATGCAAACATAGCAGCTTGACATGGGGCTTTTAAGCCTGACGCAATAATCTTCATTGATTATAATGCTATTTTCACTGCTGCTTATAATCTTATCAATTATTCTTAATAAATTCATATATATAGTATTATTTCTTGATAAATTTCTCAAGAAAGACTGCTATTTTATCCGATTCGTTTATATTTATCTGCGGTTTATTTAAATTATCAATTAAAACATCTCCGCAAACTAAAATACAGTCATCGTCATCAGCATATTTTAACTGCAATTCAGGATTTAATTCTTTTCTAAAAAGTTCAACTTTAGGGATGCTGACATCTTTAAACCCTTCTACTATTAAAATATCGGAACCGTAAAAAAATTTATTGATTAAACTGTCTATAGTATTAATATTGCGACCGCTATCAATATTGTTGTGTACATCAAATGCGTCAGGTTTTTTAATGTCGCTAAAAAAAGCCATAGAATCGTCGGACAGAAGCATAGTAGAAAATGCGCCTGCATGTTTGTGAATCCATGAGTCTTTTCCTTTAATATCTGCTTCAAACTTATGGTCAGTATGCTTTATAGAAGAAACTTTATATTTTTTTCCGGCAAATATTTTTATTAATTTTTCTATAAGAGTTGTCTTTCCAGTTCCTGATTTTGCAATAAATGATACAGCAAAAGGTTTGCGGTCTAAATTATCCTTCATATTAATCATATTAATTGTATTTAATTATATTAAATTTAGGTTTAAATATTTATAGCATAATATTTGCAATATAGTATTTATAATATTAAAAAAGTTTGTTAAAAAACTAAGAATATCCGGTTTATTAATATAGCTTTAAATACTTATATCTTTAAATATCTTTAAAAATAATTATTATACATTATATATTTCAAATTCTTTTTTACTTTTTTACTATGTATATCTTTAAATATTTATATTTTTGAAAATATTTATTATATCATTATAGCTTCTTGCATTGTTAACTTCAAACCTATAAAGTTTAGCATTTTCAAATCCAGTAATAAAATTATATAAATGAGGTTTAATTAAATTAGCGCTTTTTTTTTCTCCATAAAATACAGTCATTTCTTCAAAAAGTTCCGCTATCTTATCTAAATTTAAATATATATCAGAGTCTGAATATTTATTATCAGCGGATTTTTGACCAACTGCATCTAAATATTGATCATCTATTTTTTGATTATCTGCATTTAAATATTTATATTGTGATTTTTGCTCTTTGTATTTTTTATCCGTATACTTTCTAAAGTCCTGAAAAATCCATGGTTTGCCTATTGCTCCTCTAGCAAACATAACACCGTCTGCAGCTGTATTTTCTTTTATTTTTTTTGCCGAAGAAACATCTAAAATATCGCCTGTTGCATAAACAGGTATGGAAAGAGATTTTTTAAGTAAAGTTGTTAAGCTATGGTCGGCTTTGCCTGAAAACATTTGAGATCTGGTTCTGGGATGAAAAAAAATAGCATCAACGCCTTCATTTTCTGCAATTTTGCAAGACTCAAGATAATTTTTAGAACTTTCGTCAAACCCGCTCCGTAATTTTATTGTTAAAATATTATTATTTCCGATATTATTTTTTACTTCGGCAATAATTGCCTTAAACTTATCTAAATCTTTTAATACAGCGCTTCCGGCTCCTGTTTTTATAACTTTTTTAGCGGGACATCCGAAATTTATATCTATTGTTTTAAACCCGGACTGAGTTGCTTTCTTAGCCGCTAAACCCATAATATAAGGATCCGAGCCAAAAATTTGTATTCCGGTATTTGCTGAATATGAGCCGGAATATGCAAGTTCTAATGTGGATTTATCATTATTTATATAACCTATAGCGCTTATCATTTCAGTAAAGCAAAATGAAGCGCCGTATTTCAATGCTATTTTTCTGAAAGGATAGCCTGTAATTCCAGCCATAGGAGCTAAAATACAATCCCCTATGATATAAGGTTTACTCATAATTTAACATTATATATTACACACATATACAGACCATTAAATATAAAATAAAATTTTGTAGCTTTATTGCAGTTAAAATAGAGCTAAACTCTTTTGAAAAAATAAAATAATTTAAATTATATCGATTTAAATAACAAATCCAAAAAATTAACTATTTTATTTATTAATCAATTATTAACCGTTAAAAATTTTATCGGCAGGAAAAATAGCGGATGCATAATTCAAATATTTTATAAATTCCTGCTTGGTAGGGGGTTTTTTAACTCCCGTATTAAATATTTTTCTTTTTTTTTCATACCATTTATTAAAGTCTTCTTCCGGTACATCTTGAACTTCTATCAATAGCTGTTGTATTACACTATCTTCGTTTTCATTTTTCATATTTTTAACCTTATTTTATCTCTTATCTTACATTGAAAACTCACAAACGACTTAATATATTGCATTTAAGATCTTCTTTTTATCTCCAATTTGATCTTGAAAACTGAGGAAGATCCTCAAAATCACCCCTTATTGCATAGCCTTCATTAATATTATACACTTCAAATTCGCTATCAATAACAAAAGAATATATGTTGCCTTTTAAAAATTCATCTTTATATTTTAAACATTTTACTCCCTGTCGTATAATAGCGGACAATATACCTGATCCTGCAATGTCGCCTAAAAGGATAGCGCCTACTAAAACTTCTCCGTCATAAACTAATTTTCTGTAAATAGTTTCACCTTCCTGATGTATAAATACGGTTTGGGAAGGATCGTTAGGATTTGTAAGACCTATTGTGACAATCGGCAATCCGTAAATTTCAACTGAATTAAGCCCCATTCCTCCGTAATATTCCCTGTGAATTCCTGCCATATTGGTTCCGGCAACTCTCCCCTGCTCACAGGCAAGAGGAACTATAGCAATTATATTTGGTTTTTTATTTAAAATATCATATGATACTATGGCATCGCCTCCTGCATATACATCTTTGATATTAGTCATCATGGTTTTATCCACTATTATTCCCCTATCAATTGTAATGCCGCTGCCTTCAAGAAATCCTACATTAGGTCTGACACCTATCGCTACAATAACAATATCGGCAACAAGTTCTCTGCCGCTTTTCATTATAACACTTTTGGGATTGCCTGCCTCGTCTATATTAATTTTAACTACGGTGTCGTTAGTGGCTGTGTCAATGCCGTTTTCATTTAACTTTTTAGCCGTAATGTTTCCGGAAATTTCATCAAGGGCTAAACCTAAAACTCGCGGGAGAAGTTCAGCAATAGTAACATGCATATCAAGAGCCCTCAAACCTTCGGATGCTTTTAAACCTATTAATCCGCCGCCGATAACTATAGCTTCCTTATGTTTAGCTAATTTTGCACCTCTTTCCATTTTTTTTGCATCGTCATATTTAGTAAAAGTTCCCATCATTGGAGAATCGGGGTTAAATCCTTCAATCGGCGGCACAAACGGGGCGCCTCCCGGTCCAATGAATAATTTATCATATTCTATAGAAGTATTATCGTCTAACACAACTTTTTTGCCGGCTGTGTCAACAGATATAACTTTTTTGCCCAACAGTGTTTTATAATTATTTTTTTCATAATAATCATCATCTTTATACCATATGGTTTCATCTGTTGTTTTGCCTTCCAAATAGTATGAAATCAAAGGTCTTGCATAAGCTTTATAAGGTTCGTCGGATATTATCGTAATTTCTCCAGTTTTATCAAATCTTCTTATCGCATCGGCGCATGAAAGTCCTGAATAAGAATTGCCTATTATTACATATTTCATTTTTATCCCCTTCTTAGTAATTTATTAATTTAATTAATCATATATGATTTAATTGTTTATTATATATAATAATATATACTTTAATGAAATAAACATAATTAATTTAATTTAATTTAATTTAATTTAATTTAATTTAATTTATTTATATATATAATACACTTTTATATATTTATGTATAAATAAACATAAAAAAAATAAAAAAAATCAGAATTATAAAAATTACAATAAATATTAAGAAATAATAAGAAATAATAATTATTTTTTATATTTATCGTAATTTATCGTTAAACGAGGTCCGTATAATTTATTTGCAACCATAAGTCTTCTTTCATATGCATAATTTTTGATACCTATCCTTTTTAACGCTCCCTTTTTACATGCTTCAACGCATTTTGGAGTATTCTCGTCAATACATCCGTCGCATTTTGAAGCATAATGGTCTTCTCCGATTCTTTCAATAGCGCCGAATGGGCAAACCATAACGCACATCCAGCATCCTACGCATTTTTTATAATTTGTTAAAGTCCATCCGTTTTCTATATCTCTATATCTTGCTCCGGGCATACACGCATCAACGCATGGGGCTTCATCACAATTATGACACAAAATAGGAAAGAATTTATTCCCTTTAGATTTTATGTTAATTCTTGCAGTGCTATATTTTCCGTATTTTTCTTTCATATGAGTCTCGCAGGCCTTAACGCAAGATTTATACTCCTGCCCTTCACATCCGTCACATTTTGAAGGATAAAGCATTATTTCAATTTGATTTTTTTTAAGATCTTCTTCCAGATTGGTAAGTTTTATACTCTCCATATTTTTTTTCATGTCGTATCTCCGGCAGTTTAATTTTTTAATTTATATATTTTTTTATTAAATTTTATAATTTTTTAGTTATGTTATTTATGTTATTTATGTTATTTATATAGTTATTATTTAAATTTTTAAAAGAAAATATAATATTAATATAAAAATATATAAATTTATTGTATATTTATATATTTATTAGCTGAATTTAATTAATTTATTAAGTGCCACATATCTTATTATATTTTATATTTTATATTTTATTCTCATTTTTGTAAAGATCTATAGCTTTTTGAATTTTACCCGATATAAAAAATAATTTTTTATTTAGATATAATTTTTTTTCTTTATTTAAAAAAAATAAAAATTTTTTTAAATATATTTTATCATTAGCATTGATGTTATTATTAATATTCTTACTTTTGCTATACAGTTTAAGGTAGTACAACTGATTTGACAAATTACCGTATGGCTTTACCAGTCTAAAAACATTTTTTTTCTTGAGATTTAACCCTGCTAATCCAATAAAATTGTTTCTTTTCAAAACAATTACGCTTTTTCTGCATCCTAAAGTAATATAATCCGATATGCTGTTATTGCCTTGTAAACTTTTAACAAATGTTCCGCTTCTCTCATTCCCTTTCAAAGAAAGTAATTTTTTAGAAGAAGAAATAGATGGATAAGAAATATCTAATTTTGTTTTTATTGTTTTTTTTTTTAAAATACCGTCTAAACTGTTTTTATCATTTATATTTATAAAATATTCGGGTTTTATTTGATTATTTTCTTTAATTACATCATTTATAGAAAAATAATAAACTTTATTTAAAAATCTTGAAATATTAATTGCGTCGTTATAAATAAAATCATTATAGTTTTCTAATTCTAAAGCATAACTGTTAAGCATTGATAAAACATCAAATGTTTTTTTTCTGTTATAACACGCAAGAAGCGGTTCTATTGTAGAATCTGACCACATAGGAATCACGGCATTATAACTTTTAAAAGAACTATAATCTCCGCTTTTTGCTTTATTTATTAAGATATTAGCGCAATCTATACTAAAAAAAGGCGCATCACACTCTAATAATAAAACATAGTCATTTTTTAAATAATCAAAACAACTGAGAATTCCTTTTAGCGGTCCAACTAATTTGACACTTTCATTATCGGCATCGGCTACTATTTTTAAATTTAAGTTATTGCTATATTGATTAATTTCATTAATATAATTAATTTTTGTATTTTTTTTTATTCTGCGTAAATTATAATTATTTTTATTTTCAACCGTACAATTATTATATTTTTTTTTAATATCGATATTATTTATATATTTGTTATCATTATCTCTATTATCTCTGTTGTGAGCATCTATAGCAATGTCAATTAATCTTTTGTTATAATGCTTCTTTATTTTGAAATTTATTGCAAAATCTGCATTATTATAAATTTTATTTAAAATAAAAATTGCAGCGTCGCAAAACTCGTCTAAATTGTTTATTTCTCTTACCGATATTATTATATCATCTGAAACTTCTAAAGCTGTTTCTAAAATTCTTTCCAAAAAAGATTTTCCGTCAAATATATAAAGAGCTTTATTCTCACCAAATCTTTTTGACTGACCTCCTGCCAATATTAAACAACTTGTATTATTCATTAATTATTTATTTTAGATTTTTTTTAATTTTTCCTCTTTGTCCATGTCCTTCGCTTAAAACAACTTCAATATAATTCAGAGATGAAAAAGCATCATCGTTTTTTATATCTATAATTAGCTGATCAATGCAATAAACTGCAATATCTTCTATGTTGAGCGATGGAATATTAATTCTAAATATATCGGATTTAGGAATTAAATAATATTTATTATTGATTTCTATATGGTAATGAGTTTGTTTATCTATAATTTTTTGAACTATCTCCGGATATGCTGCTAATAAAATTTTGTCTTCAAAAGTTGAACAAAGTCTATTTATTATAGCTTTTAAATTGTACAAATGAACAATTCTTCTTTTATCGTCAAATTCTCCGTCAACAGAAACGTCTATATAATGAAAATGCGGATGAATTCTTGAACAATCTCCTTTTCCTGGAACAATATGCATACATTCAAATGTTAAACCTGCTTCTCTGCCTAATAATTCAACTATCATGAAATTATCCCTTATTGATACTTAATTTAATATTTTACTAATATTTATTTTAATATTAATATTATTTAAAAAAACTTTTATTTAATAATTAAAATCTTTCAGTTGTCCGTTAGGGAGCATTCTAAGTCCTGTACATCGCCCGTTTGATGAGAAACAAGTATCTTTAACGCTGCGGCAAAGGGTAATATTTATTCCCTTATATTTAATTATTTTTCTATCGTTGTATTTATCAATATTAAAATCAAATCCAACTTTTTTAAGAACTGCTAATGGATCTGCGTAATATTTCTTATAAAAATTTAAATTTCCGGCGTTTGATAATTCTATAAATTGCAAATTAAAGCTTTTTGAAACGCAAAAATCAATTATTTGCAAAAGATCTTTTTTATTTGTGTTTATTGATTTAAGTAGTATAGAATCAATTTCTATGTTAAAATTTTTTTCAAACAAAATATTTAATCCTTCTAAAATTTCCTTATGAAAATTTTTTCCAGTTATTAATTTATATTTTTCTTTATTTAACGTATCAAGACTTATTGAAATTTTTTTAATAAGAGACGGATTAATTTCATCGATTCTTTTACTAATCAATGTTCCGTTAGTAGTTATAAAAATATCAATATCCCCTATTTGCTTTATTGCATGAATCAACTGTTTTATTTTTTTATACAGAAACGGTTCACCGCCAGTCAATTTGACTTTTTTCAGACCAAATTCTTTCAGTGAATAAATTGTGCTAATTATATGTTCAATTTCAAGCTTGTATTTTGAGGATTTAGAAATTCCTTCGTTATGACAATAGAAACAATCTTCGTTACATTCCCCAGTCAACGAAATTCTCAATGAATTAATTTTAAATTCATTATCATTATGATGATTGTAATAATTCATTTCCGACTTAATCGGGAACGCATCCTCATAATAATTGAACATATAATTCTTCATATATTTATATTTATATTTATATTTATATTTATATTTATATTTGATTATTAAAATACAATCTTTTTTTATTTTTTATACTTTAATTTTATTATTTACATAATTGGTATTTATTTATCGGCTCTTGCAACAAACGGTTTTATTTAATATTTTTAATTAATTATATTAATATATCAATTAAATTTTCCCAATTATATAATTATATATAGTCTATATATAGAGTTTCTAATTATAATTATAATTATAATTATAATTACGTTTATTTTATAAACTTAAATTAAACTTAAATTAAAATTATTGATTAATTAAAAAATATTATAATCGTTTAAAGCTACAACAACTTCTTCGCCTGCATGCATAACAACTGTTTCTTCATCCATTACAAAGCTTCCGTTTGCCTTAATCAGAGGTGAAAGAGACCTGGCTGCAGACGGCGGTTTTGGCGGCTGTATAACTGAAGCCGTTAATTTATTATTTTCTTTAGTTATTTTAACCTGAAAATATTTTCTTACGCCTTTTTCTGAGCGAACTTCTTCTTTTAATGCTGCTGTAATTTCAGGATACCTTTTGTAAATATTATTTATATTGGTCATTTTTTGAATAAACGGTCTCACGAATAAATCAAAAGTTATTATAACGGAATATGGCCATCCCGCCAACGCAAAAATCGGCGTATTTGCATTAAGTATTCCAAATGAAGTAGGTTTTCCCGGAATAAGATTTAAACCATGAAAATATAATTTTCCTGCCTTTTTAATAGAAGATGGAATTAAATCATAAAAGTTTGTAATTTCTTTATTATCAAGAACTAAAAAGCTTGCTCCAGTCCCACCTGTTGAAATCAATAAATTATATTTTTGGGATTTATCGGCAGTTATTAGAGCATTCGTTATGCTTTCCGTATTATCTTCTACGACGCCTATGACTTCCGGAATCCCGCCTGCATCTTTTATTAATGCTTTTAAGGCAGTAGTATTAATATCATATATTTTATTGCTTTTTAGCTCGTCACCCGGCTGAATAAGTTCATTTCCTCCTGATAAAATTCCAATAACAGGCTTCTTAAAAACCGATATTTTTTTATATCCGATTCCAGCTAGTGCGGCTATATCGCATAACCTAATTTTATCGCCTTTAGAATATAATTTTATATCTGATTTTATATCATCGCCTATAGGAGAAATATAAGATCCTTGTTCAACCTTTTTATCATAAGAAACATATCCGCCGGCATATTCAATTGTATCTTCAATCAATACAACTGCATCTGCTCCCGGAGGAACAGGCGCACCGGTAGTAACAAACGCCGCTTCTCCATGATGTATTTCTTGTAATTTATTATTAAATCCAGCAGTTATTTGCTGAACTACTTTTAATTTTATTGTTTTATTTTCTGATAAGTCTTCTGCTATAACTGCAAATCCGTCAACGGCAGATCTTACAAAAGGAGGTATATTGACTTCAGGAATAATATCCTCCGCAAAAATCCTATCAATGCTATCCTCTATACAGACTTCTTCTGCAGTTTCTATTTTTTTTATATATTTATCCGTCAATTCCAGCAGATCTGAAGCTTTCTTATTGCCTTTACCGCGTATATTATTTTCCATAAATAATTTATTATCGTTATAAAAATATTATAAAATATTATTTAGAATTATTAAAATATTAATTAACTAATTAATTTAATTCAGTTTACATACTTATGTTTATATAATATAATTCAATAGCTCGTCTCAAAATTGCCGGAGGGTTTTAAAATTAAAATCATAAGGCTAATGATATGACATTTGTGATATATTAAAATTTAAAATTAAATAAAATAGACCAGCGTATTATAGCTTCTATATTTTTATTATAGACTTACTAATAACGCCGGTCTAAAATTTAACCAGCTTTTCAGGTAAAATAATATATGTCGATATTTTGCGTGAACTATACAATCCTTACGAAAAATTAAAAATAAGGTTCTATAGGATGCATTGTAATTCCTGCACCCTTTAATATTTTTTTAGCATTTTCCTCATCTTCAAGATTTACAAATATAGTTGCATGATAAGGGGTAATACTGGCAACATTTCTACCTACGATAGCAATTTTTGATTTTTTCAAAGCATCCTCTGCTTTAGCAAAATCACCGCTTATATAATCCACTCTGATAGGTGCATTATAAATAGTTCCGACAGAACTTATTTTTGCCATATTTTTATTAAACCTCCGTATTAAATAAATATTTACTTTATATATTAATAAATATAATAAATAATTTAATTTTAATGTATTATTAATAAATTATAAATCAAATCATCATATTTTAGGACTATTGTCGTGATCTTCAGTGAAAGTAGAACTTTCCATAGAATGTGGCAATTCAAATCCAAAGAAATGCTCCGTCATTTTACGAGCAGTCTTTTCTCTGTCAATTGTAGAAATTCTGTTTATATTGCCAAACCATAGTGCATCGGTGGAACAAAGAGTGACGCATGCAGGTAATAATCCTTTGTCAATCCTGTGTCTGCAATAATCACATTTAGTTACTTTTCCAGTTGCATCATTAAACTGAGGAGATCCAAAAGGACAGGCATGTATACATGATTTACATCCTATACATGTAGTCGGGTCATTAAATACTATCCCATCGGTTCTTTTTTGCATTGAGCCTGTAGGGCAAGCCTTAACACACGCCGCATCATCACAATGAAAACAATTCATCGGCAAATAAACTGTTTTAAGCTGACCTTTTTTGATAAAATAAGGCCCTACCTGAATAACTCTCATTCTTCTAGGTCCAACGGGAAGATTATGTTCTTTTTTACATGATATTTCGCACGACATACACCCAATGCATCTATCAATATTAACTTTCATAGAATATTTAGGGTTAGAAGATTTAAGAGTTATTCTTGCTGCTCTTTCTTCTCCAAGATGAAATCTGTCAAATCCATATTCAGATGACATATTTTTACTCCTTATAATATAATTATTAAAATTATTTTCTTATCTTAATATTTAATTAAATTAAGATATTTATTTAAATTAAAATTTTTACTGATAGTTTTTTTTATTATATATAGTTTACTTATAATTTACTTTATTATATTAATAAGTTTAAATTTAGATAATAAGGGATCATATTAATAAATAATAACCGTATTAAAATATTGACTCCTTATTATCTAAATAAACATATTTATATAAATATAAATAAATTATTTAATTTTTATTAATTGATATAACACAATATTAATTAATTTAATTATTAAATTAATACTTTTATAATATTCAATTAATACTTCCTGGTATCGCATGAAACAGGTGAACATTCCACGGGTTCTTTAAAATTAACTAATTTTTTCCATCCGATACTTAATTCGTGATATTCTTTCCAGTGGTCCTTCCACTTACCGATAATAACATTTTTATCTTGATGTTTAGGATCCCAGACCTCAGGAAATTTCTTCTGTAAAAATTCTACTACTTTTTTAGCGGTTCCGTCAGGATTTTCGTCGCCTTTTCTGTATACTCTGCATAAAATAGCCTTAAATTGAATTTGGCCATAGACAGGATCTTTTATAATATCGTCAATAACGGTATTAATTGACTCATATGGATGAAACGGCTGATATCTGTCAAATCCAAAATTTGCCCAAATACCGTCTTCAGGAACCATTTCGGTGACCCATGCCGGACCTTCAACCCAACCTCTGTCATTTTCAACTATTACCATATCACCATCTTCTATGCCCATAACTGCGGCGGTTGCAGGATTTATTTCAATGTTTCTGTCTGGTTCCAATTCATCGTTCCATGGCCACCAATGTCCGCCTTCATGAAATGATTGAGCAATTCTTGTCGTATTTAAAATAAGCGGAAATTTTTTTGCTCTTTCCAAATTTCCAAGAGGAGATTCTGATCCTTCAACCTGGGTAGGAACTTTATACCAGCCAATTTTCTCAAGAGGTTCCGAAGCAAGTTCAATTTTACCTGAAGGAGTAGGGAATCTTTTATCAGATTCAGGGTAATTTTCTCCTTCTTTATACATTATCCATTTTCCGCGAAGAACAGCTTCATCATCTTGAAATACAGCTTCTTCTTTAGAAAATACAGGCCACATAAGTCCGCCTTTAGGATTTTTCTCAGGATTTAAAACATCATATTTAATTCCTCTTGTAAAAGTTTCCTGGTCATTAAAGAAATCGGTCATATGTATTTCATTAACTCTTCCTTTATCGGGACCATTTTCATAATAACCCCATGGGTTAAATTCAACCTCATTGAAATGACCTACGCCGGCATCTTTTAGTCTTTTTGCTATGCCGTCAAATACGTCTATGTCTGCTCTATGTTCGTGCTGATACGGTATAACTTTATTGTGCCATTGTATCAGTCTATTGTTGCCGTGATGACAAACACTGTCGGTTTCAACGGATATAGCAATAGGAAATGCTGCGTGGCTAAACATATATGTATGATTTGGATATATAGATAAATGTACATTAATCATATTTTTTTTCATTGCTTCTTCCATTTTCCATGAATTAGGGAATTGCGGAAGATGATCGCCATTCCAAATAATTCCTTTTACAGGATATGGTTTTTCATACATCATTGCATTGATAATGCAAGGAACGGAGCTATCACCCCATGAAATTAATTTATCCGTAATTTGAGGTCTTTTTGGTGATGGAATATCATGTAAATCATTTCCGTAATTTAGAGGAGGACGACAATTATGCAGCCAGTTCCAACCCCCTCCTTTAACCCCGATAGAACCTGTTAATGCAAGCAATGCCGCAATTGATCTGTTTACATTATTTGAATTATAAATCTGGGCTGTTCCTAGATTTCCTGTAACGGAAGCAGGTCTTGCCGCTCCAAACCTTCTTGCTGCTTCAATTATGGTTTCTTTTGGAACATAAGTAAGCTTTTCAGCGCGTTCGGGAGTCCAATTTGCGCATTCTTTTGCGTATTCTTCAAAACCTGATACCCATTTATCAACAAATTCTCTATTGTAAAGTTTTTCTTGAATTATAATATTACCCATTGCAAGAAATAGTATCGCATCTGAACCCGAACGAATTCTCATTCCTATATCACATTTAGAAAGCGTTGCGTTAAAACGGGGATCGACACCTATTAAGAATGCTCCGTTATCGCGGGCATCAAGAAGGTGCGTCATCGTAATAGTTTCTTGAGCGGCCATATTGGTTCCAACAAGAAGAATACATTTAGAATTTTTCCAGTCCTGAGACGGATTCATAAGTCTTCCAAGACCTTTTGCTCCAAATACATAATTCATTGATACACCCGGACTTTCGCAGCAGATAGGGCCTTGACCGTAAACATTTGGAGTACCGAATATTTTGCCAAACCTTGCGGCGCCTTCTTTGTTTCCAAAAGACGATCTGCCTGTTCTAAAAATAGCAAGAGCTTCTGGCCCTTGTTCGTTGTATAGTTTAGCGAGTCTTTCTGCCGTAAAATCAAGAGCGTCATCCCACGATACGCGTTTAAAATCGTCGGTTAAAGATTTTCTTATGTGCGGGTAATTTACTCTTAGCGGATCATACCACCATTGAATCTGTCCGACACCTTTAGAGCAAAGGCCTCCTCTATTCTGAGGATGTTCGGCGTCGCCCATTACATCGACGATTCTGCCATTTTTTAGAAATATTTTAAGACCACATCCGCTTTCGCACATGTTTGTACATGTGGAATAACGAACTGTGTCATGATCTTTGGAAGATTCCTGAGGACGATGATCAGGCTTTATTTTTATGAGCCTGTTATCTTTTACTCTCATGAATCTTTCTTTTTTTAATTCCTCAAAATCCATTTTTCCCTCCATTTTATTAATTAATTAACTTAAAAATATAACAAATAAAATATAAAACTAATTATAATTATGGATTGTATAAAATAAATAATAATTTTAAAGATGTTAAAGACGAAAAGTACTTAAAGATACCTAAAATATAAATTGCAAGACTAATTATAGATTATATAAAATATAAATCAACTATAAAAAAAAATAAAATCAAAAAAAATAATAAAAGCAATTGAAACAGAGATAAAAAATAATTTTAGACAGCAGCTTCAGGAGACAAACCAAATGCATAATTTGCAAATTCTCCAAGATCTATATCTAATCCTGCCAAATATCCGACAATATCTTCGAATCCAACTATAGGCGCAAATGATTCTAAATCTGAGACTTCAATTGCATTAGTTAAATTCTGAAGACACATAGAGCATATTGTTAAAATATAATCGGAATTAGTTTCGTTAGCTTTTTTGTTTATTGATTTGAAAAATTCGCTTAAACTATTTGCGCTTTCTATTCTTTTATTTCTTACAGGAGTCACGTTTTGATGCTTTTCTCCTCCGCAGCACTCTGAATATAGCGATACTCTTGCACCTAAATTCTCTAATAATTTTGTTAGCTGCTCTATATTTTCTTTATTGTCATAGCAGCCGATATATAGCAATATAGAATGATCTTTTAAATTTCTAACTATTTTTTTTAAAAAAAATTCTGCTGATCTATTTTCGGCAACATAATTATTATTATCATTATCATTCGAATCATTTATTTCTATTTCATTAGAACTAAATATTAAATCGAGGATGTGCTTTGCTCCGGTATTGTTTCTATCAGTATCCGACAGAGTAGCCTTAAACGGCTCAAGACTATAATCTATCTGATTTTTATACATTGAATTTTTATTAACGGCATCAAGAGCTTTGTTTATAGATTGACTGCATACTTGACATCCAGTATATAAATATTTAGCTCCTTTGCTCTGGGCTAATCCAAGATTTCTGAGAGGCATAACGACTTTATTGAAAAATTTATGGTCATAATAACCTGGTGCTGCTCCGCAACAATTCCACTCCTCAAGAAAATCCGCCTCTATATTAAAAAGTTCAAAAATTTTATAAAGGTTTTTATTTTGAGTTTTTAAATTATTTGATTCTACACATCCAGGATAATATAATATTTTTTTCAAAATTAAACCCGCTAATTTATTTTTTATTTATAGTTTATAATATGATTTAATACATTAATGACTTTAACTTAATTGATTGACTTATTTTTTTATAACATAACATCATACATACAGAATATAGACTACTATAACTATAATAGACTCAACTTACCTAACTAAAAACTAAAGCAACTAAGATAATGCCTTCATAGTTTAAAAGTTTAAAACATTTTTTAAAAATAAATTTAATATCATGCATTTTAACAGCTATATATAAACATCAATTATTATAATCCTATTTAAAATTGAAAATCAAGTTTTTTTTTTAACAGAAAATAAATTTATATCAAATTTTTAAAAAGCTATTTTATTATTGTGATTATACTATATATAAATATTAATCTTAAATAATACACAATAAATGCACATTAAATATATGAGTAATGCTGAAAAAACATAATTTGCCAATTTTATTTGTAAAAATATAATAATTATAATTATATTTAAAACACTTTTTTGATATTTAATTACAATATTACCTTAATTCTGCTATAGAAAATATTGAGATATCTCAAAGTAAAGTTAATAAACACTGGATTCCCGCTTTTGCTGGAATGACACCAGTTGGGTTAAAAGTTAAATCCTCTTAAAGTCATTTATGCGTATGCATAAATCCAGAATAAAATTTTCTATCGGCTTTTTTATATAAATAATTATATATATAAAAATGGTATGCTGAATTTGATTCTAATATATTTTTAAAAATATTTTAAAAATATTTTTTTAAATATATTGTAATATAAAATAATTTATGATATTATCTTTCAACTAACTATTGTTTATATGTTTATATTTATTTTCATTAAATGATATTGTATTATAATTATTCATAAATTATAATTTTATATTTTTTATATTATAGTTATTCTATATTATTTATCACTTATCTTAAGCAATATTATGTGCCGAGATAGCTCAGTCGGTAGAGCAGAGGACTGAAAATCCTCGTGTCGACGGTTCGATTCCGCCTCTCGGCACCACTTAAAAACACTGCATTTTTTATATTTGAGATTGTTTTAAAAGTCAAAACTCCATTTTTACGTTTTATTAAAAATTCATATATTATCAAAATTATAATTAAAATTTATATATCTGTAGTAATTAATTATATATTTTTTATTTGTAATTATATTAATTAATTATATAAATACACAATTCAATTTTTTAATATAAATATTTAGCTGCAATTTTACAAATTAAAAACACAAGTTCACGATGCTTATCGGCTTATTGTAAACATTATAATATTTTGGAGACAAATAATGAGAAAGATGACTGAAGATGATTTAAAATCAGCTTTTGCAGGAGAATCACAAGCGCATATAAAATATCTGATATTTGCAGAAGTTGCGGAAAAAGAAAATAAACCTAATCTTGTAAGATTATTTAAAGCTATCGCTCATGCAGAATTTATTCATGCAAAAAATCATTTTAGAGCTTTAGGCAATATTAAAAAATCAGATGAAAATCTTGCCAGCGCTTACAATGGGGAAGACTATGAGATAGAGGAAATGTATCCTGTATTTAATGAAACTGCTAAATTTCAGAATGAAAAGCAGGCTGAAATTTCAACACATTTTGCTTTGGAAGCAGAAAAACTCCATAGAGAAATATATAAAACAGCAATAGAATTAAATAAACAAAATAAAGATTTTTTAGATCAAAATGTTTTTATTTGTCCTGTATGCGGTCATACACATGCTGGAGGTGAAGCTCCTGATAAGTGCCCGATATGCGGAACTCTAAAAGATAAATATGTAAAATTTTAATTTATTAGTTTCATTTACTTTGCGTCTTCCAATAGCTTTAGAATAAAAATATTTTTTATCTGAAAACCGCAAGAAAACTCCAGCTTCTTAATGTTGGAACGGTTTACGTTACTTAAAAAATCATATTTATTAAAATTTATTAACATTCAATGCAGGAATAACCGACTTATTCTTATTTTATTGTTTAGCTATATCCTCCTCTGAAAATAAAAAGAGGCTTTTGATAATTAAATTGAAGTTTGTTTAATCTTCGCGTTCGCAGGTTAACTTTTACATTTCATTTGCAGTATTTATTTATTTTATTCTATTTCAAAAGGATTCTGCAATGCAATTTGAAGAATTAAAATTAATTAAATCAAAAGCATTTTTATTCGGTATTATTATTCTCGTTATATACCTTCTTATTTCTGCGGTCATTTACAATTTTGTCATTTTAAGAATGGAAAAAGATACGGATGCAGATGATAATATTCAATTAGAGGTTGTAAAACTTTCAAATAGTATAAATTTAACTATTAATTCGGCACAGGATGTTGTCCATTTTTCACGAAAAAACGATAAAAAAAGATTAAAATCATCTCTTTTAAAATTAAGAGCTTTAATAGGTCTTACAAATAAAAGATTCAAACGGTTTAATAAAAACATGGAAAAGTTCTCTTTTTTGAATAAATCCGTTCTTCCTTTTGAGAAAAAAGCATACTATAATTGGAAAAATTTAATGGTTCCTATCCTTATCATTCTTATCGTTCATCACAAAATTATGGCAGAAAAGGCTTTTATGTCGCCTATTTTTACTAATATGTATAAAGCAGGTCCAAACTATGCTCCTTTAATGGAATCTGGGTTAAAACACAGGATTAAAGATACTTTATATTTTCATTTAATTTTAAACCTGATTGCCATTGCAGGTTCCATCTTATTTTTTATTTTTTTATCACTATTTTTATTTAATATCTTAAGTAAAGATTTAAAAATAAAAGAGAGTGAAAAGAAATACAAGATGCTTTTTGATTCTATAGGAGATGCAGTTTTTGTAATAGGATATTCTGAAAGTGGTATCCCTGAAAGATTTATAGATGTAAATAAGGCAGGACTCGCAAGATTAGGCTACAGCAAAGACGAGTTTCTTAAGCTTTCTCCTTTAGATATAATACCAAAAAAAAATTACGACAGGATGAAAAATTACTTTAAGGAGCTATTTTTAAAAGGTTCTTTAACTTATGAAACCGATCATCTTGCAAAAAACGGAAGAATTATACAAGTTGAGGCAATTGACGATGTTTTTAATATTGAAAAAACAAAGATGGGTATTTGTATAGCGAGAGATATATCCGAAAGGAAAGCGATGGAAAAAAAGCTTTCGGATTCTTATTTTAAATATAATGATCTTGTAGAGTTCCTGCCTATCGGCGTATATCAGGCAACAATAGATAAAAAAGGGTATTTTATAGAGTTAAATAATTATATGGTAAATATTTTTGAAGCAAGCAGCAAAGAAGAGTTAATGAACACAAAGCTTACGGATTTATATATTGAAGGAGAAGCAAGAGATACTGCAATAAAAAAAATAGTAGAACAAGGAGTTTATGAATTTGAAGGAAAAAGAAAAACTTTAAAAGGCAGGATTATTAATGTCTATATTGCGTGCCGCTTAAAAAAAGATGAGGAAAAAGGGGATGTATTAGATTGCGTGCTATTAGATATAACCAAAGAGAAGGAACTGGAAAATAGGTTAAAAGAGAGTGAGGAACTTTTTAGGACCATGGTTAATAATATGGCTGAAGGGGTTTATATTAGTGATACCAAAATTCTTTATGCAAATCCTTCGGCTATTGAATTTTTCGGTTTTCCGGAAAAGGAGCTCTACAATATGTACATATGGGACTTATTTGACGAAAAAAATAAGACTGCCATAAAAGCAAGCATAGAAAGAAGACTTGCCGGGGAACAATTTTATTTTGAGTATGTCTTTGATACTTTTACTGAAAAGGGGGAAGAAAAACATACATTGTTTCACGTTCAAACTGTTGCTTATAGAGGACGGTTTGTTGCGCTCACAATATTTTTTGATATAACCGCTAAAGTAATATTAGAAAGGCAATTGGAAAAAGAAAAAATATACTTTCAGGAATTATCCGAAATAGACTACCTTACAGGTATTTTAAACAGAAGAAAGTTCGAAAATATTTTAGACGAGTATGTTAAGCTAACATTTAGATATAATAGACCGCTGTCTTTAATTTTGTTTGATATAGATCGCTTTAAAGAAATAAATGACAAATTTGGACACCAAATAGGGGATAATGTTCTGGTTGAGCTTACTGCTCTTATAAAAGTTAATTTAAGGGAAACCGATTTTTTTGCAAGATTTGGCGGAGAAGAGTTTATTATATTAATGCCTGAAACTAATTTAGCCTATGCGAAAGCAAAAGCTAAAAGTTTAAGAAAATTAATAGAGGAGCATACCTTTAAATATATTTTTAGGCTCACTTGCAGCTTTGGAATTGCCCAATATGACGAAGAAAAAGATAATTCAGGTGATACGACGCAAGAAATTGCTAATAGTCTTATTAATAGGGCAGATAAAGCCTTATATAGCGCAAAAGAAAATGGAAAAAACAGGGTTGAAGAAGACATTTAAATATACCGCTCCTGACTAAATATTATATACAATTAAATAAAGATAACAATTAATTATTGTGAAACATTACAAAATCATACAAAATAGCACCTGCAATATTAATAATAAATAAAAAAGATATCATTTTAGAAAATTTATTAAACTTATTATGCTATAATTTTATGCTATAATTAATTGCAAACAAAAATTTTAATTTTATTTTCTACGAACAAAAATAAAATTAACTTAATAATGAATTTATTATATAATATAAAATTTAAAAGCCCCCGTAGCTCAGAAGGATAGAGCAGAGGTTTCCTAAACCTTTGGCCATCGGTTCGATTCCGGTCGGGGGCACCACTTAAAACAGCAGTAAATAAGCCGCTTCGGCAACATTACTCTTGCCCTGACTTTGACACCAAATTCCATATTTTCATAAGTTAATTCCTTTAAACTACTGTAAACACTGAATATCATTTTTATGTTTTTTTTGTTTTTTAAAAAGTGTAGTAGGAAACATTATAATAATATG
>SGBB01000026.1 GCA_004195025.1 Candidatus Acidulidesulfobacter diazotrophicus | reverse complement strand
AAAAATATCAAAAAGGCGGTGTTCTGTCGTTATTATCGCTGGCAAAAGATCCAGAAGTTATGCAAGGACTTAAATTTATGATGCTATTATCTAAAAATTTAACTATTGATATAAAAATGCATGCTCATGATATTTTTATTTCAAATGCAGGAGCGGAAAAAGAGTTTAAAGTTATCTAAGTTAACGCTATTTAAGCTGGAGTTGCATATTTTATAGCAATAATTCTAAAAAAATGTGAAGAAATTTAGCTTAAACCTATTTAAGTAGGAAAAGAATATTATAATTATATATAATTGATATTCCGCATAGTTTTTATTTTAAATAAATATTATCTATGTGGGATATTTTTTCGGGTTTTTTTATAATGCGGGCAGAGTCGTGATATTAACTATGTTTATAATTTCATTGTTGATTATTGGCGTAATCGTTGGGGCTTTTGAGGGGACCGGCGATGGTTTCTGCTTTTTAATTTTTAAGATTGTTGTTACTTGTCCTGATTTATCAAACTGACTTTATTTATTAAAATATACGCTCCCCAAATAATTATAAATAAAACCGCAAAAATTGTCCCGATTTCAGAAAAACTGAGATGTAATAAAGCACCTATAAGCCCCTTTTTATAACCTAATTCCAAAGCTAAAACCTGAAACCATTCAATTGTTCCTATTATTTGTTAATGTTAATACTTTACTTAATACATCAATAACCATTGCAGCGGGAATATTGGATTGATGCATTTGGGATTCATCAAGGACACCTTTGATTTTTAGCTGGCTTTTACGAGAATGATATTGAAATATATTTTTGCCGACCTCTTGCATTGCCGGACCTAAAATATGTCTGGCAAAATCATTCACGCCGACGACTTTAAAATCCGATGAAAGTAAAACTAATCCAATATTTGGAAAACCGCTAAGAGTTTCCATGGGAAGTGTTTATAATTTTGTGTAAGTTTTATCAGTCTTATTTGTTTTTATATAAAAAAGTGTTCCGTATTATTTTTTTATATAATACTATTAATTTTAAGTCAATAAATTATTGATAGATATCTCGTGATGCATCTTTTTTATTGCATAATACTAATAATTATTATAATATAAAATATAAATAGTGCCCGAAAATTTCAGGATAGGTTTCCGAAATGACAACTGCATGCAATTATTATACAAGCAGAAAAAATAATTAATGAATTTTCCGCAAATTAGAATTATAATGAAATTGTATATTATGCGGCTATTGTGTTGTTGTTGAAATCTGTAATGGTGAAGATCGGCGAGATAGTTTTTAGCATACGTTGAAACAGGAAGCCTATTAATTTATTGATAGGTAGTTTACTTGTATAAAATTACATATTATAATATTATACAATTTCAGAATATATAATTGAATTACATAAACCTATATTGTCGTAATTTTACCATAGTTACAATTATAATTTTGGAAAATATTAATTAATTTAATAGGTTACAAATGGCGGTATTCCGATTGTGACTCCGGTTGTCGCAGGTTCAAGCTCTGTCGTCCACCTCATTCAAAATTCAAAACCGCAGTAAATAAGCGTTTTGCATAACATATGTTTAAATTTATAAACGAAAGAAGTTTAAGGACAAAACTACTTTTTTCAGCTTTTGTCGTTTTATTTTTTACAATAATTACCGTTAATTCCGTTGCTTTATATACAATTTATGCTACACTTGTTTACAGAAATTCTTTACGAAATAAATCGCATAAAAATATACTTGTATCGCAATTAAGATTTTCATTACTACATAAAAATATTGAGTCAGTAAAAAGTATTTTTTACGTAGCTAACAAAAACAGATATATTAAATATGTATATTTTCATATATTAAAAAACAATAATATAAATATCAAACGTCAGCTTAATTTTGGTTTATATAATAAAAAATTAATAAAAAATATTAATCCGAGCATAATAAAACTCAACAACAAAATTATAGGAAAAGTTTATATAAATTTTAATTTAAAAAAAGAATTGCGGCAAATAAGACTGAGGGTTTTTTGGGTTGCGGCAAGGTTTTATCTTATAAGTCTGATATTTATATGTATAGGTCTTATTATATTTTATTTCATAATATCCAAAGTGACAAAACCTCTTCTAGAGCTTGAAAGCAAGATGGTAAAAGTGTCTAACGGGGATTATTCCGTTCATATACAATCAAGTTCTAAAGATGAAATTGGAAGTTTAGTTAATATTTTTAATTTTATGATTAAAAATATTAAGGGGTATATTGACAAAATAGATTTAATCAGTAAAGAAAGGGAAGAATTAAATTGTATGGCGCAGATGGGAGAAATGTCCGGCATGGTGGCGCATGAAGTTAAAAATGCAGTTTATGTGATTAATTCCAGCAACAAATACATAAAAAACAACCTTCATATTAAAGATAAAAATTTACTGGAATTTATTAATATTATTGAAGAAGAATTAAAAAGACTTAATAACATGACAGTCGGTTTTATGCATTTTGCAAAACAAAGAGAACCAAAATTAACCGATGTTAACCTAAATGATATAATAATTGAATCAATCCGGATATTAAATTATGAAATAAAAAATGTCAACATAAAAATTATTAAAAAATTAGATAATTCTATCGGTTTAATAAAAGGGGATAAAGAACTATTGAAACAGGTTATAATTAATTTGCTTATTAATGCAATAGATGCCGTAAGCAATATGAATAGTCCTATAATAAGAATAACAAGTTCCGTAATTAATGAAAAGGATAAAATTTTAATTAATATATCCGATAACGGAGAAGGCATAAAAGATTTTAATACCAATAACGTATTTAAACCTTTTTTTACAACCAAGAAAAACGGGACGGGGTTAGGGCTTGCTATATCATCAAGAATAGTGCTTTTGCATAAAGGATTAATTAACGCTGAAAGAATAAACGGATTTACGGTCTTTTCCGTTGTTCTCCCGAAGCGTAGAATTATTTAATTATATAATGTTAATGTTAATGTTAATGTTAATTTAAAATTTTTATAATTATGACTAAAATACTTCTTATTGACGATGAAAAAAATATTTTAAAAGCTGTAGGCTCAAATCTTGAACAAAACGGTTTTAATGTTGATGCGGCTATTAGCGCCGAGATTGCTTTTACTAAGTTAGACAATAAGAAATATGATGTGATTCTTTGCGATTTAATATTGACGGGTATGAACGGGTTGGATTTTTTAAGCCGTGTAAGAAAAATTAATAAAGATGTTATATTTATAATGATTACTGCAAATGGTTTTATTGATGACGCTGTTAAAGCAATGAAAATAGGCGCCGATGATTTTATTAGCAAACCGATAGATATGGACGGTCTAATAAATAATATAAATATTTTATTAAGCAAGAAGGAGAACTATAATAACTATAATGACGAAAACAAACCAAAATTTAAAACTAATTTAATTTATAAATCTAAAATAATAGAAGATTTGATTAAAGAAATAGGAATGATTGCAAAAGCGTCCTCTAATGTTTTAATAACGGGAGAAACAGGAACAGGCAAAGAATTGATAGCAAGAATTATTCATGAAATATCAGAAAGAAAAGGAGCTTTTATCGGAATTAATATTAACGCGTACCCCGATAGTTTAATAGAAAATGAACTTTTCGGTCATGAAAAAGGGTCATTCACAAATGCCGTAAGCACGCAAAAAGGAAAATTTGAACTTGCTTCAAACGGAACGCTATTTCTAGACGAGATTGGAGAAATGCCGATAGCTGTTCAGTCTAAATTATTAAGAATACTGCAGGAACGCGAGTTTTCAATGATAGGTTCAAATTCTGTCATTAAACTTACCGCAAGAATTGTAAGCGCTACGAATATTGATATAGAAAATGCCGTATTGCAAAATAAATTTAGAGAAGACTTGTTTTATAGAATAAATGTATTTCATCTTAAAGTTCCTCCGCTCAGGGAAAGAAAAGACGACATAATGCCCCTCGTATATTATTTTATAAAAAAATTCAATGCGGAAAATAAAAAGAATATAGTTAATATATCAAAAGATGTCGAAGAAATTTTAATAAATTATAATTTTCCCGGTAATGTCAGGGAACTTGAAAATATAATTGAAAGATCCGTTATTGTTACTCCTTTTGATTCCATTGAAGTAGATAATTTGCCTAATTATTTAAAAAAAACCGATAAAACCCCGCCTATCTCTTTTATGCCTCTAAATAATCATTGCGATTATGATTTAAATTTGGATTCGGTAGAAAAAGAACTTATAATTAAGGCGCTTGAAAAATATAATTATAATCAGACAAAAACAGCTATTTCTCTCGGCATTTCCAGAAAACAGCTAAGAACTAAAATGAAAAAATATGGCCTTTTTAGTGAAAAATAAATTGGTTTGAATCTTATTTAAATCTTAAATAATGAATAAAATAATAAATAATGATGATTTCTTTTTAAAAATAAACGATATTTTTTACAGCATTCAAGGAGAATCCTCATTTGCAGGTTATCCCTGTTTTTTTGTGAGGCTTGCAGGGTGCAATATTAAATGCCCATACTGTGATACAAAAGAAGCTTTAACCGATATAAATGCTAAACTATTTCATATCAGCGATATCATAAATGAAATAATAACATATGGCAAAAATATAAAATTAGTAGAAATAACAGGAGGCGAACCGTTAATGCAGAGCGGTGTTTATGAATTAATAAATAGACTGTTAAATTTGAAATATACTGTTTTACTTGAAACAAACGGTACATTAAGTCTTAAAAACGTTCCGGATAAAGTTGTAAAAATAATGGATGTAAAATGTCCGTCAAGCGGATTTGAAGATTATAACAATTACAAAAATCTAAATTTTATAAATAAAAACGACGAGTTAAAATTTGTCATCGGAAGCAATGAAGATTATGAATTTGCCAAAAATTTTATAAATGCAAACAAAAATGTGATTAATACTGAAAAAATAATATTTAGTCCTGTTGAAAATCATTTCGCACCTCATATTTTAGCCGATAAAATTTTATTTGATAAGCTGAATGTAAGAATCGGACTTCAATTGCATAAAATACTTAATTTAAAATAGACCGACGGCAGATTAAATTTTCTATCGGCAATTTTGGATCGTTTTAATTCCTTGACAACTATAAGATAAATAATATATTATTAAATGCAAATAATATTTATTTCTGTTAAAAATATACTTTTCTTATTTAAATTAAAATCAATTAAAATATTAAGAAACGTTTCTTTTATAGATTTATTTTTTTATTTTATGCATTATTTATATATGCAGTATGTATATTTAATATAAGTAAAAAATTTCATATAATAATATATTAACAATATAAGTAATATATAGATGTAGATTTATTAAATTTAATATTAAATTTTAAGAGGGTATGATGATGGAGAAACCACTTAATTTAACTTCTAATTCAAAAAAAAGTTTGTTATCAGGAAGTAAATATTTCAGGATAATTATGTTATTACTGTTTTTATTAGTCCCTATTTTAGCTTTTTCGGGATGCGCGTCAATGAGCGGCACAACTAATTCAACGACTTCTGCAAGCGGTATGAGCGCCGGCAATATGAACTTGCAGACAAAGATGAGTTCATCTATTTTTCTTCAGCCTGTTTCTCCAAGCCATAAGGTAGTTTATATAAGAGCTACAAACACAAGTTCCGCATCTGGTCTTAGATTTAAAGCAGTTTTGGAGCAAGCTTTAATCACTCGCGGATATAAAATTACAAATAACCCTAAAGAAGCTTATTTTATACTTATGTCAAATGTTCTATATCTCGGCAAAGAGACGCATGCTTATACCGCTGCAGGTGCATTAGCAGGAGGTTTCGGCGGCGCTCTGATAGGTTCAAGATACGGCGACGTTGGCAGTACGTTGGGCGGCGGATTAATAGGCGGACTTATAGGCGCGGGTATAGGCGCTATGTTTCAGCATAAAAAATATATGATGGTTGTAGATATTCAATTAGAACAAAGACAGAAAGGATCATACACAACTAACGGAACGGCAGCTTCTGAAGGATTAGGAAATACCACTACTACTTATAATGCAGGCGTGAAAAACTGGGCAATTTACAGAGACAGGGTCGTTGCAACGGCTAGCGCAATCAATCTTAGATTTAGTTCGGCTGAACCCGCATTAAAAACTGTGGTAGGAAGAGAAATTTCAAATTTGTTATAATTATTATATAAAGATTATAGAAATTATTAATGCCGTATAGTTTTATAAAATAAATATAAAATTATACGGCATTTTTTTAATTTTCAAACGTAAATATATTAACAAATAACAAATTTACCTTTATCATTTATAATATTAGTTTATTGTTTGTTTAATTATATATATTTATTAAAATATTTTTTCACATTATTCTGCCTGCTTTTCCTAATAATGTCATTATATTGTTAAATACAAAAATAAAAATTGCAGCGAATTCAAGAAATGCAAAAATAGAAAAAAATAAGAGTGTCATCAAGCTATAGCTTGGATTGTCGCTTGATATTATCCAAATTAATGCCATTCCCAATAATCCAATATTTGCCAAATAAAATTGTATGATTATTAATTGATTGCTATAAAGTTTAAAACCGCTGAATCTCGGAAGCACATGATAGCCTACCGAATATATCATCATTGCTATAAAACCTAATAGAAGAAAGTGCACATGCGTTAAAAGAAGATAGTTCACCGAAGGCGGATAAACTGCCATTATAAAACCTAATAACGCTCCTAAAACAAAATATAACAAAGACGAAATAGTAAAATAACGCATAGCTGGACTCATAGGCTACTCCCAATTTTAATTATTTATTTATTAAAAGTAAAGCTTAGCAACAGCAATTATATACTTGTAAAATTTTAAATTGTTTATGTAATAATATAATTATAAATAATTAAGATTTAATAAAAAATGATAAAAATCACACATTGCATTTGCAACGCATTAATTTTTATTATTTTTATAATAATTGCAGTATTGAGTTAAAAAACATGAAGAGCATTTAGGATTTCTGGCGATGCAGTAAGTGCGGCCGTGATTTATAAGCCATCTGTGCATTTTCATCCACAGTTCGGGTTTAATAAGATTGGTTAAATCAGTTTCTGTATTTTCAACATTAGTAGAGTGAGCAAGACCTACGCGATTTGATACTCTAAAAACATGCGTATCCACAGGAAACCTGTTTTGTCCGTAATATGTTCCAAGAATAACATTGGCAGATTTTCTGCCAATGCCTGGCAAATTAACGAGAGCGTCAAAATCGGAAGGAACATCGTTGCTAAATTTATTTTTTAATATTTTAGAAGTTTCAATTATATTTTTGGCTTTAGTATGATACATACCGCAGGTTTTAATTTGATTTTCAAATATTTCTAACGGAACTTCTGCAAGTTCAGAAGGTTTTTTATATAATTGAAATAATTCTTCGGTTATTATATTGACCCTCTTATCTGTGCATTGAGCGGATAAAATTACGGCAATAAGAAGCTGAAATGCATTGTTATAATTTAAAAAAGGTTTTAAATCTCCATAATTTTTTTCAAATAAATCAATAATATTATTTAATTGAATTTTATTCATATATAATTATAAATTTAATAAATAGGTCTGAATTTTCCTTTATATACTTAACGACGATACTTGGTTCGTTGTTTATTTCATTTTATTTATATATATAAGTTTTATAAACGGTGTTAATTTTATTTAAGCTTTTACAATAAAGCTTTTACAATAAATATCTTGCTTGAAATACGGCATTAATATAATTTATCTTATAGTATGTTCACCGCATTTTCTTGAAAAACAGCGTTAATATAATTTGCTTAATAAGAATTTATAATATTTTGCTGTATTTCGGTTAATTGTAAAACAGCCTTTTTAGCAATATCGCCAAATTTATTTATAAGTTCAAAATCTATCGGAGTTTTTTCGGCGCATCCTTGAATTTCAATTAATTTTCCGCTGCCTGTCATTATAAAATTAAAATCAAGTTCGGCGTTAGAATCTTCTGAGTAATCAAGGTCAAGCAAAATTTCATTATTTACAATCCCGAGACTAATAGCTGCAACAGAGTCATAAAACGGCATTTTTTCAATTCTGTTTTGTTTTAACAAACTTAGAAAAGCTAAATGTGCAGCCACATATGCGCCGGTGATAGAAGCAGTCCTTGTTCCTCCGTCCGCACTGATAACGTCGCAGTCAATTAACAGGGTGATATCGGGAAAATCTGAAAAATTAGCGACTGTTCTTAAAGTTCTTCCAATAAGTCTTTGAATTTCCTGAGCTCTGCCGTTAATCTTTCCTTTTGAAGAATCTCGAGGCATTCTGGTTTGGGTAGATCGGGGCAGCATAGAATATTCTGCAGTAATCCAGCCCTGTCTTTTGTCTTTTAAAAAAGGAGGAACTTTATTTTCAACGCTGGCAGTGCAGATTACTTTAGTATCGCCTGCTTTAATAAGACATGACCCTTCCGCATATTTCATAAAGTCAGGAATTATAGTTACTTCCCTCATTTCATCAAAAGCGCGATTTTTTTTTCTCAGCATAAATTTGATTATTATAATTTATAATATTATTATTTTTAAATATTTATAACATATATACTATTATATACTATAAATATTTAATTAACCGTGTTATAGATATTAAGTTTAAAGAGCAGTTTAAGCCGATGCCCATTTTTTATTCTGAATCAAAAACATATAAAGATCATTAAGCTTAATCGTATTTAAAAGTTTAGCATTGATTAACGAGCATACAGACGGTATATCGTTAAGCATAGATTCTTTATCAGAGACAACCATAAGCATAGCTTCAGGTTGTAGTGTTTTAAGTTTTCCGACGACCGCCAGAACAGGAGGTCCTCAGCATAAACCTCTGATATCCAAAGTATTAATAGAGTTATTATCCATTTTATTTAATTACCCTCCATCCTTATTTAATCATTTTTATTTATTTATATTTATATTTTGAATTGCCGTAAATTTATGAATACCTTTAATTACTTCAGGTTTTATGTTTAATTTATAAGTTTATATTTTGAATTGCCGCATCAAGAATACCGTTTATAAAAAACGGAGACTCTTCATTGCCAAATTTTTTTGCTATTTCAATAGCCTCGTTAATGGTGACATTTTTGGGAATTTCAGAATGAAACAGCATTTCAAAAATAGATTGTCTTAAAATATTTCTATCAATTCTTGACATTCTGTCAATAGACCAATTTTTAGATACTTTTTGAATTAAAAAATCAATTTTTTCAATATTATTCAAAGTTCCCGTGATGATATCTTTAAAAAAGTCAAATATCTCAGTAGATTCTTTTTTTGTGTATAATTCATTTATGGAATTAATAAAACCGTTATACATCAAGCTTTCAGAGGCGAAATCTTTAAAAAAAGTATTAATTCTAAGATCTATAGAAGAATTAATGCCCCCGTCTGCTTCATATAAAAATTGTACCGCAAGTTCCCTTGCCATTCTTCTTTTCGTCATTATTTAGATGTCTGTTTATAGATATAGGAAAATTTTATATTAAACTCATAATATAAAGTAATATTATTTTTTAAGTTTTGAAAATAGTGTAACCATTTCAACATTGGACATTGCAGCATCAAAACCTTTATTGCCCATTTTAGTACCTGCTCTTGATATAGCCTGTTCTATTGATTCAGAAGTAATAATACCGTAACTTATAGGGGTATTGGAGTTAACAGCCAGCTCGGAAATCATTTTAGTAACTTGCTGCGATAATAAATCAAAATGATTAGTTTCCCCTCTAATCAAAGTACCTAAACAGATAATACCGTCATATTTTTTTGTTTCCGTCATTATTTTTATAGCCATAGGAAGTTCAAATGCACCTGGCACCTTAACTACGGTTATATCAGATTCATTAGCTCCGGAACGTCTTAAATAGTCTAATGCGCCGTCTAAAAGTTTTGAATTAATGAATTCATTAAATCTTGCCATTGCAATGCCGAATTTAAATCCTGCGGCGCTTAAATTTCCTTCAATTAAATTGTACATTAAAACACCCCATTTAACTTAACTTGTTTTATTTATTTTGATTTGATATTTTTTATATTTAATATATGTCCCATTTTTTCTTTTTTAGTTGTTAAATAGTGCAAATTTTTATGTGTAGGGCAAATTTCAATCGGCACTCTCTCAACTACGCTAAGACCGTAGCCTTCAAGTCCTATAATTTTTTTTGGATTATTTGTCATTAATTTCATTTTTCCTACCCCTAAATCAACTAAAATTTGAGCTCCGACGCCGTATTCTCTCAAATCTGCTTTAAAACCTAATTTTTCATTGGCTTCAACAGTGTCGTAACCTTTGTCCTGCAGGTTGTATGCCTTAAGTTTATTTACAAGCCCTATGCCTCTGCCTTCCTGACTTAAATAAAGTATAACGCCTTTGCCCGCTCTATTTATCATTTCCATAGCATTTTTCAGCTGATCTCCGCAGTCGCATTTTTCAGAACCGAAAACATCGCCTGTCAGGCATTGAGAATGAACTCTCACAAGGATAGGGTCGTCTTTTTTTATTTCTCCTTTAACCAAGGCGACATGTTCTTTAAAATCAATATCATTTGAATAAACGATAATCTTGAATTCGCCGCCGTATTTTGTGGGAATTTTAGATTCGACCATTCTCTTTACATGCTTTTCATGTTTTACTCTATAATTTATAATATCCTGTATTGTCAATATTTTTAAATCATGCTGTTTGGCAAATTCAATTAAATCAGGCATTCTTGCCATAGTCCCGTCATCTTTCATAATTTCGCATATTACGCCAGCAGGTTTAAGCCCCGCAATACTTGCAATATCGGTAGAACCTTCTGTTTGCCCCGTCCTGACAAGAACGCCGCCGTTTTTAGCGGTAATTGGAAAAATGTGTCCGGGTCTTACAATGTCTGTAGGTTTTGCATTATCTTTAACAGCCGTAAGTATAGTATGAGATCTGTCATAAGCGGAAATGCCGGTAGTAACCCCTTCCGCCGCTTCTATAGAAACAGTAAAGGCAGTCGAAAATTTAGACTGATTGTTTACAGCCTGAGGATGCAGATTTAACGAATCGGCTTTTTCCTGTGTTAATGTAAGACATATTAATCCCCTTGCATATTTTGTCATAAAATTAATTGCTTCAGGGGTTACCATTTCAGCGGCCATCGTAAGATCGCCCTCATTTTCTCTATCTTCATCGTCAACTAATATAATCATTTTACCTTTTCTTATTTCTTCTGCCGCTTCTTCAACCGTTGTCATTGGCATAATAAAACCTCATTAAATTAATTTATTAAATTATTTAATAATAATATTGTTTTTATAATATTTATAGTTTAAATTATCCTCTATCTTGAAATAGAACTTTTAAATATGCTTAAAATGCCTATAATCTTTAATATTATATAATTATAGCATTATGTATATGCAAATATTTATTTGATAAAACCGTTTTCATAAAGAAATTCATAAGTGATATTGGATTTTTTTATATTTTTAAAATTATTATTTGATATATGTTCATTTTCATTATAGTTTTTTTTATCAATGAAATAGTTATTCTTACGGTTTGTATTTTCCGTTAGTCTCTCTGAACTATTGACGGCGGCTTTTTCTATTATATCAAATTCAATATTAACATACCCGCCTATTTTTTTATTTTCTAAATTTGTAAATTTATAAGTTAAAGGTATAATGCTTACATAAAAATCATTATTTTTAATGTCATTAATTGTAAGACTGATGCCGTCAATGGCAATAGAACCTTTATTAATTAAATACTTAGACGATTCTATGTCATTATTTGCTATGCCGATAATATAGGCATTATTATACTGTTGTTTGCTTATAATTTTCCCTACCCCGTCTATATGACCTAATACAAAATGCCCCGATATGTCGTTATTTACAGACAAAGCAGGTTCAATGTTAACTTTAGTTCCTATTTTCATATATTTTAATGTTGATTTTTTAAATGTTTCCGGTGAAAAATCAAAATTAACTGTTTTCCCGTTTATGCTTTTTACGGTAAGACATATACCGTTAACGGATATACTTTGTCCTATATAAGCTTTCTTAGAGCATTCTAAAATATAAACGCCTAAAATTCCGCTGTTTGAGCGCAATAATATAGATTTTATTTCACCTTTTTCTTTAATTATTCCTGTGAACATATTTTAATTAAAATTAATGATAATATATTAAAAAAACATCATCGCCTGTTTTTTTAATATCCAAATTTTTCAACTTAATTAATTGATTATCTGCATATAAATCATCCAAACTTTTTTTGACGGCATTTGTAAACTGGAAATTATTATTTAATTTATTTAGCTTATTTAAATTAGCAAAATTTATCAAATCAAATGCGTCAATAGTGCCGGCATTTCCGATTATATAAGGAGTTATATTTAATACTAATTTATCATAAAGATTATTTAATATAATATATGCAAATAAATGCTGTCCAGACTCTATTAATATGCTTGTTATGCCGTATTCGGCGCATATTTTGAAAATTTCGGCAATATCAAGATATCGGTATTGTTTTTTTTTAATAAAATTATTGCCGGCAATTAAATAATTTTCTAAATAATTTCCATACTTATTATTATAATATACTTCTTTTATAATTGCACCTTTTTGTTCAAGCATTTTTTTTCTTTTCAGTTTTTCTCTGCTATATTCAAAAGAAGTAAAAATAATAACTTTATCAGTCGGATCCTTAAATAAAAATAAGTTAGAATCAAGCGGAGTTATAAGATTTGAGTCAAGAATTATTCTTGTAAATTTTTTTTTTGCACCGTTTCTATTATTTTTAACATACCGTATGTTTAATTTAGGATTGTCTATTGCAACGGTATTTGCGGATACCATAATAGCGTCATGTAAAAGCCGCAAATTGTGAGTGTATTTTAAAGATTTTTCTGATGACATATAAAGCGGAGTGTTTTCCGAGGCATCGCCGCTGCCCGCCGTATTTTTATTTAAAAATCCTATCTTTCCGTCTAAACTTATTGCAATTTTAATTGTAATAAAAGGGAGATTGGAAGTAATATTTTTTAAAAATATTTCATTTAATTTTTTTGCTTTGCCTTCTAAAATGCCATATTTAATTTCAATTCCGTTGCTTTCAAGATATTTAAAACCGCTGCCGGAAACCGATGGATTCGGATCCTTAATAGCAGCGACCACACGTTTGATTCCGTATTGTTTAATTGATTCAACACACGGAGGAGTTTTTCCGAAATGACTGCAAGGTTCTAAACTTACGTATAAAGTTGCCCCTTTAGCATTATTGCCCGCCATTTTAAGAGCGTTAATTTCGGCATGCGGTTCCCCTGCTTTTTTATGATATCCGAATCCTATAATTTCATTGTTTTTAACAATTACGGAGCCGACCATAGGATTGGGAGAGGTAAAACCCGCAGCCTTTTTTGCAAGATTTAATGTTTTAGCTATGTAATATTCATCGCTGTATTTAGCATATTTAGCCATTTTATTTTTTTTCTATAAAATCGGATACGGTTTCGTATAATTCGTTTATATCTTTAAACGATAGATAAACAGAAGCAAATCTCACATAGCTTATAGCGTCGATATTTTTTAGTTTATTGAGAGCAAATTTGCCTATCTCCGTGCTTTGTATTTCGCTTAAGCTGCTTTCTTCAATCCATTTTTCTACGGATCGGGTTATATTTTCGATATTTTCTATAGAAACAGGTCTTTTTTCACAAGCTTTAATCAAACCGTTTAATATTTTTTGCCTGTCAAAAACTTCCCGTCTGCCGTCTTTTTTTATAATCAAAGGTAATGATAAGACAATAGTTTCTAATGTAAAAAATTTTCTTCCGCAAAAATTACACTGTCTTTTTCTGCGAACAGCCACAGCATCCTTAGATAATCTTGAATCTATAACTTTATCGTCTTCGCTTGAACAAAAAGGGCATTTCATATATATTGTTTATTATTATTATATAGTTACTTAGTTAGTTACTTAGTTAGTTACTTAGCTTAGTTAGTTACTTAGTTAGTTACTTAGTTAGTTACTTAGTTAGTTACTTAGCTTAGTTAGTTACTTGTTTAGTTACTTGTTTAGTTACTTAGTTAGTTACTTAGTTAGTTACTTAGCTTAGTTAGTTACTTGTTTAGTTACTTGTTTAGTTACTTGTTTAAATAATTTTATTCATAAAGTAAACCTTAATTCTGCAATAGAAATTATTAAATATACAGCAATATTTTAAGAACTCTATATCCCCGCTTTCGCGAGAATGACACCAAATGTGTGAAAGGATAAAATCTCTCAAAGTCATTCCTGCGTAGGCAGGAATCCAGAATATAAAATCCTATCGCAGGATTAAGGATAAAATAAAATTAATTATTTTTAAGCAATAATGTATAATAAATATAGATATTTAAAATAAATTATCCATTTTAAATAAATTATCTGCTATACCCGTTTTTATTATATTTTATTATATTTTATTATAAATATAACTTAAGTATAATAATTTAATTATAAAATTATAAAAAATTATAAATAGATAATATAAATAAAAATACTATGGAATAGAATTAAATTTTTTAACCCCGCGATTTATTATATTATAATTTTTATTTATAAAAATATTATTATTATAATATGAATTTATAAAAATAAAAAACTAAAAATTTAAAATTTAAGAATAAAAAATAAAAAAATGGCTTTCAAAATTTTTACTAAAAATAAAAGTGCTTTTACATTAATTGAAATCGTGATGGTTTTAATTTTAATCGGAATATTAGGAATAATAGGAATTATAGGACTGAATTCCGCAGTTTCAAGCGATAGGGCAATTTATGAAAGACAGCTTGAATCATCTATAAGATATGCACAGCAGTATTCTATGTCCCATTATTGCTTTACATTTGTAGTTTTTACAAATCCTCCTGCAAATTCTACGTCAAATGCGCCCTCTAATTCAAATACCTGTTCTATATCTTCATCGGGCGGAAAATCCACAGGCGCAGAATACGGCGGATATCAAATATGCGCTTGTCCTTCGTCAAATACTTCAAACAGCGGTATTAATCCATCTGCCCCTGTTTTGATAAATAACCCGTTAGCGCAAACAGCAAATTACTTTCAGGTAACACTTAACTACGGAATAACATATTTGGTTCAAAACGGTACCAATGTCATGCCGACAAGTATTGGCGGAAATTATTTTGCATTCAATTCTGAAGGTCAACCCGGAACTTTTGGCAATATTACTCCAAGCAATATGTGTGCATCCGGATCCAGCTCTACTGCATCATTTACGCCGTTTAGTATTTCCAAGAATACAAACCCGATTTATTTTCTTCAAATTATTTTCGGCTATATCCCTTCCGATTCTTTTTATATTTACCCTAATACAGGTCTTGTAAGCAGCAATGGTTCTCTTTAATTAATTCAATTTTTTCCACAAAACAGGTATATTTTAATTTTGTCTTATAAGCAGCAGCGGTTCCCTGTAATGATAATATTAAATTTGAAGGCAAGATTAACTATAATCTGTACTTTAATCCTGCGTTAGAAAATGTTTTAGATATTTGAATGCTAAATAACACTGGATTCCTGCTTTCGCAGGAATGACAACCGTCGGGTGAAACGATAAATCCTCTCAAAGTCATTCATTATACGCAAGTCATCAAGATAAGAAGAAAGCATTGTGAAACGATAAATCCTCTCAAAGTCATTCATTATACGCAAGTCATCAAGATAAGAAGAAAGCATTGTGAAACGATAAATCCTCTCAAAGTCATTCCTGCAAAAGCAGGAATCAGTAAAATAAATTTTCTATCGGCAAATTTGGGACTATAATCTATAATCTATAATCTATAATTTCTAATGGAAATTTTTATTCTATGATGATATAATATTCTAATTTTAAAATATATAAAAATATATAAACTAAATAAATAAAATTATCCAAGATTATCAAACAAAAGGGGGAATTATTTATGCTTATGTTAAAAATTAAAAATCTGTTATTTGTGTCTAAGTTCTCTTTAATGATTTCTTTATTCATCAGTTTATTTATTTTTGGTCTAGCGGTATTTGCTATGCCAAAGTTTGCCAATGCTAAAACAAAAACATTTTATTGTCCGTTAGGCTATTCTTTTAACCCAAAATCGGAACTGTGCGAAGGTGACGGAAGTCTTAAGGGATATAATACAACGCCGTCTACAAAAATAAATGTTTTTAAATCAAAACATCATATTTATATTTGTCCAAACAAATATGTATATTCAAAAAAAATTCAGCTATGCAGAGGCGAAGGTTCTTTAAAAGGCAGTAATGTTCAGCCTACCGTCGAATCTAGAAATACAAAATCGATTTCAAAGACTTCAGGAACTGCATTAAAAAATATTAAGAAGACAAGTTTAAAAATAAAAAAATAGTTCATAAAACTTAAAATTTAATTTAATTATATTTAAATTAAATTAAATATAAAAATATGCAAATAATGCTGATACAATGAAAATAATAGCAATATTAAGAAATCAGAGAATGTTTAATATTTTAAAAGAGTATGCCGATTTAAATAATTTTGGCATTGTTCATTATACAAATGTTGAAGATTTTTTAAATAATTATTCTTTATACATAAATGACGATATTTATATGGTTGTAAATGCAGGGATAGAAATTGGGCATAATGTATTATCTTTGAAAAATATTAAAGCTATTCAGCAATTTGGCATCGGTGTTGAAAACGTTGACTTAGAAGAAGCCGCAAACAACAAAATACCTGTTTTTAATGTTCCGACAAAAGGAACCGCCAATGCAACGTCTGTAGCTGAACTGTCAATGTTTTATGCATTGGCTCTTGCAAGAGATTATAACGGATGTATAAATTCTATTAATCACGGCATTGCTAATGAACCTATGGGTATTAGCCTGGCAGGCAAAAAATTCGGCATTATCGGCATGGGAGGAATAGGTCTTGAGCTAATAAGACTGCTAAAGCCTTTTAGCACAGTTATTTACGGCATTAAACACACAAAACCTGAAAAAGATTACGCAAAAAAATTAGGTATAGAGTTTACAGGGTCATTTGCCGATGATTTTAAAATTATATTGCCGAAATTAGATTTTATTGTTTTGGCATTGCCTTTAAATGAAACTACGCAAAATATTTTAAACGGCGAAACAATAAATTTGTTGAAAAACGGAAGCTATGTTATAAATGTCGGAAGGGCGGGACTTATTGAAAAATACGCTCTTATACAGGCATTAAAAAGCGGAAAAATTAAAGGCGCCGGACTTGATGTTTTATGGGAAGAACCCGCCCATATAAGAGATGAAATATTTCATTTTAATGTTATAGCAACTCCTCATATCGGCGGAGCTACCGAATCGTCAATTCACGATATAGCCAGAATAGGCATAGAAAATATTAAAAACTATATTGATAGTAAAAGTTTAAAACACTGCGTTAACGCAGAAGTGATAAATTAGATCAAAATAATATGTAATAACAATGTGAGTAAAGCCTTAATTGATATAGCAGCAATATAGCAATAAATAATATAATTAAACGATATAATAATAAAATAAATAATTGATAAAACAATAAAAAGGAAAAAAGGACTCTATTTATGGATTATAAAAATACACTTAATTTGCCGTCAACCGATTTTCCGATGAAGGCTAACCTAAAATCCACCGAAGAAAAATTTTTGAAAGAGTGGGATGAAATAGCTTTATATGAAAAAATGACGGCAAAAGCAAAGGAAAAAAATTTTAAGACTTTTATTCTTCATGATGGTCCTCCTTATGCTAACGGACACATTCATCTCGGCACCGCTCTTAATAAAATTTTAAAAGATATTATAATAAGATTTAAATTTATGCAGGGTTATTATGCTCCTTATATACCAGGCTGGGATTGTCATGGTCTTCCTATAGAGCATAATGTTGATAAAAGTTTGAAAAATAAAGATTCTATATCTCAAGTTGAGAAGAGAAAGCTTTGCAGAAAATACGCGGCTGAATTTGTCGAAATTCAGAAAGCTGAATTTAAAAGATTAGGCAGTATCGGTAGATATGACAACCCTTATTTAACGATGAATTATTCTTATGAAGCCGACACGGTTAGGAAAATGGCGGACTTTATTAAAAATGGCGGACTTTACAGAGCAAATAAACCTATTTACTGGTGCAGCTCTTGTAAAACTGCTCTTGCAGAAGCAGAAGTTGAATATGCGGAAAAAACATCGCCTTCCATTTACGTAAAATTTAAAATAAAATCTGATTTGTCCGATGTCGTAAAATTGCCTGAAGGTAAAAATGTTTTCGCCGTCATCTGGACAACTACTCCATGGACATTGCCCGCTAATCTCGCAATATCTTTGAATCCTGATTTTAATTATGTTTTTGTTGAAGTAAATAAAAATAAAGAAAAAGAAATATACATATTAGAAGAAAGCCTTGCCGAAGAAACGTTAAAAAAATTCGGGTTCAAAGACGATGAATTTACAATATTAGCCGAGGTTAACGGAAAAAAATTAGAAAGCAAACTTGCAATGCACCCTTTTATAAATAGAGATTCAATACTAATTTTAGGACAGCATGTAAAAAAAGATACTGGAACAGGTTTGGTTCATACGGCTCCCGGACATGGCGATGAAGATTATGCCGTTGGATTAAAATATAATTTGCCTGCTTATGCGCCTGTCAACAATGAAGGTATATTTTTAAACGATGTAGATTTTTTTGCAGGGATGCGTGTGTTTGATTCAAATATTCATGTTATAGAAAAATTAAAAGAAATAGGCGCATTGGTTCTTGAAGAAAAAATTGAACATTCTTACCCGCATTGCTGGAGATGCAAAAAGCCTCTTATTTTGCGTTCTACAAAACAATGGTTTATTTCTATGTCAATAAATAACCTGCGGGAAAATGCATTAAAGGCAGTTAAAGAAAACGTCAAATGGATACCGAAATGGGGATTAGATAGAATATCCGGAATGCTTGAGGTCAGACCTGACTGGTGTGTTTCAAGACAAAGGTCGTGGGGCGTTCCGATAACGGCTTTTTATTGCAAATCCTGCGGCGAACCGCTAATTGATTACGATATTACTATGAAAATAGCCGATGAGTTTGAAAAATACGGCGCCGATATCTGGTTTGAAAAAGACGCCGATTATTTTTTAAACGAAACAAAAATAAAAAAGCATATAAAATGCAGCAAATGCGGCAGTGAAGAATTTGAAAAAGAAAGCGATATTTTAGATGTCTGGTTTGACAGCGGAGTAAGTTATTTTTGTGTTTTAAAAAATGATGAAGATATGAAAGCAATAGGCTTTCCCGCCGATTTATATCTTGAGGGCTCAGACCAGCACAGAGGCTGGTTTCATTCAAGCCTTTTAATTGCAATAGGTTCGCAGGACGGAACTCCTTACAAGTCCGTTTTGACGCATGGATTTGTTGTGGACAGCTCCGGAAGAAAAATGTCCAAATCTCTTGGCAATGTTATTGCTCCCGATGAAATTATAAATAAATACGGAGCGGATATTTTAAGACTCTGGGCTGCTTCCGAAGATTATAAAAATGATATGAGAATTTCTAATGAAATTTTATCCCGTCTTTCTGAAGGCTATAGAAAAATTAGAAATACAATAAGATTTATGCTCGGCAATCTGTTTGATTTTGATGAGACTGCCGATGCCGTTAAATTTGAAGATTTAAATGATATAGACAAATATGAAATCCATAATATATCTTTGCTTGCTCAAAACTTATCGAGACATTATTCAAGTTATGATTTTCACCTTGTATATCAAAATATATATAAATTTGTCACGAGTTTTTCATCTTTTTATTTGGATGTATCCAAAGATTCTTTGTATGTTGAAGCAAAAAATTCATTTAAGAGAAGGTCTATTCAAACAGTGCTGCATTACGGCTTAAATATTTTAATTAAATATTTAGGTCCGATTTTACCGTTCACTTCTAAGGAAGCATGGAGTTATTTTAATAAAAAAAATAAAGAAAAAGAACTTGCGTTTGAATATTTTGACGAAATAGACGAAAATTTTATTGATTTTGAACTTGCCGAGAGATTTGAAAAATTAACGGAAATAAGAAATATTGTTTTATCTTCTTTAGAAAAAGCAAGAACCGAAAAGGTAATAGGCAGTTCGCTTGAAGCTTTAGTTATAATAAGAGCAGCAGAAGAAGATTATAAGCTATTATCTGAATTTAAAATAAGCGAATTAAAAGAAATATTTATTGTATCGGCTTTGCAGATTGAAAAATTAGACACTAATGAAGAAAACGGCGAATTTATTTCGGAAGCTGTCGTGAAACTTGCTCCGGGACAAAAATGCGCAAGATGCTGGACGTTTAGCGAAAGTGTCGGAACGCATAACGATTATATTGATATTTGCGGCAGATGCCGCGATGTATTAATAGATTTAAAATAAAAGAAACAATCTAATAATTTTATGCATTAAATTGCATTAAATAAATTAGATATAATAATTAACTCAACTTTGCCATAATTACCGGCAAATGATTGAGGTAACCTCTTGATATTGCTATATTTATGGGGGCTACAAAATAAAAAATAAAATGTAATAATATTAATGGGTTATAATTTTAGAATAATAAAAGTGGTGAAGTTGGGTTAAGAATATGACGGATAAGAAAATAATAATAGCTGCTAATTTTAAAATGAATAAAACGCACGTTGAAGTGCGCGCATATTTAAACTCATTTTTTAAAAAATTAAAAGAACTAAATATAAATATAAATGATAAAAGCGATGAAAAATGTATTGAAACTGTTGCAGAAATTATATTTGCGCCTCCTTTTACTGCGCTTAACGAAGCATACAATATAATTAAAGAAAATATTGAATTTGGACATCTTGTCAAACTTGCTTCGCAAAATATATATTTTGAATCAGCGGGAGCCTATACCGGAGAAATATCAATTGAAATGATTAAGGCGTTTGACTGTTTATATACTATAATAGGTCATTCTGAAAGAAGATGGATATTAAACGAATCCGATGATTTGATAGCTAAAAAAATTTTCGCTGTTTTTAATTATAGTAAAAAAAAAGACTTAAGTTTAATACCTATATTGTGCGTCGGCGAAAACTTAGATATCAGAAAAAGCGGAAAAGCTTTTGATTTTGTTGCGGAACAGTTAGATAGAGCTTTAAGTTATTCTAAAAATAATTTAAACTCTAATATGCAAAACATAGATGATAAATTAATGGATAAAAATATAATTGAAATTGATGAACTAATAGTTGCTTATGAGCCTATATGGGCAATAGGAACAGGGGCTCCTATAGAACCTGAAGACGGCGAAAAAATGCATAAATTTATATATAAACATTTAAATAACAACTATTCTATTAAAAATTGTTCCGTAATTTACGGCGGAAGCGTTACCGAAAAAAATATTAATACTTTAATGAAAAAAGAGCATATTGACGGTGTATTAGTCGGCGGAGCAAGTCTGGATCCGCAGTCTTTTTTTAACATATATAAATTTGCCGTTTCAAAATAAAATATTGCCCAAAATTGCTGATAGAGATTTTTAAAATTACTTAAAAGTAATATCAATATTGGATTGGATTCCCGCTTTCGCCGGAATGACACCCGTTGGGTGAAAACTTAAAGACCTGTAAAGTCATTCCCGCGAAAGCGGGAATCCAGAAAAATAATTTTATATTGGCAATTTTAGGTTCAAAATAAAATATAGTATAATTATACTATATTCTGTATATTATTGTTTAAATCAGTTAAATATTTTCTAATTTTATAATTTATTTTCTAATTTATATTAATATTTTAATCATTTCCAAAAATTAATAATTATAATTATTAATTATATTGTAAATAAACCGGTAAAACAATAAAATGACTGATAAGTTGAAAAATATTCAGCAAATACAGCCCCCTAAAGGAACCCGTGATTTTCTTCCCGACGCAATGATTTTAAGAAGAAATGTTATGGAGACAATCAGGCAATGTTTTGCATTATACGGATTTAGCGAAATTGATTCACCTGTTTTTGAGTATTTTGAGCTTCTTTCAAGAAAATGCGGCGAAGAAATTGAAAAAGAAATTTATACTTTTCATGATAAAGCAGATAGAAAATTAGGTCTCAGATTTGAATTTACTTCTCCTCTCGGCAGATATTACGCTTCAAATAATGCAAAACTTACAAAACCTTTCAGAAGATATGTCATAGGAAAAGTATATAGATATGAGAATACCCAGAACGGCAGATACAGGGAATTTTATCAGGCTGATGTTGATATTATAGGCGTTTATTCTATGTTTGCAGAGCTTGAATTAATTGATTTAGCCGTTTTTACGCTTGAAAAATTAGGACTTAACAATTATGAAATACATTTAAATAATAGAAAAATACTAGACGGAATCATAGAAGCTTCAGGAATACCCATTAATAAAAAAGAAGCGGCATTGAGAATTTTAGATAAATTGTCTAAAATAGGAGAAGATAAAGTAATAAAAGAATTTATAGACAATGATTTAACCGAAGAAAACTATAAATCTTTTATTGATTTAGTAAATTATAATAATATAAATAACAACAATAACAATGTAAATAATAACAACAGTAACAATAATAGCAAAAATAATAATGTAAATAATAACAATAATAATATAAACAATAATATAAACAATAATATAAACAATAATATAAACAATAATATAAACAATAATATAAACGCTGAATTTGAAAGTTCAAATATATTATTTTTAGAGTATCTTAAAGAAAAACTAAAAAATAGCGGTAAAGCTTTAGAAGGAATAAATGAACTTGTTTTTATTTTTGAAAATTCAAGCAAATTTAATTTAGATAAATATCTGCGGTTTGACCCGCTGCTCGTAAGAGGGTTAGGCTATTATACCGGACCGATATTTGAAATAAAATCTTTAGATGTGAATATAGGCAGTTTTGCTGCGGGTGGAAGATACGATAATTTAATAGAATTGTACGGAGCGCGTCCGGAGGGAGCCTGCGGATTGTCTTTCGGCGTTGACAGAATCATAGATATAATTCAAGAAAAAAATCCTGATTATATTAATAATTTGCCATCCCCTATAAAAGTATTTATCGCGTATCTTGATTCAAATGAAAAATTAATAGATTATTCTTTTAATATTGCCAAATTATTAAGGATAAATAATATAACATGCGAAATAAATCTAAATGAAAAATTAAATATATCTAAACAGTTAAAATATGCCAACAGTAAAAAGATTCCCTATGCAATTGTAATAGGCGCAGATGAGTTGAAAGAAAATAAAATAAAACTGAAAGATATGAAAAAAGCTGAAGAATCTTTTATTTCATTAAAAGATGCCATAAAAATATTAAAGTAAAAAATACAAAAATAAAGTTAAATTTAACTCTTGTATTTTAAATCTTCTTAAGGGATGTAAAAATAAAATGAAAAATACAAAAAAAAGAAAAAGAATATGAATATTTATTTAATAAAATTTATTATTTATGAATAAAGTTTTAAAGTCAAAAGTATTCATTGCAGGTTTTATGGTTATTTTATTATATATAGCCTGTTCTTTTGTAATTTATTCTTTTATTAATCATATAAACAGTAAAGCGAATGCTGATAATAAATTCTACAAAAAAACATTAAATCTTGCCGAAGATTTTTATTCTTTAAATTTCTATTTGAAAAAATATAATACTAATTCCCGCAAAAAATTAAATCCGCATCAGATTGGAAAAATTGCATACAAAGTAGGCGATATCAATAAAGATTTTAAATATTTATTTAAAAATTTACGGAGGCAAGATAAATCTTTGCCGGAAAAAATACGCCCTATTTTAAATAAAGCGTTTGTTAACTGGAAGAAAAAATCACTGCCAAAATTAAATTTATTAATTAAACAAAAAAATATTCAAAGCAAGTTTATCCCGCGGTTATCATTCATATTTTACAATAATTCAAGACTGCTAAGAAAAGCATCGGATATATCAATGAAAATAAATATGAATTATACAAACGATTCTATGCGATTATTAAATTTGCTGCTATTAGTAAATTTTTTAATGGTAATAATGATAAGCCCTTTATTTTTATATTATATTATAAAAGTTAAAATTCAAGCCGAAGATAATGAAAAATCAATTAAATCGATATTTAACCAGATGCTTAACGGTCTTATTTTATTTAGAGATAAATTTATATACATAAATCCGGAAGGCGAAAAAATATTAGGGTATTCTTTGTCAGAATTAAAAACAATGAATAATTGGGATATTATGTCTTACGAATACAAAGAAAGCGCAAAATCAAGATATAGCAAAGCTATAAAAAACGAAGGCGCAAGAGGAGAATTTTTATATAAAATTATTACTAAAAACAATGAAATAAAATGGGTGATATTTCATACATTGACGATTAATTACAAAGGTCAGCTTACTCGGCTCGGTAATTTTGTAGATTTAACAGAAATGAAAAATGCGGAAGACAAAATAAAAAATATTACAAGAATGTATTCTACTTTAAGCGATATAAACCAGCTGCTTTTAAGAGTGGAAAATATAGACGACGTGTATGAAAATATCTGTAGAATCGCAGTTGAAAAAGGTCAGTTTAAAATGGCATTTTGCGGTTTTCCAGATGATTATAATAATAAAATGGATATTAAATTTTCGTATGGTTTTGTCGGAGACTATTTAGATGACTTTACTATTTCTATTGACGATTCTATACCCGAAGGACAAGGTCCGGGCGCAATCGCTTTTAGAGAAGACAGAATTGTAATTAACAATGATACCGAAACGAATCCGCTTATGAAACCTTATAGAGATAAAGCTCTTAAAATGGGGTTTTTATCTACGGCGAGTATGCCGATAAAACAGCATAATAAAATAATCGGAATATTTAACATATATGCCGGTGAAAAAGATTTTTTCGATAATAAAGAAATTACCCTTTTAGAAGAATTAATGAAAGATATTTCTTTTATGATAAATAAAATTGATTTAGAAAAAGAAATTAATTTTATGTCTTTTTATGATCCTTTGACGAAACTGCCTAACAGAAATTTTTTTATAGAAAGCGTGAATAATTATTTAGAAAGAGCTAAAGGTCCTGCAGCTATAATTCTTCTGGATTTTTATAAGTTATCTTATATTAACAATACGTTCGGATATGGAACAGGCGACAGTCTGCTTAATAAGACGGCAGATAACTTCAAAGATTCTTTTACCGTTCAGGATATTATTTCAAGAATCGGCGGCGATGAGTTTGCGGTATTTATTACGGATTTAAAAGATAAAGATTCGGTAGTCCAGATTATTGATAAAATAAAACATTATTTTAAAAATTCCGTGCATATTGACGGACAAACATTTAATATTTCTTATAATATGGGAATATCAATTTATCCTGATGACGGAACAACGGCAGATAATCTTTTAAAATCAGCCGATATTGCTCTTTCAAATGCTAAAACTCAGGGCGAAAATGATTATGAATTTTTTACTTCGTCAATGAATATAAAAGCCGCTGAATTTTTAATGATGAAAAAACGTCTTGTAGATGCATTTAAAAATAAAGAATTTGTTGTTTATTATCAACCTTATTTTAATATAAAAAAAAATATAAAAAAATATGATGATTTCAATTTGAAATACCAAAATAATCAAAACGGTAAAAAAGATTTATTGAAATATGAAATAAGAGGAATGGAAGCTCTTATGAGATGGAACAGTCCTGATCTTGGTTTTGTTCAGCCTGCGAAGTTCATTCCGTTATTGGAAGAAATGGGCTTAATAAGACAGCTTGAAGAATTTTTAATAGATGCCGTATGTCTTAATTTAAAAGATTGGAAAAATAATAATTTAAAATTAGTTCCAGTTTCTATAAACATTTCTCCAGTGAGTTTTGATTATGAAGTCAAATGGTATTGCAATCCTGAGTTAGTTACTCCCCCTGCATATGTTTACGAAAATAAAAGTTTAAGTTTGGTTGATATGATTTTTCAGACTATAGATAGATACAGCCTTGATTATTCTTTGATAAATATTGAAGTAACGGAAGGCTTATTTATTCATCATTTTGATTGCGCTTTAAAAATATTAAACAGATTTAAAGAAAAAGGTATGAAAATTGCTATTGACGATTTTGGAACGGGGTATTCATCGCTGTCGTATATAAAAAATATTCCTGCAGATATTATAAAGATAGATATTTCATTTATAAAAAATATGATGGAAAACTCAAAAGTTTTTGCAATCATTAATACTATTGTGGAGCTTTCCGCAAGATTAGGGATAGAGACTATAAGCGAAGGCGTAGAGACCGTAGAACAATTAGAAAAATTAGAATCTTTAGGGGCGGACATGGTACAGGGATATCTTTTCTCTAAGCCTATCCCTGAAACAGAAATACGAAAAATGCTTTAAACATAACCATATAAATAATAATAATTTTACGGATATTAAATCATTATCAATAGAACCGCCTGCTTCATTTAATGCATAAGTTGTTTCGGCAGTCGTAAGCTCATTTATATTAACTGTCGGATTTCCGGAATATAAATTTACTAATGTTATTTTTTTATTATTTTTTCCGTTAATTATTTAAAAAAATGCAATGCGACTAAAATTGCAAGCACAGCTATTATTATACTAAACCCCATGGAAAGTCTTTTATCTACTGCATCTATTTTGTCAGATAGAGCTTTGATTTCAGAATCAGTCTTTTCCTGACTTTGACACCAAATTCCATATTTTCATAAGTTAATTCCTTTAAACTACTGTAAACACTGAATATCATTTTTATGTTTTTTTTGTTTTTTAAAAAGTGTAGTAGGAAACATTATAATA
>SGBB01000025.1 GCA_004195025.1 Candidatus Acidulidesulfobacter diazotrophicus | reverse complement strand
CACCTCATACCATTTATACATACTTATCACCCCTTTGCCCTCCTTTTAGTTTTTATTAAGTTAACTAAAAGGCAGACTTTTTTAGCCGCCTTTATGCGGCTATTATAAATTAATTTGTTTTAAAATAGGGGGTCAATTCTAAATGACGATAGGGGGTCAATTCTATTATACGATTTACAATATAAATTTCATTATAGACGACGAGCTTAAAACCGAGTTTAAAATTTTATTACTCCGGCGAAAGAAAAATATGTCTGCAGTTTTAAACGAATTGATAAAAAAATATATTGAGGAAAGCAAAAATGTCTAATATTCTTGTTAGTAATAATTTGTAATAATTAGACAAAATATTAATTCATAAACGGAGAAATAAATATTATATGAAACTAATCATTGCCGAAAAACCGTCAGTAGCAAAAGCGGTAGCTACCTTTTTAGGTTCTTCGGTTCGGCATGACGGATACTTTGAAACAAAAGATTATACGATTACATTTTGTTACGGTCATATTTTGGAGCAGTTTGGTCCAAAAGAATATCTCGGCAGACCCGTCAATATAAACGACGCTCCGTTAATACCGGAAAAATGGCAGTTGAAAGTAAAAGAATCGGCACTCGCTCAATTTAAAGTTATTAAATCATTAATCGCAAAAGCTTCGGAAATTATTAATCTCGGAGATCCCGACAGGGAAGGACAGTTGTTGGTAGATGAACTGATAGAATACTGTAATTATAAAGGGATTGTGAAAAGGCTTTGGTTAAACGCTTTAGACGATGAGACAATAGGCAATTCATTTAAAAACCTTGAAGACAATAATAAATACGTTAATTTTAAAAACTGCGCATTAGCCCGCCAGAGATTAGACTGGATAATCGGTTTTAACGCTTCTATCGTTGCCACTAAAAAAACTAATCAATTATTATCTATCGGAAGGGTTCAAACGCCCACATTATCTTTAATCGTGGAAAGAGATTTAAAAATAGAAAATTTTAAACCTCAGGACTTTTACGAAGTCTTTGTTGATATAGAACACGCAAAGCCTTTTACGGTCAAATGGATTAAGGGCGATATAAGAACCGACGAAGAAAACCGCATTACGGACAAGCAGGCGGCTGAGAAATTAGCAGGACTCGTAAAAAACACTACCGGCAAAGTTATTAATTTCGAAAGCAAAAAAGGAACTTCTAAAGCCCCTAATCCGTATAATCTTGCAAAACTAACCAAAGACGCTTCCGATAAATACGGTTTTTCAGCGGATGCGGTGTTAAAATTAGCTCAAAGTTTGTATGAAAAAGCTTTTACGACATACCCAAGAGTTGACAGCGAATATCTGCCGGAAGAACAATTTGAAAACAGCAAAAAAATATTATCAAATTTTGATTTGCCTAAAACAATAGATTTTACTAAGAAACATCCTTCATGGAATACAAAAAAAGTTGACGCGCATCACGCGATAATACCTACCGTTAAAAAAGCGGCAGGGCTCGGTCAAGACGAACAAAATCTCTATAACTTGATAGCGAACAGATTTATTAATCTATTTATGCCCGACCAGGAATTTATAACTAAATTAATAGAAATAGATATTAAAAACAATATATTTTCGGTTAAAAAAAAGATAATAACTAATCCCGGCTGGTCCAACGAAAAATCTCAGGATGATTTGCCTAACGTAAAAATAAACGATATTTTAAATACGCTTGATTCAAGAATGGAATCTAAACAAACCACGCCGCCCGTTAGATTTACCGACGGAACTTTAATAGCCGCAATGGCTAATATTCATAAATACACGGAAGACGATAAAGACATAGAAATATTAAAAGAAGTAAAAGGCATAGGAACAAGCGCCACTAGAGCTAATATAATAGAAACTCTCATAATGCGGGGTTATATCCAAAGACAGAAAAAAAACCTTGTTTCCGTTGATTTAGGGAGAAAGCTGATAAGCGATTTACAGGTAGCAGAAAATATTAAAATGCTGACATCGGCTCATTTGACCGCCGATATGGAAGAGGAGCTTAAATTAATAGAAAAAGGCGAAAAAACGATAGAAGAAATAATGGGAAAAGGCGTATTAACGACTAAAGAACTAACCGCAAGCCTTAAATATTTGCCTTTTTCAATCAAAGGCGTTCCGTATAATAATCCGAACGCAAAGATAATAGGCAAGTGCGGCTGCGGCGGAAATATAACGGAGTTTTCAAAGGGATACAAATGTGTCAAGTGTGAATCTATCGTCTGGAAAGAATTTTCTAAAAAAAACTATCCTGTAAAACTGCCATCAGCTTGTTGAATAATAAAACCGTTTCGCTGAAAGGTTTCACGTCAAAAGCCGGGAAAAAATACGATGCTATTTTACTTTATAATTTTACCGAAAAAAAGATAAGGTTTGCTGATAATAAATAGAAAAATAACTTCGCTATATAATTATACAAACGTTAAAGCAAAAGGAGAATAATGTGTTTTCAGATTTTTATCTAAACATCGAATTATTTCATCCAGATGCCGTTATGCCTGCCAGGAGCATTAACGGAGATGCAGGGCTTGACTTATGCGTCTGTGAAAAAACGGTATTAACGCCTGATGTTTTTATAATAGCGCATACAGGCATTAAAATAGAATTTCCGATTAATTATGTCGCTATCGTTAAGGAAAAATCGGGATTAGCCTTAAAAGGCATAGAAATAAAAGGCGGAGTGATAGACCACGAATACAGAGGCGAGGTGCTTGTTTTAGTTAAAAATAAATCAACTTCGCCTGTAATGCTTGAACACGGACAAAAGATAGCCCAGATGTTAATATTGCCCGTATGGACGGGACAGCCTGTAAAAGTTGATAAAGTAAATACGGATACTACGAGAAAAGATAACGGGTTCGGGTCTACGGGAGAATAGGTAAAAAATATGCTATATCAAATATTATTTCAGATATTAAATTATTCAGGCTTATTGGCTACACTGTTAGCCGTATGGTTCTTTTCATCGCATAAATATAAATTAGGATTTCTAATATCTATATTGAGCTGTATTCTCTGGATAGCGATAGCATATATTGATAATGTGCCGAGTCTTTTAATTCTAAACGCAATATTGCTGATATTGGATATAAGAGGATATTTTAAAAAAGATATTCAAAAAATAACTCGGGAGATAATAGAAAATGAAAATTAAAACATTAACCATAACTAAAACATTGTAATTATATGGATTAGTAGAATCATGGTATAGATTGGAATTGCAACATTTTTTTACACTCTAAGTTAAGGATACTTTATTTTATTTCTTTCTTTATTTTTTATTTTAATTTATTTTAATTTTTAATGTGATTAAAATCATATTTTATTTATTAAATATTATCTATAATTAAAATAGATATATTATAGATAATAAAATTTGTAAAGATTTAAATATAGTATTTTTTAGCTATTAATTTAATTTCTATAAAATATTTTTATGTTTAATATTTATGTTTAATATTTAATATAAAAAGTAATAATAAGTATCAATTAATAAGCATTAACTAAAAAGAGAAATTGATATAAATAAAGCGAAATTAATATAATATAATTTTATAATTTAAGGAGTGTAGTCATGAAAACTAATAATATTTTAAAAATAGATAATATAGATAATATAGATAATATAGATAATATAGATAATATAGATAATATAGATGATATAGATGATATAGATGATATATTAGATGTGACATTAATAGAACCAAAATTAAAACATCCGACAATATTTCAAAAGTTTGACGAACTTAAAGAAGGAGAAAGTTTTACAATAAAGAACGATCATGATCCTAGACCTCTCCATTATCAGCTTTTAGCAGAAAGAGGAGAAATATTTGATTGGATTTATAAAGAAAATGGTCCAGAAGTTTGGTTAGTAAAAATAACTAAAAAATTGCTGAAAAATGCAGGTGCTGCCGCGGGCAACGCCTCAACTAAAAATCCTGTATTTAATAATATAACGGAAGATAGTACCGATAGGAAAGTAGGCGAAATTGCATCAGAAAATCCTGTTGCAATTGATATATTTAAAAAATACGGGATTGATTTTTGCTGCGGCGGAGACAAAACATTGAAAGAAGCATGTAATTTAGCAGGAATTGATGAAGATATTATTGTAAGCGAACTTAATAAAGCAAATAGCGCAAAATTTAACGGAACAGCCGTCTCCGCTACTAATAATACTGAACGTTTTAACGAATGGAGCATTAGTTTTTTAATTGAATATATAATTCAAAATCATCATAGTTTTATAAGAAAACATATTCCCGAAATTACAGAATATCTCGAAAAAATTAATAATGTTCATGGAGAGCATCACCCTGAAATTAAGACAATAAACGAGCTTTTTGCAGAAGCAGCTTCAACATTAATTATTCATCTTGATAAAGAAGAAAAAGATCTTTTTATAAGTATTAAAGATATAGAAAATGATTTAAGAGATAATAAAAATCTTAAAATTTCGACAACCTTAGATGAAATAAAAAAAGCTAAATTAGAACATGAACATATCGGGGATATATTTAAAAAAATTGAAAATTTAAGCTCTAATTTTTTGATACCTGAAGACGCTTGTACCTCTTATTCCCATACATATAAATTATTAAAGGAATTCTATGATGATATAAGAATTCATATTCATCTGGAAAACAACATCCTTTTTAAAAAGGCGCTTGAGTTTAAAACAGGTATGTGACAATATAAATAAAAAACTTAATTTTTTGGTCGGCAAAAACATTAGTATGATGTTATATAGCTGCAGTTTCTTGCGTTAGATATTATCGGAGTCTTAGCCGATTATTTGAGATATATACCCTCGTGTTCCAATAGCTGGCGTTTGCGTTTTAATCCGCCGGCATATCCCGTAAGGGAGCCGTCTGAACCGATAATGCGGTGACACGGTATTACAATCCCTATCGGATTAGATCCGTTAGCGAGGGCGACTGCTCTTATAGCTGACGGCTTGCCTATTTCTGCAGCCTGCATTTTATAACTTATTGTCTTTCCCGCGGGAATAGAGCGCAGAGCCGACCAAACCTCTTGTTGAAACGGCGTGCCTCCCGTTTTTACGGGGATATCGTCTATAGCCCCAAGTTCGCCTTGCCAGTAAGCATCAAGCAGTCGTTTAATATCTTTTGGAATTGTTTCTGTAATCAGTCTGATATCGGAGTGAGCGTAGTGCAGGCGTAAAAGCCGATGCATGCGCGTCTCGCAATCCGTCCAATCCAGAGCGCGCAGCCGTTTTTGAGAATCCGTGACCGCTATCATTTCGCCTATAGGCGTTGCCACATGTTCTACGTAAAAATAGATAATTTCGGCATTTGTATTCATGATATGTTAGTATGATATGTTAGTATGATATGTTAGTATGATATATTGGCTTTTTCGAAAAAATTATAAATATTTTATTTTTATTTTTGCCTTTTTAACTGTATTTTTAAAATTATCCGCCATTAGATCATACTTAATATATGCGTCAAGAGCATATAAACAAGGTGCTATAAACATATCTTATTATGTTTTCCTTAAAGTTCATTTTACTCCAAAGATTTAGGGTGTTCAATGAAAATATTTATGGTTATCAATAAAATATAACTTCGTTATTATGATAGAAAAAAATTATTACAAATAATTTAATTAAATTTAGATATAATGGACCCATATTTTAAGGCAATTTTTTTAAATTAAATTTTTATAATCGTAAAATTATGTTAAAATTTGTTAATAATAGCCGCTAAATTTCAGTATAAAAAATAATATTTAAAAATAACGCTTACTATACTCTTTTTTATTTACAGTGTAAAAAAGTTCGTTCTAAAAAGTTTTTATTGGTTAAAATTAATAGACGAATATATACTTTTAATAAATTTAAAATATTCTAAAATATGAATCTGCAATTTATAATTCAAGATTTTATTAAAAATCACTATGTTTTTTTTCATACTTATGGTTATTTTGCTGCCTTTTTTTTAATAATGATTGAGGATTTTGGTATTCCATCTCCAGGAGAGATTACTTTAATCGCCGTTTCTTTAATAGCTTCTAAAGGAGGATTAAATATATATTTAGTTTTATTTTTAGCATGGTGCGGTGCAGTAATAGGAGACAACATAGGTTTTGGCGTGGGTCATTTTGGAGTAGAACGTTTATTTATACGCTATGGAAATAAATTTGGGCTAACGCAAGAAAAATTTGATAATGTAAAAATATTTTTTAATCGTTATGGCGGAGGTTTTGTTTTAATTGCACGATTTATTGAGGGTGCGCGACAGTTAAACGGAATAATTGCCGGAAGCGCCCGTATGCACTGGTTAAAATTTATTTTATACAATTCTGCAGGCGCTGCTATATGGGTATTATTCTGGGGATATGGGACTTATGTTTTAGGCGATAGATTTTTTAAATATATTCCTGTAATGCAAAGTTTTGGCTATTATGGTTTGATTTTAGTAATTGCTTTATTGCTTATTATTGTATTTTGGTGGACATGGAAATGGAAAAAAGAGAAAAATAAAAACTATTAAATTTCATTAATCGATTTTTCAATCATTTTTTTTATTTCTAAAGACTTTTCTTTTAAATTTTCTACATTAATTAAATTAAGCAATGCAGCAGGGTTTATTGCATTGACTATAATGTTGCCATTTTTGTCCTCGTATATGCAAACATTGCATGGAAGTAAAAGTCCTATTTCATCGTTCATATTGAGCGCTTCCATAGCAACTTTCGGATTGCACATTCCAAGAATAATATATTTTTTAAAATCTGCATTTATTTTTTCTTTTAATGTTTTTTTAACATCTATTTCCGTTATTGCTCCAAAACCGTTTGCCTTAAATATTTCTTTTACTCTTAAAACAGCATCGTTAAAATCTAAATTCATAGTTTTTTTAATGCTTATATTTTCAGTCATATTTAATTCTCCTATGTAATTTTTATTTTTATTTTTATTTAATATTATTTAATATATATTAATGTTAATAAATAAAACGTATTTTATTGCTATCTTGCTTTAATATTTTTATATATTGATATATATAATATAAGAGAACTGAATATATACGGATTATTTATTTGTTTTATTAATATTTTTAATTAATTTAAGGTGTATTAATTTTATTTTTTATTAACGTGAATAGTTACCTTTGGAATCTTGCTTATTACGGTATTAATCGTTTGATTTACCTTGTGATTATGAGGTACATAATATAAATATATTTTTATTACCACTATGCAGATTAAAATAGCAAGTGCAATTGCAATTATAATTCTGAAACCAATTACTATTAATGTTATTATACCTATAATAATAAGTATGGATAATATTATTGTAAAATAATGTGGACTATTCATTTTTACCTCTTTTATATACTATATATAATATCATATGTTTTTATAAAAACATAATTATTTTTTTGGGCAAGAACGGAACATTATTGACATCTAATATTACAATTTCAAAAAAGTAATAGAAAAACATGTTAGAGAAGATTTAAGGCGATATAAGGCAAAATATTTCAAAAAAGATTTAATGCTTATTCTGCATTTTAATATTTCAAAGAAAAAATTAAATAAATCTGTTAAAATAATAAAATAATAAAATAATAGAATAATAAAATAATAGAATAATAAAATAATTAAATAATTAAATAATTAAATAATAAAAAAATTAAAAAATAAAATAATCTTATGTTTATCTATTTATATATATCATTATCTTTTTTAAGTCTGTTAATTGCAATTAATATTGCTGAGTATTTTTTCTTATTTAAGAAACTTGAAGTAAATTCGGTTGATTTTGAAAATAAGATATTAGAATTTATATCAAAAGATAATGAAATAATTTTAACGCTTAAAGCAATAGATAATAATCAAAACGATAAATATTTTCTGAATATCAGCAATAAGAATAAATGTATTTTTATTATTTATAAAATGGATATGGATAAAAGGGTTTTAGTTTTCTACGGAAATAAATTTCCTATACTATATTTCTTAAAATAATTATTAAACTATTGAATTGCCAACTTATTAAATTATTAAAAAAAATAATATCCGATTTTGAAATTAACACTTTTAAAAAGACTAATTTTATTAACATTACAAATGAGGTTATAAATTTCATAAAGTTGACCTTTGCTAATCTGGACACCGACAATAAAGAAATTTTTTCAAGCGGATAAACGAAAAATAGGAAAATAAAATATAAGGAAGGTTAATTATGAAAAAAATGTTTAAAATATTCTTATTTGCGATTATCGTATTTTCTGCAAACATAGTTTATGGTTTCGGCATTTTCAATATCCCCTATAATAAATCCGATTCTAACTTTAACAAACTTGCAATGCGGGTGTATAATTCAAATAGCCCATATATTTACACTTACGGGGCTTATACCTATAATGCAATACCGATAACGACGACTACGTCGGGGTGCAAATTAATAAGCATAATAAGACGCACACAGGGTTTTCCTAAACCGGCATATTGGGCAATAGAAAATTATAAGATTTGCGGCGGCAATATTGACGAAGTTAGAAATACGAATCCTGCGGGCTGGAATAACTTGCCAAACGGCATTAAACCTATTGTAAATAATTTAATAGCGGAAACAAGACAATACGGCAAAGCAATCGCAAATTATAACGGATACAGGATGATAGGTAAGGCTCAGGTATATAACGGTAAGGCAGTTTATGTATATGTTTTAAATGGGATAAAATTAGAAGCGATGATGAGGTTTTAAAAATAATAAAAAATAAATTAAATACAGATAAATTATGTCCTAAGAGAAAAAAAGATTATTAGAACAGCAGTTATGAGCTATAGCCTTGTTATTACCGCTATCCGATTTATTTTATCTTTTACTCCCTCCTGCATTTGCAGGTTTTTATTCTCCAGTTATTACCGCTATCCGATTTATTTTATCTTTTACTCCCTCCTGCATTTGCAGGTTTTTATTCTCTGTTAATTTCATTACGCAGAACTTGATTATTCATATCAATAAATATATATAAAATACATATTTATTTTATTAATTGAATAAATTTCAAAAAATATCAAACAGAAATTTAAAATAATAAAAAAATAATAAAAAAACTATTATGATGTATTTAATATGTGTTTTAAAAAACATAAAAACAAGCAATAAAATTTTTTAATTGTTTATAAATTCAATCAGGAGTAAAAGATAAAATAAATCGGATAACTTTTTGGAACTTTTTGATAACTTTTTAGAAAAAATTTTCAGAAATATCCCGTGCGTAATAACGGATATCGTGTTTGTTTCTAATACCTAAGTTTTTTAACATCGTTTAACTCCTTTTTTAAAAATCTTTTAAAAAAATGCCTGATAACCAAGAAATACTGTTTTTTAGTAGAATGACCGCAGTCTATTAGATATTCTTCAAAGAATCTTTCGACAATTTTCTGCGATATTTGACCTGTGTGGAATATGTTATTTTTTTCGCAAAACGATAAGAAAGTCCTTATCATCGAAATCCTATATTTTTCCTGCCTTATAGTGTTCTGATGTTTCCTGACGATAAAAAGCCGTTTATTAGTTTCAAAGAAGTTGATAAGTTTCCCCATTTTGCCTCCGTATTTTCTTATAACGTTTAATGTTTCAACATCCTTGCGGATTTTAAGTACTGCAACCTTTTATGCAGGGTGGTGTAACCCAAAATTGCGAAACATTAAACTTATATATTGTGGTTGCCTCAAATTACCGCCTTAAATGGCGCAAATTTGCCGGACTTTTCTTGCATTTTTCCTGACTCGGGATAAAACTTTTTTCTTTGTCCCACAAAGAGAAAAGTTTTTTGGAAGCGGTAAAACTTAACAGCCAATAAGGCTTTAAGCTTTTTTATTCTCCCGTCCTGTTTAAAACACAAAAAAACAGGATAAATCAATTTTCTATTTAAACGTAAACTACTTTAGACGGCAGCATTCAAAGTTTTTTTGGGTTATATCGACTAAGGATTATAACCTGCTTCTTTAGTCTGCACGTAAGAGGACTGCGTACATTTAAAATAGACACACACGGACGGCTTTTATTCTTACGCTCACAATATAAGACCGCCAATTAATTAATTTTAATTATTATTAGTTGTGAATTAATAATAGAGATAAAGTGAGCTTCTATAATATATATGAGATAAACCTGCAACGGCATATATATTGCGAAGTTCAGTGTATTAATTAAAAATTTGATTTTGAATAATATTTGCGGTAAAATCAAATATATTAAATTAACTTTAAAAAAGAAGGGCTAAAGACAGAACTTATGGCACATTTTGAAATTATGTAGGGAAATCAAAAAAATAAAATTAATGAGATGATGAAGGTGATAAGATTGGCTTTATGCTGAAATCTTGACAATATTATCGTCTGTTTTTCTCATCTTAATTATAAATATCAAAATCAAGATAGCCGAGCCGGTAAATTATGGACCAGTTGTGAACCGGGCGGTGAAAAAAAGAGCAACCGGTCCTTTCGGCGGAAGTAGGAGTTTCATTATGGTCTGGCATGTTTTGAAATATCCCGCTTCTGAAAAAAACACACGCGGCCGCCAGAGGCAACCCACTTATATATTATATAATAGAGTCGTCAGACTCCAATTACCTACAAATAATTTGAAATATTTATTTCCGATAAATATCTCAAATACAATCCCTGATAATTATTAATTAACAATTTAATTAATAACATGCTATGATTTTACCTAAAATCATATAAAAAATCATATAAAAAAATCCCGATTAAAATTGAATAATTATTGTTTGTCAAGTAATTTGACCTGCTGAATAAAAATAAATTAGATTTTATCTATATTTAAAATATAGCTAAAAAATCCTTCAAAATATTCCTATATCCCGAAGTTTATCAATTCCTCTTAACTATACACCCCCTATAAATCCCCTGATTTACGCCCAAAGTTTTGTTTTGCCCGCCTCACTGAGGCAAAAATGCTCCAAGAAAAAGAATGGCTGTATGTTTTGGAACTCGTAAGAAAAGAATCTTACCGGGTTTACGGGGAGGATTTTGAGGACACTGTCTCGGAGAATTATCTCTATTGTATTCAGAGGATATACTTTGAACGCAAACGAAGGGGCAGACGAAAAAAGATAACGGCTGAATTTATCCGGCATAAAATAGCAAACCGCATAAGAACGCGGAAAGCCAAATATAGGAGGGAAAAGGAATTATGTTTACTAAACCTTCTATATGCATAAAAAAAGTCGAATTTGTTAAAGAGCAGAAAAATTGTCTGTTATCGATAAAACAAACAGCAGAATATCTGAACGTTTCCACAAGAATGGTAAAAAGATATATGTCGGCAAGGCGGATATCTTTCGTAAAAATATTCGGGCAATACCGCTTTCGGCTTGAGGACTTGGATAAATTTATTATGGATAATAGGATTCTAAGCTTAAACGAACAGAGGCTTAAAATAAGCTTCCCTGCCGAAAAGATCAGAAATTAAATAAAAAGATACTGCCCGAACATCTTACGGCAAGAAAATGTAATTTAAAAACCAAATCTCCTGCTTCGGGTAGCGGGGCAGGAGATAACTATCTCTGATCTTTGCCTATCTATTAGTTTTTGATTAAATAAGGTCGGGGGAAAATTGACTTTACTTTAATTGTTATATGTAATAATATATTAAGTATATAAATTAATAATTTTAGAGGTATTAATATGAAACTAAAAGACCAAACCATAAAAGAATTAGAATCTTTGGAGCCATCCGAAATTATAAAAGTTTACGATATGGTAATTGCATTAAAATCTGTACAAATAAAATCGGTTAAAAAGGCCGGTTTATCGTATATAAAAGCGCGAAAGGCGCTTGAAAACATAAAGGGTTCTCTCGGAAAGGATATTGTATTACTCAGAGAAGAAAGGATATGATTCTATTCTTTGACACATCTGCACTTGTAAAATTTTTTCACGAAGAAGACGGCTCGGAAAAAGTTACAAAACTTATAACTTCCCAAAACAATAAAATTTTTGTATTGGATCTTTGTAAATTAGAGTTTTTAAGCGCTTTATATAGGAGATTTAGGAATAATGAGATAGATGAATATTCTTTAAATTTGGCAATTGAAGGCTTTGAAGAAGAAATTGCTCAGTTCAATATGGAGAATATGAGTTTTCCTGTTTTACAAGAATCCGAAAATTTATTAAAAAAATACGGCAAAAAACATGGGCTTAGAACTTTAGACGCATTACATCTCGGATGTTTCAGCTTAATTTCCGAAGATGATTGGTATTTTGTTTCTGCCGATGATAATCTTTGCAATATAGTTAAAATTATTGGTTTTAAAACAATTAATCCATTAACTAATGCGGATTAAAAAGGGGAATAGCAGTTTTATTTCTTCTTAAACACATCCTCAACGGCTTTTCTCAATGTATCCGGAACTAAATGGCTATACCGCTTCGTCATCTGGGTTGTTCTGTGTCCTAACAGCTCGTCGCTGGTGATATATAGTGATGTCCCGTTCATAACCATTTTAGAAGCGAATACGTGCCTTAAATCATGTATGCGCATATCTTTTAATCCTGCATTTCGGCAAGCCGTATGAAATGACCCTTTAAAGTCTGATATTTTTTTGCCGGAGTTATTAAACACATAATCGCAATTTTGCCGTTCCGCTTCTGCGCTTTCGGTTGGCAGGGGAGTTCCTGTTATATTTTCTTTAAAACTTTCTATTTTTTTAATACCTGTTAAAAGTTCCTTTAACTGGGAATGCACAGGTATATGCCTATCATATTTTGTTTTTGCGGCTTTTATAGCTATAATATTGTTCTTTAAATCTACATCGTCCCATTTTAAATTTAGGACTTCGCCTTTTCGGCATCCCGTATAAATTAAAAACGTTATTAAGTCCCGGGTTAATTTATTCGTGGCGCCGGAAATTAGTTTTTGGATATCTTCGTCGGACAGGGTTTTGAGACGGGATAGTTCATTTAGTTTTTTAATTTTTAAGGCGGGATTATTATTAATATAGCCTTTTTCAATGCAATAATTGAAGAAATTAGAAAGCGTCCCGATTTCCATGTTGACGGATCTAAACGATATTTCGCTTTCTCTTTTTCCTGCGTTTTTAGGCAACTCTATTATCTCAAGTTTTCTTGCAAGCTGGTAGTTCTTAATATCCGCCGTTGTTATGCCGGATATGTTTCTGTCTTTAAATACAGGTAAAAAATGTTTAGATGTAAAAGTTTTTAGTTCGACTGTGCTTCGTGAATTGGATAAAACGGATAGATATTCTTTGAAAAGTCTTTCGAAATTAAGGTTGTAGCCGTTTGCTACCGGTAGCAGATATTTTTTCCTTGCAAGGTCGGTTTCTATGGCATTAGCTATCTGTTGAGCCGTTTTGCGGTCCCGCGTCTTGCATGAACCCTGATAATGATTGCCGTTTAAAGATACGGAATAGTAATAAACTTTGCTATTATTTTTCTGATAGATACTTGCCATAGCTTTATTCACCTTCTTTTAAGCGTAAATAATTTAATAGCTATATATGAGAAATAATATGTATATTTGCCGCTATTGAGTTTGCTATCCTCGCATTTTTAAGTGTAGCAATTAGTAGTAGCAATATGGTAGCAAACATATGTCATATTTTGGCATTTTTTTGAATTTTTTGTCAAGTTTAAATTTTTCAGGAATACCGGCGAGTTGCTTATTTACTACGGTTTTGAATGGTGGAGCTGATCGGAGTCGAACCGACGACATCTTGCATGCCATGCAAGATTTGTGATTTATAAGTTATTGATATTATTATCAATTTTAGCTATATTTGGAGCAAGGTGACAAATAGGTGACAAACTTTTAATTTTCCCTGCTTAACCCCTTATTCTCAGCTTGCCGTCTTTGTAAACACAAAACTTATTTAAAATTTTATCGGGAAAATTTTTTATAATATCCTTTACTATTTCTAATTTGCGGCTGGAGTTCGCTTCTTCCAATCTAAGCAATAAAACGCCGCCGTGAGATAATTTTGAATTATAAACTAATTCCCCAAAATCTTTATCCATTGTTACAACCATTCTATTTTCTGTAGCGGCAATATTTAAAATTTCAATGTCTGCCATACGAGGATTGATATCCCTGATACATTTAGTATCATAACCTTCCGCCGATAAAAAATTTTCAACCTTTTTGCCTACGCCGACGTCAATTAAAAATTTGAGTTTTTCCCCGGGTTTAACCATGTTGATTTATTAAGCTACGGCGAATATCCGTTCTTGTTTTACAAGTTCAAGCGCATAAATCAATACGGCTTTAATATCATCGGCTTCTAATTCCGGATAATCTTCCAGCAGGTCATCGGCAGGAATGCCGGAAGACAGAGCGGTTAAAACCTGTTCCACGGTAATTCTCAAACCTCTAATAGTCGGTTTGCCGACCATCACTTTTGAATCAACCGTAATTCTATCTAAAATTTTATGTTCTTCCATTTTAAATTACCATTTATAATTTAACAGAATAATATAATACAAAATATTCTTAAATATACTATTTATTCACAAATGCCGTTTTCTTTTTCGGCTGCCTATCAATCCTTTTAGTAATATTATATCACAAAAAAAACAATTTAAAACTATAAGTTTATTATATAAATAAGCGGAAAAGCAATCTGTTATTTGACATACTCCCCATACCTAAAGGCAGGGGATTCTGGTATCAACGGCAGTTGCGGACGAAGTCCGTCTAACACTGCCTACTCCAAGAGAAGATGTCCCTTCTCTGTTGTATGATTTATAAACTTTATATTGAAAACGATGAGCCATTACAGCTTCTTTCGCTTACATAAAATATTATGGATTAGTTTTACTCGGCAACCATTTGACTTGCCGAAACCGCATACTAATTGTCAAAGAACGATATTTATATTATATAATATTATGAGAAAAAAACAAATAAAAACTTATTGCCTTATATCCCCATTGTTAAAACAAGGGGCTTTACGGCAACTGGCGGTAAAAACATTCAATGAAGATGCCGGTATATTCCACTGATAGCGAAGAAAAACATAGAATTATTTCGGAACTTGGAATAAAATATTTTACAGATAATTACAACAATCTGGCGAGCTATCCAAAAAATCAACCTGTTCCTTTTAGAACATGTTGCCGCCGACTGAAAGTTAAGGAAAATGAACTTTTATAATCTTAATAGGTAATGATTGATGAAATTGAAGCTACATTAAGCTTTACTCCATAAAAGTCTTTTTGCCGCATATTCAGTTTTATTTCCTAAACGGATCTCCATTTCATCCATTTGTGGCAGGAATCGTGTCCGTAAGTAAAATCTTTTCTGCTGACCATATGATTCGAGCATGGATATTTATTGCCGCTTATATACTGAATCTGGAGAAGTTTATTAATGACGGATCTATCCCCTTCCCAGTATTCGCATCTCGAACAGTTCTTTTGCATTGGCGTGCTTGATGAATATCCTGCCATAAGACCTCCATGTTAATTTAAAATTACGCATATCAATAAATACCAAATGTTGGCAGCAAACTTGTTTTTCTTAAACCTGCCCCGGTTCATAACTTATTTTTTTATTAATCTCCGTATTATTGCAGTGGGCGTGGCTTTTAGAATATTCCACCGCTTCTTCGAGGCTCATGCCTGACATTTTATATAAAACGCCGTCTATAAGTTCCGTTTCGTTTGCTTTGAATTTAGAAAGGTCAGGATTTTTAAGCGGGAGATATTTTGTCTGCGGGAAACTGAAATATTTATTGTCTAATTTTATTATATTTTTATCGTCAATCATTTCCTTGATAATGTTTTTAAACTTTAACGGCACAGGGCCGTTATTGTGCTTCACGTATGTTTCGCCTATAAGGTAATCCCTGTATTTAGCATAAAAGTCGAAATCTATGAAATATAAAATCTTATATAAAAATGCCTCGCCTATATTAGGCCACGCTCCCGCTTTATTAAGCACGTAAAGAAGGATATCTTTATATTTGTCCTTATCTATTTCGGGAAATTCAAATTTCTTTTTTCGTTTTGACGATTTAGCGGATTTTTTGCCCTTATCGTCAAACAGCCAGAAACTGTTCTGCCCGAACATTTCCTGCATAAGCCCATTATCCTTGATAGGCTTTTCCTGCATAATCTCTTCTATGGAGACGTTAAAAATATTTGCAAGTCTGACCATATCCGACAGCGATACTTTTCTCGTGCCGTTTTCCATCTGAGAAACGGTAGGGCGGGAAACATTTAAGAGTTTTGCAAGCTCCTCCTGGCTTAAGCCTTCTTTTTTTCTAAGCTCTTTAATTCTTTTCGGAAGCATATCGTCTACGTCTTTAATGTAAAATTCATCATCCATAATTATAAAAAATCCTTTTTTCAGTCTTAAATAAAAAACTAAGCGTTAATGATTTTAAATTATATCTTTAATTTATGCCCCTAATTATGATTATATATCATTTAATTCTTTAATTGCAATATTTGCAGGAGATTAGCAGTTTGCCTTTAAATTCCTGATTTTTATTGTATGTAAAAAAAATTAAAAAAATACTTGCAATTTTTTTTAATTTATAATAAAACGGTAAATAAGTCTTTCAAACCAACGATATATTATACAACATATATAAAAATGATTAAATATTTTTAAAAATATTTATAACTCTTAAGGAGGCTTTATGAATGACGAACAGGCGGAACTCAAAAAGAAGATGCACGATATCACGGATAATGTTTTCGATACAGCAGAAAGCATAGTAAATCTTTTTAACAATATTAGCAGCTTGTTTCCCGATGAAGAGAAAAAAGTAGTGAACCTTAAATTAGTGAAAAAAGAAAAAGATAAAGATTAAGGTTTATTTTCTCAATAAATAATTATTGGCAGAAATAATCGGTAAAATCTTACCTGCGATAAATGGGTAAGGCGGCATATGATTTAATTCATTTTGCAATTATTTTTTTATTTAACTGATAATTTTATTATGGGTAATCATGAAATTTTTATAAATAATGCGTTGCAGGTAGCCGTTGTTATAATTTTAATTACCATGATAGCCGGCATTATATTGGGGCTTTTCGATAAAGCTGTTTATTATTACGATATAAAAGACCTTGTCTATACTTTTATACCATTAGTCAGTATTATCGCTTTTTTATTTATAATTAGCGTAAACAGCGGAAAAAGTACGCCGCATTTAATCGGACATTATTTATTTTTAAGCATCTTAGAGATACTTTTATTATTGACCGGCGCTTTTTTCTTTATGGTCACCGTCGGCAACACATTTAAAAATAACAATAACCAGGTTTTAATTTCAATGGTAGTATTGATATCGAAAATTCTATTCAGTATAATCATAACAGGCGTGGCGCTGACAATCTTTTTAAGTTCGATGCAAAGCGCAGAAAACAAGGGAAAAAAGAGCGGAGGATTTACTCAAGATATAATATGCCTCGGTGTTTTGGGCTTTTTTGGATTTTTTATTAAAAAATTAATAAACGGCGGCAATGTTGTTTTCGAAGATGACGATTGAACCGGAAAATTAAAAAATGGCAAGCTAAAATATTAAAATTTATATATTAAAGAGGTCTTATTATGTGGTTCAAAAAACAGAATAACGATTCAGGCAATAAAAATTCAATTAATGTTCCCGTTTTACAGGAGACGGATCAGGCGATTAAAATATTAGAAGAAGAACTTCATAATAAAAAACATAAATCAGGAACCGGATTATCGAATGATAAGTTAGCGGCAGCCGCATTAAAAATCGAGGCTTTTAACGCTTTTTCATTGGCTGCAAAAAGTGCATCTGACCTTGTAAATATATTCATTGAAAAATCTAAGTACGACAAATTAATTGACCTGCAATTAACCAAAATGCAGATAGAGGCTAATTTAATTTCACAAAGCGAAGACAGGCGGTTCATGGCGATAATGGCTTTACTTGAAACTTTAAAAAAATCGCTGCAGGATATTATCGCAAAAGCCTTAGCTATTGACCCAGGCAATTGCAACGATAGAGAATGGGAATACTCGCAAATGCTTTACAAAGACGCGACATCGCAACTAAATAGGATAATAGACATTATATCGCAATATATATGATATTAATTAAACTCAAATACACTCTCAAAATTTATGGAAGAAATACAAATAGATAAAATAATGCGGGAAGTTGAAAAAATAGAAACCGAACTTTCTGTCCTTGAAGGCGAAATAGAAAGTTTGTATAAAAATCAATTTCAATCGCAGGAACTTTCAAGTAACGCAATTGGTACCGGAGCCGGATTAGTCGGATTTGGATTATTAGCAGAAGAAGTCTCAGTTTTCGTTCCTGTTCTCGGACTTGCCGCAATAGCCGGGGGCTTATTTTTTAATCACATTGCGAAGAAAAAACAAAGAGAGAAAATCAAAGGATTAATATTAGAAAAACAAATATATGTCCAAGATAAAATTAAACACTATTTGACAATACAGCGCGAAATTAATAATGAGTTCGTTCCTTTAATGGAATCTATCATTTCTAAACTTTCCGGAAGTAAAATACCAGCCGCTCACAGCGACAGACATAAAGGAAACTTTAATAATTTAAAAGAAGCTGTTAAAGTTTATTATAAATCGCTAAAATTAGACGCTCAATTTAATTCTTTAATTGAAAGCTTTAAAGAACACGTAGAATATCTTAAACGTCAGGACATTGTGCACAATTACAACATAGGAGTATTAAGCAATAATCCGATTATCGAAAAATATAAGGAAAATTTTGCTAAATTTTATAAAAAAAATACCGCCTTAATTTTCGATAAATTTTATCATTGGTCGGAAATTAACGATAATTTCGCAGATAAAAATAACGATGCCCTATTACCTGAAGGCGCAAGATTTTTTCTTTCCGATAAAAATATCGTATATTCCGATTCAAGATTTAAAAAATTGCTTTCCGAATTAAAGAAAAAATATGGCAGAAAACCGTTTGAAACGAAAATATTTTTCGGGCATAAACTTTTATCAATTATCATTACTATTTTATTTACCGAAATAACAGCTTTCAATATTAATTATTTATACAACGGTTATGCACTTCATAATATCGATTTGTGGCTGAAATACGCGGGTATTATCGGTGCTATAATCGGAATTATTTTTCCTGTTTTTAAAGGGAAAGATAAAACAGATATAGGATATCTAATCAAATCCGATTATAAAAGCATTGAGGAGAAAGACAAAATTAATTATAAACATATATTCGCCGCCGGTTTAATATTATTTGCGCTTATTGATATAACCTGTTTGCTTCTGATATTGTATTTTCCTGCTATATCAGGATTCGCGTTGGGAGCATGGCATATAATTACATGGCCGATACTATTGGTCTGGCATATGATATATTGGATTACATTATTAATTTGGCACATAATATACTGGATTTCAATGTTAGTCTGGCACATAATTTTATTTTTCTGGCATACTGCCATATGGCTGATAAAAGGTATATGGTTCATTACAAAATGGGTATATAGCGGATTAGGAGGTCCCCTTTCAATTTGGAAAATTATTCATATAATCTTAGCAGGTGTATATTCCATTATAGCTTTGATTTTCTTAATTATATTATTGGCGATTTTTGGAATATTCAAAAAAATATAAGGGTTTATAAAGAAAATAAAAAATTAATTTATTATGTTTTATATCTTTGATATATTAATTTATATAGTACAAAAGGAGAAGACAAAATGAACCCAGGTAGTTTTGACTTAATAAATCTCTTAACCGACGATACATGCTGTAAGCCTTTTACCATTCCGGACAGCACGCCGGAGAATGTAAAAAACGTATATCCATATCTCAAGCTTTGCGGTTATGGCCCTTTTGTATCGATAATAGGCTCTTTTTCTGCAGGCAAGTCCTCGTTTATAAATACGTTGTCCGCCAAAGACATAACTACGTGCGACACTTCTAAGACCACCTCTATCCCTATGTTTATAAAACATGGGCAAGACAGCATAACCATAAATACGACATACTCAAAGACTATCGGTCTTGAAATAGATTATCTCGATAAAATAATAGAACATGTCAGGCATAATCCAGATATAGATTATAGGAGATATATAGATTTTATGGTTTTAGGCTATAACGAATTTCCATACAAGAATGTCGCAATCATAGATACCCCGGGCTACAGTGGCGGCGATGAGGATTATGAAGTAAGCAGGTCTATGACGAATATATCGGACGGAATTATTTTTATGTTCGATGCAAGCAGAGGCGCCCTCACAAGCGACGACCTGAAAATCATTGAATATGCCAAAAATAAAAATATAGATATTCTGATAATTGCCAATAAAATAGATAAAGTATGGGACAGTAAAGAAGAAATCATGAAAAATGTCAGGAACTCTCTTCAGGATAGCGGCATAAATATTAATAATAAAAATATATGTTACTTCTCAAACGACACAGACTATGAAAAACAGATTTCGCTCGAATTTATGATAGCAAAAAACTTCATAGAGACTGTTTCTAAGAAAGAACCAAAGTTAATAGAATATAGCGGTGATTATTGGTATGAAAAAGGTATTGCGTTAGAAAATTTAAAAAAATACGACGAGGCAATCAAATGCTATGATAAAGCCATAGAATTAGAACCAGATAATGCCGATTATTGGAATAATAAAGGTAATGCTTTATATAAATTATCGCGATACGATGAGGCTGTCAAATGTTATGATAAAGCCACCGGGATAGAACCAGATAAATCCGTTTATTGGAATAATAAAGGTATTGCTTTATATGAATTATCGCGATACGACGAGGCAATCAAATGCTATGATAAAGCCATAGAATTAGAACCAGATAATGCCGATTATTGGAATAATAAAGGTATTGCGTTAAAAAATTTAAAAAAATATGATGAGGCTGTCAAATGTTATGATAAAGCCACCGGGATAGAACCAGATAAATCCTTTTATTGGAATAATAAAGGTATTGCGTTAAAAAATTTAAAAAAATATGATGAGGCTGTCAAATGTTATGATAAAGCTATAGAACTAGAACCAGATGAATCCGTTTATTGGAATAATAAAGGTAATGCTTTATATAAATTATCGCGATACGATGAGGCTGTCAAATGTTATGATAAAGCCACCGGGATAGAACCAGATAAATCCGTTTATTGGAATAATAAAGGTATTGCTTTATATGAATTATCGCGATACGACGAGGCAATCAAATGCTATGATAAAGCCATAGAATTAGAACCAGATAATGCCGATTATTGGAATAATAAAGGTATTGCGTTAAAAAATTTAAAAAAATATGATGAGGCTGTCAAATGTTATGATAAAGCTATAGAACTAGAACCAGATGAATCCGTTTATTGGAATAATAAAGGTATTGCCTTGCGTAACTTATACCGAAACGATGAGGCGGCCAGATGCTTCAACAGGGCTTTAAAATTACAAGGGCTATAGAATTAAAACCTGATAATGCCTCTTATTGGTTTAATAAAGGTTCTATCTTAGATAAATTGAAACGACGAGACAAAAAATGTTTCCAGAAAGCGTAGGAGTTGGGTTATGATGGATGAACTTATAGAATTATTTAATAACGCCGATACCAAATACTCAGATGTCATTTCCCAACACTTCCATGGAGTCTGGGAATACCTCAAAAACGATATAACCAGTTTCAGCAAAAACTACAAAGAAAAGCTTAACGAGGCAAGAAAGTTAAGAATCGGCATAGTCGGGCAGATTAAGGCCGGTAAAAGCACATTTTTAAACTGCCTGCTGTTCGAAGGCAAAGACATACTTCCGAAAGCGGTTACCCCGATGACGGCATCTCTTACGCATTTATCGTATGCGGATAAACCATACGCCGAAGTTGAATTTTTCGATGAAAATGATATCGATGAGATAAAAAGAGAAGCCGAACGCTCCTCCGATACAACGTATAAAAAGATATTGCAGGATATAGAAGAACCGGATATAAAGGATTTAATCCTAAGAAAGACCAAATCGTTGGATTTTTCAGACATTTACAATCTAAAGGAAAATCTTAAAGACTACATTTCCGAAAGCGGCAGGTATACAAATTTAATAAAATCTGTTTCCGTGTATTTAAATTACGAGCCGATTAGGTTCATTGAAATTATCGATACGCCGGGGTTCAACGACCCGGTTGTTTCGAGGAGCAGAAAAACTCAGAAATTTGTAGAAACATGCGATATTTTACTATTGCTATCGAGGGCAAGCCAGTTTTTAGAAATCTCGGATATGAATTTACTATCGCAGATTTATAATAAAAAGAGCGCCAGAATTTACGCAATCGCAAGCAAATTCGACTCTGTATTGGACGACGCAGTATCCACCAAAAAGGATTTAAATCTCGAATTTAAAGATTTGTTCCAAATAGAATTAGATAAAAGAAAAAAAGAATTTCAATCACTTTTAAATAATTATAGGAACTCCGGCACATTGGAAGACGACGTTATAGAAAAAGAACTGCTGTATTTTTCAAGCGCGTTCCATAAAAAAAATAATAATATACCGTTAAACGACGACGAAGAAAGACCCATTAAGAAACTGTCCGAAAGAACAAATAATTTCTCAATAAACAGCAGTATCTCCGGATTTGATTTGATTAAAAAAATAATAGACGGATATAAAGACGAGAAACAGACAAATGCCGCGAAATCTAAAATTATAGAAGAATATACTAAAAACAGAACGAAATCTTTAAAAGAAAGCATAGCCGGATTCATAGAAAATGTCTCCGAACTGTTAAATAAAAAAACCGCCGCAATAAAAGGTGAGCTATTCGGATTAGAAAATAAAATGGAGAATTTCAGCAGGGATAAAGATAAAATCCAGAGCCGGATAATGCAAACATATGTTGAATATTCCGTTAGATTTTCAACGGAAATGAATAATTTGAGGAATGAAATAGTGACTAATTTTTCAATTGATAGATTAAAAGAGTCTTCTGCAAAAACAAATTTTACCAATACTATCAAAAAAATTGAAAAACGCGACTGGATGTCCGCAATATTCAGATTTTTTGGCAGCACGGACTGGTGGGGCTACGAAGAGATTCCCGTTAAAACCCCGTATAAGTACTTTGACAGGGACTTAATTATAAATATGATAGACGGCATAATAAATAGCACCAATAAGCGGATAAATATCCAGATTAAAAAAATATTCAATATAGACGAAATTAAACAAAAAATTATAGATATTCTTCGCGAAAGTTCATTGCCCGGTTCGTTAACAAATCAAGCTATAAATATATCTGTAAAAACCCCCGAAAGCATCAATATCAATCCGGATGTGGTAAACAGGCTTTTTTATAAGATAAACGCTTATCAAACCGAAATCGCGGATGATTCGTTATTTGAAACTATAAAAACCGCCGCTATCAGCATTATAGAATTTATAGAAAAAGATATCGATAATTTAAAAAGGTCCATAGAAGAACAGACTAAAAACCAGATAAATAAAATAACCGGCATAATAGAGAATCATTTTATGCAAAATATAAAGTCTCTTACTAAACTAGGGACTCTAAAAGAAGAAGAAGTAAAAATTTTAAATAATAAATTAAGCGATTTAATTAAAGATTTGGAAAAAATAAAAAGGATTGAAATATTAAATAATAAATAATTAGTGCGGAGGCGCAAGAATGAAAAACAAAATTCTAAAATTACAAGAACTCTCGGAAAGATACGAGCAGCTCAAAGAAATTCAAGGCAGCGTAAAAAACCTCTTAAACGAATATGAAAACTTTAAAATACCGGTAGTCTTTATCGGCGAATTTTCCGCAGGGAAAAGTTCTTTAATAAATGAGTTTCTAAAAGAGGATATTCTGGAAGTAGATACGGTGCCCACTACCGCTAAACCATGCGAAATCTATTACTGTTCCGATGACAACAGATACAAAAAGGACGAAGTGGAATTTCTCGAACTGAACAACGTTAATTTAAAACATTATAAAAATATCAAGATTATAGATTTGCCCGGAATAAGCTCCCAATATTATGAACATACAAACGTTACAAAAGACTACCTTATGAAGAAGGACTCAGTCTTTGCCGTTGTTATAGACGTTTCAAAAGGCGCAATATCCGAAGAAGTTTTGAATTTCATAAAAGACCTTAAAGATTTTCAAAAAGAATACATATTAGTTATCAGTAAAACCGATAAGGTTGAAAAAGATGATGCGGAAAAGGTGCTGAAGAATACCCTTTCGATATTAAAAGAAAATTATAAAGAGCCTTCGTATTATTGCATGGTATCGGTTTCGGATAGTAAAATCTCGGATTTTACAAATATTTTAATGAAATATGATTCCAAATATGACGAGACTAGAAATAAAAGTTTTGACGAACCCCTTAAGAATATTACGAATCAAATTAAGGCAAATTTAGAAAACGCCAAAACGCTTCTCCAGTATGGCAATGAAATAGATATCGCCAAGTTGGATATGGGTATTGCGGAGATAGAAGCCGAAATTCCCGAACTCGAATCCCAAAAAAATATTGAAATAGATAGAATAAAAAATTCCGTTGCTAAAGAATATGATGAAGTCATAACAAATTTAGAGAATACGATTTATAATAATTTCGAGGAATATGTTAAAAATCCAAAGCAATTGGCACAGGATGTAAATAATTACTTAGAGTCTCAGTCGCAAGAGATTAATAATAAAATTAATCATATTTTTAGCGGAGCCGTATTTAAATTAAATCAGGAGTTTGCAGATTTAGAAACCGTAGCTTTCTTCGATAACGTTGTCTCTAAAGGAGGCGACATGCTAAATAATCTTGCGAAGGGAAAGGCTATGGCGCTTGGCGGGAAATTATTACCCAAACTATTTGGAGGATTATTAGCGGGGGGCGAAGCTGCCGAAGTAGCAACCGGTGCCGTAGCAGCCGGAGAAGGCGCAACGGCGGTGGCCGTCGGCGGAGAGGCTGCCGCAACTGGAGCCGCTGGGGCTATGAGCGCAACCGTTATTTTGATTCCGGTTGCAATAATAAGCACAGTAGTTATTCATAAATTGCTCGATGGGTTTAAACGCACTAAAACAAAAGAAAATATCGAGAATCTGTTGAAAAAAATAAAAAAAGATGTAAACGACCATGTAAAAGGCATAACCGACGTGATGGCTAATAAAATTATGGATGAATATATGGCAAAAATACACGATATCAGGGATCAGCTAAGAGAAGTAAAAAGCGTAAAATTAGATAAATTGGACGAGAAAGGCAAAATCAACCAAATGGAGGCGGACATAAAACTTTTAGAGAGTTTATAAAATCAGATTAATTGTTGATTCGTTTCATTTTTAAAAAATTAAAAGGGGGGGGGATCTCTGTAAATCTAACTCAATTATAATGCTCCCCTTTTAACGCATATATATATTTTCCAAATGCAATGTTAAAAGGGGTACATCGGTTAGTTGCCTATTTTAAATCTTTTGGCGACATACTGATGCAAATAGGTCGAATAGACGATGCTAAACAAAAATTGTAATCTAAAAAAATGGAAATAAAAAATTTATTATATATTTTATGAAAAAGAAAATTCTTATTTTTGTGTATTTGTATGTTTGTTAGGCATTTATATAGCAGTTTTATTTATTTTATTTTTTGTGTGTTCAAAATGCAATATATCGAATATGAGTTGCAATTCAAACAAAAAGAGTTTAGTTAAAAAAATAAACGTAAAATTAAATATATTTTTTTTAAAGGCGAAGCCGATAGCTTCAGATAATTATCACGCAGATAGCAAAAAGAATATGAATAGTCATAATATTAAAATAATTAATAATGTTAAGAATTATTCAAACAATAATAAGTTAAAAATTAATGTAAAATCAAAAAATAAAAGCAGAAAGAAATTAAAGAGCAATAAAAAAATAAATCTAAATAATAGAACTATACAAAAAATAATAATAAAAAATCAAACAAACAATATTAAATTAATAAAAAATTATAAAAATTAATATATATTTTTTAGTTGCAACATTCTTTTCATTATTAATCTTAACATTTATTTATTTTATTTCGAATGTTTTGAGTTATTATAATAAGCGAGCGCAGATTCTAATGTCAAGTGCGGAAAAAATATTAGATGAAGAACATGATATTATACCGGAAAGTTTAAATGTATTCGATTATAAGAATTCAATAGACCCCATTGCCGAGCCGCCAGAATTATTGAAAATTTTTAAAGTATCTACGCTTATGGTTGAATTTTCAATCTTTAGCCTATATATAATTTTCTCTATTTATTTTGGAATAAATCAAGAAAAAATTACATGTACATATTTAGAAATTTTATTTTTAATTTTTATCGTCTTATTAAATTTTTACTTAAACGGTTTCTTTGGATGGAAACAATATCACAATAGATTAAATAAATTAAGAGATAAGCTAAAGTGAAAATTCCGTTCCTAACCGAACACTAATTTAATCTAAATTACTGGTGTATTTTAACTCCGGCAAGGTGCTCACTTCTATTCCGCCATTACCTGTTTAAATGACCCTTGACTTTTAGGCCTAAAAGTAATATTATTAATTTATAGGGGGAATAAAATGAATATTAACTTAACGGAGATTTTAGGTGCTATTGCGGAATCTTTTGTTCAACAATTAGCTTTGTATATTCCGGATAAAGATAAAGACGGAAAACAGATAGACGATATCGACAAGTGGATAGAAGAAGCTCAGACGATACTAACGGCTATCGGCGGCGGCACGACTTCATATCCGCCGGCGGACGGCACATGGTTAAATCCCGATAATAATAAAATCGTCAGAGAGAAGACTAAAATAATCTATACATATATTATTCCCGATAAATTCGAATGTAATCTCGAACCTCTCAGGGTGTTTTTGCATAAATTCGGCAGGGAAACAAACCAGGGCGAAGTAGTATTCGAATTTGACGGGATATTCTATAAAATTCGTAATTACGATAAATAAAAAAAATATAAAGGAGTATAAAAATCATGGCAAAAATATTTAAAGATATCGGAACGACACAGAAACGAGTTAACCCTAAACATATCGCAAACGCTTTAGGTGCGGAAGAAACAGGTATTAGAATAAATACCAAGCAAGGACCTGCCTCTTTATTTTCTTTAAGGCAGTTTCTTATAGGCAGATTAAAATCCACTGGGGGAAGACCGAGAATTATAGGAACAAGAAAGGTTCAAAGCAAAATATCTTATTTTGAAGAAGATTTAAAAAAGCTTACGGAAATTGCCGAATATTACAAAAAGAAAGATAAAATTAACGTAACTTCAAGCCAGATAGCATCCGCGTTGATTCATGCGGAATTATCCAAGATTAGCGAGTCCGAATTGCATATATGAATTTAATGTTATAATATAATAAATAAGAAGGGATTAACCCGTCCGGTTAAAAACGGAAAAGCCGTCCAGTTAGAACGGAATACACATCCGCCCAAAAGGAAAAAATGATATAATTCTACTATGTCCGATTTGCTAACTTCCAAAGCCGAATTTCTTCCCGCCTTAAAATCAATCGCCTCATCCTACCCGTTTTTTAACGATACTGGCGACGATTTTAAGTTTATTTATAGTAATCCTGTTCCGGGAGTATTCGCCGATTTATTAATGGAGATATTAAACGAACACGGTTTTTTGGATTGCAATTTATTTAAAAATAAACGCGAACAAATTGATAAATATAGAGATGATTATATAAACAACAGATTAGATCCTGATTCTAAAATTCTCTTATCGGATTTTTATTATGTATCGCCGACTAAAGAAGGATTTGTAATCGAGATAGATAATAAGTTTTACACACTGCAAAGAATAAAGCGGTATTTCCCCGGATTTTCAAAAGTCGCCAAAGAATTCCGCATAAGATATAAAGATGCTTTAGCCGGCTATTTAATAAATAATTCTAAAAATAATCTGAAATATCTTAAAGGCAGAAACGTAATTGGAAAAGTTATAAAAAAAATCGATAACGAATATTTGGTGCAGATAATCGGCCATTATTTTATTGATAACGCAAAATGTTACTACGATAAAGCAAAGAGATATTTTTATGATGAATATTCGGTTATCGCATATTTGCCCTTTTCTAACGCGGATAGAAATTTCGAATACGACTGCGGCGCCGAATACGAATTTAATCTTGAAAAAGTAATAATTGAAGAAAAGGACGTAAGGCCGATATTATCACGGGTTAACAAAAACTTTATAAAATGCGTTTTGGAAAAGGAACTTCAAACCTACGTTAAAGTATTATCAATGGGCGTGAGCGAAAAACGCAACTGCGGGCCGGTCAAATATATTGTCGTCCGTTCAACAATAAAGCCCGATATTGAAGCGCAAAAAAACATAAAATACATATTGGGCATGGACGAAGGCGACGTTATAGACTATAAACTTTTTCCCGTTCAAGCAGAAAAATATTCGGTTTGGGATACATAGAAAAATAAGATAATCCTTAAATTTTTAAATCTTAAACCTGCAATAGTTGAACAGCCGTGAAACTATTGCTCTCAATAGGGTTTAGCGCATTTTCTTACCGTCAGGTAAGAGAATGCGTATAATAAAAATTGTTAAAAATAATTTGACGGTAATTGTAAATAGAGTTATAATTAAATCATAAAAATCTAATAGCGATTATGCTATTCTAAAATCCCGAAAAAAAGACGGCATTTCGTCCGGGCAACATTATTAAAAGTAAGATGATGTTGATAAATAAATGCAACATACGAAGAATTTAGGCTTATATTGCAATAATTTAGTTATAAAAGTTAAGATTAATTTCTTACTTTATTAATTCTTATTTTATAATTTTTATTGCCTGTTATCGAGTTATTCCGGGAACGACCGGACGCCGCAAAGATTCTACAGAGAATATGAATTTTTAAGGCGAAAAAAATTAAGTAATTCTCATTTCGCATTAAACGCAGGATAGTTTTATCCTCAAATCCTGTAATTAATTAAAAAAAATCAAATAAATCCGCTATAATTCTACTATTGCGCCTGCTTTTACTATCAAAAAGTTTGCGCATATGTGCAGCGATTATCCAATTTCAGCAATTATTAATTCTTATTTTTGTAAAATAAGAAAGTTTTTGCTGCCGAAAGCCTGGCATTACCGCCAATTTTTATTTCTTTCTATGTATTTCCTATTAGGCGGGCTTTATGCCAGGTCCAATAAAATCCGTTAAATATAAACAAATTAACTTTTAATAAGAGCGCCAAAAGAAAAATTGGCGCATCAAAGGAGGCCAAACATTAAATTAAAGACGCGTATTAAGGCTTAACTACGCAGCTGGTTAACCCAACTTCACCACTTCCATCCCTTAAATCCTTAAAAATACCCCTAAATTAGATATTATTAAACAAATATATGCGGGTTTGCGGGTGTTTTTATATAAATTATTTTCGTAGTCCCCCATAGATATATTATTTACTTGACATAATATATTTATATG
>SGBB01000024.1 GCA_004195025.1 Candidatus Acidulidesulfobacter diazotrophicus | reverse complement strand
TTCACCTGCCAATGCCGCTTCTACTAACTGCTTTACGAGAGGAGTGAGAATACCGTCTTTGCCGTTAAGCTGCTTGCCGTCCATAAGATCCTTTACGGCTTTATTAAAATCAAATTTTTGTGTACGGTTTGAGATTTCTTGATCTGTCTGTTCCATTGCGTCAATCTCCTTTTAATTAATTATAATTTAATTATACAGGATTGACACAAAATTTTGAACGGTCTCAAAACCTATGCCAAAATCGTCAAGGGCAAATTTAAAACCTTTTGATTTTAAAGTTTTTATAAATCTTGCAGCAGATTCAATATCGTTTATAGCAGCTGTTTCCGTTACCTCAAATATTATATTCTTAGGCGGGATTCCTGAATCTTTTACAAGTTTTTCAGCTTTATTTATAAAATCAAGAGAGTCAAGTTCTTTGCCTGAAATGTTTAAGTTCAGTATAATATTGCCGTTGCCCTCATTTTTAACTAACTTTAAAGATTTTTCTATCATGATAAGGTCAATATTCTCTATAAAAGAGAATTCTTCAGCTATTTTTATATATTCATAAGGAAGAATTAAATCGCCGTTTTCATCTTCTATCCTCATAAGAGCCTCATATTTATTGATATTCCAGTGTTTATTATTGCTTCCGTTATTCCCTAAATTAATTATCGGTTGAAAGACAGGAACTATCCTGTCTTCTTTTATAGCGGTAAGAAGGTAATTTTTAAGCTCAATCTTTTTATTGCGCTCCTCCGCGTGCTTATATATTTCGTTATAATTCATTATATTGTTTCCGCCAAGCTCTTTAACCCATTTTATTGTTTCTTCTACTTTGGATATAATATCGGTTGAGGTTATTTTTGAACCGCTTTTGTATAAATAAACCCCGCCGCTTACGCTGAAAGAAATGGGGATTTCTTTCAGCGTAAATTGTTTATATTGCTGTTTAAACATATTCTTAAGTCTTAAGATAATAGAGTTTTCATCTGTAAAACCGCTCAGGACAATAAAAAATTCATCTTTGCCAAATCTGGATATTATATCGGTTTGTTTAAAAGAATATTTAAGTACGTTTGAAAACCGGAGCAAAAATTCATTACCTATTTGATATCCTAAACTATCGTTAATAAATTTAAATGAATCTATATTCAGACCGATAATCAAAAAACCGGCCCTGTTAAAATCAGATTGAATTATAATATCTTCCAACTCTATAAGAAACCTGTCTTTACTGTAAAGACCCGTGAGTTTGTCGCGATTTTTGATAATATCTATCTCGCTTGCCATAGTTTTAATATGAAATTCATTAACTCTTTTTAAAATAAAATCCCTTAAAATCATTATATTTTCCATAATAGACATATAAACAGTGTGAGCATAGAAATATTCTTTATTCTCTAAAAAATAGGAAAGATTTAAAACTGATCTGTGAACTCTAAGATGATGCCGCTCAATCATAGAAATATCATTATTATCCGTAAAATATATTTTGAACTCGGGACTATTATATATTGTCGTCATTTTACACTGTTCGTACGATGGAAAATCTTTACACCCTTTTCCTTCTATAAGCATATTAATAAGATCCTGCAGCTGGCTTTTTATAGGTACTTTACTAATATTTTGCGACAATTCATAATTTAAATCCAGCGCTTTGACAACTTTTCTGTCATCTTTAAGCAACGGCATAAAATAGCCCTCCGCAATGTAATTTCTAACAGTCATAAAAATTTCATTGATATTATTAATATTAATGGGGTGCTGCATCATTGCTGCATTAGAATCAAGCATTTTAATGCCGTTTATTACAGTTAATTTTTTGTTTTTTTCTGTTTATTGATATAGGAGGAGGAGGTATAAATATCGGTTAATTTAAGCATCTGTTTTTTGCTTAATGCTTTAAAGATAAAATCAAGACCTAATGTTAAGGTAGAAAGAGGCGTCCCAAGTTGACAATAATTCTCACCGATTTCTTTAATAATCGGTTGAAAGTCCTCTATTGTTTTTTCACCTAATGTATCAAACAGGCTGTTTAACAATAAAAGCATCTTTTCTTTCAAAGACGGTTCTAATGCAATAACATCGTAAAAGAACAAAGACAAATCTGTATTAGAAAGGATTTCTTTATGAAAATCGCTTATAATTTTGTCTAAATCAATCTTCAGATCAAGCATGTTTTTTAATCAATAATTTGTTGTTTTATCGGAAATAATTTATGCTTATAGTAGTTATAGGTTTTAAAATATTTAATCACATTATTTTAATGTTTTTTTAAGCATCATAATTTCTTTTAAGTATACAAGTTATTTTTTTATTGTTTGCTCTGAATAACTTGTTTTATTATGGTTTTAAGTGGTGCCCCCGACCGGAATCGAACCGATGACCAAAGGTTTAGGAAACCGATTATCGTATTTTATTGTAAGTTATTAATTTTATTAAATAATTAGCATTATAAAAAGTTTATTGGGACAATTTTGAGACAATCTTAAAGATTTTAGCCTGCTATTTTCTTTGTGTCGGAAGAATGAATAATAATATCGAATAGCCGTTCATTAGTTTTATTCATATAATCGACTTTTTCGGAAAGGGCTGTAATTTTGGTATCCATTTTTTCGTCAAGACGTTTATAATTAATTTCTATTTTGCTGTCAAGGGAATTTATTTTTTCGTCAAGACGTTTATAATTAATTTCTATTTTTTCATCAAGTGAATCCATTTTGCCATCAAGGGAATTTATCCTTTCATCAATACGGGCTATGTCGGATTTAAGTTCATTTTTAACGGAACTTACCCTTTCTTCAAGAATATCTATTTTACCTATAAGTTTTTGCAGGTCAGGAACCACAAGCTCTTGAATGACCTTTCTTACGGCATTTTCTTTAATATTTTCTGCAGGCATTTTAAAACCTCTAAATTAAATTAATTGATAACATTATTATAACAAAGTTTTTTAAAAAGAAAAATACAAAAATGAATGACCAAAAAAATAGCTATGCAAGTCCCCTCGCTTTAGTTCCGGGATATAAGCACACATGATAAGTGACCAACAATATGTAGAGCAGAATGCCGTTATTACCGCAAAAGACAGATATAAACATACATGGTAACCTATCCCGTTTTTAAAATTTATTTATCTACTGTTTTTTAATTTTGCCATTATATTTTTTTATTAGTTTTTATATTAATAAATAAAATAAAGCATTTATATAGAAGATAATGATATTATTAAAATATTAAAACCCGCCATTACTTCTTTAATCGGTTATTTGAATTTGATTATATATTCGATTTCTGCAAATCATATCCGTTTTGCCAGATCAGTTCTTCGCTTAACCGCCACAATCTTTTTCTTGAGTCTATATCGTAGGCGGCGGCACGCGGTTTTACCGTTTTAGTATCGCTAAAGTATTTTCCGGTGATATTTTCTGCCTCATCGGATATTGCCAGATAAACGGTGGTTATCGCTCCTTCGCCGACATTTTTACTAAAAAGCTTGCCGAATCCTTTCCAGCCTGCTCTTAAAAGTTTTGTGTTTATTACGCCGGGATGAAGGCAGTTTACCGTAATATTTTTATCCTTAAGCTTTTCGCTTAATTCAAAGGTAAAATAAATTACGCATAGTTTGGAAAGATCGTATGCCCTGTGCCCATCGTATTTTGGCGGTTTAATCAAATTTTCGAAATCCATTTCGTAGGAATGCGCCATTGAGCTTACATTTATTATGCGCGCAGTTTTATTATCTTTTGGTTTCATTATAGGAATGAGATTTAATGTCAGAAAAAACATAGCAAGATAGTTTATCTGAAATGTCGCCTCTATACCTTCAGGGGAAAGCGTGTAATCGTTTAAATAAACACCGGCATTATTTATTAAGACATCTAAGTTACTATATCTCTTTTTAACCTCGTTGGAAAAGCAAAGCACCTCTTTTAAGGATATTAAGTCATAAACAAAGTAATCCAAATTTTTATTTTTGGTTAAGGCGGAAATTTCTTCAATGGTTTGTTTGCATTTTCCCCCGCTTCTTCCGTGTATTAACACAAAAAAACCTTTTTGGGCAAGCATAATTGCGGTTTGTTTGCCTATCCCGTCTGTTGAACCAGTAATAAGAACGGTTTTCATATTTAAAAGAAAAAATAAAAGTTTTTATTTTTTAAGTCTTTCCGAGACGATATTTCTAACGCTTTCGCTTGCATCGTCCTGCATTAAAGAAAGATATTTTGCTTGGATTCTTTTTGCGACAGCTTTTCTAACTAATGCTTCAGGGTCTTTGACCATATCTTTTAAATATTCTTCGTTTATTCTTTCCGCAACCATAATTCTCACAATGGGTTCTTTATCGGTAATGAGCGAGGGCAAAAACGATTTATCAATTCTTTCCGCAACGGCATATCTTACCCAGAACGATCTATCGTTAATCATTTTCTGCAGTTCTTTGGCGTCTATTCTTTTTGCCACAATTAATCGAACTTCTTTATACGGGTCATTCATGAGAGAGACTAAATTTTCTGCGGAAATCCTTGAAGCAACCTTGTATCTTATATTTTCGTCCTTATCGCTTATCGCATGCATAAGATAAACAGGGTCAATTCTGCTTACGGCATCAAAGCGTTCTTTAAAACTTCCCGTTTTTAAAATATCTATAAACTCTTCTTCGGTCATCTTGATAAATTTAATTATTAATTATTAAAAATATTTTTATTAATCGCGGTCTAATTGTTTTGTTTATATATGTTTTAATTATATCATAAAATTTTATGTGAATTTAATATATAATTAAAATATATATAATAAATTAATAAATACCTAAAGTATCAATACTAAGTATATATAAGGAGAATGAATATGATAAATATAAGAAGAGTTTATGAAGAACCCTCAGATGAGGACGGAATAAGAATATTAATAGATAGGCTATGGCCTAGAGGCATAAGCAAAGAAAAAGCCAAGATAAATTTCTGGTTTAAAGATATTGCTCCTTCAAACGATTTAAGGAAACTGTATCATACAGCCGCAATTGATTTTAATGAATTCAAAAAAAGATATTTGATAGAACTTTCGGGATACAAGTATAGCCATAATGCAACGAATGAAGATGAATCAGATAATTCATTGGCTCAAATTTCGGCATTTGTTAAAAACGGTGGCAAAAATATAACTTTGCTGTACGGCCTAAAAGATGAAATAAACAATAATGCCACAGTACTAAAAGATTTTATATTAAAAGCATCATAAAGAAAATATGTATTATCACCCTGAATTTTAGTTGACTTTAACACTTTTGCCGTCAATTGTAAATTAGCATCAATATGCATTTCCTCGTTTATATAATGTTCTGTCCCATCATTAAGAAGTGCGATAAATATTGTGTCATAAATTTTCACTTTTTACCTTATTTTTGCCATTTTCAAGGATAATGTCAAGAAAAAGGGTAGGGAGTATTGCTAAAAAGGATTATTTATTGAGGTTTTAACTGGTGCCCCCGACCGGAATCGAACCGATGGCCAAAGGTTTAGGAAACCTGAGTTATGGCTTGTAAGTTATTTATATTATTAGACTTTTATAGCCATTTAATTCCGGTATAGTAAATGTATAGGATAACTAGATACATTGCATTATATCTTATTGTAGAATATTAAAAACTCGGATGCAGATAAAATTTGGATACGTTTTGCGACTGGTTTATCTATTTTGCCCAAATCTTCCAATGCGTTCTCTGTCCATTCGGCATTATGCAAATCTCTTCAATGCCTCCTGATGGGATATTTTTTTGGAAGGCTTCTTTAATCTGCGCTCTAATTCTGCCTTGAATTCCTCTTTTAACTGTAAACCGGAATCGGGGTCTCCAAGCAGTTCGATAACTTTTTCCTCTATAATCTGATTCAGGTCGTTAATCGTAATGTCTTTAATTTTATTCATATAAAAATTATAGCATAGAAATTATTATTAGTGAATTGTTCTTTTGGGCGTCTTGATATAAATTTTCTCCCCGACCGCTTCCGACAACTGATTTAATAATACCTTATTAATTCTCTGGTTCGGATTGACGACTATACTCGGAATATATCTTTACGAATCCTATTTTCCGCTCATAGATAAGGCGCTGCATTATCCTGTAACATATGCCGAGATACCTTGCGGCTTCCCGCATTGTTAATAATCCGCTAATTTGTTTTTCATCCTTTTTTTCTTTCATCATAAAAATATTTTACGATATCGTTACCTGAAAAAAAGAGGACATTCGATACCTTTTTAATTTTTTTTAAAATTTTTGATATAATTATTTATGTTTATATAATTTTAATGAGGCATATATATGCTGGCTAACGAAGAAGATATAAGGATTTGTTACAGGGCGGGATTAAAAAAAATCCCAAATCCTCGAACATTACGGGATATCAAAGGCAAGGCTCAACAGGATACTTGAAGGCGCCCCGGCTTCGAAAAAACCTGAGTCTTACAACGATAGGATAGCCGCTGATTTAATGGCTCATATCTGTAATTTTCCCTCTTCCTACGGCCTTGCCAGAGTGATGCAAGTTGCGCAACGAACAGGATTAAACCCTAAAAAATATTCGAAAATCGCAAGGTTAGACACGAGGATATTAATCTTACTGAAGACGTAATCTATCTGCTTAATGCCGGAATTAAGAAAACTATAATTTCTAATTTGGCTTGGGACGGGTCCGGCGGAGGATTAGATATATCAGGAATGAGAAAAATATTAAAAAGGCATAACGTTGAAATTAATGCCGATTTGGAAAATAAAATTAAAATGACAGAAGAACAAACAAGAAGAGATTTTAAGAAAATTATATGAAAAACACCATATTGACGCAACCCTATTTAATTTTTTTATATTATATGCTATAATTCTATTAAAGAAATTTCTTTAATAATCGGAGGCTGTATGTCTAAAATAATCAATATGTCATTGCCTGAACCGTTATATATGGAAGTGGTTAAAATGGCAAAAGTTAAAGGTGTTTCAAGAAGCCAGATGCTTAAGGAAGCATTGAATATTTATATATCCGAAGAGAAAAGATGGCTGGATATAAGAAAAAAAGGCAATGAAACGGCTAAGAAATTCGGCATTAAGGATGAAAATGGAATAGAGAAAATCAGGGAAGAATATTGGGAAGAAAGAAATAATGCATAAAGTCGTTCTCGATACCAATATTTACTTATCCGCAATATTATTCGGCAAAAAACCTGAAGAAATTCTTAACCTTGCGAAAAAGGGGAAAATCCAGGCTTTAATTTCCGGAGAAATTTTAACAGAAATAGCGGGAATATTAAAAAGAAAATTCGGCTGGGACGATTTTCTTATATCGGATGTAATCGAAAGCATAAGAGAATATGCTATTTTAATTACGCCTTCAAAAACCGTTAACGCAATAAAAACGCATGAACCCGATAATAGAATACTGGAATGCGCCCTTGAAGGAAAAGCAGGATATATAATTTCGGGCGACAAACATCACATATTGCCGTTAAAAGAATACGAAGGAATTAAAATTTTATCTGCATCCGAGTTTTTAATATTCTACAATAAGATATAATGCAATGTATCTAGTTATCCTATACATTTACTATACCGGAATTAAATGGCTATAAAAGTCCAATAATATAAATAACTTACAAGCCCTAACTCAGGTTTCCTAAACCTTTGATCATCGGTTCGATTCCGGTCGGGGGCACCAGTTAAAACCTCAATAAATAATCCTTTTTAGCAATTCTCCCTACCCTTTTTCTTGACATTATCCTTGAAAATGGCAAAAATAAGGTAAAAAGTGAAAATTTATGACACAATATTTATCGCACTTAATGATGGGACAGAACATTATATAAACGAGGAAATGCATATTGATGCTAATTTACAATTGACGGCAAAAGTGTTAAAGTCAACTAAAATTCAGGGTGATAATACATACTTTCTTTATGATGCTTTTAATATAAAATCTTTTAGTACTGCGGCATTATTGTTTGTTTCATCTTTTAGGCCGTACAGTAAAGTTATATTTTTGCCGCCGCTTTTAACAAATGCCGAAATTTGAGCCAATGAATTATCTGATTCATCTTCATTCGTTGCATTATGGATATACTTGTATCCCGAAAGTTCTATCAAATATCTTTTTTTGAATTCATTAAAATCAATTGCGGCTGTATGATATAGTTTCCTTAAATCGTTTGAAGGAGCAATATCTTTAAACCAGAAATTTATCTTGGCTTTTTCTTTGCTTATGCCTCTAGGCCATAGTCTATCGATTAATATTCTTATGCCGTCCTCATCTGAAGATTCTTCATAAACTCTTTTTATATTTATCATATTTATTCTCCTTATATACTTTATATACTTTATATACTTTATATACTTTATGTTGACACTTTAGGGCATTTATTAATTTATTATATATATTTTAATTATATATTAAATCCACATAAAATTTTATGATATAATTAAAACATGTATTAACCAAACCAAATTAGACCGATTAATAAAAATATTTTTAAAAATTAATTAAATTAATAATTAAATTTATCAAGATGACCGAAGAAGAATTTATAGACATTTTAAAAACGGGAAGCTTTAAAGAACGCTTTGATGCCGTAAGCAGAATTGACCCTGTTTATCTTATGCATGCGATAAGCGATAAGGACGAAAATATAAGATACAAGGTTGCTTCAAGGATTTCCGCAGAAAATTTAGTCTCTCTTATAAATGACCCATATAAAGAAGTTCGATTAATTGTGGCAAAAAGAATCGACGCCAAAGAACTGCAGAAAATGATTAACGATAGATCGTTCTGGGTAAGATATGCCGTTGCGGAAAGAATTGATAAATCATTTTTGCCCTCGCTCATTACTGATAAAGAACCTATCGTGAGAATTATGGTTGCGGAAAGAATAAACGAAGAATATTTAAAAGATATGTCCAAAGACCCTGAAGCATTAGTTAGAAAAGCTGTCGCAAAAAGAATCCAAGAAAAATATCTTTCTTTAATGCAGGACGATGCAAGCGAAAGCGTTAGAAATATCGTCTCGGAAAGACTTAAAAAAATAAAAACTTTTTAAGAAAATAAATGATAATAATATAAGCTTATGATATACAAGCCGTACATTTTAAAATTGAACGGCTTGTATAATTATTTATTGTTATAGGATGTATCTTTTAATTATTCAAATTCTCTTTCATCATTTTCAATCTGTTATTAATCATTTTTTTCATAATCTCTAAATGTTTAATTTTATTTTTAATTTTATTTTTAATCGTATTTGTGAAAATGTGCATTTGTTGAGAGGTTAGAATATTAAAAAATTTAGAAATAAAATCTGCTTTAATTTCTGCAATATTTTTTACATTAGTTGTAATATCAGATATAAAAACGGTTTTATTGAATTTTCCTGATTTAAGAGCATTTAGCATAGGATTTCTGAAATTCATCATATTTTTCCTCAATGCTTTAATTTCTTCTTTTTTAATCAGATGTGCTTGCTTAAACTGGACACGTGTAAGATGAAGTTTTCTTTTTAGCATAAATAAGTTAAGCATATCCATTTTTTTAAAATTAAACTTATTATGATTATGATTCATTTTGTGTTTCATAAAATTTGAATAAGCCATAGCAGTGCTATTTTCAATAAAATAGCTGCCCATAAAAACAAATGCCATCAACAATACAATAATTAATCTTTTCATTTTAGTCTCCTTTAACATTTTAATTTGTTATTTTTTTGTAATTTATATACTTATTTTTATTATGATTGCTTTTTAATATAATTATTTTGCTTATGTTCCTTAAATTTCTTATATTTTTATTATTTCAAGGCTGCAAACCAAATTAATTGCTTTTTGAATATAATATTTTATTTAAATCAATTGAAAAAATGTTTTTATTGTCCTTATATTTATACGTTATAATTAGTCCGTGCTTATCTAATATCTGTTTAGTTATATATAAACCTAAACCGAAACCGTCTTTATTTTTTAAAGAAATGTCTTTCAAAAAAGGCTCAAACATCAGTTCTTCGGATATAGACGGTTTTTGTCCCGTATTTATAAAACTTAATACGCCTTTTTCTATGTTAATGATTACTTTTTTATCTATCTTATCCTTATACTTATCCTTATCCTTATCTATCTTCTTATCTATGCTGAATTTAATTGCATTATCTAATAAGTTTTTAATAGCAATGCTGAGTAATTCAAAATCTGCTTTAACAATATAGTCTTCATCTGCTATAATATTTATTTTTGAATTTCCGTTTCCTATAAAAAGAAGTTCTTCAGCCCTATTTATAACGTCGGCAAAATTGCATGGCGCTAAGTTAAGCATAGTATCGCTAATTACTATTTTTTCCGTTGCAAACAATTCATTTATAAGCATTTCAAGTCTTGTAAAAATATCCGAAAATATTCTTTTTTTATCTTCGTCCTCGTTTTTTAGCAATTCTAACGCAATTTTCCCTTTAGTAATAGGAGTTTTTAATTCATGCGCAACATTTCTTATGAACCATACTCTTGTATTTAATGTTTTTTTAACATTATTTATTGCCTCTTTAAATTCTTTTGCAATATAGCCTATTTCGTCTTTTCTTTGAATGTATTCATCTAAATCTATATTTATGTCACCTTTTTTAAATTCTTCCATCTTATTTCTAAATTTACTTAAAGGGTGTATAGACCTATATATGCTAATATATAAAAAAGCAAGAATAAGATTTAAACTAAGCCATGCAGCCAATAAAATTTCCTGAATATCAATTCCTGTATTTCTTTTTACCAAAAAATAGGCCTTATTTGTTTTTGATTTTAAATATACATATTCGCTTCCGTTAAACTTTAATAAAGTTAAAGTATAGTTTATATTGGGCGGAGTCCTTTTAAAAATTAATTTTCCATTTTTTAAAATTTTCTTAATAATTTTCTTATTTTTAATTAGATCGGTTTCTGAAAATTTGCTATCTGTTAATTTATTTTTTTTTGCTAAAAATATTGTTCTTCTTATAAAATGAAATGTTTCAATATGATTTACGATTTTATGCGCAAAAAGATAAAAAAACAGTAATATTGTAAAACTTAAAATAAAAGTAATATTAATTTTAAATAAAATTGAATGTCTATTTATTGTCATATGGATTTGACTTATATTCTAAAAATTTATACCAATAGCAATAAGCCTTTATATATGATAGTTTGCTATGCCTAATCTTTATTTATTCTTATTCTAAAATTTATATTGCATATATAATTCTTTTATATCTGTATCCGCGATATTTTTTGATTAAAACTGCTGCAATTGGCGTACCTTCTTTACTCTACAAATTTATATCCGTATCCTCTAATTGACTTAATGTATTTTGGATTCTTAGGGTCGTCCGATATTTTTTTCCTTATCCTCCCTATTATGACATCTACGCTTCTGTCAATACTCTCATAATTCATTGTTTTCATATTTTCAAGAATAAAATCTCTTGTTATAACTCTATCTTTATTTTTAAGCAGAATTGAGAATAATTCGTATTCGGCAGATGTTAAATCCAATGTTTTCTCTTCCTTTTTTATAATCATTTTATCTTCATCAATTTCAAAATGTTTTATATTGTTATTTGAATAAATATTTATATTAGAACTTTCATCGGGAATATAAGTTCCATCCGGCATTTGCTCTGCATGTTTCAGCCTATCTTTTCTTCTTATTACCGATCTTATTCTGGCTACAAGTTCTCTTGGGTTGTAAGGTTTCGAAACATAATCGTCAGCTCCGATTTCAAGACCCGTTACTATGTCGGCATCGTCACTTCTCGCCGAAGAAATTATAATAGGTATATCTGAAATTTCAGAAACTAATTTACAAACCTCTAAACCGTCAATATCAGGCAGAGTAAGGTCTAAAATTAATACATCAAAATTATTGCCGCTATTATTACTAATTGCTTCAAGTCCTTCTTTTGAATTTTCAAAATTTATAAGCTCTATATTAAACTTATGCAGATATTCTTTTAAAAGACTTGCTATTTCGTTATCATCTTCAATCATAATAATTTTTATCATAATTACAATAAATATTAAAATAAATCAAAAATTAATTAAGTAATATAAAAATAACATAAATGTAATTATCATTATCTAATTATAATTATAATTATAAACCTACATTGTAAATAAAATATAAATATATTATAAACGTGGAAAATATTTTTTATTGTATTTTAAATTTTGATTTTTATAGGATTATATTTTAGGATTTAAATGGAAGGAATATACTGTATTATATTTTATATTTGTTTCAGTATAATATAATTCTATAGAATTATATTACTTTTTATAAATCGTTTATAATTTTTAAGAGATATTTGCCGTAATTTCCTTTATTGTAAGTATTTGCGGCTTTTTTAAGATTGTCTACGCCGATATATCCCATTCTATATGCTATTTCTTCTATACAGCCAATTTTAAGACCCTGCCTTTTTTCCATCATAGCGATAAATTCCGCAGCATCCAACAGGCTTTCGGGAGTGCCGGTATCTAACCATGCATGACCCCTTCCGAGCTGAAAAGCTTTTAATTTTTTATTCTTTAAATAAACATTGTTGACATCTGTTATTTCAAGTTCTCCTCTTTCGGAAGGCTTAATATTTTTAGCAATTTCTATTACGCTATTATCGTAAAAGTAAATTCCCGTAACGGCATAATTGGATTTTGGCTCTTGAGGTTTTTCTTCAATTGAAGTTACAAAGCCGTTTGCGTCTAATTCTATAACGCCGTATCTTTGAGGATCTTCAACATAATATGTGAATATTACGCCGCCTTTTTCATTTTGCACGGTTTTTTTTGCTTGATTAAATAAATCAGGCAAACCGTGGCCATAAAAGATATTATCGCCTAATATAAGACAGACATCATCGCTTCCGATAAATTCTTCGCCGATTATAAAAGCTTGAGCAAGACCGCCGGGATAAGGCTGTTCCTTATATGATATATTTAAGCCTATTGAACTTCCGTCTTTAAATATTGCTTCAAACTTTGACACATCTTCGGGGTTAGATATAATCAGTATATCTTTAATACCTGCAAACATTAAAGAGGATAAAGGGTAATAAATCATAGGTTTATCGTAAACGGGAAGAAGCTGCTTGCACACGCTTAAAGTAATAGGATAAAGCCGCGTGCCGCTTCCTCCTGCAAGAATGATACCCTTCATAAAGTCCAATTACCGCTAAATAAATAAAACAATTAATATTCACCTAAAAAACATAAAATCAAATAATTTTATTTATAAGATTACCTATAGTATTTGCTGCGTTTGGAACCTGAGCCTGATTATTATATTGATTATTATTATTGGCGCCAGTTGCTGCATTGTTAGCAGCTTTAGCGGCATTTTGATTTGCATTGTTATTTAAACCTGCCACCGATACTTTTAATGCATTAACTAAACCTTGATCTAATGTTTTGACGGTATTTAACGCAACAGCCGCAGTTTTATTATAAACATCATTCGGTCCTTGAATATTTTGATACTGTCCATTTGAAGCGGCGGCTTGATTTTTTTGATATAGATAATTTCCCTGCTGCTGAAGCGGATTAATTGCTTGAGTCATAATAAACACCTCCTATTATATATTTATTTAATCAATTATTGATTAATTTACGATATCAACTTTGCTTATATTTATATTATATCACATTTTAATTTATTTGCATCAGCAAAAAATGAAATTGCATTTGATATGGTGATTTTCTATAATCCATTAAACCCAAAAATAATATTACAATTTTGCCCTTTTACTCCAAACCGAAAATATTTTTCTTGACCCAACTTCACCATAATTACCGGCAACCTCTTGATATTGCTGTATTTATGGGGGCAACAAAAATGTCCATGTGGACTACAAAATAAAAAATAAAATGTATTAATATTAATGGGTTATAATTTTAGAATAATAAAAATGGTGAAGTTGGGTTGAGTAATACTATAAAATTTTCCAACTTTATCGAGTTTTGAAATTTTTTTGATCATGATTAAACTCATTTTTTCATTCGCTCTTCAGCGATCTTTACATATTGTTTATCTTGTTCAATTCCAATCCAATTGCGACCATATTTTTTTGCAATGTAAGCTGTTGTTCCACTTCCTAAGAATGGATCTAAAACAATGTCACCTTTATTCGAGCTTGCTAAAATAATTCTTTTAAGCATTTCTTCCGGCTTTTGAGTTGGATGCAATACCTTTCCGTCTTTAATCAAAACTAAGCCTATTTTCTTTAGCGGGTTTATTGATTGCCTTCCTCTCATTGAGGGATCTTCGTAATTTTTGGCATTAAAAATTTCCTCTGCTTTTTCAAAAGAAATTTCTTTTGTCAGATCATCAATCAAATCAATCTGCTCTTGCGATAATACATTATAAAATTGATTACTACCGTATCCGTAAAACCTTTCTTTAATAAGAAAATTTGATATTTTATTTGATTTTCTAAAGTCCATTTGGAATTTTCTAATTCTTTCAAGGCAATCAAAAAATTCCTTAGCCTTTCAGGGTTTCTTAGCGTTGTTGTAATTGACCAAGGTTTTTTCATAGTTTTAATTTACCTTGCAATAAAAAATTCGTTCGGCATTTCCGTCACCATTGCTTTGTCCGGTAGTAAAAGCTTTATAATCTCTTTCAAAAATTTCAACTTCCCCTTTATTTTTTAATATTCGCAAAATATCGTTATCGCTTATTCTGGCATTTGAACGCCCATCTTTTGAAATACCGGTATTATTATAGGAGAATAAAATATGCTTACAATTTGCATGTATAATTAAATCTTCGAATGCTTGCGTTGCATTTTTTAAGCAATATGAACTTTTAATATGCGAACGATCCATTTTTTTTGCTATACCTTTAACTTTTGGTTTTTTCCATTCAGCTAAATTTTCTAATAAATGATAAGCATCCGAATATTGGCGCGAATTATAAGGAGGGTCAATATATAGAACATCACAAGCAATTTTTCTAATTAAAATGTTTGCATCTTCTTTATAAATTTCGTTACCCTCGTTTTTTGAGTAATCAACATCAGGGACTAAAAGTTTTAACGGCTGCAACATATCTAAGTCTTTACGAAAAGCATCATAATGACCGACTGTATTTGCAACTTTATCAACAGAATAAATCAATGAACAAATTAGAATATTTTTTTCTTCTTCCGTTTCCGCAATTCTTTCTATTTCTTCGCGGATAGCCCCTATCTTTATAGCATTTTCCAAAGAAAAATAAGAATTACCAAAATGTTCTGAAAAATAATTATCTTGATTAGTCTTTAAATTATTAAGAATAGAAATTTTGTCTGTAATGCTTTTAATATTTAAATTTCTGCCAAGAAATGCTTTTAGACAAACATAATTACTAAAGAGAAAATCGTTGGAAATTATTTTTATTTCAGGCTTATTAAATCGTTCTCCAACAACCCCTGTGCCAGCGAAAATATCACAAAATGATTTTATTCCATTACATTTTTCTAAAACAATGTCTTCAATAAAACCAAGTAATTTGTATTTATTTCCTAAATATCTTTTATTATGTAATTGGAATGTATTATTTTTAGCTTTTAAAGAATGGTCATAATATTTATTAATTTTTTGTATATTTACTTCGTAAACAGGCTCTTCTATCTCAAACAAATCAAATAAGGATAGCTGTATTCCATCGGCAACATAGTCAAAATTTCTTTTTGGAGAATTTATGTTTTCATAGAAACTATAATGATCGTTCTCAGAAATAATAATAAAATCAATGACAGGTATTCCCATTATTTCTCCTGCATGTACAATTTTTTCGATAATTTCATGATCCTTTTCGCTTGGCAAAGGATTCCCCGAGGGGTGATTGTGAACCAAAATTATACTTGCCGAGTTTAATACTGTTGCCGGATAAAAAATTTCCCTTGGATGAATTAATGTTTTATTAAGAAGTCCAATACTAATAAGTTCTTTTTTTATCAAAGTGTTTCTTGCGTTAAGATATAGACAAACAAGGTTTTCTTTTTTCTTGCCTCTAATGTCATAAACGATAGAAAGCACATCTTTTACGTTTTTAATAACAATTTCAGTATCTTTTTCTTCTTCATAAAATCTTTTAACCAAGGAAATTGCAGAAATAATTTGCAGAGCTTTAACCTGTCCAATTCCTGAAATATTTAATAAATCATCAATAGTAATATTTAAAAAATTTTTTCCTAATTTTTTTATAATCTGTTCGGAAAGCTGTTTGACATTTTTTTCCTTGATACCATTTACTAATAATATTGCCAAAAGATCACTCTTTGAAAGTGCATCTGCTCCTTTTTGAAGCAACTTTTCCCTGGGGCGATCTACTTTTGGAATATCTTTGATTTTTGCCATAATTAAATATTTATTAAATTATCACACAAAACATTCGGCAATTTTTATAATTATCTGCAAAGAGAGGTTTTGAATAGCATCAGATTTGATATTACCAAGTGTTGCATAAGAATATCAGCTTTTTTAGCCAAAGCGTCTTGCGTAAAATCTTTATCTTAGACCATCTTTTGATCTATTCTTCTATATTTTTTTTTCTTAAAAAGACACTTTTATGCTTCTATAGCATTTTCCAAATTGGCGGAGAGGGAGGGATTCGAACCCCCGGATGTTACCATCAACGGTTTTCAAGACCGCCGCCTTCAACCGCTCGGCCACCTCTCCATAAAAAAATAAAATATTTATTTAATTATATTTATATTTTAATCTTTAAGTTTTATAATTGTATCATAAATTTATTTAAAAAAAAATATTTATGAAAAATAATTTTTAATAAATAAACGCAATTTACCGATAGTTGACGTTGACACCGGCACGGTTTATAGCCATCAATATTTAGACGGCTCATCCTACCTACGCCTTTATAGGCATTGGAATATGTCAATTCATATTAATATAATATTAATATGAAATTATTTAAATATTTAAATTAAAATTTTAGAAAAAATTTCGGAAGATATAAGCATACCCTTTAGCGTCAATCTTATATAATTATTTATATAATTATTTGAAATAGAATTAAATTTACTAATATTATTATCAGCGCCTGTATCATCGTCATCATCAATATTTATTGTTTTAGTTAAATTTTTTATATTCTTGGCATTTATAGCATTTTTTATAGAATTTTCATTACGCATACTACGCATATCTTTTATATATATTTCGGCAAAATCTGCTTTAATAAGATTATTAATTATTTCTTTATCCACGTATTTATAAATATTTACCAAATTTATTCCTTTATTTGTTCTTAAAGATAAAAATATTTCTTCATTAATTATATCGTTTTTTGTTAAAATTTCTACATCTGTCTTAAGTTTTTTAAATTTATACTTTTTATCTTTAAATTGTAATATATGTTTTTCAAAATTTAAAATTTTATCAATATATTTAATTATATTTGCTTCATTTGTTATTCTAATTTCTAAATTATTAACATTATTATCGTCATTGCTCTCGTTTTTATTATTACTATTGTTGTTGTTATTGTTAATATTATTGCAGTTATTATTATTGCAATTATTGCCATTATTGTTATTATTGTTATCGTCATTATTATTGTCTTTATTACCGTCTTTGCTTAATTTAAGAAACGATGACGCCGAAGGTCCCAGCCCGATATACTCGCCTCTTTCCCAATAATTTATATTGTGTCTGCTTTCAAATCCGTTTAATGCAAAATTTGAAATTTCATAATGATTATATCCGCATTTTTTAAATTCTTCGGCTGCAGTTATATATAAATCGGCTAATTTATCTTCATAATCTTCATTGTCTTTATAGTATTTGTAATTTTTATTATCTTTATCTTTATCCTTATTATCATAAACATAATGATTGCTATATAAATATGATTCCTTTTCTTTGCATTCGTAATTCCCTTCTGATAAGACATTAAGTTTTTTGGAATTTTTATAAAACTTGGAACCCTTTTCTATGCTTAAAATATATGCCGATATATGCTCAGGTTTTATTTCCGTTAAATAATTTATATCGTTTTGCAAAATATCAGCTGTTTGTCCCGGAAGTCCAAGCATCAAATCAAGAGATATATTATTAAAATTACTCTTCCTTGCATTACCGACACATTGCATAATATCGGCAGATGAATGGATCCTGCCTGCAAATTTCAAAACATTATCATTGAAACTTTGTGCGCCTATTGATAATCGGTTTACGCCTAAACTGCGCAAACTTTTTAATTTATTATAATCGGCGCTTTCAGGATTTACTTCCGCCGTAATTTCCGCATTATCAGACACCTTAAATGTTTTATATATATTATTTATCATTTTTTCAAAAAAATAAATATCCATAACGGACGGCGTCCCTCCGCCGAAATAAATAGTTTTAATAACTCTGCTATGTAAATAATATTTCACCGTCATAATTTTTAATTCTTTCATTAAGGATCGCAAATATATATTATGTATATTATCAATATCATCAATATTTTTAAATTTAATATTTTCAGAATTTATTGAGTAAAAATTACAATAATTACATTTAGATTTGCAAAAAGGAACATGGATATAAATAGATAAATTATTATTTTTCATTTTAATTTTTCATTTTAATTTTAATTTTATAATTTATAATTTATAATTATAATTATAATTATCAATGATATTATATAATAATTTATTAATTAATTAGCAACTTTAAATGAATCAAAAAAAACAAATAAAAACTATAAATATACTCCACATAGACAGCTATAACCAATATGGAGGAGCGCAAAAAAGCACTGTAAATAGTTTAAAAGCTATCGGCTCATCGTTGAAGTTATCAAAATTACATTTAAATTCGTCTGATAACAATAAATATAATGACTCTGAATATAACTTGAATCATAGCTCTAATTGTAATTATAATTTTAATTTTTATGTAATCCATAATACCAATAAGGTTTACGAAGAAGAGCTTAACAATATCGGCATCCCAAATTTTTCAATACAAATGAAAAATTTTGGCGATATTTTTGCTATTATAAAAATAGCAAAATTTTTAAGAAAATATAAAATAGATATTATTATTTTCCATTCATCAAAAGATCAGATGCTTGGCGGTATCGCTTGTTTTTTGTCCGGCAGAAGAATAGTAAAAATTTTAACAAGGCACGTTGCTTATAATATCAGTATGCTAAAAGGTTTTCTGATATATCATCTTCTAACCGATCATTATATCGCAATTTCAAAATATATTAAAAATATTTTAATTAATAATTTAAGAATTAAAGAAAACAAGATAACCGTTATATACGACATTAGATTTACAGGTTATGGGAACAATAGCGATAATAGCAATAAAAAAAATAATCAATATTATTATAACTATAATAATGATAATAGAGAACAAATAAATAATTTAGAAAATAAAACAGAAATAGAAATCAAATCAGGAATAGAAACTAAAACAGCTGAAAAAACTAAACCGGCAATGGCAACAGAAACAGAAATAGAAACAAATAAAACAATAAATAATATTAACGACGTTAAAATGGAATTCGATATACGGGAAAATGAAAAAATTATTTCAATTATCGGCAGATTGTCAAATGAAAAAGGACATGCGACTTTTTTAAATGCGGCAAAACAGATAATTAAAAAAAGAAAAGATATAAAATTTTTAATTATAGGCAGCGGCGATTTATTTGATACTGTTAAAGAATTTATAATTAATAATAATTTAAGCAATTATATTATAATGACCGGATTCAAAAAAGAAGTTGAAAAATATATCAGCGCCAGTGATTTAATTGTTGTTCCATCAGGTCTAGAAGGGTTAGGCGGGATTATAGTCGAATCATGTATGGAAAAAAAAGCGGTGATAGCTTCTAATGTCGGAGGAATTCCTGAAATTATAAATAATAATTTAACGGGTATTCTATTCGAAAAAGATAATTTCAACGAACTTTCCGATAAAATACTTGACATTATAGATGACAAAAAAATGCTTAATGACTTAGGAACTAATTGCTATAAAAAAATAACGGAGGAATTTAATCCTTATAAACTTGCGGAAGAAAATATCGCGCTGTATTGCAAACTTGTTAAAAAATTTCATCTATAATATATTATATATCGTCATATATCGTTTATCACCTATCACCTATCGTTTATTGTTAGTTTATAGTTTATTTATTGTGAATTTTAGTTAGAGTAAACAAGTTAAAAATTAATTTTAATATTTTATTTTGTAATACAATAATATATAATTATTAAGATATAAGATATAAGATATAAGATATAAGATATAAGATATAAGATATAAGATATAAGATATAAGATATAAGATATAAGATATAAGATATAAGATATAAGATATTTTATATTAATAATACTTTAAATTATTTAAAGTTAATATAAAAGTAATATGAAATTATATTTTTTAAAAAAATCATTAATTTTATTATTTTCATTATTTCTTGTTTATATGATTTTTTTCTCTTTTTCCAAAATTAATTATTCTAAAAAAAACACGCGGACTCAATTGATAACTTTTCTTAAATATTCCTCTATTAAGCCTGAATTTATAAAATTCATAGATTTAAATTTCAACACATTATTTTCCGATTATTTTTGGACATTGTTTGTTCAAGAAGCTTCTTCGGAAAAATTAGCTTATTTGCATTATCCTTATATGTATAAAATTTCGCTTATAACGGTAAAATTAAATAAAAGATTTAATTATGCGTATCAAGCTTCAGGAACTCTTTTAGGACTTGCGGGAAAACCAAAAAAAGCGATAAAGATATTAAAATTAGGTCTTAAAAATATGGGCACAAATTGGAACATTCCGTTTCTAATTTCATTTAATTACTTTTATAATATGGGAAATTACAGTAAGGCTGCTTATTATCTTAAATACGCGGTTGATACTGAGGGAAGCCCTAAGTATCTTGAATTCTTATATATGAAACTCCTTAACAATTCGCAAAATTTTAAAAAAGCTAAATTATTTCTTGAAACAATGTACAAACATAATAAAAATCCAATTATAAAACATATTATAAAAGTTAGAATCAACGCAATAAATAAAGAAATTTATTTAAAATCTAAAAAAATAAAACTTCATATACCTTATAGTTTAAAATTATTTATACCTAAAAAAATAAATAAATAATAAATCAATAATTATATACGCTTATAAACTAACAAATTAGATACTTATTACTAGAAAAGAGAAAATACAGCTCTTTTAAAAAAGGCAATTATTTCATTCAAATAATTAAAATTAAATAAGCAATAAGTTAATAATTATTATATTTGTTTATAAACTAATAAATTAGATATTTTTATTTAATTTTATTTAACTTAGATACTTTAAATATAATAATAAAGCAGGATAAATTTAAATAATCTAAAACAGGTAATTATTTTAAATGATTGAAATTAATAATGTAACAAAATATTTCAGGGTCGGCTTTTTTGGAATTAAAAAAAATGCCGTAAGCAATCTTTCTCTTATTATAGATAAAGGGAAAGTAACAGGTTTTTTCGGCCCTAACGGGGCAGGAAAATCAACAACCATTAAAATAATAGTCGGACTTATCAAGCCTTCTTCGGGAAATATTAAGATTAACGGATATAGCTCTTTAGATTATAAAGCACGAAACAAATTAGGCTTTTTGCCTGAAAACCCTGCATTTTCTCGAGGACTTAAAGGCATAGATATAATAAAATATTATTCAAAAATACTTAATATTAAAAATCACAAAGACGATACTGAAAGAGTATTGAATCTAACAGGTATATATTACGCTAGAAATACCCAAATACATAAATATTCAAAAGGTATGACGCAGAGGCTTGCTCTTGCCGTTTCTCTCCTCGGAGATCCTGAAATATTAGTTTTTGACGAGCCGCTGTCAGGTTTAGACCCTATAGGCAGAAAAGAATTTAAAGATATTATACTGCATTTAAAAGAAAAAGAAAAAACTATATTTTTTTCTTCGCATATTCTTGCCGACAGCAAAGAACTATGTGATAAAATAGCAGTTTTAGTAAATGGAAAATTGTTAAAAAATAATTCATTGTCTTCTTTAGAAAACGAAGCTGATAAATTTTATGAAAAAATTGATAAAAATGTTAATTTGGAATATAAAAATCCGTTAGAAAATTATTTATATAGTTTAATGATGAATAATAACAATAATAAATAATTAATAAAATTTACAAAAAAAATACTTTATTCGGCATTTTATTCTTTTTTTAATGAATAATAACAATAATAATAAATAATATATAAGATATATGAAAAAAATACTTTATTCGGCATTTTATTCTTTTAATGAATAACGACAACAACAAAAATAAATAATATGAAAAAAATACTTTATTCGGCATTTTATTCTTTTAATGAATAACGACAACAACAAAAATAAATAATATGAAAAAAATACTTTATTCGGCATTTTATTCTTTTAATGAAATTAAAAATTCAAAAATATTTTATTCATTTTTAATTTTTGCATTAATTTTAATTTCAGGGAGCTATTTTGTGTCGCAAACTAGTTTTATAGACCAGGGCAGAATTATGGTTGATTTTTCAATATTCGCAATTTCAATATTTAACATTTTTATAGGAATTTTTATAGGCGCATCTATTGTGTATGACGACATAGAAAAGAAAAGTATATTTTTAAATCTAACAAAACCTATAAAACGAAGTTATTATTTAAGCGGCAGGATATTAGGGCTTATAATGGCTATAATTTTATCTACTTTTATTATGATGATAATATTTTACGGCGTTCTTTTAATTATGAAAACATATATAAGTCCTGTATATTTTGGAAATATCGGTTTAGAAATTGTACCCCAGTCTATATTTGTTCAAGGATTTTTTATAATTATAGAATCAAGCTTTATTGCAATAATTGCAATCTTATTTTCTTTAATCACATCTAAGGCTCTCGCCTCAATATTTACAATTATAATACTGTTTATAGGGGAAGTTTCCGATAGATTAAACGCTTTAGTTAAACCTGCAAAAACAATAATAGATGGCAAAGTTAAAATTGAAAATCATATAAATCCGTTAATGGCTTTTATAGTGCATTTTTTATACACTGTTTTGCCTAATTTTTCAATCTTCAATATTTCTGCAGAAACTTCTTATAAAATAAATATACCTGCCGATATTATATTTTATCGCACTATATATGGATTATCATATTCAATTTTATTATTTATTGTAGCTCTTGCTGTATTTAATAGAAAAGATATTTCATAATAATAAATTAACAATCTATTTATATTTATATCATAATTGACTATTAAAATAAAAATAAACAAATATGAATACATCATCTAATGTTCTTATTTTTGATACCGAAACCACAGATATTATATTTCCTGTTTTAATAGAAGCAGCCGGTATTTACATAGAAGGCAGTCCTTTTGACGAACAAAACAATTTTTTTATTCAAAGATATAATCCTGAAAAACCTATAAGTTATGGAGCAATGGCTATTCACAATATATTAGACGAAGAGCTGCTTGATTGCCCTAAATCGTCTGAATTTAAATTAGATGAAAATATAAAATACATAATAGGTCATAACATTGATTTTGATTGGTCTGTTATAAGCAAACCTGATGTTAAAAGAATAGATACCTGCGCCATGGCAAAAGCAGTCTTTCCAGAAATTGACTCTCACAGTTTAGCTTCTTTAAGTTATGCTTTATGTGAACCGTCTAATAGAAAAAAACTGAGAGAAACTTTAAAAACTTCTCATAATGCTTTAACCGATGCTAAACTTTGTCTAAATTTACTAAGAAAAATATTAATAAAAAAAGATTTACATAAATGGAGTGATATTTATAGTTTTTCGGAAGAAGCGAGAATACCTAAGGCAATGCCGTTTGGTAAATATAAAGGAACGTCTATAAAAGATATACCGCCTGACTACAAAGAATGGCTTAAAAAACAACCTGATATTGACGAATATCTTTTAAAGGCATTAAATTAATATCTAACAACAGAAAATTGTAAACTTTTTATATTTATATTTTTTATATTTATATATTGATAATTTATATATCTTATATATAAAATTAGAAAATAATTATTTTTTAATTTCCTGACAATCCTATATAGTAATTTTTAAGGTACTGGAGATATTCTCTTATTAATGATCTGAATGTATTATAATCTTTTTGTTTAATTCTTGATGATTTAGATATAAATTCTGATGTACATACCAATTTATTATTGCTATCATTATATACATCGGCACATTTTGAAAATATTTTACCTGCCGCATTACTAATATTTAATAAAGGGGGCATATAAAATAGCTTAAATTTATTAGGTAAATTAATAGTTATCTTCGCTTTATGTTCAAAAGGATAGCCTATCAATAAAGGGTAAATTCTTTTATTGCGCAAAACAAGATGCATCATTGAATTATTGATGGGTAAAGGCAGATGAAATATAAATTTATTTCCTGAACCCTGCATATAATTTTTATCACTGAATTTTAATTTTAAAATAACATTTTTTTTAACATTTTTAATATGTAAATATTTAAAATATTTTATATTAGCCCCCGGAATAAAGGAATATAAAAAATCTCCGGCTTTCATTAACTTTTTATAATTATTCATATTTTTCAAACCTGATCGTTCAAATTTAGCATAAACACCTTTATAGATATAAGATATTTTGCCTCTAATTCCGCCGTTTTTGTTTATTTTGCCTTTAAAGATATAAACTTTTTTATTTTGTTTAAAATTTTCTTCAGGCAGTATAACAAGCTTATATTTATTATGTCCTAATATCTCAAGGGCTTTCCTTCCTGCAAGCGAAGAAGGCAGTTTAAACGCTTTTACGGAAGAAGAGTCTGGGAAAAGATAAAATGTTTTGTTTGCAATTATTACGGCTATTATAACCGAATCAAATTGCATCGGATTTATAATATGTTTATTGAGGTCTGAAGTATTCAGCGATGTTGTAATTACAGGATATGCTTTAATATGTTCAATTTTTAGCAGCGTAATAAATAAAGCGGCTAAAGATTTTGAATCACCGTAGCCATCGGAAAATGTTTTAAAAGCCTTAGCGGGTTTATATCCGTTTATGCCATAACCTATCCCAGTATATTGAAATGATTTGGTAAAATTATAATATAAATTTGATATTTCTTTTAATTTTTTATTAATTGTATTTTTACCGTAATTGAAATGTTTAGTTGCGGTAACGTCATTTTTTTTATTATTTTTAACCTTATTATTATTTATCTTATGAATGTAATTAACCATATTTTTATTATAAACTTCCGCTGATTTGAATAAATAGTAAAACCTTGAAGAAAGTTTTTCCCATGAGTTAAATGAAGAAATGGAAATATATTTTCTATAGTTTTCTAAAGAAGGCATATAGTTTTCTTTTTTTAAAGCAGATAAATTTGAAAAACTTAAATGCAATACATCATATTTTTTGTTTTTTATTATTTTAATTGTGTGAACGCAATTTGATTTTTTAATATTATGGAGATAAATATTTAAATGCATACTTACCGGATAATATATAATTAAAGATATATGTTTAACAGGAATAGTTCTGGTAAAATTAACTGTATCAAAAACACTGTTTTTAATTAACGGTTTAAATGAAGTAATTTTGTATGAATAATGCAGTATAGACCCTGTTTCTACCGCAGGCATCGAAATTGTAAAATATTTAATATCCGAGTAAATAGGATAATTAACGGCAAAATTTGGAGATACTATATTTATTGCATGTTTTCCTGGTTTTATTTTAAACATTCCGTTTAACAATGTATATGCATTATTTAATTTCAGCCTTTGATATTTTAATGAGTATGGGACTACAACTTCGGAATATTTATTAATACCTCTTTCGGATAAAATTTTAATATTAGTGCTAACATTTTCTGTTAGCTGATATTTCTTGTTAATTCTGATTTTTATTATTCTGTTGAGAATTTCTGCACCTGAATTTTCATTTGCATTTAATGGCTTTTTAAAGACCGCCGTTTTACCGATGCCTTTTATCTTAGATGTAATTTTATTATTAATTACACTTTTTTTAACTTTTTTGATATTAATAATTTTAAAATTATTTGAAGCGCTTAAAGCAAATACATTATGGCTGTTAAATAATAATATGCTGCATAAAGTAATTGATAAAATAAATCCTATTAAATATATTAAAGACAGGTTATCTATTTTTTTTTTATTTAGATTTAATTTGATAAAAATAAAATTAAAATATTTTTTTTCTATGTCGGCATTATTAATTTTCATAAATTTTCCTATTTACTTTATTTATTTATTTATTTATTTGTTATTTGTATAGTTATCTATTTATTTTATCTATTTATTTTATCTATTTTTTAAATATATTTTAATATATATATTATATTTATTTAATTTCAATTACATATAAGAAATATAGAAACATTCCTAAGCGGAGCGGCATCTCTATTTTTATTTAATTTAAATTACATATATGGAATATAGAACATTTTTTACAGTTATCTTCATTTTTGCTTTTAGTGCAAAGGTCAAGTATTCCTAATCTTGTTATAGCAAAATCATATTTTATAGGATCAAAATAATCTAATTTTTTCAAATTTTCCGTTATCTCAAGAGCCATTTTAAAAGAAGGATTTTTAAAATTAGTTAATCCTATATATCGGCATATTCTAGAAATATGGGTATCAACTGGCATAATTAATTGTGCGGGCGATATTTTAGACCATATTCCAAAATCAAGATTATCGGAATTTCTTACCATCCATCTTAAATATAAATTTAATCTTTTACATGGACTGTTATCTAAAGGAGATGTAAAAAAGAAATGAACTCTTGCATCTTTTGGCGGCTTGGGGGAGCCGTATATATGAGTATAATCAACTAATTTTAAAGCTCTTTCCGAAAAACTTACAATAGATTCTTTCAAATTTAAGGCGATAGGAACATAACCTTCCATAAAAAATTTTTCAATAGAACCGTATTGCTTAATAATTTCGCTTAAAATATAAAATAAAGCGATAAAATCGTTTTCTTTTATAAATCTGTAATATATGCCTTTAAATTGTTTAAAACCATCTTCTATTTTAAAATTTAAAATAAAATCATAAAAATTATGGTTGACTATTTTATCTATTTTTTCTAATATTTTAAGAATCTGGCTAACGTTTCCAAATGCAAATCCTGCAGCAATAAAACCTGCTATCTCTATGTCTCTTGTTTTGTTAAATTTGTGAACAAAGCCTAAAGGATCGGAATAAAGAAAAGATTCCTCAAACTTTTCATATAAATCTTCAAGACATTCCTTAATTTTAATATTTTGATTTAAACTTTCTACGGGTTTTATTTTTCCGTTTTTATATAAAAAAGTTTTCCCGTTTGGCAAAGTCCAGCAATCATTTTCTTCTAACGGATAAGGAAGATCCCTTCCCCGTCCAACAAAAGTTTCCGTTCCGTCAATTATTGTGAGCCAGTTAAAATTACTATCCTGCCATAAAATAGGCTTAGTCAAAGTTTCATTTGAATTAGAATCATTTAAATCAGCCATTTATTTGTTTTAATTATTGACTTATTAATTTTATAAATTAAATTTTTATTATTTATTTATTTATTTATTTATTTTTATTATTTTTATTATTATGATTTAGATTTAATTTTTGTTTTATTTTACGTTATTATAAACTGTTATGTTATTATTTATTTATTTTTATATTGTTTTATTTTAAGCTATTATTATGAATTGTAGAATTATTTTTTATTTAAATTTATTTATAATTTATAATTTATAATTTATAATTTATAATTACTTATTTTATTGCTCTGTAATTTTATAAGCAAAATCCATCCCGAACTTTTCACATTTTTCTAAATCTTCTTCAAAAGGAACCATTTGTATTTTTAGTCCTTCAAGTAAAATCTCAAACTTCAAACTTTTTAATATATCTTCTACCATTTTAACGGCTTCACCGCTCCAGCCATAACAGCCGAATACGGCAGCTTTTTTATTTTTAACGTTTAGCATAACCAAAGACGATATCATATCAAAAATAGGCTTAGGCGGCTTAGCGTTAAGAGTCGGCGACCCCACGATAACTCCGTCAGAATTTTCAATTATATCAACAACATCGTTAATATCGGCGCTTATAAGATTACATAATACAACATCAGTTAAAGATTCTATTTGCGCTCCCTTTACCACATGTTTTGCCATCTCTTCAGTATTTCCGTAAGCTGATGCATAAACAACAGCTATCTTTTTTAAACTTTTGTTTTTTTTAATATCCAAACTTCTATTGTAATACCAATCTAAATATTTTTGTAAATTTTCTCTTAATATCGGCCCATGGGAAGGAGCAATTATATCAAAATCATAATCTTTTAATTTTTCAATAGCGCTTAGTGCATAATTTTTAAATGGACGCATTATATGTTCAAAATAAAATTTGAAAGCGCCAAATGCTGCTTCCTTATCATCTATTAAATCATTAAACATTTTTTCGTCGCAATAATGAGAGCCGAGAAAATCGCAAGGCATCAAAATTTTATCTTCCTTAAGGTATGTGAACATCGTATCCGGCCAGTGCAAAAACGGAGCGCTTATAAATTGAATTGTTTTACCGCCCAAATCTATTGAATCTCCGTCTCCTACGGTTATATTTTTATAATCGGCTTTTATAATATGCTGAACAAAATGATGCGCATTTTTTGAATATACTAATGTAGCATTTTTTGCTATTTCTTTGATGCTGTGAAGAGCACCCGAATGATCAGGTTCAGTGTGATTTATTACGATATAATCTATCTTTGAAATGTCGGTAATACCGCTTAATTTATCTATTAACTGGTCCTTTGTATTTAATTTCACCGTATCTATAAGCGCTGATTTTTCTTTGCCTTGAATAAAATACGAATTATAAGTTGTGCCGTGCTCCGTAGGAACAACTATGTCAAAAATTTTCAGGTCAGGGTCAAAGGCTCCCACGTAATAAACACCTTCTTTAATTTTAATAGCCTTATTTGTATTTTTTGTATTTTCCATTATCACCGTCAGTTTAAATTTATAGAAGCTAAATCAGAAGTTAAATCTATTAAAGTTTATAAATTTAAGCTTAAACGCCTCCACAATTAAAAGTTAAATTATTAGACTTACCCTCACTTATTTTATTATTTTATTTTAATTCAAATTAAAATAAAATAAGTTTAGGTATAAAAATATATTGACAATACTGCCCTTCCCAAATTTGCCAATAGAAAATTTATTTTCTGGATGACCGCTTCGCTCTCGTGTCTAACGACACTCGTGAACAGAAACGGCATGCGTTTCTATCTTCGGAACTTTCCCGCGTACGCGGGAATGACAATGCGGGGATTTAACTTTTAACCAAACTGGCGTCATTCCTGCGAACACTGGAATCTAATGTTATATATAATTTAAAGCTATTTTAAAGATTTCTATCGGCAATTTATAGCCCTTATTGATTAATGCTGATTAATATTGTTTATTATATAATTTTGTATTATTATATAATTTTTTGAGTTAAATGTAAAATAATAAACATTATTAATTATAAAATTTATTTGTTTATATGTTAAAAACCCTTATAATTACAGCATGTTATCATATATTTCTTGCTTCAATACCTATTCTTGTTGCAATTGATATATTCGGCATTTTGCCTATATATATTGATTTCATCAAAGATTCAGATGAAATTGAAGAAAAACATATCCGCAACAATTCTCTTATTACTGCTTTTACTGTAGGTTTAGGCTTTTTATTTTTAGGAAAATTAGTTTTTTTAATTATGGGGATTTCTATTTATGATTTTGAAATAGCAGGAGGCATTTTACTTTTCATAATATCCATAAGAAATTTAACATCAGGGAGAGAAAATTTAAAGAAATCTTTGAATAATGCAAATGCAGATTTAGGCGTAGTTCCCATAGGAGTTCCTTTGATAGTAGGACCAGGAGTTTTAACAACACTTTTGATATTAGTTGGGGTTTATGGATATATAATAGTTACAATTTCTTTTTTTATAAATATTTTAATAGTCTATATTGTCTTAAAAAATACCCGAATTTTAATAAAATTTATTGGTAAAACAGGGTCAACCGCTGCAGGTAAAATAGCTGCTTTGCTTCTTGCAGCATATGCAATAATGATGGTAAGAAAAGGAGTTGCTAATACTATAATTCATTACTTGAAATTAAAAATGTGATTTAATTTCATTTATTTGTACTATAATTAAAGTTGGTTATTGCAATAATTTAGCAACAAATGTACACCGATAACATAATACATAATGATAGTGAAATAATTATTTTAAGCAGACTTGTTAAATTTAAACATTAAATCTAAAATGCATAATATCGCCGTCTTTAACAATATAATCTTTGCCTTCAAGCCTTAAAGAGCCCATTTTTGCGGCATTTGCTTCAGAACCTGCTTTAATAAAATCATCGTAAGAAATAACTTCTGCTCTGATAAAACCTTTTTCAAAATCCGAATGTATTGTTCCTGCGGCTTGCGGAGCTTTAAAACCGTTTTTAATTTCCCATGCCCTTACTTCCTGCTTTCCCTGTGTAAAAAAAGTAATTAAACCTAATAGTTTAAAACTTTCTTTGGCTACTATATCTAAAGCGGAACTTTCTATACCATAATCGGATAAAAATGCTTTTTTGTCGGATTCTTCAAGTTTTGAAAGTTCTTCCTCCAATCTTGCGCACAATTTTATAACCGAAATATTTCTTGAATAAGCAATTTGCTTAATATCATCAATTTCTTTATTTGATGACGAAGGAGAGATAAATTCTTCATCAACATTTAATATATACAAAAAAGGTTTTATTGATATTATTCCTAATGATTTTAATATATTTTTCTCTTCTTCTGAGAAATCATTGCTATTTAAACTACCATTATCAGATAAAATTTTGCTAACATTTTGTAAAAATTCAAGATTTGTTTTAGCGGTTTTATCTCCGCTTCTGGCAATTTTTTCTAATTTTTGCAGATGTTTTGTTATTATTTCAAGATCGCTCAAAGCAAGTTCTGTATTAATTATTTCTAAATCTCTAATGGGGTTAACTTCACCTTCCACATGGACAACCGTTTCTTCCTTAAATACCCTTATTACCTGAATAATTAAATCTACGGTTCTGACATGGGAAAGGAATCTGTTGCCGAGACCTTCTCCTGAAGAAGCTCCCTTTACAAGCCCTGCAATATCAACAAATTCAACATAAGTTGGGGTTATTTTATCTGGATTAACTACTATATCGGCTAATTTATAAAGTCTTTCGTCATTAAGCGGTTTAATGCCTATATTGGGATCAATTGTGCAAAAAGGGTAATTGCTTGACTCTGCATTTCCTGAAGTTATCGCATTAAAAATAGTTGATTTGCCTACATTAGGCAAACCGACGATACCGCATTTTAATCCCATATTTTTATTGTATTTTTTATATTAATTAAATTATATTATTTAATTATATTCTCAAAATTGCCGATAGAAAAGTTTATTCTGGATGACCGCTTCGCTCTCGTGCCTAACGACACTCGTGAACAGAAACGGCATTCGTTTCTATCTTCGGAACTTTCCCGCCTACGCGGGAATGACGTTGAGGAATTTTAAAAGTTCACCCATTGGGTGTCATTCCTGCGAAAGCAGGAATCCAGCGTTATTAATGCATTGCGGTATATTTAACAATCTCTATCGGCAATTTTGAGATATTCCTGAATCCTGCAAAATTAAGAATTAAAGTATATAATATAAAGTTAGCCCTTTAGAATAGAATTAAACTTATTCATTGTCTTTGTTAAACCATCATTAATAAATGATATAATAATATCATTTAACATACGAAGAATTTC
>SGBB01000023.1 GCA_004195025.1 Candidatus Acidulidesulfobacter diazotrophicus | reverse complement strand
CACATATCTTCTTTAGTCAATCCAAATACTTACTGTCTTTTCGGATATTCAAGCCCTTTAAATTCTTTGCCGTTTAACAATATAGGTTATTTTGCGGCAGATATAGACTGCGCTCCATGCTCGTTTTATAAAATAAGCGGATGTAAAACCTTGAAATGTATGAAAAAAATAGACCCTAAGAAGATAATAGGCGATTTACTTACTTGGTCTTCGCTTCGAACCAAACAATCGCTCAATAGCTAAGTTCATTAAATTAAAAATTAAATTAAATATAATATGATAATATGGAATTAGAAAAAATAAAATCTATAAGAAAAACCGAAATTGAAAAGCTTGCCGCCTCGCCTCTTAAAAGAAAGATAAAGAAAATCGTATATCTTTTAAAATACGGCATGCCGTTCGGCAGATTTATTAAATATACTTTTTTCTACTTATTCATAATACCTATCGCAAAAATAAAAACCAATTTAAAAAGCAAAGCGATTAAAAAGAAATACTTTGGAAACGGAACGAACGATACATGTTATATAGCCGTCAACATAGGCAACGCCGGCATAGGCGACGCTATCATGGCGATAAGATTTTTAAGGGATTTTGCCGGCTTCGTATCGAAAGACACGAACGGACATTTAGTCTTCGACGTTTTCTACAGGTCGCCCGACTCCATAAAGTTTATTACGGCGGCTCTGCCTAACGTAAGAAGGGTTTTAAACCTGCCGGATTATACGCTTATGCGTAAATTTTACGATATAGACTTAAAATTAAATACTTTTTTCATTAAAGAAGAAATTAATGATAATGAATTAAGCCGCAAAAAAATATCGGATAAATTTCCGTCTATTTTAAAAATTATCGAAAACATTAAAACCAACCGGTCTAATCTCGAAAAATATATTAAAACCCGTCCTTTCAGCGAAGGCATATTATCTGACGCCGTAACTGCTATGGGGCTTTCACGCGCGATTTACCTTAACAATACTGGCGGAATAGCAACCCCTGCCGATACGCTTAAAATAAATATCGATATATATTCGCTACCGACGATAACGGCAAAATTTAATTTGCAAGGAGTAAAATTTATCACCGTTCACGACGGATGGGACGAAAATACTAAAACAAAAACCGGCTCGTCGACAAAATCTTATCCGCCGCAAAAATGGCAGGAACTAGTAAATATGCTTAAGCATGAATTACCCGACTATACGGTCGTTCAGCTCGGCGGCCTCGGCAACGGCTCCGACATTACAGGCATCGACTTAAACTTAAGGGGAAAAACGACCCTGAAGGAAGCCGCCTCTCTTCTTGCGGCATCTTCCCTGCACATCGACACCGACTCCGGACTCGTGCATATTGCCGTTTCACTTAGAACTCCCTGCGCCGTTCTTTTCGGTCCGACTAATGCCGACTACTGTTCTTATTCACGGTTTCCAAACTATATAACCGTCACCCCAAGCTTGTGCGGAAACTGCTGGTGGAGTACCGACGACTGGATGGAAAACTGTCCAAGAGGGCTTAGCGCCCCAGAATGCATGAATTCGATTGAACCTATAGATATAATAAAGAGTATAAACGAAATGCAAATATTAGACAAATGATGTTAAGACAAAAAATAAATAAAATAAAAAGGCGTTCGTATAAATTATACAACAAGCTTTTTATATACCTGCCGGTCGATATACTGATTTATTTTCGCAATCTTTTACGCGGCGTACGCGGCGTTTTTCGTTCAGAAAAAAGCAAAAGCCTAATAATATTCCGGCACGACGGCATAGGCGATTACGTACTGTTCAGAAACTTCTTCGAAGTATTAAAAAAAAGCCCCCGATTCGCTAGCTATAAAATAACGCTGCTCGGCAATTCCGCATGGAAAGACCTTGCGGAATTTTTGGATAAAGACTATATAGACGAATTTATCTGGCTCGACAAAAAAAGTTTTACGGTGGATTTCTTTTACAGATATAAAAAATTCAAGGAAATAACCGCCGTTAAATACGACATACTTATTCATCCTTTCAGCAGGGAATTTTTTAACGCCGATAACGATTTAGCTTTTCTTATAAAAGCCGACAAAAAAATCGGAAGTATCAGGCTCCCCCGCTTTACAAAACCGTATAAAAATAAAATCCTCGAAAAAATTTATAACGAATTAATCCCCGATGCAGAAAACGTCCGGTTTGAATTTTATAAAAATAAAAATTTCTTTGAAAAACTGCTTTCTGAAACCGCAGTCGAAAAAATAAGCGCCGGAATAAGTTTAAACGGACCTTTTATAAATCTGCCGGCGCGTCAGGCGGCGACTACTGTCTCTGTCGCTCCTGCCCCTGTCTCCGCCGCCGACTCAGCTCCAACCCCTGCTCTTTCGGACATTGCAGGTTTAAAATCAAAACTTGGAATTTCCTCTCCTTACGCCGCGTTTTTTATCGGCGCAAGCGTTAAGCATAGAAAATGGCCGCCCGAATACTTTGCCGAAACTGCGCGCTACCTCCATACAAAATACGGCTTTCACATAGTCTTGTGCGGCGGAAAAAGCGAATTAAACGACGCCGCAGAATTTAAAAAACATTTTCCGTCCGACCTTGCAGACAACGCCTCGTTTAACGACGCCGTAGGAAAAATCTCGCTCATAGAACTGCTCTATATCGTCAAAGACGCCTCTTTGGTTATCTCCAACGAAACTATGGCGCCTCATATCGCAATGGCGCTTGCAAACGCAGGTATTATAAACACAAGTCGAACAAACCAAATTTCCTCCGCAACATCCGCGCCTGACGCTCCCAATATACCGTCCGGCTCTCCGTCTCCAACCTCAGCTCCAACCCCTAAACCCGCCGTAATCGTAATCTCCACTGGCGAAGCGTCATACGGACATTTCGTTCCTTATCCTGGGCAGATAGGAAATAACAATTATGCCGCCGTTTTTCACCCTTATATAGAACAAAACCTTAAAGAATATGACTATATCACTTCAACATTAGGACGAGGCTACGACGACAGGTTCGATATTTCAGAAATAACCGTAAGAGCTGTTTTGGATAAAATAGACGAAATATTGCAAAAATAATTTATTATCTTATCTTAAAATCACTTTATATATTATAATACCGTAGCCGATTTTACTCTTCCAGCCCATCTTATTGAAAGCAGATTCCCACATGGTTTTTTTATGTGCTTTTTCAGAAATCAATATATATTTAATGCCGTGTTTAAGGCAATAACCGGTTATAAGCCGCTTAAAATTGCCGGAAACTTTATTATCGTTAAGCATTTTATATACTCGACCGTTATGTCTATAAACCTGAAATCCCCAGTTCGGCCCAGTCATATGTATTTTAAAATTAGATCCGGCAACCCAGAGCGCTCCTTGCCCGTAAGGATAAGGAGAAAAAGGTATAGGGAGTATATCGCTTTCTTTAGGAACAAATTTTTTTATCGCTTTTCTATTAAAATTAGGCTTTCCCCATACATATGCAGTATAATTTGGAACTATAAGCAACAAACTTAAGACCAACAAAGCATAACGCCCATATATTTTATATTTTTCGGATTTTAATGTATTTTCTTTTATATTGCATACCCATACCGCGACCCAAAACCCTATTAATAAAAATACATACATTATAAATCTATTTGGAGCGGCATTATTTAAAGGCGGAAAAATAAACAAGTGTCCAGGCATCGGTATCATCGTAATAATGCCGTCTATATGCAAATAAGGGCCTAGAGAAAAAATAAGAATCATAAAAGTAATAAAAATTAGAGGTTTTACCCATATAAATTGACTATCGCCCTCTATCTCTTCTTTTTCTTTTTTCAATAAATTACGCATAGAAAAAATAATAATAATAAGTAAGCCAATGCCTATATAGTCGTTTCCTTTCCAGAAATGAAAAAATCGGCTGCAAAAATCTCCGCCTATTTTTGTAAAATTAGCAGGGATTATAAAATTAAGTAAATCGGCAGAATTCCATTTTGCGGAAAAAAGTATAGGTTTATTAATACCATTTTTCAACCCCTTGACTAAATAATAAACAACCGGAAAGGATATGACAAGAGCCGTTAAACCTGCAAAAAATGTTTCAAAAGACAATCTATATATGCGACTTAAAATTTTTTTATTTTTTAAATTATATAATATAGAAACAATTGCCGATAAAAATAAAAATACTACAAATGTTGTCATAATTTCCGTGGTTATTCCAAATAAAAAAACCATAAGGAAAGCCGTAGATATTATAAAACTTTTTCTGCTTATCTGCTTCGAGAAACGTTTCAATAATAAAAGAATAATTACCGGAACAGGAAAAATATACACCATATGAATATGTCCGCCCAATTCCGACATTTCATAAGTTGAAAAGCCAAAAATATAACCGCCGATAAATGAAGAAAAATAATTCAATTTTAAATATCTAAAAAGAAGATAAGCGGAGAAGGCAGCGGTAACAGGAGCTAATAATATTAATATATTCCAAGAAAAAATCACTCCAAAATAATATGTAATAGGCGATGCAATTAAAGACAAGATAGGAACGGATGTAAGCCAAGCAGTATTATAAAATCTGGGATACGTCAGATAATTAGTTTTAAAAGGATTAACGTTATGAGTAATTGCCCACGGCCACCATTTTAAAAAAAATAAAAAATAACTCTGGTCTCCGCCAGGACTGAACATTGACGAAAAAAAATTATGCTTATAGAAATTTATATAAAATGCAGATAAAAACAAATAAAACGCAAAAATTAAAAATCCTAAAAAAATATTTTCCCTAAAAAAATTTTTAACTAAACTCATTTAAATTTATTTTATCTATAATAACATAATTGAATTTTAAAATGTATGTTAGAAAATAGTAATAGCGTAAAATCTTACCGAATATTATACAATAAAATTTTAGATAAATTAATACAATAAATATTTGATGAAATCATGCCGAAATTATAGTAAAATTATTTATTAATAATAAATTTGAAATATATTCCAATATTTAAACTTTTAAAACATCATAAATGTTAATTTCCAAAAACAGATTTAAAAAAATATGGTACTATTTAAAAAAAGGAAGGATTAACGTATTTTTCAATATATTTCGTTTATCTCTTTTAAACCGGCTGAACGGTAATTATAAATCTATCGTGAAAAAAATAGAAAAAAAACCTTTAATTTTTCCAGAACTAAATAATTCTAATTTTTCCGGCGAAGTTTCCGTTTCAATCATTATTCCCGTTTATAATCAATGGGATTATACATACTTGTGCTTAAAATCTATATTGAAAAACACTAAAGTAATTTCTTACGAAGTAATCATAGCCGACGACAATTCTTCCGACGAAACCGTAAATATAGAAAAATACGTAAAAAATGTTAAAATTATCAGAAATAAAAATAATCTCGGCTTTTTAAGAAATTGCAACAACGCCGCCAAACACGCCTCTGGCAAATATATTCTGTTTTTAAATAACGACACGGAAGTCCAAAAAGTCTGGCTAAAAAACCTTTTGCAATTAATGGAAAGCGACGATAAAATAGGAATAGCAGGGCCTAAATTTATATACCCTAACGGGGTACTTCTAGAAGCAGGCTGCATAATATGGAAAGACGGAGAATCATGGCAATACGGTATGTTCGATAATCCTGACAGACCTGAATATAATTACTCAAGAGAAACGGACTTTATTTCCGGCGCCTGTATAATTATAAAAAAAGAATTATTTTATGAAATAGGCGGGTTTGACGAAAGATATGCTCCTGCCTATTATGAAGACGCCGACCTTGCGTTTGAAGTAAGAAAAAGAGGCTATAAAGTAGTTTATCTCCCCTCCTCTGTCGTTATTCATTACGAAAATATCACTTACAAAAAATACAAGCCCGATGACGGTCAAGTCAATAAAGAAAAATTCATACAAAAATGGAAAAAAAAGCTTGAAAACGAACATTATGAACATATGAATAATATTAATAAAATTTTATGCAAACAAAAATCTCAGTTTTAATTAATACTCTTAACGAAGAAAAAAATATCCGTAATTGCTTAGAATCTGTCAAATGGGCTGATGAAATTATAATAGTCGATATGTATAGCGATGATAAAACAGTAGAAATAGCAAAAGAATTTACGGATAAAATTTATTTTTTCGAAAAGTGCGGTTATGCCGACCCTGCTAGACAGTTTGCCGTGGATATAGCTAATTCCGAATGGGTTCTTATAATAGATGCCGATGAATTAGTTTCATATAAAATGTATAATCGAATAAAAGACATAATAGAAAATAATTTAGCAGATATAGTATATTTCCCACGCAATAATTACTTTTTTGGAAAACTTCTTATTGGAAGCGGATGGGGAGCTTTACAAGATTTTCAGCCAAGATTATTTAAAAAAGCATTTGTAAAGATGACAGGTAAAGTTCATGATATATTTGATATATCGCACGATGCAAGAAAATATTATATAAAAAATCATGAAGAGGGTTTTATTCACTTTAACTATATTGATGTTGAACATTTTTTAGAAAAGTCAAATAGATATACAACTATAGAAGCCAAAAATATGTTTGAAGGAATTAAAAGCGAAATGACTTTTACAAAATTGTTGAAAAAGATTTTTAAAGATTTTATAAAAAGATTATTTATTCAAAAAGGCTACAAAGACGAAAAATACGGTTTCTCTCTTTCAATTTTAATGACTTCTTATTATATTTCTTCTTATTTAAAATTTAATTTAATGAAGAAATATAATTCTTCAAATCCTAAATATAAAATAATTGAGGAATATAAAAAAAAAGCAGAAGAGATTTTAAATGAATATAAAAATCATGAATAAATGATTTTTTTTAGAGTTTTGTTAATAACTTTATGGAAAAAATTGATTTTAATAATTAATTTTAATCTCAATAAAGTTTTAATCAAAAAATTATTTTTAAAACTGCACGATAGACTATTAATGTCAAAACCATTTTTATTTTCAATAGTTGTGATTTTATTGTCATTATTGATTATAGTACAAAGTGCGTCGTATGCAATTTTGTGCATTTCATATTTTTCGATTATATATTTTCTGCCATTTAATCCTGCTTCTTTTAGTAAATTTTTATTTTTATACAAATAAACTAATTTATCATATATTTCTTCAACTTCATTCACACACCAGCCGCCGATATTATTGCCGACGACTTCACACTGTGAATTATCAGCCCAAGGCGTGTTTAAAGTCAAAACCGGCGTTTCGCATAAAAGAGATTCGGCTATTACCATTCCAAAACTTTCGCCACCCTCTGCTATATGAACCATTATATCCATAGAACCGTAAAAACAACGTAATTCTTCATCCCCTATAATCTGGTCAATTACAACTATATTGTCTTTTAGATATTTTTTGTCATAAGCATAAGAAATAATATTGTCGGGAGGATTACACAAAATGAGACATGTATTTTTATCAACATTATTAAAAAATTTTTCGAATATATCTATTAAAAATAATGACCATTTAGTTTCGGCAGCCTGTCCTATTCTGCCCATAATAAATGAATTTTGAGGTATGCCGTATTTTTTTTTAAAATTACTTATATCGTCAACGGAGGGTTTGTACATTGTATTTATTTTTATAGGATTTGGAATAATATAACTTTTTCTTATATCGCCTCCTCTTGTTCTATACAAGTAATCACACCATTTAGAAAGTTGGAAAATTGCGGTTAGATTATTTTCGATAAGAGAAACTTTTGAAAATACGCTCGTCTCTACAAATTTTGCGCTTGTAAACCACTCTGTTAATTTGTATAAATATGGAGCATCTTCAATGCAAGCACCGGAATGTATGTGTATTAGTTCGGGACCCCATGAAATCAACTCAGTTTTATTATTATCAAGATTAATATAAACTTTAATTTTTTTATTTTCTAATTCTTTTTTTCTTGGTCCTCCCGAATAAAGGGCAAGAACTCTAACGTCATTTCCCAAATCTTGATATGCTTCTGAAAAATTCTGGGCTACCCTTTCCGTACCTCCTTTAGATAAACTATTAACAACTGTAAGAATTTTCATATTTTTTTAATTTTAGCGTATAGTTCCTTTAATTTCCGACAAATCTTTAATACTCAAAGTTTTTAATATTACCGACAAAACAAAATAGATAAAAATACCGGCAGTTATAGATAACGCTATATTAAAATATAAAACGACGCTGAAAAACCATACGATATACGCCATTATTGCCGATATTAACAATACCTTTATTAAATTTAATGCGTTTACCTTAATATTTATCCTATCGTATATATTTTTATTTTTGTTTCTTCTTGAAGAAAATATTATTAACGATACTACCATAATAAACTCATTAAACAAACTGGAAATTGCAGCGCCATATACCCCAAAAAGTTTAATTAAAACCGGTACTGTTAAAACGCCTACGATACAAATGACTAAAAACGATAAGATCAAACTCTTTCTGTCCTGCAAAGACGTCAAGTACCCGCCGAATACAGAGGATATGCCCATAAACAAAATCGACCATATCATAATATCCAAAAGTTGCGCACTTAACATATACTTCGAACCGAAAAATACGGAAATTATTTGTCTGCTTAAGACAACGCCGCCGAAACAAATGGGTATAAGAAACGTATAGTTAAATCTTAAAAGTTCGCTGATTATTGAAGACTGCTTCTTAAAATCGTTGTTCTTTATCGCCTCCGAAATTATAGGAATAAACGCCCCCATAATCAAACCTATAAAAGACGAAACAAAAAAAACCAATCTGCCCGCCATATAATAATATCCTATGTTTTTATCCGTGCTGAAAACTTTTAAAAATAATACCGGCAGGCTTCCGTATAAAATAAGGAGTGCGGACACTATCCCGAAAGGCATTCCGTTTACCGCAAGATATTTAAAATTTTTAAAACTAAAATTTAACTTTATCTTTCCGATAAGCCTAATAACAAACCCGAATTGAATAATTGACGTCAGAAATGCTCCGACGATAAAAAATAATATAGCGAACAAATAATCGCTTTTATTCTCGACGAATACAATTATTCCTAAAAAATAAATCAGCCGTCCGAAAAAAACAGAAAAAGCCATTATTTGGTTTTTTTCAAGCGCTTTTATGACATAATTGAAACTAAAAATTTCAATTAACGGCAAAATTGAAATCAATAAAAGCATATTGGTTTGAATTTTTCCAAACCTTAAAACTTTAATCGCCAAAAAAAGCAATATAAAGAAGGAAGCTAACGACAAAATAAGATTGAACGAAAAAATATCTCCGGCAGTTTTTTTAGCTTTAATCCTATCTTTAGCAATTGTTGTTTCCCCGTACGAAGATAGGCCAGAATCCGCTATTAACGTAAAATATGTAACAAGCGTGAGCGCAAAACCGTATTCACCGTATATTGAAGCCCCAAGCTTTCTGACAAGAAGTATATTTATAATAAGAGCAAAAATTTTGGAAATAAGTGTAGCAAGATACAACAGGCTTAAATTTTTTATAAACCTTTGCTTGTAAGTGAGCTGGGCTGTCTCCATTTATTTAAATAATCATAAAGGCTTTAATTAACAAGCTTTTTATTTGCAAATTCAATATATATATGTTAAAATTTCTGCAAACAATGAAAACTAACGAATCAGTCGAAAAAAAATCCTTTAAAATACTGTCTTTATCGCTTTACGTTTTAGTTATAGGACTTCTGTTTTTAATTATTTATAATACATTTTTTGTAGATTTTTTGCTACTGATTTATCATAAACCGCTTCATTTAAGCATATTGTACTTTAAATCCTTAGTAATCGTAGTAATATTATCGCTTGCTTTTTTTGGATTATCGCTAAAAATAAACTATGACAAAAAACTGATAATTATATATATTGCATATATATGCTACGGCTTTATATCGATTATCTTCGATAAACTTTACCTTGGATACCCTTTAAAATATTCGGTTTATTTGTTTTATAGGTTTTATAATCTTCCGGTAGTGATACTTTTAGTTTCGTCGCTAAAAATAAGCAGCGACAAAGACGGTCAGAATAGCTATTATGACGAAATTCTTTCCAAAAAATTATTCAAACTATGGTTCATCGTTTTATTAAGCCTGTCGCCGATTATCCTGCTATTAAATATAGGACAACATTTTTATAACGAAATTTACGATAAGAATATTCTTCCATTATTAAACTTTAATATTATCGGAAGATTTGGACACACGGTCATTATTTTTATCAACAATACTTATTGTGTAAGTATTGCGGTAATAATGCTTTCAATATTATTATTCTTTAAAACAAAAATACCTGCCAAAATTATTTTGGTTGTCGGATTATTGGCGACGATAGCTACCATATACTGGACATATCTTAGAACTGACTATCTCGGCTTAACTTTAGCAATCTTTTCTATATTGCTAATATATTTTTATAAAAAATACGGCAATAAAAATAAAATTTATAAATTCATCATATATACATTGCCCGCAATAAATTTGGCTTTTACTGTTTTATTAATATTGTTTATTGTTTTTATACATATACATGGAAACAAGGCTATTAATAGTTCAACTAGTCTTTATGAACGACTTCACGAATGGCAATTTATGGCGGATAAATTTATATTAAACGGCAATATATTCAATTTATTTTTTGGTCACGGAATCATAGAATACGGGTTAGCAAAAGTAGCGCCTTGGAGACCTAATATTCCAGAACTTCTTCATTTAAAACCGTCTCTATTCTTATTCGATAATACTTATTTGCAGATTATTTTATACAACGGCATTATTTCTTTAGTATTTTTTTTGGCTTTATTTATATATATATGGAAATTGCTTTTAAAATTATTCACCGTAATTCCGGAAAGCCAATTTTACTTCTACGCCTATGTCTTAACTATATTTGCTACACTTCCGGCTATGTTTATGTTCGATAATTTTAATTCACTGTATAATATCTATGCTGTGATACCCGCTTTCATAGTTTTAATTGCATATAATAAAACCAATCAAAGTAAAATAAACTAATACGACCCTTCTTTTCTTATAACAGCCTTAAAGGTTTTAAATAATATTATGATATCTAACCATAAAGACCAGTTTACTACATACCATGTATCTAATTTTACTCTGAAATCATAACTCGTATCGTTTCTTCCGCTCACCTGCCATAAACCGGTAATCCCTGGCTTAACCATTAAGTAATATTGCGAATTTTCCCTATAATATTCGTCGATTTCTTTTTTTAAAACCGGTCTAGGACCTACAAGACTCATATCGCCTTTAAAAACGTTAAATATTTGCGGCAGTTCGTCTAAAGAAGTTTTTCTCAAAAAATTGCCGACTTTTGTAATTCTGGGGTCGTTTTTTAGTTTAAAATATGTGCCCCATTCTTTTCGTGCATTTTCATCGTATTTAAGTATTTCTTTTAATCTGTCGTCGGCATCCTTATACATGCTCCTGAACTTATAAACACCGATAATTTTGCCGTTTTTACCTATTCTTTTATGAGAATAAAAAACAGGTCCTTTTGAATCAATTTTAATTAATATACCTATAATTATAATAGCCAGTAAGATTAAAGGGAATAACAGAATAGAGACTATAATGTCAAACACTCTTTTTATGAAAATATTAAAAGAGAATTTTAAATTATTTTTAGTGTTTAAAAAAATTAAATGATTTGCGATAAGATAATTCATTTCCGAATTAAATAAAGGCATACCTCTTAAATCAGGTATAATTATTATATTTTTAGCATTTTTTTGAATCGTCGCTACAAATTCTGCTAATTTTTCCTTAGAAAAAGACGGCTGTGCGATAATTACCGTGGAAATGTGCATTGTGCCGATAAACTTTTTTAAATACTTAACGCTTCCGAAAATCTTATATTTTCTGCACCCTATACTAATTTCTTTACTTGCTTTTTCTATATCGTCGTCTAAAAAACCGATAACGTTATATCCTAAATAATCTTCTTTACCTAAACCTTCGGCCGCAATAACGGCAATCTCGCCAGTTCCTATAATTATCGTATTTTCTTTCCATAATCCCAACTTATAAAGAAATCTCTTTGCCCATAATCTTATAAACGGAATTGCAAAAAATAAAAATAGTGCGGTCATTCCTACAACAAGCCTTGAAACGCTGTCGCTCAATTTTGCTATAGATACAATTGCATAGCTTAAAATACCAAAAAGTATAATAGCCTTTATCAGCTCTTTTGCTTCTTCCCAGTAAGGCAGCCTTCTAACGTAAAGCCCTTCGTAATTAATAAAAAAAATCAATATAAAAGGCATCCACCATACTTTATCGACTAACATGCCGATATGCGGATTAAATTGCGGCAGCCGAGGATAAACAAAAGAAATCAAAATTCGTATATAAATCGCCGCAGTAAAAGACGCAAAGAAAACAAGGAGGTCGGTTAATATTAAAGATAGAATTAAGAATGTATTTTTATACTTTACCATAATTCAAAAATTAAATTTTTCTTTAAATTTTAAGTCAACAAAGTTCTTAAACTTTTTTTTAAAATTATTTACACTAAATCTTTCAACGGTACGTCTTATATTTATAGGATTGAAATTCTCATAATTTATTTCGAAATATTTGACGGCATTGATTATATCTTCAACATTTTGATTTTTAAAGAATATGCCTGTTTCATTGTTAATAACAGATTCTGTTGCGCCCCCCCTTCCATAAGCTATAACAGGAGTACCGCAAGCTTGAGCCTCTACAGAAACTATCCCAAAATCCTCTTCTGCGGCAAATACGAAACATTTAGCTTTTTCCATATATTCTTTAACAATAGAAGAAGTTTGGTATCCTAAAATTTCGATATTTTTAGCAGCTAACTTCCTTACATTATTTAATTCTGGACCATCGCCTATTACAACAAGTTTTTTGTCGGGCATTTGAGAAAATGCCTTTACAACTAAGTCAACTCTTTTGTAGGGAACCATTCTTGATACCGTTAAATAAAAATTATCTTTTTTAGAATTGGAATTATAAACATCAATGTTTACCGGCGGATAAATAACTTCGGATTCTCTTCTATACGTCTTCCAAATTCTTAAAGAAACATATTTTGAATTTGCTATAAAAAAATCAACTCCGTTAGCCGTTCTATAATCCCATAACCTGATTTTATGCAACATATATTTTGCAATTATACTTTTAAGTCCCTGTTCTAAGTTAGAATTTTTCAAATATTGAAATTGAAAATCCCAAGCATAACGAATTGGCGTATGTACATAACTTATATGAAGTTGATTGGAATGCGTAATTACGCCTTTTGCAAAAGCGTGCGAACTTGATATAACTAAATCGTAATCCGTTAAATCAAACTGTTCTACTGCAAACGGCATTAATAATAAATATTTTCTAAATGCCTTTCTTGCAAAAGGAAGATTTTGTATAAATGAAGTATGGATTTTTTTATTTTTTAAAAAAAACTGTTGCTCTTTAGGTAAAAAATTAACAATGCTAAAAACATCGGCTTCAGGATAACATTCTAAAATTTGTTCCACAACACGTTCAGAGCCTGCGTATTCATTGAACCAATCATGCACCAGGGCTATTTTCATTTATAAATTAACCTATATTATTTATAATTATTCAAAATTAATAGCTTTAAAATATTTCAAATACTCTTCAATTATATTATTTTTATCAAAAAATTTTAATCTTTCTTTACCTTTTGATATAAGGGATTGTCTTAATTCATTATCTTCACAAATATTAATTATTTTCGCCGCCATATCTTCTTCCGATTCGGAATTAAAATAAATCGCGGCATCTCCGCAGACTTCTTTTAAAACAGACAAATCGGAAACCGCTACCGGGCATCCGCAAGCCATAGCTTCTAAGGGCGGCAGTCCAAAACCTTCATATAATGAAGGTAACACGAACAATTGAGCATTTTTATATAAATTAATTATAGTTTTATCGTCAGGCGATATTAATTCGATAATTTCATTTCTCAAACCTAATTTTTGGATTAATAAATCTATACCGTCTTTTAATCCATTATTTTTATCCTTGCTGCCGGTAATAACCAATTTATATTTTAATTGATTTTTTATTTTATTAAAGGCATATATAAGTCTTTCTAAATTTTTATGTTTTTTTCTATTACCGATAAAAAGTATATAATTGCAGGTAATTAACGGCTTGCTTTGAAAACTGCCAATCATACCTGATTTAATGAATTTATCATCTATGAATTCATAAATAACTTTTATTTTAGATTCCACAGTTTTATCAAACTTAATAAGGTCTTTTTTAGTAGCCTCTGAAATTACTATAATTCCTTTACATTGGTTTATCGCCCTTTCAAAAATAAATTTATAATATTTTTTTTTAAAAACATTCCTATCCCAAAACTTAGTAAACTGCGTCAAGTCATGCACTGTAATAATTGTATTTTTGGGAATGTACATAGGCAGATTGATATGCGGATAAAAAAATAAATCGACTTTTTTTTCTAGTTTTATAAGTATAGCCGACTGCATAGCGAAGCCTTTCAAAGAATACTTTGAATAATTTACATATATTGCTTCAATATTTCTATAATTTTTAAAACATTCTTCAAAATCGTCTTTTAACCAAATCGGCACACAGGTATATATTTTAATGCCTTTTAAAGACATTTCTTTAACCAAAGATTCGTAATATCTGCCGATACCCGAACCTTTAAAGAAAAGACCGTCTATGTATATATTAAATTTATAAAGCATTTTTGAAATATGCCATTATAGAATGTAGGTTATATTGACTCCCATTTTTACCTATTATTGCATAATCTATAAAAATAAGAACGGAATACAAAATAACCAATGCATATGCAATTTTTTTTTCTTTGATTATATATGCTAATTCAGGCCATAATAAAATTACTATAGCTCCAAATCCAAATTGAGTTATCATTCTTCCTGATATTACAGGTAAAAAAGCAAATGTAAAAAAGATAAAAATTAACCAACCTAACAACTTTACTAAAACTTTATCTAAAGGCTTTTTTATTTTTTTAATATTTAGCAAAAAAAAATAATATATGACAATAAAACCTAAAATAGTAATACCATGCATATCAAAATTATTATATTTATGAAACTTAAAAGCTAATATATAGGAATTTAATTTACTTTGAATAAATATTGGAAGATACGGTAAAATATGCATTATTATTAATTTACCAATATTCATAAAATAAAATTCTATTCCTATAAAAGGTAAAATTAAATAAAATAAAGATTCAAAGATTTTAGTTTTTTTTGGGTTAACAAAATATGCAAATATCATTACAAATGCTGAATAATGAAATAATGTAGCAAGGACAGTTTTTAATAAATATGATTTATTTTTTTTATTAACTATATCTGGAATAGCCAGCATAAATATCGCCGAAGCTATGCCTTCTCTAGCTTCTTGGAGCTGGTGTAAATTATACGAAACTCCAATATATACTATTAGAGCTAATATTGGAAAATACGAAAGTTTTCTAATCGCATAAAGATTTAAAAATACCCCTAATATACCGTAAAAAATTATCAACAATCTGACTGAACTTATAGTTATATATTTAGAAATAAAAACAGAAATAAAAACAATTACCCAAAAAGAGGGTTCAACAAGCAATCTAATTTTATTTCTGTGGACATAATACCTAATAAATGGAACTAAGCCTAAGAAATCACCTTTTATTGGACCTAATGCCGTTATTAGAAATAATGCGATGCCAACAATTATAAATATAAAAGATGTTTTATCAATTTTTTTATACATGATTCATCAATAAACTTATTATTGATTTTTAGTTAATAAATTAATTAGCTTTTTATAAAACTTTCTAAGAAACCAATATAAACCAAAAAATTTTAAAATTTTAGCAAAAAATCGTCTATTCTTAATTTTTTTCAATTTATGTTTATACATAAAATCGTTATAAGCAGGGTCTGGAAATACAAAACTTGGATGTATTATTGGAAAGTTGATAGGTATAGTTGGCATATAATGTCCTTTTGTTTTCCTATAAGTGTTTACTCCAAAGATACCAATATTTGATACAAGATTATGAACGGGAATAATACATAGTCCATTATTTGCAAGACAAGCATATGACCATTGAGTATCCCATGTTTCTATGTTGTCTTCAATTAATTGATCAAATACATATTTGACATATTTTTGAAAACCTTTAATATCACTTACAGTTCTATAAAGACCTTTTTTCTTTAATTGCTCCCAGCCTTTCATATTTAAATCATAATATTTCCAAGAGCGTCTCCAACTAGCCCATCCCCAAATATCTGTGTATTTATAAAAAAAATAACTTTCTTTAATTCTTTTTTCACTATTTATCTCATTATTTTGACCAGATATCATCATTATTCTCTCATCGTCTTTATATTTAATCAATAATTCTTCGCAAAATCTAAAAAAATGCTCATGCGGTAAACAATCTTCCTCAATTATGATTCCGTATTCTTCATTTTCAAAAAACCATGTTATAGCAGAACTTATAAATTTTTTTGGAGATAAATTATTTTCTTTAAACAGCGTTGATACCTTGCACTCCCAGTCTATATTGCTAATTACATAATCTCTAACGTATTTGACTGTTATGTTTTCATTATCTATATATGTACGAGCACCATCTGATGCTATATAAAGTTTATTAGGTTTTACTTTCTTTATAGAATTGAAAACTTTTTTTACATAATCAATTCTATTAAATATTATAAACAATACTGGTGAATTAAATTCAATACTATTAGGATTATTCATAGTTTTTAATAAATAATTAAATTGCTATATATATCTATAATATATTATAAAGAGTATCAATAACTAAATTAACGTTTATATTATTCAAACAGTCCATTTTTTCACAGCCTTCACGTTTATAACATGGTGAACAAGGAATATCTAAATGTATCACTTTAGTTTTTTCTCCAATAGGCGACCAAAAAAAATAATTAGGGATACCACTAAATATACAAACGGTAGGAATATTTGTCATTGCACCTATATGAGAAGCTACAGAATCAACGCTAATAATTGCTTTTGCTTTTGACACAAGGGCAACAAAATCTTGAAAACTAATATTATCACATAAATTTATAACATGTCCTCTAACTTTTGATGCAATTTCGGCTGTTTCAATGCATTCATTTTTACCATAACCAGTGATAACAATATTTTCTTTTTTTTCAATTAAACGTTGAATTAAAGAAATCCATTTTGCAAAAATCCATTTTTTAGCTTTTAAACCTGTACCAGGATGAACAACAATATAATCTCCAAAATTTATATTAAAATTATCTAATATTATTTTTATATTATTTATATCTTGAGAAGAAATAAATAATTTATTATACGCAGTAATTCTTTCAGGTAAATTAAACGAAAGTTTTTTGAACAAAGTTAAATTATAGTTAACAATGTGCTGTTTTTTTTCTTCCCACTTAACAACATCCGTAAGAAAAGAAGAAAATCCTGCGCTGTCATAACTTATCCTCATTGGAATACCAGCCTGCCATATCAACATAGCATTATTAGGCATAAAATAATACATATCTACAGCGGCGTCGTATCCAATATTTTTTATTTCTTTAATAACTTTTTTTCTAGTATTATAATATTGTTTTATTTTTTTAAAAATTGATAAATTAGATCTGTTTAACATCCAATGGTCAACTATATGAACATGTTTTATATTATCATATTCATTTAAAGCATTTACAGACCATGACCCCCCTAAGAATCCAATTTCAATATTCGGGTTATTATGTTGTAGCAAAGGTATTACATTTGCAGATATTAGCACATCACCTATGTGGGCACCGTTGCATAGAAGTATTTTTTTTACACTTTTACTATGTGAGAGATTGGAACTGTAAAAATTATTATTTTTAGTTTTCTTAATAAAAATATAAAGAAAAAAATCAATAAAAAATAATAAAAACTTCCATTTTTTTTTTCTTACATTATAAACAGGAAATTTATATTTTTTTATATAATTATACATAAATTAAGGTATAAACATATTTTTAAAAATTACAGTTAGAACACAATTGAATATTGTTTCTTCCTAATCTCATTTTTTTTCTTAAATTATTGTAGATATCATTGTTCCATATTGATGATATTGTTTCATATCTGATATCGCCTAAAGTATATTGACCATAAACATCCTTGCAACATAAACTTATTTTACCATCTGGGCGAATCACCATCTGCTCAAAAGGCAATAAACATTGTATATTAATGGGTTTATTGTAACTATAATTTGGACTATTTCCTCCTACGTTTTTAATTACCTCTTTTACATTCCTAAGGTTAATTGTTATATCAGCTGTAAATTCATTATAACGGTAACGTTTATATATATTTTTAACTGTTTTTATTAGTTGCATATTTTCACTATAATTATTAATAATCAAGATATCAAGATATTGAGTTAATTTTAAAAATATCTCCTCTGAAAGTAAAGTTCCATTTGTAGACATTCCTAATATTGCTTTTGTGTTTGAAAGATTTTCTTTTGCATATTGTATAAATTCAGGAATTCTTTGATCCAATAACGGCTCATTATTAGAATGAAAATATACCAATACCTCGTTGTCTATATATGAAATTTCTTCGATTATCTTTTTAAAAAGTTTTTCATCCATAATGGTAAATTTTCTAATATCATTCTTTTTGTTTGTCGGACAGAAACTGCAAGACATGTTGCACTTATTAATTGTTTCAATTTCTATAAATTTAGGATATGATAAATTAAATTTCTCCTTGTTATAAAATTTTTTAATCTTTTTTTTCAATTCATAGCCTTTTATATTTGAACCAATTAATACCAGCCAGCTCATTAACTTATCGTTATTAAAATATCTTCCAGTTAATTTATTAAATTTCAATTTATAAAAAATTTTTTTATAAATTGAAATTCTATCCACATATGGATTTATTATTTTTATTTGACTCAATTAAAATCCTCCTTATAAAACAATATTTTGTTATTCATTTTAATCATATTATATAAATATAATAATTTTTATAATTTAAAAATTAAATGCAATTCAATTACACTATCTTTTTAATTTATAGTATTTTAAATTAAAAGCAGTGTCATATTATAATTAAGGCGTATTTAATATTTATCTTATTAGCTTCGCCATGCTTTTAACGTAATAAATTCACGTTTAGACGGTTCCTTACGTTCTATAATTTCAGCATTTTTTATAATATCTAAACTTTTTAAAAAATTGAAATTAATTGAATTTTTTTTATTATAATGTAATTTTCTTTTATATATCAAATCCGATGATTTAAATATATCCTTGCAAAGAGGTCTGTATGGCATATCTTCTATTTTAGAAAAGCCTATTTTTTTTAAAGTATTTAATAAAGAATAATAAGAAAACAAAACAAGGTGTCTTGGCGGTTCTAAACCTCTCCAATTTTCGCGGTAAATTTTATGTCCTTCACTACTTAGGTTAGGTGTATCAATCCAAATGTAACCATTTTTATCGAGTAAGTTGTAACATTTTTGAAGTAAATAATAAGGATCGTGAACATGTTCTAAAACATGGCTTAATGTAATAATGTCAAATTTTTCTTCTCTATTTAAAACATCTATATCCCCTAATCTAACATCTAAGCCCTTTTCTCTTGCAACTAAAACAGCTTTCTCATCTAAATCAATTCCTACTACTTCTCTTCCTGTTTTTTTTGCAAAATATAAAAAATCACCGTTTCCACAGCCTATATCTAATAATCTTTGAGCAGAAGGAAAATTTATACTAAGATTACGACATGAAGACTGTATTGTATTGCGTTCTAATGGAAATAATACAAGAATTATACCTAAAAAAATACTTGGGCGTAAATTTGTCTTAAACATATAGTTTCTGTAACCATTGGCAAAAGCCCGACGAAAAAATCTTAATAAACCATTTTTTTTAATTGTAATGTTTAAGGAAGATTCGTGGGTATAATAATCTTTATAAGCATGCAAAATATTTCTTTTATTTGGACGAGGATTAATAAAAGCGGAATCGCAAACTAGACATTTATATAGCGTCCATTCCCCTGGAACATAACATAATAAATCCTTTAACCCTTTGTAAAGTAAAGTCTTTTCTTTACTCCCGCAAACTGGACATAATTCAAGTATCTCTAAATAATCATTGATCCATTTCTTATTGTCATTTTTATTTAAATTGTTATACATAATTATATAATTATATAAATTGATTAACTCTATAATATTATGCTATTAGTTATAGTTTATTTTTTTACTATTTAATATAAGATCTGTAAAATTGAATAAATTTTTTAATTAATATATTTATTCTCAGCAATGTTAAGAGCTTTACTAAAAATCTTCTCATCTTAAATAATATAAAAAATTTTAGACCCAAATTCGTCTTTACTATAAAGCCTAAATCATTTAAAAATTTATAATCAATATTAATACTGCTATATCCTTGTTCATTATAAATTGCTATAACATGATCGATATATTTTTTTTTAGAATTTTTAAATATTTTTAAATTAAATTCATGATCGGCGCTTGGATAATATTTAGTGTTATAAAAACCATATTGTGTGAATAGTTTTTTCTTATAAAATATAGCTTGATGATTTATGTTTTTTGTTATTAATTTATATGTGCTAAATAAACCATCATAAATTTTATTATGTATAGGCTTTATAAATACATTGCCATAAATAAAATCAAAATCATTGCTTATATTTATAAGAATATCTTTAAAAACATTACTATTAAAAATTAAATCTCCGCTATTCAAAAAATAAACCCATGTTCCAAATATTAGGATTATGCCTTTATTCATTGCATCGTAAATTCCGTTATCCGGCTCGCTTACCCAGTAGTCAATAACATCCTCGTATTTTTTTATTATATCAAGCGTTCCATCCGTGCTGCCGCCATCTATAATTAAGTATTCAACATTAGGATATGTTTGATTTACTACGCTTTTAATAGTTTCCTCAAGGGTTTTTACTCCGTTAAAAACAACCGTTATTACAGTTATTAACGGAAGAAATGTAATAGGCCTTTGCAAAGCATCTTCATTTTTATCGATACTTTCTTCAACATAGCAATTTATATTATCTTGAAGGCTCTTAATATATCCTTCTATTTTTTCTTGAATTTCCACAGGAGCAGGTTTTATGGGATTACCGGCAGGATCGCATATATACCATTTGCCGGTAACGGTTTTGCAATCCGAATCAATTTTATTTTTTTTAGATTCAGCATAATCGGTGTTGTCATAAGCCGTTGCGGTTACACTTGAATAAAGAACGCCTGCCGTTGATTTATTTTTGCCCTCCGACGCCTCAAATGATGAATTGCAGCTTGCACTCAAACAATCATTATTAACAATATATTTATAACTATGCTTGAAGTTTCCTTTTTTCCTTAATCCGCCTTCAGCTATCCTGTCTTGGTTTGGCGGCAAAAACAATAATGTTTCAAATTTGTCGAACTGTCCGTTTGCAATCACAGGCTTATCATGTGAAAACAGTATCGTAGTGCTGAAATTATTTGTATTCATTTGCAATCCAAACGTTCTTTTAAAATTAAAATGAAATTATTAAAATAAATCTGGCACCTTTATTTACATACATTTATAGCCTGTTCTTACCAATTAAAATTTACAAAATATTTTACGCTATCAATTATTTTTCTCTTTATCTGTAATAATTTCAATATAATCTTTATTTAATAAATCAGGATAAAACTTTTTTAAAATAGATTCAGATCTTTTTTTGATAAATAAAAAATTTTCTCTAGTTAAAAGTTTATTTTTTTTTATTTTATCTTTTTTTCCAACAAATGATAATATATAAAAAGGATTATGTTTTCTATATATTTCTTCTGAATTACGCATATTTTCTAATGATGACAGATTAATAGCGTTTTGGATTGTTTCATCGGTAATAAGTATGCCTAAATTATTATATAATTCCTTAATTTCATTAAAAGTATTGTGTATTAAATCCTCATATTTTAATAAGTGAATCATCTGAGACTTATTACTATAATTTAACCAGCTATCGACATGATTTGTCCAACTTGTAATACCGTAATTTTTATCTTTAATAAATCTTTCAAAACTTTGCTTATATTCAAACTGCGCTATTGAAAAATTATAATAACTTACCATTACGTCAAAAGGATTTCTTAATAAATAAATAACAAAATTATAATGTGGATTATATTTACTGTGACTTTTAATAAATCTTATTCTACTTTGTTCACTTATCGAAAGACCTTTAACATTATGCACATCGGTAACTATACTATCAATATTAAAATATGTTGGATAAATATATTGATTATTTTCCAGCTGATTATGAATATTTGCTATAATAAAACTTAGCCAAGTTATCCCACTTTTTGGAAATTCGACAATATAAATATCTTCAAATAATGGATTTTTAGGCAACTCCATTTGATAAATACTAAAATTAATATAGCCTCTTAATTTATTTGGAATTAATTTCAAAAAATTTAATATTTTTTTTACGTTCATCTAATTTTAAACCTCTATAACAAATATATTTATATGTCAAGACATATAAAGGTAAGTTAAACTAAATATCTTTCCAACATTTTAATTTAATTTTATAATTATTTAATATATCAATAATAATATTTGCAAAATCATTATTTGTCCATTCTCTCAATTTCTTTTTTCCATGTTCGATTAATTTATCTTTAGAAATTTCACCTTTTATTAATTTTATTAATTTAAAAGCTAAATCTTGTGGATCATTAATATTAATAAGTATTGCAGCATTACCAACTTGCTCTCTTAATCCTTCTAAATCGGAATAAAATACTGGCACTCCTAAAGAAAAAGCTTCTAACGGCGGTAAATTTGTTGGTCCAAAATATGTCGGCATTACAAGGGCTAAGGATTGCTTATATAAATTAGGAATTAGTTCTTTATCGACAAAACCTAAATAGTGAATTTGTTCCCTTATGCCAATTTTTTTTGAATAATCTAATATATAATTTAGATTTCCATAGTTAAATCCAGTAAAAACAACATCAATAATTATATTAAATGTCTCTTTTAGAATTTTCATAGCATCTAAAATGTAAACATGATTTTTGTGCGGCCAAAATTGTGCTGGGTAATATATATAATCATTTTTTATATTAAACTTATTTTTAATATCTATGAATTTTTGCTCTCCAATTGATTGCAGAGTAGGAGTAAACTGTGCAACGTACACTCTTTTCTCATCTATACCATATCTTCTTATAATATTCTGTTTTCCTAAATAAGATTCACTCAATACGGCAATAGCTTTTTTAAGAGAATTAATATAAATTTTTTCTCTTATTTCAAATTCAAAATTAGACCTAACCTCAGGGAATTCCATGAAATCTCTGTGAGCAATATCCCAAACTGTGAATATATAATTGATATTCTCTATGTAAAGAGCAATTGATGTTGGTTCTAAAAAATAAATAAGATCGATATCAAACTTTTTAAAAATAGTTTCTATTTTATTTTTAAAAAGTTTATCTAAAAAATCGAACTTCTTTAAATATATTTTTAAAAATTTTCTTATCCTTAAACTTAGCTTATCTAAATAATTTAATTTAATCGCCTCAACTTTTATTTCAAGATCTTTATACGAATCAACCACTTTTTTATCTGCAAAATATATAAATTCAAAATTATCATTGTTTATGCTCTTTAAAATATTAATAATCTTGGAATTATACTGAAAACCTCCGCCAGTTTTAATATTGGCCCCAAAAAAAACACATATTTTCATTAATTAGTAACCTATTAAATTATTTTTTTAGCGATCATTACTACATACCAACTGTTAAAGTTAGGTTCTTTTAAGGTCATCCATTCAAAACTACCCATAATTTTCATATTGTTGCCCTTAATTAAAAATTCTAATTCGGGTATAAAAAAATATCTCATTATATGTTTTTCATTTAATTTAGATAAGCCATTGTCCAACTTATTTTGTATTAATATTTCATAATTTACTTCAACTAAATTTTTATTAGATATAATTACTGGCTCTGCAATCCTCGTTAATTTAATATTTTTATTTTCATACCTTTTTACTCTGATTGATGGTTTATCCGTAAGAACAGCCGGTCCATACCAAAAATCAAATATGAAAATTCCATTATTATTTAGGTGATTAGAAACATTTGAAAAAAATTGTGAAATGTCTTTATTTGTATTTTGATAACTAACTACATGAAAAAGAGAGGTAATGACATCAAATTTTAAATCAAAATCAAAACTCTTTCCGTCTTTAACATAAAATTTCAATTTATTATGTTCTAATTTTTTAGCCTCATTTATCATTTTTTCTGAAATATCTATGCCAATTACACACGAATATGATTTATTGAGAAACAAACTAGCATGCTTCCCTGTGCCGCATCCAATATCTAATAGCCTTCCTTTAGCCGGAGATTTCTTTGTATAACGTTTTATCAAGGAATCAATATAACCAACCTCTTCTTCATATTTTTTTTCCGCATAAAGCAGATTATAATATTCAGCATACATATCAAATACTTTCAATTTTTGGCATACTCCTTGATTAATTGACAAACATGCTCTATTTCTTCAGGCTTTAGCGATGATGAAGAAGGCAGATAAAATCCATTCGTTGCAAGATTGTCTGTAACTGGATAATCACCTTTCATATCACAACCGTATTTTTTTAAAGATTCCTGTTTATGCATACCTGTAAAAAATAACCTTGTATCAACTCTTTTATTTTTTAAAAAAAATATTAAATCGTTTCTTGTTTTTCCATAAATTTTAGGATCAATAAACAAGCCATTCATCCAGTAAACATTTAAGACATAATCTATATCTTTCTGAAAAAAGACACCAGGAACATCTTTTAGTAATTCTCTATACATCTTACCATTTAATATTCTTTTTTCACGATAATAGTCGGCTTTTTCAACCTGAGCTAAACCAATTGCAGCGTGAATATTAGACATGCGATAATTAAAACCTATATCGTCGTGAATATAATTTCTTGAACCATCCAAAGGAAAACATAAATTTTTATAATATAAAGCGTTTTTATAAAAATTTTCGCTATTGGTTACAACCATACCGCCTTCCCCAGTCGTTAAATTTTTATTAGCATAAAAACTGAAAGCTGTTATATCGGCAAGATTTCCTGTTTTAACACCTTTATATTCCGCTCCGTGAGATTCTGCTGCATCTTCAATGATAAACAAATTATGTTTTTTTGCAATTTTTCTAATTTTATCCATTTCACAAGGATATCCAAAAATAGAAACAGGCATAATAGCTTTTGTTCTCGCTGTTATCTTTTCTTCTATCAAATTGGGGTTTATATTCCATGTATCTTTATCCACATCTACAAAAACAGGCATTGCCCCTGTATAACAAATAGAAAAAGCTGAAGCTATCATTGTAAAACATGGAATAATAACCTCATCACCTTTGCCTATACCCAAACTTATTAAAGCCAAATGTAAGGCGACGGTTCCATTGCAGGTTGATACGGCATATTTTACCCCACAATATTCAGCAAATTTTTCTTCAAAAAGTTTAACAAATTTTCCATTCGAAGATATCCATCCAGTTTTAATTGCTTCGGATACATATTTTAACTCATTTCCTTCTAATAAAGGCTCACATACCGGAATAAATTTATTTTCCATTATTATCATCCTCTTTTGGTATAAATCTTGTTTTATCAGCTTCACCACAGTAGGGACCCTGCTTAACTTCGATCATCTCTATATCTTCTATCACTTCAAAACCGTGACCGCCTTCAGCAAGCAAAATAACATCACCCTCATAAAGAAACTTACTTTCAATAAAGTTTTTATCTTCAGAGTAAAAATTAACTTTAAGCTTGCCTTTTTTTATAATCAATACTTCTTTAGTATAATGTATTTCTCTTTTCACAACATTGTGAATATGCGGTTCTATTATTTTTCCCTTAGGGTGAGACATATAACCTAATTGCTGCGAAAAATCTAAAGGAGTAAAAAAAGTTATCCCACTTTTTTTAAAATTTGCTCTAATTATTATTGATAACAAATTACCATTATGAATTATTTTCTCTATTAAGCTTTCCATTTTATTTAGCGTCCTTATAATGATTTTACAAATATTTAATAAAATTTAAAAAATTAATTAATTTCAAAACAATAAACTTTTTTTACTATATTTTAAAATAAATTTATTTAACATATAACATAAATTTCAAAAATTTTAATGCAAATAAAAAGGTTTATAAAATATCCAACCACCTAAAATATTGCTTACTTTTGCCCCCATTGTTAAATTCCAGAAGATTAAAGTTATCATGCTTGCAAATGCCGCACCGTCAATGCCGTATTTAGGAACTAGTAATAAATTTAATATAATATTTATAATAACTGAAGCTATCATAATATTTTGCGTAAAAATTTGGAATCCTGTCATTTCCAGTATGTATCCAACCGAACCGCTAATAGCGTTTATAAATTGACCTAAAGTCAACATTATTAGCGCTATTTCACCCATTCTAAACCCTTGCCCAAAAAAACCAAGTATATAATTAGAAAAAATTACCATTAAAAGCAAAATAGGAAACGATACCCAGAATACAATTTTAGTAGATTGGCGAGCTATTTTCAATAACCCCTTTTTGTCGCCTTTAACCCAAAATTCAGCAAATTTTGGAGCGGCTATTGTGTTTATTGTTAAAAGAGATAAAACAACTATCGAAGAAAGCTTAATTGCTACACTATAAATTCCAACTTCCGCACTTGTCTTAAATATACCTAATATAATTATATCTATTAAACCTAAAAAAAAACTCAAAGATCCTGAAATAAGCATAGGCGTAGAAATTGATAAAATATTTTTATAAGAAATTTCATGTGATTTATTACCCAAAGATAGATTATCGGGATTTAATGATAATTTTAAAGGTTCGGATATATTTATATTTGAGCTAAGATTAAATTTTTTAAACCAGAGAAAAAACGATAATAACGACATCAGGAACATGGATATTATATAAATTGTAACTGGAATATAATTATTTTTTACTATAAATAACGATAATCCTAACATTATTGAAGCAACAAAAGAAATTCCCATATTTTGAAGGAATGCATATTCTTTTATTTTTTTTAACCCTCGTAGGCTTTCCGAATTTATAATAAATAAAACGTAAGGAACAATTCCTATAGCGATTATTCTGAAATAATTTGAAAGATAATTCTTATGAAAAAAATAATGGGATATATAAGGCGATAAAAAGAATATAGCTATGCTGATTGCAAGAGAAATCGGAATGACAAGTTTTATAATCTTTTTATAAATCTCATTAACTATATCTTTTTTATTTTGTGAATTATATTCTGCAACAAATCTTAAAACGGCGGTATCCATTCCGAGGCGTCCGATGATAGTTCCAACCTGCAAAACAACTAACGATAATGCATATATTCCCATAACTTTGGTGCCGTAATTTCTTGTTAATAAAATAGTAAAAATATAGCCGAATCCCATTCCTATTATTTTAAAAGCAAATGAAATGCTGGAACCTTTAAGAAGTTCTTTCAGATGTAAATCACCGTTTATTTTATTTTTGAACTTTTTTAACATTTTTTATTTATATTGTATGACGTTTAACTAATAATATATTGTTAAATCTTTATCTTTAACCACAAACCAGCTATTAACTAAATTTTCTTTGTTATATGTAAAGCGGTCTTCAATTTTTCCGTCTTCATACTTATACAATTTCTTGCCGGCTTCTGAAGCTATAATATCACCTGCGGCTATATCCCACTCCATAGTCTGACCAAGTCTCGGATAAATATCCGCAATACCTTCCGCTACAAGACAAATCTTTAAAGAACTGCCTTTTGAAAGCAATTCGACATTTTTATAATGATTGCGCAGATTATCTATAAATCTTTCCGTTTCAACATTAGAATGAGATTTGCTTGAGACTACCTTAATTAAGTTTTCAGATTTATTATCATATAGCGGCAACTTATATTTTTGGCCTTTATCGTCTATTTTAAAAGCGCCATTTCCTTCTTCGGCATAATACAATAAATTTAGCGCAGGGGCATATATTACGCTTATTATAGGTCTATTTTTTTTAATTAAAGCTATATTTACCGAAAATTCTCCATTTTTTTTAATGAATTCCTTTGTGCCGTCAAGCGGGTCTATCAGCCAGTAATATTCCCAGCTTTTTCTGGTATCATAAGGTACTTCTTTATTTTCTTCGGAAATAATGGGTATCTCAGGATATGTTTCTTTTAATCGGGAGCATATTATGTCGTTAGATTTTTTATCAGCTTCCGTTAAAGGCGAATTATCGTTTTTGTAAACTACGCTAAAATCCTTTTTGTATATTTCCATAATAGCGTCGCCCGCTTTTACGGCAATGTTTATAATATCATGGATTTTAATATTCATTTTGTAAAGTGAAATAAGTTATGATAATTTATAGAGTACAGTTGTTAATAACTTCCCTTTCTTTTAAATAAGTCAATATTTTATCGACGGCATCGTCAATGCGGCATTCTGCCGTTTTAATTTCGATTTCTGGATTTTCCGGCGGCTCGTAAGGCGAATCTATTCCGGTAAATCCTTTGATTTCTCCAAGAAGAGCTTTTTTATAATGCCCCTTAACGTCTCTTTGCTTGCAAACTTCTAAAGGTGTATCGACGTAAACCTCGATAAATTCTTCTTTTTCAAATAAATTCCTGATTGCTTTTCTGGTATCTTTGAAAGGAGAAATAAATGCGCAAAGGGTTATAATGCCCGCATCTACGAATAGTTTTGCGACTTCTCCGACCCTTCTCATATTCTCGGTTCTGTCTTTTGGACTAAACCCCAAGTCTTTATTTAAACCGTGCCTGATATTGTCACCGTCTAAAAGATACGTATGATAGTTAAGTTTATTTAACCTGAGTTCCAATGCGTTAGCTATGGTAGATTTGCCGGAACAGTTAAGGCCGGTAAACCATATGACGCACGGCTTATGATTTTTTACTATGCACCTTTCTGCTTTACCTATATCCGTCTTCTGCCATACGATGTCTGCGGATTTAGTATTAATTTGATTTATACCAATCATATGACTTCCTTATCCCTTCGTTTAAGTAGATTTTCGCCTCCCACCCAAGCGCCTTTAATCTGCCGACGTCCAAGAGCTTTCTCGGCGTGCCGTCCGGTTTAGAGGTATCGTGCTTTATGCCGCCTTCGTATCCGGTTACATCCTTAATCACAAGCGCTAAGTCTTTAAGTTTAATATCTTCGCCGGTTCCTATATTGATAAGCTCCCCTATGTCTTTATAATCGTAATTGTTCATAAGAAACAAACAGGCGTCCGATAAATCGTCAACGTAAAGAAACTCCCTGTAAACCTCTCCCGTTCCCCAAAGAAGGATATGGTCTTTAAATATGCCTGCTTTATTTAAAATATGCTCAATGGATTTTTCGTCTTCAAGATTTATTTCATTATCTAAGTTGAAGCCTAAAGGGCGGGTTTTAATATCTTTTATTATAAGTTCAAAATCTTTTTTTTGAAGAAGTTTTCCGAGATGAAACTTCCTTAAAAGCGCCGGTATGACGTGGGCGGTTTCGAGGTTAAAATTGTCGTTGGGTCCGTAAAGGTTTGTGGGCATAACGGAGATAAAGTTAGTGCCGTACTGCTCGTTGTAATACCTGCATAGTTTAATGGCCGATATCTTGGCGACGGCATAAGCCTCGTTGGTAGGTTCGAGACTGCCGGATAAAAGGTATTCTTCTTTCATGGGCTGGGGAGCAAGCTTGGGGTATATGCAGGAAGAGCCTAAGTTAAGAAGTTTTTTAACTCCGGATTTGTAAGCAGAATGTATGACGTTTATGGCGATGGATAGGTTGTTGTAGATAAACTCGGCGGAGTAAGTGCTGTTGGCTAGTATGCCTCCGGCTTTGGCGGCGGATAGAAAGACGTAGTCCGGTTTTTCGGAAAAAAAGAATTCTTCGGTATTCTTCTGCCTTCTTAGGTCAAGCTCACTGCTTCTTTTATATATAAGATTATTAAAACCGTCTTGGGTAAGTTTCCTAAGAATAGAAGAACCGACTAAACCGGTATGTCCCGCTAAATATACTTTGAAATTTCTATCCATCAGCAACCTTCTCTGAGCTTCTCGTGGAAAGAATAGTCGTGGTTAGTATAATTAAAGCCTTTAAGGCGTGAAACTTCTATGCCTTCGCCTTTGGGAGCAATATCTTTAAGCTTCATATCGTAGTCAACCATAATCTTGACAAGTTCCGTAAATGTTACCTTCGGAGACCAGTTAAGTTCTTTAATAGCTTTAGAAATATCTGCCTGCAAAAACTCGACCTCGGTAGGACGAAAATACTTCGGGTCAACTTCTATAACGGTTTCGCCGGCTTTTAAAACGGCATTGTATTTCTTGTCGAAACTTTTTATTATTCCTTTTTCGTCTATGCCTGCGCCCTGCCATTCAATCTCAATACCCGCATAATTAAAGGCGGTGTTTAAGAAATCACGGACGGTATGACTATCGCCGGTTCCTACGGCGTAATCCGAAGGCTTGTCCTGCGAAAGAATGAGGTGCATCATCTCGGTATATTCCGGAGCAAAGCCCCAGTCTCTTTTTGCGTTTAAGTTGCCAAGGTATATTTTTTTCTGATTTCCGGTCAGTATATTGGCTAAAGCCATAGTTATTTTTCTCGTTACAAAGGTCTCTCCCCTGCGCGGGCTTTCATGGTTAAATAGTATTCCGTTACAGGCAAAGATGTTATATGCTTCCCTGTAATTAACAGTTATCCAGTAGGAGTAAAGCTTGGCAGCGGCATAGGGGCTTCTGGGATAAAACGTGGAAGTCTCGTTCTGAGGCGGAGGAGTAGAGCCAAAGAGTTCCGAAGTAGCGGCGTTATAAATTTTAGACTTAACGCCGGTAGTTCTTACCGCTTCGAGAAGGCGCACCGTTCCGAGTCCTGTAACGTCGGCCGTATATTCCGGTATGTCGAAAGCGACGCGCACATGGCTCTGGGCGGCTAAGTGGTATATCTCGTCGGGATTAATGCCGTAAAGAAGATTGGCGAGACGGGACGAATCAGATATATCGCCGTAATGCAGAAAGAGGCGCGCGTTTTTATCGTGCGGGTCAACGTAAAGGTGGTCTATCCTGTGGGTGTTAAAGGCCGACGCCCTTCTTATTATCCCGTGGACTTCGTAGCCTTTGGACAAAAGGTACTCCGCAAGATACGAGCCGTCCTGACCCGTTATGCCTGTAATAAGAGCTTTCTGCAAACTTAAACCTCCAAAAATACGATAAGATTATGAATTAATTAATTAATAATTGATATAATTATTTATTATATTATTTATTATTATGCCTGTTTTTGTTCTTTTCAATAAATTCAATAAAAAACGCAAGAAAAATACCAAAAAACAATGCCGAAATTCCGGATACGGCTACGATGAGCTTTTTATTGGGTTTAAACGGCACTCTCGGAGCTAAGGGCTCGGAAACTAAGCTGAACGGCAAATACAAACGGTGCTTTAAGTCGTAATCTACTTTATAAATTTCGGTTTTTAAAGCACCAACCTCTAGTAAAAAAGACTTCGGATGAACATAAATAGACAGAAGTTTTCCATTTTCTCCCGTACCTTTAACAAGCATATTCAAATTATCCATTATATAATTCATTTTATCTAATTCTTTAATTAATAGAGCTTTTTTATAGAGCAGATATTTTTTGTTTTTAAGACTGAGAGCAGTAAAATATTTAGAATCGTTAATTCCTTTTAATATACCTTTCGCTGTAGATTTAAATCCTTTAGTTTTATGAACGTATATTGTAACCGAAATCAAACCTGAGTTTTTAACCTGCCTGACGGACAGAGAATTTAAATGTTTAACATAGTTTACCGGAATGCCGAACTGTTTGGAAATTAAAGCGTAATTGCCGCTTGAAAGGTTAGAATTGATATCATTGATATATTGTGTAAGAATCTGAAATTCCTGATATGTTTTGATATTTTGGTTCGCATTAGGATTGTTTAATAATATTGAAGGCTGATATGACTTTATATTATTAATTGCATCAGCATTGCTTTTAATAAGCATTGAAGATTTATAAACCGGCTTCAGCAGAAAAAGCGATACGGCGGCGGAGATTATGAGGGCGGCTACGAATATGCCGATAATCAACTTCCACCTTCTTGCCAAAACCATTCCAAGTTCATAAAGGTCGATTTCGTCGTCGTCCGAAACGTAAGTTTTTTCCGATTCTTTCGCTGCCTCTTTATCTTTCTCTTTTTCGGATTCTTCCACTGCACTTCTCCATTTATTTTTCGTCTCTATTTAAGCTACTTGGTAATTTACGCTTTATGCCGTTTACGCAATATATCGATAAAGCGCATAACATTCTATTTATTTACTACATATTAAATATTCGATAATAAATATACAATATTACCCCAGCTTTGTCAATAAAATTCACCCCCTGTTTTATATAACCCCTAATCCCGATTTAGAACTGTATAATATACAAAAAAATAATAAAAAACCCCTTATTTTTTCTATGCTTACGTGATATAATAATCACTGAAATCTCCAACCAAAAAGGTTTCACAAACTATAGAAAAAAAATAAGGGGTTATTAATAATGATACAACAAAAAATATTTCCTTTCAAGTTAGAAATGACCGAAGATAAATTAACTTCTAAAGCGGGACTGTCTATTTTTGCAGAATATAACCGTGCTATGGGTTTAACGGAACTTGCGGATAAATATCTTGCGAGACCTAAAAGAGAATAAAGGAAAATAAAGAAATAAAGGGGTCAGATTTATTTATTTGCTAACTGCCAATTGAGTTTGCGGACAAACCGCTCCTGCCCGTGCCAAACATGCTTTGCCTTTATTTGTTCATTTTCTAATAGTAAATAAATCAGGAGCAATTTTTAGGAGCAATTTTTTATAATCAGATATTGTTGCATATTTGTATAAAATATGTAAAAATGATACTATGAATTTCGAATGGGACGAGTCTAAAAGCAATTCAAATAAAAGTAAGCATGGTATCGATTTTGAAACTGCAAAAAATATATTTTTAGATGAAAACCGTATTGAAATTATCGCCCCATATCCTATAGAAAATAGATTTATCTGTATAGGAAAACTTAACGGAAAATTATGGACTGTTATTTTTACAATAAGGGGAGACGCCATAAGAATTATTTCGGCAAGACGTTCAAGAAAAAAAGAGGTAAAATTATATGAAGAAAAATATTTTAGCTAAAACCGCGGAAGAATTCGACCGTCGTTTCGACGAAGGAGAAGACGTTACCGACCTTATCGATATTTCTAAGGCCGCTATAAAGCGCGGAGGCAAAAAAGTCCGCCTTACAATAGACATATCGGAGTCTTTAGTTCGTGAAATAGACGACATAAGAATGAAAATAGGAGTAGATAGGGGTGCGTTGGTTAAAATCTGGCTTTATGAAAGAATAAAGCAGGAAAAAGGCGCAAGATAGTATTTGCATAAACGGGAGAAATTTATTAATTATATTTAATTAAAGGTGCCAGATTTATTTATTTGCTTATTCCCTACTGAGCTTGCGATTAAAACGTCGAGATCAAAACATTTAATTATATTTCCGATTTTAAATGATTTATAAAAATTTTGACTAACACCGCCGGTTGAATCTAAATTATTAAAATTATTTATAAAATCAATAACTTTA
>SGBB01000022.1 GCA_004195025.1 Candidatus Acidulidesulfobacter diazotrophicus | reverse complement strand
AAGTTAACTAAAAGGCAGACTTTTTTAGCCGCCTTTATGCGGCTATTATAAATTAATTTGTTTTAAAATAAGGGGTCAATTCTAAATGACGATAGGGGGTCAATTCTATTATACGATTTACAGATGATATTAATTGTTTTGAAAATGATATTGTTTTTGATTTTGCTCCTATACCTGGACAAGATTGTAACTCTGGAGGATTTATCCCCTTACAGCCTGAGATTCGGTGTTTCAGCTATAAGGGGATAATAATAACAGACTATCTATTTATATTTCTAAATATTTTGCTTTTTTAACTTCAAGCCACACTTTCTATTTGTATATCTGTATCACTAGTATACATATCAGAGATGTATCAAGGATACACTTGTCCATGGAACGACGGACCATAAGGTCCAGGTCCTGGTGGCGGAGGCGGTGGAGGTCCTGGGGGCGGTCCATAAGAAGGTCCCGGTCCTGGAGGCGGTGGAGGAGGACCATATCCCCTATTATACCGAGGATGGCGCGGTCCTAAAAAACCGCCGCGAACAGCGCATCCTGAAAAACTTAGCGTTATAAAACCAATCATTAATAAAAAAAGCAATAAAATCATCTTTTTTCTCATTTTACTCCTCCTTTCAAAAAAATTTATATTAGATTAAAATTAACTAATTTTTTTAATGTATATATTAATATTATATTATACCACATTGTTAATCGCTAATATTCTTATTCCGTAATAGGAACTATTTATTATTACCTTAAATCGCTGATAGAAACTATTAAAATTGCTTTAACATATAATAAATACTAGATGACCGCTTCGCTCTCGGCTTATAGCCTCGTGAACAGAAACGGCATGCGTTTCTATCTTCGGAACTTTCCTGCTTTCGCAGGAATGACACCCGTTAGGTTAAAAGTTAAATCCTCTTAAAGTCATTCCTGCGTAAGCAGGTACGGTTTAAAGCCGCCGGTATTTAGGCGGCTCATCAAGAAAAAGAAATTTCGAACGGTGATTTAAGGTATAATAATAATATACTAACCTATCTCCAACATAATTACAGGCAGCATGTTGATATTGCTATATTTATGAAGGTAACAAAAATGCCTATGAGGACTGCAACATAAAAAATAAAATTTAATAATATCAATATATTATGATTTTAGAATAATAAAAGCGGTGGAATTGGGTTCAATTTGCTTATTAATTTTAGCAGTTAATAATATAATTTTATTAAAGATATCAAATTATCTTTAATCCTGCGTTAGAAAATGTTTTAGATATTTTAACTGAAATTGGATAGAAGTCCCCTTCCGTAAGGGAGGGGGTAGTTCACTAGCAAGGAACGTTAGATTTTAGCTTTCGCAGGAATGACGCCGAAGAGTGAAGGATTAAATCATGGCTAAGTTTCCCCTGTGTTGGTCGGAAAGTTTCGAAGTAGAAACCGTATGCAGTTTCTGTTAGCGAGGTATAAGCCAAGAGCGAAGCGGTTATTTATCATACAGAAATAAATTTTTATTGCAGGATTAAGTATTTAAATATTATATATAATTTAAGTATTATAGAGATAAGGTAATAGGATAGGATAGGATAGGATAGATAGGATAGGATAGATAAATAAATAAATAATAATAATAAATTAGAATATGATCGCAAAAGAAACTTTAATAGACAGCCTTTTAAAAAAATTAAAAAGTATGCCTGTCGGGCATTATTACGATGTCAGAAGTTATAAAAGAGATAGGGGATTTTATGTTATCAAATCAGAAGAAGATGAATACTGTATATTAGAAAGAGGTTTTTTTGAAGAAGAATATGTTTCAGATTTAGACGGATTGAATAATATTTTTAAAAAATTATTAAAAATAGAATTTCCGAGAAGTCACAAAATCAGGGTGTATAATATGGGAAAAGCTTCAGAATGTATATTAAAAAAACCGAAACGAAAAAAGATATGATACAATAAATAAATTGATTACAGATATATAAAAATTAATAATATAAAATAATATTAATAATATAAAATTATATATATTATTAATATTATAAAATCATATATAATATAAAATAATATATATAATATAAAATCATATTCAAGGTATAATATAAATATGAAAATAAAAATAAAATATGGGAATATTTAATTTTGTATCCGATTTTAAACCGACAGGTGACCAGCCGAAGGCTATAGAGTCAATTGTTAAAGGAATAAAAGATAAAAATTATAAATACCAGACATTGCTTGGAGTAACAGGCTCCGGAAAAACTTTTACTATGGCGCATACTATTAACGAGCTTAATAGACCTGCGCTTATAATTGCTCCCAATAAAACACTTGCAGGGCAGCTTTATTCTGAATTTAAGTCTTTGTTTCCTGAAAATGCCGTTGAGTTTTTTATAAGCTATTATGATTATTATCAGCCTGAAGCTTATGTTCCTTCAAAAGATTTATATATTGAAAAAGATTCCTCTATAAACGATCAAATAGACAAAATGAAACATTCTGCTACAAGGTCTATTTTATCGCGCAGAGATGTTATTGTTATAGCAAGCGTATCGTGTATTTATGGTCTCGGTTCTCCTGAAACATACGGCAGTATGCTTTTAGAAGTTAAGAAAGGGCAGGAAATTGAAATGAAAGAAGTTTTAAGTAAATTAACTGAAATAAGATATGACAGAAATGATATAGATTTTCACAGAGGCGTATTTAGAGTCAGAGGCGATGTTATAGATGTTTTTCCTGCTTACGAAGAAGAAATTGCTATAAGAATTGAATTTTTTGGAAGCGAAATTTCAATGATTGCCGAAATTGACCCGCTAAGAGGAAAAATAATAAGAAAATTAAATAAAACGGCTATTTATCCTGCGTCGCATTATGTTGCCGATGAATCGACATTGAAATATGCGGTTAAATCAATTAAAAAAGAACTTACCGACAGACTTTTAGAATTGAAATCTATGGGAAAACTTGTTGAAGCTCAAAGATTAGAACAACGAACGCTTTATGATATTGAAATGATAGAAGAAATGGGTTATTGTTCCGGCATTGAAAATTATTCAAGGCATTTAACGGGTAGAAAAAAAGGCGAAGCGCCGCCTACGCTTTTAGATTATTTTCCTGAAGATTTTACTATTTTTGTTGATGAATCTCATGTAAGTATACCTCAAATCAGAGGAATGTATAATGGAGATATATCCAGAAAATCTACATTGGTTGAATACGGTTTCAGGCTCCCATGCGCTCTTGACAACAGACCGTTAAATTTTGACGAATTTAGTTCTCATATAAAAAATATGCTGTTTGTTTCAGCTACGCCTGCCGATTATGAAATTAGCGCCAGTTCGCAGGTTATAGAACAAATAATCCGTCCCACGGGTCTTATTGACCCTGCAGTGGAGGTCAGACCTGTTGCTAATCAGGTTGACGATATAATAAGCGAAATTAAAAAAACTGTTAAAGGAGGAGGAAGAGTTCTTGTTACTACTTTAACAAAAAAAATATCCGAGGATTTATCAGAATTTTTACTTGACAGCGGAGTAAAAGCTAAATATTTACATTCAGACATTGCTTCTTTAGAAAGATTTAAAATAATCAGAGAGCTAAGGCTTGGAGAATTTGACGTGCTTGTCGGCATAAATCTATTAAGGGAAGGGCTTGATATTCCGGAAGTGGAGCTTATCGGTATACTTGATGCCGATAAGGAAGGATTTTTACGCTCTAAAACATCTCTTATTCAAACAATAGGGCGCGCTGCAAGAAATATTAAAGGACATGTTATTTTATACGGAGATAGAATTACCGACTCTATGGCTTTTGCAATTTCCGAGACTGAACGCAGAAGAAAAATACAGGAATCATATAATATAAAAAATAATATTACCCCTCAATCTATAAAGAAAAATATTGCGGAACTTCTGACTACAATTTTTGAACAGGATTATATAGATTCATCAAGCGGCGCTGGCGGAGATAATATTGTTATATTAGATTCTGCAACGGCTGAAAAAAAGATAAAGAATTTATCTAAATTAATGAAAAAGTATTCTAAAGAATTAAATTTTGAAGAAGCTGCCCGTATAAGAGATGAAATAAACTTAATTAAAAAACAGATGCTTTTGCTTGATGCGGTATAAAATTTTATATCCAAATTATTATATATCTAAATTATTGATATAAATTAAATTATATGTTCAAATTATATATAAATATGATTGACGTTTAATTCCAATAAGAATATTTTGCGCTTGTTATAATAAATAATAGATAAAATTATATATAAATATGAGCGATGATTTAATTGGCAGACTTAAGTCCATATCTAATTCTCCAGGTGTTTATCTTATGAAAAACATAGAAGGTGATATTATTTATGTCGGCAAAGCGAAAAATCTTAAAAAAAGAATCTCCCAGTACTTTTCAAACAAGAAAACCGATATTAAAACAGAACACCTCGTATCTAAAATCAAAGACTTTGAAACTATCGTAGTTAATAATGAAGTTGAAGCGTTTTTGCTTGAAAACAATTTGATAAAAAATTATAAACCTAAATATAATATAAGTTTAAAAGACGATAAAACATATCCGTATTTAAAAATTACAAATAATTATAAAAATAATAAAACCAATGCTGCAAAAAACACACGCTGCCGTAAGATTAACCCCGCTGATTTTCCTTATATAACAAAAACCCGTTCCTATGATAAAAATTCGGGAGAATATTTTGGACCTTATTCAAATGCTAAAGCCGTTGCCGATTTTATTAAAATGATAAATAAAATATTTAAAATCAGAACATGCAATGATACCAAATTTAAATTATTTGCTTCAAAAGGCAAACCGTGCGTATATTATCAAATAAACAGATGCTTTGCTCCATGCTGCGGCTATATTTCTCTTGAAGATTATAATAATTTAATAAAAGAAGCAAGAATGGTTTTACAGGGTAAAAATAATCAGATAATTAAAGATTTGAAGAAGATAATGGATAAATATGTAAAAGAACAAAATTTTGAAGCGGCTATAAAAATAAGGGATAAAATCAACAGTCTGTCAGTTATTTCGGCAACCCAGTCAACAGTTATAGCAGACGGAAAAAATATTGATGCTGTAGGCTGTTATTCCGAAAATAATGCGTCCGTAATTGATTTGATAATGATAAGAAATGGAAAGATGATAGATTCAAAAAATTATTATTTTAAAAATGTTTATTTGACCGACAAAGAAATGATATCGTCATTTTTAGATCAGTATTATGTTTCAAAAAGCAACGGCGAAAATATGAATTTAATTCCGGATGAAATTTTGCTTCCTTTTGAAATAAATATTGAAAATAGAAATATTTTAATAGAATTTTTTAAAAAAACATTAAAAAAAATTATTAAATTAACTATTCCTAAAAATGAGAAGAACAAAAATCTTGTTATTATAGCAATCAATAATGCAAAAAATAATTTTTACGAAAAAAATATAATTAAAGCAAATATAGGTTTATATTCTATTGATAACAATAACAATAATAATAATAATAGTAGTAGTAATAATAACGTCGGTAATAATATTTACAATAAAATATACCCTGAAAATAATATTAAAAATAAAATAAATATTGACGACAATATAAATATACATGTAAGTAAACAATTAAATAGCGGCATAAAAGGAAGTCTAAATCTGCAAAATTTTGGTAATAATAATATTAATATAGAGAAAAAAAATGATAAAAATCAAGAAGCAAATTTTGACTATAATTACGGCAGAGAAAAACTGCTTGAATCTTTAAAGCAATATTTAAATCTTAAAAAAATACCTCAAATTATTGAATGTTTTGATATATCTAATATTTCGGGAACTTATCCCGTAGCTTCCAAAGCTGTTTTTAAAAATGGATTAAAAGAAACTTCTTTATATAGAAAATATAAAATAAGGTCAAAAAACACTCCGGACGATTATGCAATGATGTATGAAGTAATAACCCGAAGGTTTAAAAATGCCATTGACGGCAAAGATCCGCTGCCCGATTTGATAATGGCAGACGGAGGGAAGGGACAGCTGAATGTATTTATGGAAGTAAAAAAAGAATTTAAAGATTATATTAGCGAAGATGATATGCCAGATATAATTTCTATTGCTAAAGTAAAAGAAAATAATAAATATAATAGATACTCTAAGGACACCGGATATGATAAAAATATCAAATATAACAAATACACTGAATATATCAGAAATAATAAAAATGAAAATGAAAATGAAAATGAAAAAAACAGCGAAAATATAAATATAATTAAAAAAAATTATGAAGGCGATAACATTTATAAAAAAAACTTTGTAGATAAAATATATCTGCCTAATAGGAAAAACGAAGTCAATCTCCCCCAAAATTTAATTTTATTTTTAATGTCGATACGCGATGAAGCTCATAGGTTTGCTATAACATTCCATAGTTCTTTAAAAAGGAAATCGGTTGTGACATCCGAGCTTATAAATATTAAAGGAGTAGGTTTAGAATCATATAAAAAACTTATAGACTCATTTGGAGATGTAAATAAAATTAAACAATTATCAATAGAAGAATTGTCAAAATGCGTTAATTCAAGAGTTGCTAAAACAATTTACGAATATTTTAATAATTAGCCGACTTCACTTAACCCACACCCGCCACTTTTATTATTATAAATTATAACTCATTGATATTATTAAATTTTATTTTTTTATTTTGCAGTCCCACATAGTCATTTGTGTTGCCCAATAAATATTGTAAGAGCAATGGGTTGCCGTTAATTATGGTGAAGTTGGGTTAATATAAACATATTTTTTTAATTTATCAATTAAAATTTTATTTTCTCCCCTTTTTTTAATTGCTATTCTAAAAAAACTATCGTCTAAACAATTGTAATTGCCTGCATATCTTATTAAAATATCTGAATTTAATAAATAATTTTTAAGATTTAATGCGCTGTCGGAAATATTTTGATAAGTTTCGGAATTTATTTTATTAACAATATTATCACTATGGCAGGTATTATGAACATCATAATTATAATTATTTTGATTATAATTATAATAGTTACAACTTTGATAACTATTTGAATTATTTTCTGTTTTTATCTTTATCAGCAAAAAATTTGCTTCCCCGTATATTATTTTAAAAATTTTAAATTTTAAAAGTTCGTTATACATTTCTTCTTTTAATTTATTAACGTATTGAACGGTATCTTTAATATATTTTTTGTCTGATAAAGAAGAAATAGACAGAGCTGAAGCTAACCCGCTTATTCCCCATGGAACAGCAGTATTTATTATTTTTAAAATATTTTTTTTACAGCTTAATATGTAGCCCAATCTTTCTCCCGGTATCGCAAAAAATTTCGTCATAGATCTTAAAATAATTAAATTGTCAAATTCTTCTATTAAGTGTTTTGATGAGTATTCTTCTTTAAAATCCATAAAAGATTCATCTAAGATTAAATATATGTTTTTATTCCGGCATAGTTTTAGAATTTCTTGAATGGTACTTATGGACGTAATTACTCCTGCAGGATTAGAAGGACTTGCTATAAATATAAAATCGTTTTTACGTAAATTTTTTATTTTATCAATAAACTCTGTTAAATTATTATTTATTAATTTAAATTCTTCTTCAAAACACGTACTTTGATGTACCGTATTTATTTTTAAAACGCTGCATGCCCGTTTATACTCGGCAAATGAAGGTTCTGCTATCAGTACATTTTCAGGTTTAAATACAGACAATATTTTATAAATTAAGTTTGTTGCCCCGGCGCCTATAGTAATATTAGCATTATGAACATTATGATGATCGCAAAGTTTATTTGTTAGTCTTTCAGGATAAACTTCAGGATAATTTTCAATTAAAAATTTTAGTAATTTTGTATTTTTTAAAATGCATAAAGCATTTTTACTTAATCCTAAAGGATTTATATTTGCCGAAAAATCAATTTTTTTTTTAGCCTCATTAAAAAAATTAAAAATATCGTAATCGTTTTTATTGAATTCTTTAAATAAATTCCCTCCATGTTCATTTTGCATATTATTTATTGAATCATCATAATTATTTTCAAATTTCATATATTAAACTAAACCGTGATTTTTTCTATTAAATTGTTAAGAGCGTTTACGTCAACCTGTGTATCTCTGCATGGTCCGTTCGGTCTTATATTTATTAATCCGTAAACAGGCAGAGGAAAAGCGTCTAATATTCCTGATGAAAGGTCTCTTTCGCAAGCAACTGCAATAACAATTTTAGGTCTTTTTTCTTCTAACACTCTCCGAGCTAACGTTCCTCCTGTTGCCACGGCTATATAAATTCCTTTTTTATCACCTAAAGCATTAAGCTCTTTGATATTGCATTTTCCGCAATCAAGACAATGATGGATGTCGTCGGTAATTTTTGCCTTGCAGTTGTGCAGTTGGAGACAATGTGGCAAAAGAATCAATATTCTGTCATATTGAACTTTTTTTCCGATAGAGAAAAGCAGCGAGTTATTTATTGCTATAAATGATTGCTGCATTTTATTTCTGTCTATGCGGAAAATTGATGCTATTAAAACAGCGGCAGGATATAATATTTTTATTAATACATAACGTGTAAAATTAACAAAAAATGATTTATTTTTATTATCATTATATATTAAGCTAATTATAAATATTGCGATAAATAAGAAGAATATTGATATTATTAATATAAAAATAAAGAACGGCAAATTAGGATTTAGTTTTTCAAGTCCGCCTGAAATTATCCAGAAAAGAAATGAAGATAAAATAAGCAGCACAATAGATGCGATTATTATAGTTTTTAGAAAATACAGATGCTCTTTTTTTATAGACATTTTAAAATTTTTATATAATTTTTATGCAAGTTTTATTTTTATAATGCAGTGCGATATCTTAATCTATCTTAATCTATCTTAATATTTTATTGCAGTATTTTGTATAGTTAATGATTTGATATATTATTTAATTTATTGTAGCATAATGCCGAATTTAATTCTTAATCCATTTATAAAATCAATATAATTCATTGCTTTTTTGCTTTCAGGCTTTAATTCCAGTAATTTTAAATAAACTCCTTTTTCTAAAGTGCTTATAACTAAACCAGATTTATCGGCTATAACAACCGTGCCAGGTTTATAAATTAATTCAGGATTATATTTATTCTCCGCGTTTAGTGCGTTATCGTCGTCACAATGATTATCACAATGATTATCACAATGATTATCACAATGATTATTATTGCGATTGCCGTTATTCGTTTCTATTTTTTTTTCAGAAAGTTGCATGCCTATGTTATCAGATGATAATTCAGATAATAATTTTTTATATAGTATATTGTTGTTATTTAAATCTTCATCTAAAAATTCGCAATAATTATGCTTTGATTTAAATTGGATTGCTTTTGAGTTATTTTTGCTTAAATTTTCATTGCAATTTTCAAACTGCCCCTTTATCACAATTAGATTAGCCCTTATGACTTTTATCGTCTTTTTTTCAAAAATAAAATAAGCAGGATCGGATCCTGAAAATGTTCTAATTTTAGAATAGATTAAATCAGGTTTATCTTTAGAAAAATTAATTTTTTTAATTTCATTGTCTATTTTATCGGTTATAGTTAAGTTTTGCCCGCAATCTTTTTGATATAACATTGAAGCGGATTGAGGAGATGCATAAGTATATATTTTTTTACTTTCTTCATCTAAACAAATATTTTCCATAGAATGAATTAAAGCAAGCGTTTTTATTACATCAGATAAAACATACGCGCCAATTTTTGAAAGTCTGCCGTATAATTCTTCAAAATATTCATCTTTACCGACAGGAGTTTTCATTTGCGCTATCAATGGACCTGTATCCATTCCTTCATCTAATGCCATTATAGAAATCCCGGTATATTTAAGATTTTCCAATAAAGCATAATGAATAGGACTCGGTCCTCTTAAATCCGGTAAAATAGATGGATGAAGATTTATAGTGCCGTATAAAGGTATATCTAAAATATTTTTAGGCAAAATAAGACCGTAAGCCACGACTATAATTAAATCAGGTTTAATATTTACAATAAAGTCTATTTCTTCTTGATTATTTTTAACGGTTTTAGGAGTTCTTACCGGTATATTGTATTTATCGCCGATAATATTAACGGGAGATTTTATATATTGAGATTTTTTGTTGTTCCATGCTTCAGGTTTAGTATATATGCATTTTAAATCGGCTATACTATTTTTTGTTAATTCAATTATAGATATTAAAGAGTCTGAGGCAATTTCAGGAGTTCCCATGAAAATTATTTTCATGGGTTTAATATCGGCAATATTACAATCCATACTTATCTTTAATTTAATCTTCAGTTTAAGTTTTTCGCAACTTTAATATCGCAATATTATAATTCACATTAATAACTAATATACCTTATTAATTGATTTAATTACGTCTGTTAAATGGTTTTCTGAAAACTTTGCTTATAACTAATGTACTTTTTCTTTAATTTTTAATTTTTTAAGTTTAGCATTATATAATGTCCTTTTAAGCGGAGAGACTTTATCAATAAAAAGAATACCGTCAAGATGGTCAATTTCGTGCTGAAAAGCAATAGATAATATTCCGTCTGCTTCGGTAATAAATTCTTTTCCGTCTAACCCCAAAGCTTTTACTTTAATAATATTAGACCTTTCAATATCAGCGTTAAATTCGGGTACAGACAGACACCCTTCTTCATGCGTAATTTTTCCTTCTTTATATATTATTTCAGGATTAATTGCTATTATAAGATTTTTATTCAAAAAAAGAATATCTTGATTTTTCAAAAAACTTTCATAATTTTCATCAAATTTTTTGCTAATGTCTATAACGATGATTCTTTTGTTTATTCCTACTTGAGTTGAAGCAAGACCGACTCCTTCAGCCTTATACATTGTGTAGGCAAGATATTTTGCAAATTTTGATATATTCTTAAGTTCGTCTTCGCTGACGTTTTGAGCTTTTATTCTAAGCGCAGGGTCAGGATATTTTAGAATATTTAAAAATTTCATAATTACCGATTTCCTTGCAAACTGTTAATTAAATTTTTTTTGATAAATAACTAACCCGTGTAATGTTAACGGAAAGTCATATAAATGCTCAGTCGCGGCATTAGGTATTCCTTTTTTTACAGGTTTAGGCGGAACTTTTAAAGCAGCAAATCCTGCCGGAGTTTTTTTTCTTTTAACTCTAAGCAGAGGACCGTGTTTTAACGGAGCGGGAATTTTGTTCTGTTTTGTAATTTTAAACATACTGTTTAAATGTTTAGAATTAAACCATATTCCTTCATTCCAGTAATAATATCGCTTTGTTTTAGTATAATAATAATATACTTTTTGATTTTTTTTATATATATAACCTTTAAGATGCGGAGAAAGATTTAAAATAAGATATTTTTTATTTTCCGCATAATATTCTTTATTTAACTTGCCGTTTTTATTGCTATCGTTATGTTGATTTGAAATGTTAGAATTCGCATGCGCAGAATTGGATAAAATAAACGAAAAAATAAATATAAATGTTATCGTAGTCAAAAATATAAAAATTGAAAAACCTTTATCTTTTAGCATTATTAGCATTATACACCTTTTTTAGTTTATTATTAGTTTTTTAGTTATATTTTAGTTATAAATGTTATTATTTATATGCATAATTATTTATATGCGTACCAATGATGATAACATTTTATATTAGTAATTTATATTTAGTATAATGTTAAAATTATTAAAAATCAATATCATAAATCATTATCATATTTATTATTTAAAATATTATTTATTTTATTTTTTTATATTGTTTTTCAAAAGAATTAATGTTAAAATTATAAACAAATTTACTGAAAAGATTAATTGAATTTAGTATTTAAAAACTTTAAAGATATTTAAATTTAAATGCTAAATTAAATTAGTGTATTTTTTTATACAATCTATCTGCAAAATTATTTTTGTTTATTTTTTTAATTAATTTCTTAACTATACTATGCCGTATATATTATATTATATATAACATATAATGTTACGGCATAGTATAGTTAAGTTAAATAAATAATGCGAGGTAAAAATGGCTCTTTTATCGGAAGAAGATGTTGTATATCTTAAGAAAGAATTTTCTGAAAAATTAAAAGAAAATGTTAAAATAATTTTTTTTAAATCGGAAGATGCTTGTATGTATTGCAAGGAAACTAAAGATATAATTACTGAATTATTATCGCTTAGCGATAAGATTTCTCTTATAGAATATGATTTTGATAAAGACAAAGAAGCAGTTAAAAAATATGTCGTTAAAAGGACTCCTGCTATTATTATTGCAGGAGAAGATAAAGATTACGGTATAAGATTTTATGGAATTCCTGCTGGGCATGAATTCACGACAATAATTACGGCTATCAAAAATGTATCTAACAAAACAGGTAATTTAACGGAAAATACTCTTTCAAAACTTAAGGAAATAACTAAGCCGTTTAATATACAGGTTTTTATCACTCCTACCTGACCTCATTGTCCGCCGGCGGCGGTCCTAGCATATAGTTTTGCGATGGCAAATGATAATATTACTGCTGAAGTAATAGAAACTCAAGAATTTACTAATCTATCAGAAAAATATAAGGTTTACGGCGTGCCTAAAACCATTATGAACGATAACGGTGAAGTTGTAGGCGCTGTTCCGGAAAGCATATTCTTAAATAAAGCTATGGAATCATATAATTCATAAAAAAATAATAAATATATAATGTTAATTTAAAGTGATATAATTTATTATTATGCAGCCAAAACTACACAGTTATTGTATTGATAAAACCATAAGCGTTTTATATAATGATTCAAAATTAGATGTAATTAATAAATTATTTGATTGCAAAATATCTTCATTAGGTTTTAATGAAAGAATATTATTGATGCAGAGGGGTTCTTACATAATAGATAGGCTTGCAATTAAAAAATTTAGAGTTTACTGGTTTGGAGGGCATTATTTATATCCTCATTCTCATGCAGGCTATGTCAGGGGATTTTCTAACGCAGGAACAAAATGCTTGCAACTTTTTAATGTTGCTGTTTCTTCATGGAAAAAAGGCAATTTTAAAAGTTCATTTGTTGCATTAGGAGGCGCTACGCATCTTGTGCAGGACTTATGCATTCCGTTTCATACTACGCATCTTGCATTTAAAAAACATGTTTATTTTGAAAGATGGATGTCGGCAAATTATCTTGATTTGCCTATAGGACCAGAAAATGGTATTTATAAATTTAAATCCCTGAAAGATCATTATAATGATCAGTCTGCTTTCGGATGGGTTGACTATAATGCTCATAACTCGTCTAAATATCTTCCTGAGCTGTTATACGCTTCAAAATCTTCCGATTACTTTAAGTCTTTAAGTATAATCTTGCCTCAAGCTATAAAAACATCGGCAGGTTTTCTTAAATTATTTACTAAGAAAATATCATAATCAATATCTGTTAGGTCAGTCATGTCAGTTTAAACGGCGGATTAGCAGATGCAGGAAGAAAATCACATAATAATCTAATAATCTGTATTGATATTCACATTATTAATTATCCGCAATATCTTTTATTATTGTCTAATCAAGTTAATTTTTCTTAAATAGTTAGTCTTATAATTTTTTATAATTTTTTTCTTAAGTCTTTAATTCTTTTAGATTTACCCTGACTTCTTTCTAATGTTTTCGGCGGAACAATTGTAACTTTTGATTTTATTCCTATAAGTTCATGTATTTTATACTGAAGCATAGATGTTATTTCATCCAATTTTTTATCGCCTATATTGTATATTTCGGCTTTAGTTTCAATAAGAATATTTATTCTATCCAAAAGATTATCGGTATATAATTCAATCATATAAACAGGTTCTAAGAAGTCAAAATCAAATATAACAGATTCAATTTGTGATGGAAATACATTTACACCTTTAATTATAATCATATCGTCGGTCCTGCCCTTAATTTTTTTCATTCTTGCAAAAGTCCTTCCGCATTTGCATTTTTCTCTATTTAAACTTGTAATATCGCGCGTTCTGTATCTGATTAAAGGCATAGCTTCCTGATTTAAGTTTGTTAGAACTAATTCTCCAAGTTCTCCTTCAGGAAGAATATCTCCGGTTTTAGGGTCTATTATTTCAGGGTAGAAATTATCTTCATTAATGTGTAATCCGCTTTTATATTCGCACTCAAAAGCAACTCCCGGACCAATAAGTTCGCTTAAGCCGTAAATATCATATGCATCAATATTAAGAAGATTTTCAATTTTTATTCTTAATTCGTTAGACCATGGTTCTGCTCCGAATATTCCTTTTTTTAGTTTTAGTTTTGAGACGTCTTCTATATATTTTGGAAGTTCTTCGGATAAGAAAAGAGCATATGAAGGGGTACAAAATAAAGCCGTAACGCCAATATCTTTCATCATAGCAAATTGTCTTTCAGTAAACCCGCTTGACATTGGCACTACTGTCATTCCGATATTTTCGGCTCCGTAATGAAAACCGAGACCTCCTGTAAACAAACCGTATCCGTAAGCATTTTGCGCAATATCGTTTTTATTTAATCCGCAAGCGTAAAAGACTCTTGACATTAAATCAGCCCATACTTTTAAGTCTTTTTTAGTATATGATGCGATAATAGGTTTAGCCGTTGTTCCGGAAGAAGCATGAATTCTAACAATATCAGTTAAAGGAGATGAAAATAATCCGAATGGATAATTATTCACTAAATCGCTTTTGAATGTAAAAGGAAAATTTTGTAAATCTTTCATATTCTTAATTAAATCTATATTTGCATTTACTCCTGCATCGTCAAATTTTTCTTTATAAAAAGGTACATTTTGATAAACATACTTTAATGTTTTTTTTAATCTTTCAAGCATCAATATATTTAAATCTTCATGAGGCATTGTTTCAATTTTTTCTTCAAAATAGCTAACGGGGATATTTTTTTTATTCATAAATATAAAGTCCTTTTAAATAAATTATTGTAAACAAAATAATTTAAAGTTAAAACTAAAAGATAAAAATTAAACAAAATAATTTAAAGTTAAAAATAAAGTTAGAAATTAAACAAATTAAATTAAAAAATTAAAAAATAAGAAAATATATAAATTATATAAATAAAAATAATAAAATATTGTAATACTATAATAATAAAATACTATAATACAACATATTATAAAATTTATAAAATAAAATATATAAAATAAAAATGTATATAATTTTTTTTAATTTAACATTTTGCGTCCAAGCAAAAAAGCTTTTTCATTAATATCTGTTGTTTTAGCCGGCACATTTTCTTTAAGAATACTAAGCCATGTGTGTTCTTTTATATAAGTAAATTGTGAAGATACCCCGATAAGGATAGTGTTGGCAACCTTAATATTTCCTAACTCCAGTGCAATTTTTTCAATATCTATTGCGAATAAATTTTTTAAATTAAGATCAATTTTAATTTTGTCTATAATTGATTTAGGTGAAGGCAATTTAATCTGATTAGAAGACGATCCTCTGATGTATTTCCCTTCCGATGCCGTTATTATTTTTGTTTCTTTTTTTGCATAACCGATATATCTTATTGTTTCATATAAATCAAAAGATAATATTATATCGGCGCTGTGCATTGATATTAAAGGAGTGAAAATTTTTTCTCCGTATCTTAAATGGGTTGAAACTGAGCCTCCTCTTTGAGACATACCATGCACTTCTGATGTTTTAACATCATAATTTTCATAAAAAGCGCTTAGACTTATTATTTTTCCGGATAGAACAACCCCTTGACCTCCTATTCCGCAAATCAGAATACTCTGGTTAGTTTCCATATTGTATATTTTATTTTCAACGTATTTTAAATAATATAGTATAGTTAAGCCTTATTTTATATAATTAAATCTTATTTTAATTGAGATAATTTTTTGTATATGTAATTTTATTAAAATTTATAATAATTTTATAGTTTATAGTTTATAGTTTATAGTTTATAGACTATAATTTGTAATATATTTGCTGCCTGAATATTTTTATTTTTTTTTGAATTATAATTTTCAATCTATAATATATGATGTAGTTTATTTAATATTAAAATTTATAATAATTTATTACCTATTACCTATTACCTATTACCTATTACCTATTACCTATTATAAGCTATATAGTTTATTCGGAAATTTGTTCAATAAATCCAAAGACGCAGATATCTTTACAGATAGAACATCCTATGCAAGAGAAATCAATCATCGGTATAGGTTTGTTTTTATCTGTTAATTTGTTGGATAATATAATAGAAGGACACCCTATCGTAATACACAAATCACAACCGATGCACTTGTCCGAATTTATTTTAAATTTATTGCTAAAATCTAATTTTTTTGGATACAAAACACAAGGTTTGTTTGTTATTATTACATTAAGATTATTAGTATTCAACGCTTGCTTAAGAGTATTAAATGTAGAATTGTAATCGTAAACATCAATATCATAAATTTCGGTAATACCTATACCTTCTATTATTTTTTTTATATCTATTTTATTAGCTATTGCAGAATCGGAAAGATTTTTTCCTGTTCCTGGATGATCCTGCCCTCCTGTCATTGCAGTCGTAGAATTATCTAAAATAATTGCGGTAAATATAGCATTGGTATATTTAGCATCAATTAAGGATGTAATGCCGGAATGAAAAAAAGTCGAATCGCCCATAACGGCGGCAACTTTTTTTTCGGAAGATTTTGATAAATATAGTCCTTGAGCAGCGCCAAATGCCAATCCCATAGAAATACAGCTATCCATAGAGCTTAGCGGCGGTAATGCTCCTAGCGTGTAGCATCCTATATCCCCCATAACGGGTACTCTTAATTTTTTTAAAGCATAAAAAACAGATGTATGAGGACATCCGCTGCATAATGCAGGAAGTCTGCGGGGAATATTTACAATTCCATCCTGTTTATTGAAATTATTAGAATCTTCTGTTTTGGTGGATAGATTTAAATTATTATTTTGGCTGTAATTTTGATTATGGCTGCGACTATCCCCCTGGGTATTACTACTAATACTATTATTGATACTACTGCTATTACTATTAAATTGTTGATTTGATGTATGATTTTTGCCGGATAGTTCAGTTAAAAAGCCATTTTTTACAAGACCTTCTTTTACTAAGTCGGGAGTTAATTCGCCAAATTGAGGAAAAAATTCTTTGCCTTTAAGCATAATGCCGAAAGCGCTTATTTCATTTTCAATAAACGGTTCAAGCTCTTCTATAACTACGACATTTTTAACTTTTGAACAAAATTCTTTAATTAAGATGTCAGGCAGAGGATAAGAAAATGAAAGCTTAATAAAAGAGGCGTCAGGCATAATTTCTTTAGCATATTGGTAAGAAACTCCGCTTGTAATAATTCCGTATTTTAAATCATTATATTCAATTTTATTTAAGCCCGATGTATTTGAAAATTCTATTAATTTTTTAAGTCTGTCAATGGCTATTTTATGTCTTGCTCTAGCATAAACAGGTACCATAACGAATTTTTCTATATCTTTTGTATATTTTTGATTAATTAATCGTTTATTAATATTATTATTTGCAATACCGATTGGGTTATATATATCGTCGGCATGTAAATTGAGAATGCTTCTTGAGTGCGATATTCTGGTTGTAGTTCTAATTAAAACAGGCGTATCAAAAAATTCGCTTATATCAAAAGCTATTTTTGAAAAGTAATAGCATTCTTGGCTATCCGACGGTTCAAGCATAGGAACCTTTGCAAATTTAGCATAATACCTATTATCCTGTTCGTTTTGAGAGCTATGCATATTCGGATCGTCGGCGCTTAATATTAAGATGCCGCCTCTGACGCCTGTATTGGCAAGGGTCATAAACGGGTCGGATGCTACATTTAAACCTACATGTTTGGTAGTAAAAAGGCTTCTTTTATATCCGATAGATGCGCCTATTGCAATTTCAAGAGCAGTTTTTTCGTTAATAGACCAATTTACATATATATCTTTAAATTTTGATAAAAAAGGAAGAATTTCGGAGCTTGGCGTTCCGGGATAACCTACTGCAATTGCCGCCTTGCCTTCGTAAGATCCAAAAGCAATAGCTTCATTGCCCGTAAGAAGTATTTTATCGTTAAAAGTTTTTAAAAAAGAAAAATACATTAGTAAAATAAAATAAGTAATTAGCAAAAAACATTTTCAGCTGGATTAGTTTATTTTTGTTAAGGTAATCCAGGAGAATGCGCACAATCAAAATTAATACCGTTGCTTCTTCTCAGACCTGGCGGGGTTTTTAATTATCCTGCCGCATTTCTGGATTACCAGTTAAAAAATATAACATAATTTTTAATTTATTGAAAGCATTTTATTTATAAGATAAAATAAATATATATTATAGATTTTATCTTAAATAAAATAAACTATCACTTAATATTAATTATTATATATATCTATATAATATCATTATTTTATTTATTAAGAAGCTATCGTTTAATATTATATTAAATTTAAAAAAGGAGCAATTATTATGTGTTCAGGGTATGAAGATTTAGATTTAACCGAAGAAACTAAAAATTTGGAAATGGCAAGGCAGTCTTTAATTGAAGAATTTCAGGCAATTAATTGGTATCAGGAAAGATTTGAACTTACAGGCGATGACGAGTTGAAAAAAATTTTAGCGCATAACAGAGATGAAGAAAAGGAACATGCAGCTATGCTAATGGAGTATATTAAAAAACACGATGCAGTTCAGGCAGAGAAATTTTTACATCATGATTTATCGTAGAATAAAATATAATTAAATACAAACTGCATAATTCACCTGTAATTTTTAATTTTATATTAATATTATAATTAAACACTATAAAAATATTGTATAAGTTGTATAATATTAAATTATGAAGACAAAATTAGAGAATGAAGGTATTATCCCTTCAAAAAAAATTATAATAGGCATAAATTTAAATTTTGAAAGTCCATATGTGCTTAGATCTGCAATTTCTTTATTCAGGGAAAGCACCGTCCAATTTTATATTATGCATGTTATTCCATTAAACATAAATAATACTTTTTCTTTTGTTAATTACAAAGAACCATTGTATGAATCTAAAAAAAGAGATATTTTTAATAATATTGAAAATATATTAAAAGAAAATGGGTTATATTTTTTAAATTATGAAATTATAGTTTCTAAAGGGAGACCTTATATTGAACTCATTGATTTTTCAAAAAAAAATGCCGTTGACCTTATTGTTGTCGGCACGCATCAAAACGCAGGCTTAAAAGAGCTTGCTTTTGGTTCAACCTCTTTTTCTATATCAAAAAATTCAATATGCCCTGTTTTGCTTATTCCTCTTAAAAATACGGCAAAATTATCCCAGGAAGAATTAGTACAGGAAACAGTTTCTGCAGCTAATACAATATAACCAATACCCAAAATTGCCGATAGAAAATTTTATTCTGGATTCCCGCTTTCGCTCTCGGCTTATAACCTGTTAATTTTATTTATTTTGCAAATAAGGCAATAGAGAAAAGAGATTGTTTTTAAAGATATTTAAATATATAAAAATAAAAAAAATATAAATACTTAAATGATAATAATTCACGATTTTAAAATTCAATTATCAAAATTATATAAAGAAAGAGATAAAAGCAGCAGTAAAGAAGAAGAAAGGGAACTTGAAGAGAAGATTATTCTTCAAGCTATCAAAAATATACTTTCAGAATATCATAAAAATTTACTTAGTATCCATAGTAACGATGAAATATCTATTAAAGTTAAAATAATCAAAAAATCTCTCGATTTAAGGCAAAAAATAAGCAAATCAGTATTTCTATTTACATTGGATATTATATCTAATAATAAAAACGAACAAATTATTCTTGATTTTTTATTAAAATCCGGATTAAAAGCAAGAATTGCCACTGAAAAAGAAAAAGAATTATATTCTTATAAAAATATTGAAAATAGCGTAAATTTTTATAATACTGATAATAGCAATAATATCAACAATAGTATTAATAATAATATTGGCGCTAATAACAACACTATTAATAATATTAATAATAATGACGGCATTAGCGATTTTGTTAGAGAACCTTTAACAGCCTTACCTCTCGAAAAGATTGAGAAACAGTCGATAGGGCTGCCTTCAGATTCAATTAAAAAACAAAAAAAACCGACCGTAATTATTATAGGCATGGGTCCTGCAGGTATTTTCGCCGCCGTTGAGTTATTAAAAAACGGCATACATCCTGTTATTATTGAAAAAGGCAAAAAAGTTGAAAACAGACAGATAGATGTAGACGCTTTTTTTAAAAGCGGTATTTTTAATCCTTATAGCAATGTCGTATTCGGCGAAGGAGGAGCGGGAACTTTTTCAGACGGGAAACTTACAACAAGAAAAAAAGATTATTATGTAGGTTATTGTATGAATTTTTTGGTTAAAATGGGAGCGGATAAAAACATTTTAACCGAAAGCAGACCACATATAGGAAGCGATGTATTAATTGAAATACTTAAAAATATAAGAAAGTACTTAATATATAAGGGCGCAGAACTGCTATTTGAAGAAGAGCTTGAGGATATATTTATTTCTAATAATATTAATATTATTAATAAATCTGCATATAATCCACTCGCTGCTAATTTAAAACTTGACTGTATTAAAACAAGCAAAAAAATGATTGAGGCTGATTTTTTAATTTTAGCGGCCGGAGCAAATAATTTTAAAACATACGGAATGCTTTTAGATAAAGGTTTGCAGATGGAACAAAAGCCTTTTGCGGTTGGATTTAGAATTGAACATAAACGAGAATTTATTGACGGAATTTTATTAAAAGAAAATAAAAATAAAGACACTTACGATAATATAACTACAAGTAGCGGCTTTGAAATTAATAAAACATTAAGAAATAATAATAATGCTGATATTAATAATATTGCGGGAAATAATTTTAGCAACAGCCATTATGATAATCCTAAACTTACAGGTATATACTACAATTTGAGTTCAAAAAATTACGGTGGATATTCTTTTTGCATGTGTCCGGGAGGCGTTGTTATCTGTTCAAGTTCCGAAGACGGACATCTTTGCGTAAACGGCATGAGTTACTCAGGAAGAAATCTTGAAAACTCCAATAGCGCTATCGTTGCTTCTGTTATGCCAGGTAATTTGCCAAAGATTTACGAAAATAAAATTAATAACAATAATAATAAATATAACGGTCCTCTCGGTCTCCTCAATTTTAGACAAGATTTAGAAAAAAATTCTTTCATTGCTGGCGGCGGGTCGTTTTCAGCTCCTTTTCAATATACTTCAGAATATATAGATGATATTTTTAAAAATTATAATTTTAATAAAAATTTTTCAAAAAATAGTAGAAGCAATAACAGAGAGCATAATTTACATATGCCTTCTCCGTCATATAAACCAGCTGTAAAGCACTATGAACTTTTTAAATTATTGCCTGACTTTATAAATATTAAATTAGCCGGAACGTTAACGGAATTTGATGAAAAATTTCCCGGATTTATCGGCAATTCAATTTTAACTGGGATTGAGGCAGGAACATCTTCCGCTGTTCGTATTTTAAGAAATAATGATTATCAATCTGTTAATGTTGAAGGGATTTATCCTTGCGGTGAAGGTTCCGGATATTCGGGAGGAATTGTTACAAGCGCTATTGACGGGGTAAAATGTGCCATTTCAATTGCAGAAAAAATTAAAAATAAAAATTAATAATTTTAAGGGGATTTAACTTTTAATAACCTAACGGGTGTCTTCCTGCGAAAGCAGGAAAGTTCCGAAGATAGAAACGCATGCCGTTTCTGTTCACGAGGCTATAAGGCGAGAGCGAAGCGGTCATCCAGTATTTATTATTATATGTTAAGTTTCATATAACAAATCCATCGGCTGCTTCTGCTAAGGTCATCCAGTATTTATTATTATATGTTAAGGCAATTTTAATAGTTTCTGACGGCGGTTTAAGGTAATAAAAGTGATTAAGTTGGGCTAAAATCAAATTAAATGTTTTTATAATATTTATAAAATATAGAAAATTAATTTTAATTATTGATTTATTATTATTATTAGTATATATTTATTATTAATTATTTTTTAAATTTAATAATAATAATAATAATTAAGAAGACTTAAACACTAAAGAGTATTTTCAAATAAAAACTTTATTTAAAATATTTTATAATATACTTATATTTCAAAAATATTATTTAAATAAATCTTAAGGTGAGAATGTTATGAAAATATTATCAAAAAGTTCTTATGAAAATTTAATTTCTGAAATAAATGAGCTTAGGAAAAAAAATGAAGAATTAAATGGAAATTTATCTAAAAAAGATAGCGAAATTAATTCAATTAAGGATAATTTAAAAAATAATGTAAACGAATTAAATTCAAAAATAAAAAAATTAGAATCCGACGCGGTTTCAAAAGATAATCTTTTAAATTCATTTGCTTCGGATTCCGATGAGCTGGCAAAAGTAAAAGAAGCAATGCAAAATATTTTAAAATCATGTCAGGATGGAACAGGTCATACAAAGAATTATATAGAGTCTTTGTCAGAAGTGTATTCAAGTTCATTTTCAACACTTCAAAAAACATATAAGGATTCCGTAGAATTATATAAACTTACCTTATTTACCGATGAAATATTAAACGTTATAGTTTCAATAACAGATCAGATTAATTTATTAGCTTTAAACGCTGCTATCGAAGCGGCAAGGGCAGGCGAGGCAGGAAGAGGCTTTGCAGTTGTTGCAGACGAAGTAAGAAAGCTTTCTGAGAAATCTTCCAGTTCTACAAAAGAAATTTCAAATGTTTTGTTTGGTATAAGAAAAGTAAGCGCTAAACTTAACAATACCCTCCGTATTGACGATAAGCTTAATGAAACTTTGATGAAAACTATCAAAAATATAGAAGAAGAGTTAAAAAAGATTTGCCAAAAAAATTAACATTAAAAATAGATCTTAAAATAATAAAGATAAATATTTTAAAAATAAATATATATAAACTTTCATAACATTATATTTTATAGATAGTATTAATAGCATTCAATTTATCTCTGTAGTAATATATTTAATAATTGTTATTAATAATTAGGAGACGGTCAATGATTTCAGAAACATTATATGAAGATGATAATCATAAATTTTTATATTTTGGCAAAGATCCCGATAGACCCGAATATATAATAGACACCAATCAATATTTAATTATTCATGATAAAGTAGGATGTGTGTTGGACCCAGGCGGGATAGAAATGTTTTCAACCGTTTCTTCTTCTTTAGCCGGCGAAATAAGAATGTCTGATGTTAAATATTTTTTTTGCTCGCATCAAGACCCTGATGTTAATTCGTCTTTAGCTTTATGGGTTTCTATAACGGATGCTAAAGTTATTATTGATAGAATATGGTCAACATTTATAACACACTATGGCGTTGAACCTAAAAATATGATAATGATTGAAGATAACGGTATGAAATTTAATATGACAAAAGATTATTCTTTTGAGATAATTCCTGCTCATTATCTTCATTCCCCCGGTCATTTAAATTTATACGATCCTATTTCAAAGATCCTTTTTACTGGAGATATAGGAGCGGGGCTAATGCCTAAAGAAGATTTAAAAACAAAAAAAAGCAGAAATATTTATGTGAGCAATTTTAATGAACATATAAAATATATAGAATGGTTTCATAAAAGGTTTATGGGCTCAATGGAAGCAAAAAAAGCATGGATTGACAGAATTTCAAAATTAGACATTGAAACTATTGCTCCCCAGCATGGACTTATTTATAAAGGCAAAGATATGGTTGGCAATTTCTTAAATTGGTTTGACGCATTAAAAGTAGGTCTCTATTAAGAATAAAATAATATAATGATTAAATATTAACTCTTGATTTTTATGCTTTAATCTATATCGTATCCAGATTCTTTAACGGCTTTTTTAATATCGGACAGATTAACTAAATTTTCGTCATAAACAACCGTTGCATTTTTATCTTTAAGACTTACTTCGGCAGAAATTACCCCTTTTAAAGCCAAAATACTTTTAGCGACAGTTTTAACACAATGCTCGCATGACATTCCGTATACATTAATTTTTTCATTCTTCATTATTTTTTCCTCATTATTTATTTTTAGTTAAGTATAATTTAATTTAAATTTATAATGAATTTGCCTTATGATTTCTTGCGCCCGTATTTTGTAATAATGGGTAATTCTATTATACTATAAACATCCGCATTAAAAATATAAATATTCTATTTACATTATTTTTTTTGTATATTTTTTTTATATCGCAAAATCTCAAACTTTAAATAAATTATCTAAAATTGGACACTCTAGATTATTGTTTTTTTCTTCACATAACGATATAAGATTTAAAAGTTCATTACGCATCAGATTTAAAGAATTAATCTTCTTATCTATTTCATAAACTTTTTCTTTGGCTAACTTCTTTACATTTGAGCAGGTATTATATTTATTGTTATTTAATGAAAAAAGTTCAGAAACCTGACTTAAGGAAAAACCGATATCCTTTGCATGTTTTATAAAACGCAAAATATTAACAGCTTTTTCTGGATATATCCTATATCCAGATTCACTTATGTCTGGTTTGTTAATTAATCCTATTCGCTCGTAATATCTAATAGTTTGGATGTTTAAATTAACAGCTTTAGCTAATTGTCCGATGGTCATATTTTTTATTTTTCACTTTATATTATAATTAATATTATTATAAATTATAAATTATAAATTATAAATTATAAATTATAAATGTTATTGCGCATATTGTCTCTTATGACCTAAAATTGCCGATAGAAATTATTAAATATACCGCAGTGCATTAATAACGTTGAATGACCGCTTCGCTCTTGGCTTATAGACTTTGTGAACATAATCGGCATGCGTTTCTATCTTCGGAACTTTCCTGCATCCTATGAAATGACTGCATATAGCGGGTGAACTTTTAAAATTAATTAAAGTCATTCCAGCGCAGGCGGGAAAGTTCCGAAAGAAACTTCACAAGTGTCGTTAGACACGAGAGCGAAGCTATCATCCAGAATAAAATTTTCTATCGGCAATTTTGGGTGCAATAATATCAAGTCATTTTTTTACTTTAAATCTTATTAATATTTTAAAATATTTTTTATATTAAAAAGCTTGACCTTATACTGAGGTATAAGGTGTAAAATATAAAATAATATAAATTTTAAATTGAAATCAAAATTATAAATGTTTATTGCATAATATAATTATCTAATATTGCTAAACAAATTATAAAAAAAAATAATAATAAATAAATAACAATATAAATTATAAATAAATAACAATGTCAAAAAATTTAACTGTTTTATAAATTGAGTTTTTCTTCATTATTTATATAAAATTATATAAAACGACGATGATATTTTTGTGAAATAGTCTATGGTGTACTTAGTATAACCCATAGCCGATAGTTTGATAAGTAAATAAAATAACTAATAAGGAGAACATATGAAAAAGATAAAAATAAATATTGATGGTATGACTTGCGAACATTGCGTAACATCAGTAGATAAAGCAATAAATAAGATAAAAGGCGTTGTGGAAGTTAATACATCATTAGCTAAAGGCGAAAGTATAATTCTGGCGCAGGATGAATTAAAAGTTGAAGATATAAAGAAAAATTTAGAAAATGCTGGCTATAGACCATTAGCTCATACATTATTAGATATTTCTGAAGACGATAAATTAAAAATTTCAAATAAATTAAATAATAATAATACAGTTAATACAGTTAATGAAACCAATTATAATTATGATTACGATTTAATTATTATAGGCGGCGGTTCCGCCGCATTTTCTGCCGCTATTAAATTTGCCGAAAAGGATAAAAAGGTTTGCGTTATTGAAAATTGGGTTATTGGAGGAACCTGCTTAAATAGAGGATGCGTTCCGTCAAAACATCTTCTGGAAGCTGCGAGGATTTATTATGAGCCGATTAATAATAAGTTTAAAGGGATAGAAACAAAACAGATTGCAATTGATATAAAAGAACTGATTAGCAAGAAAACCGCACTTCTTAATAGTTTGCGTCAGATGAAATACTACAATGTATTAGAAGGATATCCAGATATTACATTCATTGAAGGAGCAGGGAGGTTTTCATCTAAAAATTCCATAGAAGTTATTTCTAATGATAAAAACATAGAGCCTTTTAAAATTACTTCAGGCAAATTTATTATTGCAACCGGTTCAACAAATCAGATAATTAATATTAACGGACTAAAAGATGTCGGATATATTACCAATGAAGAAATTTTAAATATTAATTATTTGCCTAAGACTCTTTTAATATTGGGAACAAGAGCGATAGGAATTGAATTTGCTCAAATGTTTAGCAGATTTGGTTCTAAAGTTATAATTGTCGGAAGATCAGGCAGAATTTTATTAAATGAAGAACCTGAATTGTCGGAAGAACTTTTAAATATATTAAAAAAAGAAGGCGTTGAGTTTTTACTTAATTCTTGCATAAAGCGTCTTTATAAAGAAAATAACAAAAAATATGCTGAAATTGAAACGAAAGACGGTCTAAAAACTATTAATTTTGATGAATTTTTAATGGCAACGGGCATTATTGGAAATACGGCGGATTTAAATCTTGATATTGCCGAAGTTGAAACCGATAAAAACGGTTTTATTAAAGTAAACGATGAACTTATGACTACCAATAAGAATATATATGCATGCGGCAATGTTACAGGTAAAATGCCTTTAGTTACGACAGCGGCGTATGACGGAAAAATAGCTTCTTACAATTTACTTAATGAAAATCATTTGAAAGTAAATTATTCCGGCGTAGCTCATACAATTTTTACCGATCCTGAATTTTCATCGGTAGGACTTACGGAAGAAATAGCTATAAAAGAAGGTTATGAAATTATAAAGGTTGTTTTTCCGGTTAAATATATTCCTAAAGCTCAGGCTATTTTTAAAACCGAAGGATTGATAAAGATGATAGCGGACAAAAAAACTAATAAAATACTAGGAATACATATGTTTTCGCATAATTCATGCGAAAACATCCAGCAGGCTAGCGTTTATATTCAAAATAGTTATACAATTGATGCAATAGGTGAAGAAATAGGAGTTTATCCTACTATGGCGGAAGGACTTAAGCTAGCAGCTCAAACATTTACTAAAGATGTCGGCAAACTTAGCTGCTGCGCATAGCATACATACATAATAGATTAACTATAATATAATATAATATAATATAATATCAACGGCTGCCTTCCGATTAAAATAGGCGGTTTAAAAAAGCCGTCTGATATGGAGGCAACTTATATTGCAGCAATAATTATTATGTTTGAAAAATACAATAATTATATAGGGAGGGAGGTATATATGGAGATTAAAATAATGAATAAAAATGAAGATTTTCAAGATACCATTCAAAGTCTGTTGATAGAAATAGATAACATTAAAGACTATCTGGAAGAAATATATAATTATGACGGAGATGTAAAAAAACTTTTTATGAATTATGAAAATGGAACGTATATTGAGCGTAAAGTCAATGAATTAAGCGACAAGGTTGAAGTTTTTAACTGGTGGCTGAAAGTGATTATGAGAGATGTAAAAGAAATGAAAAATAGTCTGAAGCCGGAAAGCTAAGAGGTGTTAAAGCAGCAGATAAAATAATTGAAATAAAAATTATAAAAAATAAATAATTTGGAGGGTTTTATGAATTTAAAATATTATTTAAAACGGAAGAATGTTGCGGCAGTTTTTTTCATTGTTTTGATTTTGGCTTCGTCAATATTATTGACGTCTGCATTTATCTATAAAAAAAATGATGTTTCGGCGAGGGTCGTTATGCCTGTAGTTTTTAAGAATATAAATGTCCTCAATAAGGATAAATTTAAAGTTTATGGGCTTGTTTGCGGAGATGCTTTTTGTTTAACATCTATTCAAAATGCGTTATATAAGATAAAAGGGGTCGTTTCGGCAAGGATTGATATGGAAAATCAGGAGGCAATCGTGAAATTTCATGGAAATATTCCTCCAAGAGTCTTTATACATGCAATAAACGGCGCGTCTAACGCAATGTTTCATTATAACGCTCATTATATCAAAAACAATGAAAAATAATACCTTAATAATCCTGTATTAGAAAATATAGATAACCCTTCTTCTAACCTCTCCCGCAAAAAAAAGGTGGGGGGGGGGGGGATGAAAATAATTATTTTCTAACGCAGGATTAAGGTAATAAATAAAAATTCAGGCAGGAACTTATAAAAAAGGTTGAGATCTTATATAAATAAATTATTATTAAGAAATTATATAATTTTCGCTTTGTTGTATTTATTAAATGATGAGATATATTTGAGAGTGTATATTAAATGGGGCAGAAAAAAGAAGATATGAAAGTAAAATTTAAGTATAATTTAGATTCAAGTTCTAATGCAACTTCAGGTTTTGCAACTTTATTTGCCATTTTAGGCGGTGCTTGCTGCTGGGGACCTTTATTTTTCAGTGTAATTGGTATTGGCGCAAGCGGTGGAGGGATTCTCGGCTCTGCTGCATCTTTTTTAGGGGCTATTGCTCCTTATAGAAATTATTTTTTGATATTAAATATTATAGGCGTGCTTTTATCTTTTTATTTTATTTATATAATGCCGAAAATGTTATCAAAAAGCGTTAATATAGAAGAACCTAAGTTTCATGATGAACCGATGGCTCACGCAAAGGCGCAAGCAGGACAAATTTTACAATCAAATATCAGCGCAAAATCAAATGTGGAAAAATGTGATTGCGAAACAAAAGCTTCTCTTCGTTTAAATAAGATAGTTTTTTTTATATCTTTAATAATCACGGCAGGAATGTTTTTATACTTATATATAGATACCGGACAGATTTTTACTGCGTGGACAACGCTTTAAACAATATCATAAATTTTTTTATTTTATCTTTCAGGTTTCTCGACAATCAATTTAACTAAGATTAAAGAAAGTATGAATAACTTGGTGTTCTGCTTAATTATAATGTTCAAGATGGATAATGTTTATGGCGGTGCGGTGTATATTATTATGTAAATACGCTATAAAATAAAGAACGCATGATGTAAATTAATTATAGAATTGTCTTGCAAGCGACAAAAATTTAATTAAATATATCGTATTACGTATTATATAAAATGCTATAGGATGGTATATGATATGGCATATTGTATCATATGATATAGAATGATATAATACAAAAATTAATTAATAATTTTAAAAAAGAAAAAGGAGGTTTTATTTATGTATAAAATAGGGTTGTTTTTAATGGCTGCTCAAATTCTTATTTTAAGTTTTGGTTCACTTCCCGCGTTTGCAATGCAAAATCCTAATTACGGCGGGTTTTATAAAAACTATAATAAACCTGTAAAGATAGTCGTGGGGGTTAATATGCCGGGTCAACAATTTGGAATTTCCATGTTAAATGTAAAGCATGCAATAAAATATCTTAAATCAAAGGGTAAACAATATTCTATTCAGGTAGTTTTTTATGGACCAATCGTAAAATTATTAATTCCTAAGCATAAGATGTGTTATAATATGATTAATATGCTTAGAAGCGAAGGCGTGATTTTCAGGGTTAGCAAAAATGCCTTAATCTTAAACCATGTGAATTTTAAAAACATACCGCGCTTTATAAAAATAATTCCAGGCGGAACACTGCAGGTTTTTAAAAAAATAAACGAGGGTTATACTTATCTAATCGCAATGTGACGATAATAATTTTTTTTAATTTATTTTAATATATAATCTTTAAATCATTGTTGTAATTATGCTGTTATATGCTGCTAATTGTATATATCTGCAATTAATTTTGTTCCTGTAAATAATAAGGTAATAAAGTAATATAAAGTAATATAAAGTAATATAAAGTAAAAAATTTTTAATTATGGAAGAATATTTATCTGATATAAATGAACTTCAATCAGTCATTGAAGCAATTATTTTTACATCGGGAGAACCTATTTCATATTCTAAACTTTTTGAGATTTTTATTGCAAAAAAATATGCCGAACAAAAAGATTATATAATAATTAAAAAAAAGATTAAAGAGGCAGTGAATTTAATCAAAATTGAATTTAACGAAAAAAAAAATCATGGAATATATCTTTCTGAAAATGGTGAATATTTGAGTTTTAAGACTAAAGCCGAACATTATATGGCTATTTCAGAATTTTTGGCTGTAAAGTTGCAAAAATTTACAAGAGTTCAGCTGGAAACTTTAGCTGTAATTGCATATAAACAACCTGTAATAAAAAGCGAAATTGAACAAATCAGAGGTGTTGACTCAGGTAATGTCATAAGATTTTTGTTAGATAAAAGTTTAATAAGAATTGCCGGAAAGAAAGATGTGATAGGAAAACCCCTGATATATAAAACGACCAATTTTTTTTTAGAAGTATTTAATCTTAAAAGTTTAGATGAACTGCCTGCCGAAAAAGATATGAACGATTTATTTGCATTGCACAATAATCAAATAAATATAAATGCTAACGATAATAACAACAATAATAACAAAAACGAAGAAGCGGATAATGATAATAAAGATTTAAATGAAACTCAGGGCTTTTTATTTTAACAAAAAAAATATTACTAATAATTAATCTAATTGTTGTTAATATAATTATTGTTAATCTAATTATTGTTATGTCTTAAATAGTTATGCCTTAAATAATTCCTAATCCTTTCATAGAAAGAAACTGTCAATGATATTTCAATAATAAGCAATACAAAATGACCGCTTCATTCTCGGCTTTATAGCCACATAAACAGAAACGGCGTGCGTTGTTATACTTCGGAACTTTCATGCCTATGCAGGAATCAGGAATAACATTAAATTGCTGAAAGGATAAAGTCCCACAAAGTCATTCCTGCGTTTGCATGAATATAGGATATAACATCCTATTATAGGATTAAGGCGCTTATTTATAATACAAATTAAAAAAAAATTGTGATATAATATTATAAAATAAAAAAAATATCAGCAGAAAATTAGATTATAAAATAAATAAAAATAAATAAAAATAAATAAAAATAAATAAAAATAAATAAAAATAAATAAAAATTATTTATTAATAGGTGGTGATTACTAATGAATTATTTTAAAACTTTTGTATTAATGTTATTATTAACCGTTCTTTTAGTTGTTGCAGGAGGTCTTCTTGGAGGAGAGCAAGGGATGATTATAGCTCTTATTTTCGCGGCAATTATGAATATAGGGACATACTGGTTCAGCGATAAAATGGTTTTGTCCATGTATCATGCGACGCCTGTTAACGAAAGCGAACAGCCGGAATTATATTCAATCGTCAGAAATCTGGCACAAAGAGGAAATTTACCAATGCCAAAAGTGTATATAGTAGAAGAAGATACTCCTAATGCTTTTGCAACAGGAAGAAATCCTCAGCACGCAGCAGTTTGCGTTACTTCAGGCATTTTGAGAATACTAAACAAAGATGAGTTATCGGGAGTTTTAGGGCATGAATTAACGCATGTAAAAAACAGGGATATATTAATAGGTTCAATAGCCGCAACTGTTGCAGGAGCAATAAGTATGCTTGCTATGATGGCTGAATGGGGTGCAATGTTTACGGGGTTTGGCGGCAAAGGTGAAGATAAAGACGGTAATATCATAGCATTAATCGCTATGGCAATAATAGCTCCTTTAGTCGCAAGTTTAATTCAGCTTGCAATTTCAAGACAGAGAGAATATGCTGCCGATAAGGGCGGATCTAATTTAAGCGGTAATCCGCTTTCTCTTGCTAGCGCACTGAATAAACTTGAAGCTGGAAATGAGGCAGAACCTATGCCCGACAGTAAAATGGCAAATGTTACGGCTCATATGTTTATTATTAATCCCCTTAGAGGCAAAGGATTTAAAAAACTGTTCAGTACTCATCCTGCTACTGAGGATAGAATTGCAAGACTTAAAGAAATGGCAAAAGGTTTATGATTTTATAATAACTTTTGATTAAATTAATATTAAATATATAATTGTTTATCAAATTAAGTTAGTTATATGTTATATATTTTAATAATAAAATAATTTTATTATTGCTTTTTGCTTGTTTTATTTATCGTGCTATTGTAAAATATTCAAATATTTTCTTAGCAATTTTTTTTTGTTATCAGTATATAATTTTTATAAAATTATAAATAAATTTATATTTTAATTAATCTTATTAATACTAATACTAAGAGGTTATTTTGAAAAGGATTGCGCCGTCAATTCTTTCCGGCGATTTGCTGAATTTATCGCAGGAAATAGAATTAATAGAAGAAGCAGGAGCAGATTTAATTCATATAGACATAATGGACGGTATCTTTGTGCCTAACATAACTGCAGGATGGAATTTTGTTGAAGCTATAAATGAAAAAACCTCTTTACCTTTAGATGTTCATTTAATGATTGATAGACCTGAAAGATATATTGAAGATTTTATTAAAGCAGGGGCGGATATGCTTACGGTTCATCAAGAAGCCTGCATACATTTAAACAGAACAGTTGAACGAATAAGAGAATTGGAGGCAAGTCCTGGCGTGGCAATTAATCCGTCTACGCCTGTTGTCGTATTAGAAAATATTCTTGATTATGTAGATATGGTTTTAATAATGTCGGTTAATCCAGGTTTTAGCGGGCAGGAATTTATTTATTCATCCTTGTTTAAGGCTGAAAAATTATTTAGAATTATTAATGAAATTGAACTTCAAACCATTATTGAAATGGATGGCGGCATTAAAGTTTCTAACATTGCGGAGACTTCTAATTCCGGATGCAATATATTTGTCAGCGGGTCGGGAATATTCGGTACAAAAAATTATCGTGAAACAATCACTGAAATGAAAAGAAGAATATAAAATATAGAAATAGGAAATAGGAGAAAAAATTTTAATTAAAATCTACAATCAAATTAAAGACAAGTAATCTTTCCAAAAATTGCCGATAGAAAATTTATTTTCTGGATGATAGCTTCGCTCTAGTGTCTAACGACACTCGTGAATAGAAACGGCATTAGTTTCTATATTCGGAACTTTGCTGCGTACGCAGAAATGACTTTGAGGGTATTTAGCTTTTCACCCAACTGGTGTTATTCCCGCAAAAGCGGGAATCTAATGTTCTATAAAACTTTAGAGCTATTTTAAATATTTCCGTCGGCAATTTTGGGATATTTAGATATATTATATATTATATATTATATTATATATAATATAATATAAAAAATGTTAGAATCAATATATTTATCTGTTTTTTTTCGGGACGTGGCGCAGTCCGGTAGCGTACCTGCTTCGGGAGCAGGGGGTCGTGGGTTCAAATCCCGCCGTCCCGACCAGTTAAATAAAACAAAGACCCCGCTTTGCGACTATTGATAAATTAATGACTTTTCCGCCGGCAATTTTGTACATCATTGCTTACATAATTGTAAACTTGACTTAAAAGATTTATTTATGTATAATTATACACATAAATAATTGCATATAATTATACAAAATAAATTCGTAGGAGAATGTCATGAATAAATATGTTAATGTAAAAAGAATCAATATTACTCTTGATAAGGAATTAGCCGAAGATCTTGAATTATTTACGAAAGAATTAAATCAAAAAAAAAGTAAAATTATTGAAAACGCTTTGATATTTTACTTTGATAGTATTGATACAAAAATCGCCGAAAAAAGATTAAAACAATTAGAAGACAAAGAGATACTTACTATCCCCGCCGCAGATGTTTATAACAAACTCGGAATTTAATTCATGTACGCTATAGAATTTTTAAAAACAGCCTTTGATGAATTAAAAAGATTGGACAAACCTGTTCAGAGGCTAATTAAAGAAAAACTTGCTATTTTGTCTTTTAACGAAGATAGTTTGAAAAATAACATTAAATCTTTAAACGGAAATTATAAAGGATTATTTCGTCTGAGAGTCGGGAAATATAGAATAATATATCAAAAACAAGAAGAAAAATTTATTATAATAATTGTAAGAATAGGGCATAGAAAAGAAATATATTAATTTTTATTACCACTATCTATTACCACTATCCGATTTATTTTATCTTTTACTCCCTTCTGCATTTGCTGGTTTTTTATCCTCTGTGAATTTCATTACGCAGAACTTGATTATCTATATCGATTATTACCACTATCCGATTTATTTTATCTTTTACTCCCTTCTGCATTTGCCGGTTTTTTATCCTCTGTGAATTTCATTACGCAGAACTTGATTATCTATATCGATAAATATATATATTAAATACATATTTATTTTATCCTGACTTTGACACCAAATTCCATATTTTCATAAGTTAATTCCTTTAAACTACTGTAAACACTGAATATCATTTTTATATATTTTTTGTTTTTTAAAAAGTGTAGTAGGAAACATTATAATAATATATCATATTTTACTTGATATTAAACATATGATATGGTATAGTTTTATTATGTTCATAAAAATATCAAGCAAAAATAATATAAAGTATGCTTCTATCGTTTCTTCTTATAGAGAAAACGGTATAACTAAGCATAAACAGATATTAAATCTCGGAAGGCTGGATTTAATTGAAAACAACCCTT
>SGBB01000021.1 GCA_004195025.1 Candidatus Acidulidesulfobacter diazotrophicus | reverse complement strand
TGTGCTGAACGGGATAAAGTTAGAATTGATGATTAGGTTTTAAATTCAGTAAAAATTTAGACGGTCAAAATTATAATAAATATTTTTATAGTATAGGGATAAAAATGAATTATGTATTTACTATATTCGCAGTTATTTTGACGGCTGTTTTAACAACTTTTTTTGAATACTATTTCAATATAAAACGTGACCGCCAAAATAAAAAGAATAGACTATTAATTTTGCTTGCGTCTATAAAAACAGAATTATTTATTATTAAAAAAAGAGAGCAAGAAATCATAGGCAATGCTATAGATGAAATTGATAAATCAAATAACAATAAAGAGGACATTGCACCTATCATAAGATTATTAAAAAATAACCAGGATTATTTCATTATATATAACAATTCGTCGCATGAATTAATTGGACTCATTGGTCAAAAAAATGAAGAATTACAAAAAAATATAGTTGAATCATACACCCTCGCAAAAACTTATTTTGTCGAGCTTATTTATTACGGAGAATTGTATGTTGATTATATAAAAAATGGTTATATTGCTCCGAAATTATTAGAAAATGGTCAAAAATTAGAGATTGTTGATTTTTCGAATAAAACTCATATTAAAAATAAAACTATTTTTAACTATTATAATTATATTAAGGAAGAGAGAAAAAAATTATTTCGTTTAGTAGATAGGGTTATTTCGGATATTGATAAACTTTTGGAGTCCGCCGCTAAAAGATAGAAATAATTTTAAATAAATAAAATGTATCGACAAATTGGTGCGGTATAATGAGTGAAAAGATAAATGAGATGTTTTCAAGGATATATAAAAAATATGATTTCATGGATCATATTTTAAGCTGCAATATAGATATTTTTTGGAGAAAAAAAGCGGTAAAGGAGACCATAAAAGGTTTAAAGAGTTATAAAAGTTATAAATTACTTGATGTCGCTTCTGGAACTGGAGATCTTGCAATAGAAATTAAACATGCTTCCGTTAAAAAAAAACAAGATAAAAGTATAGATATATATGCTATTGATTCAAACAATGATATGCTTAATATAGCCATACATAAAGCAAAAAAAATGAATTTACCTATACATTTTACAGTCGGCGATGCTCTGGCAATAGATTTCCCTTCCGACAGTTTTGATATACTTACAAGCTCATTTGCGTTAAGAGATTTTGACGATTTAGAAAAATTCGTTCAAGAGGCAAAGAGAGTATTAAAAAAAGGCGCAAAGATTATACTTATGGATATGTCAAATCCAAGAGGCAAGTTTTCTAAGTCGTTTTTTAATTTATATGCCAAAATTATGATTTTAGAAGATTCTTTAGTAGATAAAGATGCTTATTCATTTCTGATTAGCAGCATACATTCATTTGACGAACAAAGATTAGTAAAAATAATGAAAAACCAGGGTTTTAAAAATATAAAAGTTGTTAAACTTTGTCCTTATGTAACTTTTTTATTAACTGCTGAAAAAAATTAAAAAAGGAGGCCATTCAAAATTTTGCGTCAATTTGCGTATTAAATTTATTAATCAAGTTAATTGTGAAGCATTGGAATACAAAATACTCAGCGATGCCGATTATTTAAATGATAAATGATAAATGATAAATGATAAATGATAAATGATAAAAAACATCGTATATTAATTAATTATAAATTAACGGTAAGGAGGTATATATGAAGATAGGCTTTATAGGATTAGGCATAATGGGAAACTTTATGGCTTTAAATTTATTAAAAAACGGGGTTGAGCTTAATGTTTACAACAGAACAAAAGAAAAAGCAAAAGAACATATAGAAAAAGGCGCTTTATTTTTGAATTCGCCAAAAGAAATAGCCGAAAAATCAGATATTATAATCTTAATGCTTTCAAATTCAAAAGCGGTTTCAAGCATAACAGAAGGTAATGGCGGTTTATTAAACGGTTTGCATGAAAAAAAGATAGTAATAAATATGAGCACTATAGAACCTGACTATTCTTGCGAACTTCACGAAAGAGTTAAATCTAAATCTTCTTTATTTTTAGAAGCTCCTGTTATTGGCAGTAAAATTCCTGCAAAAGAAGCTTCACTCATAATTTTGGCTGCAGGAGATAAAGAAGCATTTGATGCGTCTGATAAATATTTTAATATGATAGGAAAAAAGATAGAATACCTCGGAGATGTTCCAAAGGCATCATATTTAAAAATTATAAATAACCAGATTATGGGAATTACCATGGGCGCATTAGCGGAAGGGTTCGCTTTGGCAGATAAAATAGGACTGGATAAAAATATCATATATGATATTGTAAATTCTGGAGCTTTTGCAAACCCTATGTTTCAATTAAAAGGAAAAAATATTATAAATAACGATTACGAAACAAATTTTCCATACAAACACATGCAAAAAGATTTAGGATTTGCAGTTAAATTATCTGAAGAATTTAAAACATTTTGCCCGTTAACATGCACCATAGATAATTCATATATTTTGGGATACAAAAAATTTAAAGATGAAGATATGTGCGCTATTTATAAAAGTTTATCATAATAATAAATATAAATTAGGCGTCAGCATCGGCAAGGTTAATTATATACTTAAAGAACTCACTTTAAAAGGTTTGGTTAAAACTTTAATCCTTCCATAGAAAAAATTAATCTCTAACTGTTACTTTTTACGATCATTTTTTTTATTTTATTTCTTTAGCTTTCTAATATTTCTTAAATTTATGCTTTTTTCATGATATTTTTTATTTATTTTAATTTTATTTTAATTTTATTTTAATTTAAATTGTATTTTTATCAAAAAATGCCTGTTTTTAAACAAATATCTCCCTTGCAGTTTTCTATTTTATTAATATTTATAAATTTATATTACTTTATTGCGTTATAGCGTTAAACATTTCTCCCGTAAATATAAAAATAAATTATATTTTTTATTATTGCAAAATAATTTAAGATAAGTTTTATTGGCATGGCTTACAATACGTCCTACCGTATTAAATATTAAATATCTTAAACTTTTTAAGCTTTTATTAAGTCCAGTTATGACAGAAAAGAGTTTTAACGCGTTATATGCTATAAGAGCCGTATTAACCCATAGAGCGTTAGCTTCCTCAGTTCCGCATGGAAGTTTCCTTAAACTTAAATCCCACTTTACCGATTTTATATAATACTCGCATTTACCTCTTTCATTATAGAAATGAAATACTTCTTCTTTTGATAAATCAGAGTTAGTAGCAATAGTATGATATTCGTAAAAAGATTCACCGAACAAAGAAGGAACGCTATATTCTTTTTGTTTTCTTACTACTATAAGCCTGAAAGCTTCCGTTCTATCCATAGTATGAACTGTTTCGGATATTTCCGTATCGTCTATGGGACTGCCGTATTTGTCATAAAGGATATCCCAATCTTTTATTAAAGAAAAATCTAAATTTATATTTTTTCCTCTTATATAAAAATTAATGCTATTAGCATTACAGTAATTTACAATATTAGCCTGATAGCCTGCTGAGTCGCTCCTGTAGTTTTTTAATTTTATATTATTGGAAGATAATTTATCGTTAACCGAATATAACTGTTTATCAAGATTTAAAGCAGGGCTTTTACTGCCTTTTCCTAATTCCTGGTAAATACAGGAACTTGTTTCGGCTATAAAGCCTAAGAGCATACTTAAAGATTTAAATCCTTTATAGCAATAATCCGATACACCTTGTTTATCTGTTTTTACGAACGTGGCATCTCCGTCAAGGGTTACTCCTTTTAATTTTGATTTATGTATTGCCTTAATAGCAATATCTTGCATTATGTTATGAATTAAATTTATATTATTCGTAGAACTGAATCTTGAAAGAAAAATTCCTATTCTTGAAGAATGAGGAATGTTTTTTAAATTCCATATTTTTTTTACTACGCCGTCTTCTTTTATGTTGTCTATATCTTTTATACAGTCCGCTCCGGATATAAGACCCGATATTATAGATTTAATATAATCAAAGGGCTTATAACCTCTGTTAGACAATGGAAGACCGAATGTTTTATTTATTGAATCTTCCATATTGAGTTTATTAATAATATCAGAAATTAATTTTGTACCCGCAAACGGACTGTATTTATTTTCGCCTTTTTTTATGATATAATCTTTCATATTAGTTAACCTCCTTGGTGGTTATTTTTATTGTCTTTGAACACAACAATTATAACACATCGGGAGGTTTTTTTATACCTCTATGGAAGGATTAAAGTAAAACAAAGAGATTTGTAAACAGTAAAAACAAATGGGCTTATAAATATATATTGACGCCAGAAGGAATCATACAAAAATTAATATTGACTAAAGACTTTATCGGCAGAAAGCTCAAGGAATACGAAGAATTAATGAAATAATTCCGTAAAATCATAGAGAGGTAATTTTCGCCATGATGGAAAAAAATTCCAATATATATATTGCGGGGCATAAGGGACTCGTCGGTTCTTCGATATTAAGGGAATTAGTAAAAAGAAATTATAATAAAATAATTTACAAAACAAGCAAAGAGCTTGACCTAATAAGGCAGGCGGATACAGAGAACTTCTTTGAAGCTAACAAGCCCGAATATGTCTATTTATGCGCCGGAAAAGTCGCATTAATTTGCGGGGTCATTAAAATTAAAGATATCTGATTTATTTTATCTCTTACTCTCGCATTAATTTGCGGGGTCATTAAAGATATTTAAAATTAATATATTAAAATTAAAGTCATCTGATTTATTTTATTTATTAAAAAATACAATTCCCATCCATGAAGCCCTGTTATAGATAATCTTACCGTTAGGCATAGGGAGTATGTTAAAAGATTTGCAGCGGCGATATCAATCATGTTCGTGTTAAAAATACTGATCCGGCGGGCTGTGATAACTTGCCTAATGGTATAAAACCTGTTATAAATAATGTATAGCCGAAGCTAAACAATACGCAAAGCAAGTGCTAATTATTACGGATACAGGATAATTGCAAAGTCGCTGCATGCAGACGCAGGTATAATATAATAACAATGCGGTTTATGTTTATGTTTATGTGCTGAACGGGATAAAGTTAGAATTGATGATTAGGTTTTAAATTCAGTAAAAATTTAGACGGTCAAAATTATAATAAATATTTTTATAGTATAGGGATAAAAATGAATTATGTATTTACTATATGTTGAAACAGTTTGAATGATTTCTATATGGTGATTTAAGGTAAATATAATTATTAAAATATAAATATAAATATAAATATAAATATAAATATAAATATAAATATAAATATAAATATAAATATAAATATAAATATAAATATAAATATAAATATAAATATATATAACTATTTAAAATAGGGGGTTAAAAAATGGAGCAGGTTGATTTATTAACTATTGGCGCTGGCGGCGGCGGTTATCCTGCAGCATTCAGACTTGCAAAAGCAGGAAAACAAGCTGTTATGGTTGATACCAAAGGCATTATGAGCGGCAATTGTTTAGAGCAAGGTTGTGTTCCTTCAAAAACCATCAGGGAAGCTATAGAAGTATATAGACTTGCAAAAAAACGTGAATATTTTGGTTTAAAAGGAGATAATATAGGATTTGATTATTCAAAAATTATAGAATTTAAAGATAATGTTCAAAAATTTCGATACGAACAGCATGCAAAAGAACTTGAAGAAGCTAAAAAAAATTTAAAACTTTTAAAGGGAGTTGCGTCATTTATTGATGAACACATAGTTAAAATTACAACTGAAAATGGAGAAAAAATTTATAATGCAAAGAACATAATTATAGCAAGCGGTGCGGAGCCCTCTATTCTTCCGATAGATGGCGCAGAGTATTGTATTACCAGCACAGACTTGTATATTCTTAACACAAAGATTAAAACCCTTCCAAAATCTATCGCTATTTTAGGGGCAGGATACATAGGTGTTGAAACAGCATCATTTTTTAGTGAATTAGGCGTTAATGTTACTATTATTCAAAGAAGCAAAAGAATACTGACTTCTATGGAAGAAAGATTTGCTTTATTACTTCAAAATTTATTGAATCCTAAAATTAAATTAGAATTCGAAACTGAGATTAAGAAAGTTGAAAAATCTAATGAAAGCTCGGATTATAAAGTTTCATATATAAAAGACGGGAAATTAAAGACAATAAATGCGGAACTTGTTCTTATGGGAACAGGAAGAAAACCAGTAACGCCTGAAGGAATTGAAAAGATTGGAATTGAGTTAGATGCGAAAGGCAAGATAAAAATTAAAAATTCAATTCAAACAAATATTCCTCATATATACGCCTCAGGAGATGTTAATGGAGTTCAGATGCTTTTTCATTCTGCCGAAAGACAATCATTAGTTTGCGCCAATAATATTTTCGCGGGCAATACCCCGATTGACTATATGAATTTCAATGCTGTTCCTACTACCGTATTTACTTTTCCTAAAGCCGCTTATGCAGGAATATTGCCTTCAAAAGCAGCATCTATGGGTATTGACATATTAGAAACTTCATATGATTTTATTGTTGATTCTAAAGCTCAAATATATAACGAACTAAACGGCGAAATAAGAGAATTTTTCGATGCCAAAACAATGAAAATTATCGGAGCATGGGTTATAGGGATAGATGCAGAACTTTTAATAGGCGAATTAGTCACTGCTATACAAAATTCTTTGGACGTTCATACAATGGCAAGCCTACCTAACCAGCATCCTACAAGCAGCGAAGGAATAGCTAAAGCTGCAAGGAAATTGTTATAATAATATTTCTGTAATTATTTCAAAGTTCTATTGCAAATTGTTAAATAGATAATATAATATAATATAATATATTTCTATTATCTATTATCTATTATCTATTATCTTTTAATAGAACTATAAAAAGACTTCAGATGTGTTATAATTATTGGATTAGAAGTACAATAAAATAACTTTTGCGATTAACTTATTAATTAATTAAACGATTTTTTTATAAAATATGTCAATATAATAATATTAAAATATAATTAATTCTTTAATTATATTTTAACTGAAATTGCCGAGAAGTCCCCTTCCGTAAGGTAGAGGATGACAGGCAATACAATAATTCTTTATTTCTTGATATTATATTTCAGTTATGTTATACTTATATACATGAGATACAATACGAATAAAGGCAATCATTCGGTATATTGTCTTCAGTTCCATTATGTAGCCTGCATAAAATATAGAAGAAAAATACTGAATGAGCAAATAACAGAAAGGCTAAAAGAAATAAATAAAAGCGTTGCCGAACATTTCGGTATAGAAATAGTAGAACAGGAAACCGATAATGACCATATACATATATTATTTTCAAGCAAGCCTCAAATAGAGATTAGCAAGTTTGTAAACAGCTTAAAGTCAGTTTCGGCAAGATTATTGTTTCGAGAATTTCCTGAAATAAAGAAACAATTATGGAATGGGCATTTATGGAGTCCGTCGTATTTTCTTGCAACAACAGGGCAGGTAACGCTTGATATACTAAAAAAATATGTAGAGTCGCAAAATGATAAAAACATATAAATTCAGATTAAGACCGACAAAGAAACAAATTGAAAAATTAGATTGGACGCTTGAGACTTGCCGCACGCTTTATAACTCTTGTTTAGTAGATAGAAACCGCCATTACAAGGAAACATGCAAAGGATTATCCCGCATAGACCAGCAACGCATATTAGTCCAAGACAAAAAGAATATAACTTATCTTACAGATATTCACTCTCAAGTATTACAGGACGTCTTATTCCGTGTAGAGAAAGCCTATAAGAACTTTTTCCGCCGGTTAAAAGATAAATCAGGCAAAGCGGGATTCCCTCGTTTCAAGCTTGTAGGCAGATACGACAGTATAACTTATACTCAATCAGGTTTTGAAATAATAGACGGCAAACTAATATTATCTAAAATAGGAACCGTAAAACTTAAACAGAACCGTTCTATTAAGGGCATTGTTAAGACCTGTAATATAAAGAAAGAAAATAACAAGTGGTATGTCTGTTTGTCGGTTAAATATACCAAATATACCGTATATAACAGTATCGTTAAAGAAAAAATAATTATCAATAATCATATTGGCGTAGATATGGGTATTAAATCATTAGCCGTTTTATCTAATGGTAAAGTAATAAGTAATCCTAAATATCTTGCTAAATCTGAAGACAAACTTATAAAGAAGCAGAAACAATTATCTAAAAAGAAAAAAGGTTCTAATAATCGTAAAAAAGAAGTTAAAAAAGTTGCTAAGTTCCACAAGAGAATTGTCAATCAGCGCAAGGATTTTCAGCATAAAGAATCAAGAAAAATAGTAGATAATTACGACGCAATAGGAGCCGAAGACTTAAAAATAAAGAATGTGGTAAAAAATCATCATCTTGCTAAATCAATTCACGATAGCGGATGGGGTCAATTTCTTTCATATCTAAAATACAAAGCGGAAGAAGCTGGTAAACTGTTTATGAAAGTAAACCCTCGCAATACATCTAAAACCTGTTATAAGTGCGGATATATCTATAAAGAAATGACATTAGATATACGCGAGTGGATTTGTCCTGTATGTCATACTATGCACGACAGAGATGTAAATGCCGCTAATATTATAGATAAAAGAATGTTAGAAAAAATACGGCTGGAATGGCCGAAATACACGCTTGCTGAAACGGGCTCTATGGATGACATCGTAGATAGCAATATCTATGCACTAAAAAGTATCCCGTCGTTGAAGCAAGAAGCCTCGTCCGTAAGGGCGAGGTAGTTCACTATTAACTCTAAACTAAAAATGGGGGCATTGAAATTAGAATGAAATCAAAAATTAATTTATCGTTTTTGCGAATATCTTCTATATTAGCATTATTAATGTTTATAGGTACAGCATTTATAATGCCGCATAAATCTTTTGCAGGTGCTTATCCTGCCAACTGGACAATGTATGCTATGAATTCCGACCATAATCCTGTTTATGAAAATGGCAGCAATTTAAATGTTTATTGGACAGTCGGGGTTCCTGGAGCTATACCGAGTAATATGTCGATACGTGCTATTAAAAAAAGATATATTAATGTTACGACGGTTCGAGATTTGCTTGGTATTCCTATCGGCGCATCTGTTGCTAACGGCATAGTATATGTTCCGAGCGATAATGATTACCTCTATGCTTTAAATGTCAAAACAGGAAAACCTGAATGGCAATTTGATGCTTTAAACCAGCTTATGGGAACCCCGATTATTGATAACGGCATAGTTTATATTGGAGCAGGTAATTCAGTGTTTGCTTATTCACATGCAATAAAATTTGCAATACATAATTCACATATCATAAGAGGCGTTGATATTAGTGCATATTATGCATTAAACGCAAGAACAGGAAAACTTATATGGGAATATCATACAAAAGGCGAGGATATGCCAACCCCTGTATACTACAATAATGAACTTATATTCGGAAACGGTGACGGTCATATTTACGGATTGAATGCAAGTACCGGAAAATTATTATGGAAAACCTATATCAGGTCGTTTGTGAGTATGTCTTCTGCCGCAAGATATAAAAATATAATAATAATGGGAGGTACTCATCCTAATTATTTATATGCCGTAAATGCAAATACCGGTAAAATAATATGGAAATTAAAACCTGCTCATGTTTTTTCTTCAAGTATGGGCGATGGTTCACCGGCAATATCTAAAAGCGGTATAGTAGTTGCGCAAATTGAATTACCAGGGTTAACTTCAGGAACTTCACGCAGTGAAGAATTAGGGGTTAATGTGCATAACGGTAAAATTATATGGTCGACAATTTTAGGTTCAGGTAAGATTCCTCCTAGAAATAAAGATGCCGTTCCAATGATTCATAGAGGTATAATATATACAGGAAGCCCTGTTACAAAAAAAGGTTATGCAATAAACTTAAAAACCGGATATATATTATGGAGCAAAAAACTTATAAGAATGAAAGCAGCCCCTGTAATATTAGGATATAAAGTTTATTTTCCGACAGGAAATGGAACTATATTTGTTTTAAATAAAAATAACGGAAATATAATAAGTAAATATAATGCCCATAACGGCGGATACGGACCACAAGATGCAGTTATTATCGGGAGAACTATGATAATTGGAACTAATTTTGGATGGGTTAATGCTATTCCGCTTTCAGCATTATAAAATATGTCCATAAATATAAAATAAACAATAAATATAATTCTGAAAATAATAAATAATAATAAAATAAACAATAAATATAATTCTGGAAATGATAAATAATAATAAAATAAACAATAAATATAATTCTGGAAATGATAAATAATAATAAAATAAACAATAAATATAATTCTGGAAATGATAAATATTTAGGGATTGACATTGGGGGAACTAATATAAGATTTGGTATAGTCGATAAAAAAGGCAAACTATTAAGTTTTAATTTATTTCCTATAGATAAGTCCGCAGATGCCGCTATTTTACATATTAAAAAATTTATAAATCAAATGTCGGCAAAAAGTAAAATTGAATTTAAAAATGTTAAAAATTATAATGCCGATAATAACGGCGATAATAATTTAGGTCTAGATAATAATTTAGGTCTAGATAATAATTTAGGTCTAGATAATAATATAGATATAAAAGCAATCGGAATTTCGGCTGCAGGGCAGATAGAAAAAGAAAAAGGGATTATTACATATTCCCCTAATCTTAATTGGAAAAATGTTCATATTAAAGAAGAACTTGAGAATTCGTTTAATATTCCTGTTTTTATTGACAACGATGTGAAAACAATTGCTTATGCCGAATGGAAATTAGGTGCAGGGCGGGGCATTAAGAATTTAATATGCATTTTTATAGGAACGGGGATTGGTTCAGGTCTAATTATAAATAATAAATTGATTGACGGGTGCAGCGGCTCTGCGGGAGAAATTGGGCATATAACAATAGTGTCCGGCGGAAGAAAATGTCATTGCGGAAACAATGGATGCTTTGAAGCATATGCTGGAGGATGGGGAATTGCGGAAATGACAAAAGAAAAAGCAATTCATAATCCTGAAAAATATAAAAAAATAATAGAATTATCAAAAGGCGGCATAAACAATATTTCATCTAAATCACTTGGAGAGGCTTTTATTTTAAAAGATGAAACGGCTAAAGAACTCGTTTATGAAATAGCTCTTTATATCGCCGATGGCGTTATAAGCGCGGTGAATTTATTAAATCCGTGTATGGTTGTGCTTGGCGGAGGAGTTGTTGACGGCATACCTGATTTAGTAGAAATAGCAGAAAAAGAAATAAGAAAAAGGGCATTAAATACCGCAGTAAAATCTTTGAAAATAGTAAAATCAAAATTTGGCGAATCAGCAGGATTGATAGGCGCAGCTATGATTGCAAAATCGATGATTCGGTCAAGTTAATTTAGTTTAATTTATGTTTAATTACATTTAATTAAATTAAATAGTTAGAATTTAAATAATTAAATAGTTAGAATTTAAATAATTAAATAAAGTTATTTATATATATGTTTTAAATAATACATTATTATGATTGCGCAAAATAGTTAAATAGTAGTTGTTTAGTGCAGATAACTTATAATAATTACAGCCAATTTTGAGGAAGAACTGCAACTATTCCTAACGCAACCATTGCTATACCCACTAATGCTACTGTAGCTAATTTTGCTTTTGAATAAGTATATTCGCCCAGAATTTTTTTATTCCCTACAAGTATTATTAAAAATACAAGAACAATCGGAAGAATAAAACCGTTAAACGCTTCAACGTCAACCATTAGAGTAACTAAAGGTATATTAGGAGCAAGCACTATTAACGCAGCCAAAATAATTAACGCCATATACAACAAATGAAAAATTTTTGATTCTTTAAATTTATGATTTAAACTATGTTTAAATCCCCATGTTTCGCCTGCTGCCCATGCGAAAGCTATAGATACTACAAAGGCGGCAAGAACACTTGAACTGTATAAGCCGATTGCAAAAAGAAGACCCGCATATTTTCCTGCAAGAGGAATAAGCGATTGCCCTATTGCTTTAGCAGATGAAGGAACTATATGATTTTTATAAAGCGTAGCCGCAGTCATTACTATAACTGCAATCATAAGAAGCTGAGTTATAATACTGCCCACTAAAGTATCAGTCTCCGCCAATTTAACATCTTTTTTGCATAAATTTTTATCGACGGTAGCGCTTTGTTGATAATATATCATCCATGGCATTATTACTGCGCCTGCGTTGGCCGCTATCAAAAAAGCATAATTTTTGTTAAATATCGGCTGGGAGCCTATTAAGCCGTTAAATACCAATTGATGCAAATCAGGATGAGCGAAAATTGCGGCAGGGATAAAAACAAAGCCCGACAATGCAAAAATAATAGCGATATTTTCCGCTTTTTTATAGCTGCCTGTAAAAACAACAAGCAATAAAATTAAGGTGCTAAATCCTATAGAATATATTTTAGGAATGTTAAAAATTTCTCCGCTCGCCGCTATTCCTGAAAATTCTGTGAGTAAAGCGGCAAATACGGTAACAAATAAAGTAATAGTAGCAAAAGCAGCCCATTTTGAACCGTAATATTCTCTTATCAGTTCCCCGTGTCCTTTTCTAGTAACGCAGCCGAGCCGAGAAGTCATTGATTGAATGAGATATAAAAAAGGAATAAGGATTATTTGCATTAAAATTAATTTATAGCCCCATTTGGCACCTGAAACTCCTGCAGTCGTTACAGATCCAGCATCCATATCCGCAATCATAACAATAAAACCTGGACCTAATACTTTAAAGAAATGCAGCCCTCTATATGTAATTCTTTTAAATTTGTCCCTATAATTTTTATTTTTTCCTTCCCTGATTCCTTTACGCCCGCGTTTTTTTATGCCGTTATTATTATTATTATTTAATGTATGTTTTTCTGAATTGTCCGTTGCAGATGGTTGGATATCTCTTTTATAATTATTTTTTTCAGGCTGATATTTATTCATCTATTATGTTTATTATATGTTTATTATTAATGATTATTTTAATGGGTTTATTTTACCGTGTAATATTTTGATTTTTTAGATTTTATATATTTAACTAATTATATAATGATTTTAAATAATATTGATACAAAAAAAATACAAAAGTTTAAATTAATACATTTAAACAATATTTTACAAGTTCTGTTGTCCATATTATTAAGAAGGGCAAATAAAATTTAGATATTTTTTATTTTTAAATCTTTTTTAATTTATATTTATATGATATATTTAATATGATGAGTTAAATATATCACGATTTAATTTATTATTTCATTTAAATAATGGATAATAAATATTTATATAATTAATTAAATTGTTACTATAATATAAATAATATAAAGACGTAATTTAAAATAATAAAATAATAATATGATAATTATGATAACATGATAAATAAAATAGAAATATAATAACGATAAGATAGAAATAAAATAAAAATATATATTATAAAGGACATTAATGATGAAAATATTACTTATTCAGCCGGACAATAAAAGCACGGTTGGTTTGAACAATGTTGCTTTGATTGAGCCCACAGGGTTAGAAGCCATCGGCGGAAGCCTCTTAAATGACAAACATAATGTCAGGATAGTTGATTTAAGAGCGGTAGGAAAAGATCCCGATAAATATTTAGACAATGCTATAAAAGAATTTAAGCCGGATGCTTATGGTTTTTCATGCTCCTTTACTCCTGATGTATACAGGGTTCTTGAACTTGCAAAGAGAGTTAAAAATGATTACGGAGCCAAGTTTGTTTTTGTCGGCGGGCATCACGTATCTGTTTATCACATTGATTTTAACATAAAAGAAATTGATGCAATTATTATAGGTGAAGGTGAAGTAACAGTTGTTGAACTTTTAAGAGCATACGAGGCTAAAATACCTCTTTCAAAGATTGACGGTCTGGCTTATTACGATAATAACAGCGGGGAACAACTTAAAACTAAACCAAGGGGTTTAATAAAAAATATTAGCGAAGCCCCTTTTTTTGCCAGACATTTAACGGCAGAATACAGAAAAAAATATTATCTTGGAATAAGAACGTCTTTAGCCTGCATTGAAACAGCCCGAGGCTGTCCTTTTAAATGCGATTTTTGCAGTGTATGGAATTTTTATAGAGGAACATATAGGTCTAAATCGCCTGAAAGAGTCGTTGCTGAATTGAAATCTATAAAAGAAGATTATATTTTAGTAACGGACGACAATTTTTTTAGCGATGTCAAAAGGGCGAAAATTATTGGCGAGCTTGTAAAAAAAGCAAAGATAAAGAAACTTTATACTATTCAGGCAAGAAGCGATACTATAGTTAAGCATCCTGAACTGATAAAGCAATGGAAGGAGATAGGTCTTTCTAATATTTTCATAGGATTTGAAAGCGTAGATGACGAAACATTAAACGATATTCATAAGGATAACTCATCGGAAATGAATGAGAAAGCTTATTATATTGCAAAGAAGCATGATGTTGCCGTTACCGCTTCTTTTATAGTGTCGCCGAGTTTTTCAAAAATTGACTTTGAGAAATTGATGAATTTTGTCAAAAGACTTAAGATTAGCGTGCCTGTTTTTTCGGTCCTTACGCCTCTTCCTGGAACTAAGCTATTTAACGAATTAAAAAATAAGTTGACTATTACCGACTATTCTTATTATGACTTGTTTCATCCGGTGTTAGATACTCTTTTGCCGACGGCTGAATTTTTTAAAGAATTTTCAAATCTTTATAAAACATCATATAAAAAATTAAATTTGAGAGCAAATGATGTATTATTTGTTATAAAATATATAATGATGGGTAAAATGTCTTTAGACCATATGATTAAATTAAAAAAATCTATGAAATCTATTTCGACGCCTTCTACTTATACGCTGCCGTTAGTAGTTGTAAAAAGTTAGTTGTAAAAAATTAAGATTTAAATTTAAATGAAATTAAAATAATATAAAAAAATTATTGCAAATTTTTATATGTGCGTTTATAATATCTTTCTTATGCAATAATATTTTGCAATAATATTTAAAATAGGTAACTATAATATATAACTATATATAAATATAAATAAACATAAATGAATATAAATATATATAAATAAATTAATTATATAAATAAATATAAATTATATAAATATATATAAATAAATATAAATAAATTAATTATATAAATAAATATAAATATATATAAATAAATAATAAGTAACTTATATATACACATATAATAAAAGTAACTTGATTAACTATTTAAATAATTTTAAATAATTTTAAATAGTTAAATTAAATAATAAATAGTTAAATTAAATAACTAAACTTAATAACTAAAGGACCAAATAACTAAAGGAGGAATTTTGAAGAATAATATATTTTCGGATATTAATCATAATTTTCCAAGAAAATATGAAACTGTTATAATAATTAATCCTGATTTAGATGATTCGCAATATAATCAATTTATAGAAAAAATTAAAGGAATTATTGTTAAAGAAAATGCCGAGATTATAAGCATAAGTGATTGGGGATTAAGAAAGCTTTCGTACGAAATTAAAAAAATTAGTAAAGGCCGTTACGTTGTTATTCATTTTTTAGCTAAAAGCAACGTTGTAGCAGAATTAGAAAGAAATTTGAGAAATATAGAAGATTGCCTGAGATATCAAACTGTATTATTCACAAATGATTTAGAGTCTTCAAAGGAGGAAGCCGTTAATGTTTAAAAAATTTGAAAGAACATCCGCCAATAGACCCGCTGCAAATTTTGCCCATAGACCATTTACAAGAAAAAAATCGTGCAGATTTTGTGCGGATAAAGTTTTGAAAATTGATTATAAAGATACCCGTCTTTTAAGAAATTTTGTAACCGAAAAAGGCAAAATTATGCCCAGAAGAGTAACCGGCAATTGTGCTTATCATCAAAGAAAAATTGCAAAAGCTATAAAGGCATCAAGGAATATTGCTATAATGCCTTATATTTCTTTAAATGTATAAATTTAAGAAATTTTTATCAATTTTTTTAATTACTTTTTTATTGTATCTTTTAATAACCGACTGTTTGTCAGCCGGTTATTATTGTTTTGCGAACCCCCTTTTTTATTTGGTTTTTAGTTTTATTATTATCTGGTATTTTAAAAACTATAAAGGCTCTTCAATACTTCCTATCGCCATAGTATGTTTTGCAGGAATTATGTCTGTATATAATTATATAGATTATGATAGAAGTTTTGAAATTTTATCCGTTATTTTAATATTTATTGCTATCCCTTATGTATTTTCCTATTTATATAATAAAAAATTAAGTTTAGCTAAAGCTGTTTCTTTTTCCGTATTAAGTATTTTGTCTTTAGTATTTTTATTTTTGACTGTTTATATTTATTATAGCAATATATATATATTTTCTAATTTAAGTTATTATTTAAATAAATATGCGGGGATAATATTAGTTAAAATAATAAATATTTATAAGCAAATGGGCATATCGGATGCGTTAATAAATAAATTTAAACCTGAATTAATTGTAATGCTCAAGGATATGTTTTTGCTTGCCCCGTCTATTCTGGTAATTTTTTTATGGTTTTCTTTATGGATTTCTTTTATTATATTAAAGAACAGAACTACAAAAGATAAAGATAATAATAATTTTTTCAGAAACGATGAAAACTTATTAAATTGGAAAGCATCGGATTTTTTAATTGTAGGTTTAGTTGTAGGTTTAGTTATTATAATATTTGCTAACGGGCTGTATAAATTTATAGGCTACAATATAATTATTGTTTTAGCATCGGTTTTTTTCGTTCAGGGCTTAACTATATTGGCTTTTTATTTTAAAAAGAATAATGTAAATAAAATTTTGAGATTTTTTGCGTATGCGATTATCTTTTTATTTGGCAACCCTTTTTTAATATTTATTGTGATGCTTGGAATATTTGATGAATGGTTTGATTTCAGAAAAGTTAATAGTATAAATATAAAATAAACTAAAAAAATTTAATTAAAAATATAATTGCAGGAGGAAAAAGCTGTGAAAATAATTCTTAAAGAAAATGTGGAAAATCTTGGCAATATGGGGGATACGGTTATTGTGGCTGACGGTTACGGAAGAAATTACCTTTTGCCTAAAAATCTCGCTATACCTGCTTCAAAAACAAATATTAAATTAGTAGAACATGAAAAAAAATTAATTGAAAAAAGAAAACAAAAATTAATTTCAGGTTTTGATGAACTCAGGAAAAAGTTAGAAGGATTGTCTGTTTCTATTCCTGCTAAAGTTGGGGAATACGAAAAAATGTTCGGTTCTATAACCTCAATGGATATTGCAGAAAAGTTAAAGGAGCTTGATGTCAACATTGACAGAAAAATGATTATGCTTGGTGATCCTATTAAAGATATAGGAATGCATACCGTGAAAATTAAACTCCACTCGGAAGTGATTGCCGAACTTCATGTGAATGTCATTCCTGAAGTTTAATTATAGAAGTTTTATTTTATATTATTTTATATTATTTTATATTATATTTAATAAATGAGAAAAAAAGGCTCAATTGACTATAATAATATGGGAGGATCAGGTAATTCAGATTCTATTGGGTTACTTTTGCCTCCAAGATCAATAGATGCCGAACGTGCTTTAATATCTTCAATAATAATTGACAATTCACAGGTAAACTCTGCCATTCAATTAGTTGCTCCTGAAGATTTTTACGATATTGTAAATTATAAAGTTTTTAAGGCAATTACGCTATTAACTGAAAAAGGCGAACCTATTGACATTGTAACGCTTAATAATATTTTGTCTGGAGGTTTGCTAAACGGAAACGAATTTCAGCGAAGCTCATCATTAAATAAAAATCAAAAAAATAAGCTAAATTTTAACAATTTACAGCCCGATGCGATTGATATGCAATCTCAAGATTTATCGTCATTTGATTGGGCTGAATACTTAACGGGTCTTATGGAATTGCCCGCCGGTTTGTTAAATGTTGACCAGTATGCTAAAATTGTTAAAGAAAAATCAATATTGAGACGCTTAATAAATGCTGCGCATAAAATTCAGAGAAAATGTTATGAACAAAAAGATTTATTAGAAGATGTTCTTGATTTTACCGAGAAAACAGTATTTGACGTCACCGAAAAAAATACGACAAAATCATATTATGAGATGTATCCGTTAGTTCTTGATTATTTTAAGAAATTAACTTCAAAAACTGACGATAAAGATATAAGCGGCGTTCATAGCGGTTTTAGGGAATTAGATATTATGACAAACGGATTTCAGCCTGCCGATTTGATTATAATTGCAGGAAGACCTTCTATGGGTAAAACTGCTTTTGCTTTATCAATAGCAAAGAATGTATCGGCAGGATTTAAAATTCCCATGGCTTTTTTTTCTCTTGAAATGTCTAAAGAACAGTTGGTAACAAGACTTATTTCTCAGGTTTCCAGAATAGACTCTTCGCAGCTAAGGCGCGGAAAACTTCACAATCCGGATATTGAAAGTCTTCAGCGCGCTATGACCGTTCTAGAAAATGTCCCTATTTATATTGACGATAGCGCCGGTATCTCCGTTATGGAATTACGGGCAAAAACTCGACGGTTAAAAATAGAAAAAAATATCGGTCTTGTCATAGTTGACTACCTTCAGCTTATGAAAGCTCCTTCTCATATTGAATCAAGAGAACAGGCAATAGCAGATATTTCCCGTTCCATGAAAGCTCTTGCGAAAGAACTCAAAATACCTATAATTGCATTATCCCAATTAAACAGGTTGGTTGAATCCCGTTCTGACAGAAGACCTCAGCTTGCCGATTTAAGAGAGTCGGGAGCGATAGAACAGGATGCCGATGTTATATTATTTATTTATCGCGAAGATGTATATAAAAAAGATACCGATAAAAAAGGCGTTGCCGAAATAATAATAGGAAAGCAAAGAAACGGCCCTACAGGAATAGTAAATCTAACCTATGTTGACAGGATTACCTCTTTTGAAAACCCCTCTAACGAAGCTTCAGAAAATTTCTAATTATTTTTTTATTTTTCATGCCTCAATGTTCCTATAGACATTCATGTTGCCACATAAATATAGCAATATCATTGTTAACACAGCTTCAACGTAATTACTGCAGCATATTGGCATTACTATATTTATAGGAGCAATAAAAATATCTATGGGGACTACGAAATAAAAAAATAAAATGCAATAATATCAAAAAGTTATAATTTTATAGTAATTAAAGCAGTGAAGCCGGGTTAAATAAATTATTATTATAAAATCGTTTTAAATTTACATAAAAAAATAAATTTATTGAAATTGTTAAGCCGATTAATAATAAAATTTATTAGCTTAATATGCTTAATATGCTTAATATGCACATAATATTGGGATAAAATTATAAGTATTTCAATTAATTAAAAAATAAAATAATGTTATAATTTAAAAATTATTTTATTGACTTTTAATAAAAAAAAAGATATATTAAATATAAATATATAAACATATAAATAACATTAAATTAAAAAATTAAAAATATGGAAAAAATATTTAACTCATTAGTTAATAATATACGTCCTTTAAAGCAGATAAGCCATCCCGCTGATCTTATAAAACAATTCACCCCGAATTGGTTTGCTATGAATATGGGGACGGGCATTTTGTCGCTTATGCTTGCTGCTTTCCCTTATCCGTTTAAGGGACTTCATATTATTGCCGAAAGTTTATGGATAATTAATATTATTCTTTTTATAATTTTCAGCATTCTTTTTATAAGCAGGTTTATATTTTATTTTAATTCTGCCAAAAGATTATTAAGTCATCCTATTCAATCTATGTTTCTTGGCGCAATACCCATGGGGCTTGCCACTATAATAAACGGTTTTTTAATTTTTGACTCTCCTAAAGGCGTAACCCTTGCTTTAAATTTATGGTGGTTTGACGCTTTTATTTCAATAATAGTAGGTATATTAGTTCCTTTTTATATGTTTACAAATCAAAAACACAGTATAGAAGATATGACTGCAATTTGGCTGCTGCCGATTGTGCCTGCCGAGGTTGCCGCCGCGTCGGCGGGATTTCTTGCTCAACATGTGTCTGCCGCCATAGGCAGGCATGTTATTATTCTCGGTTATGCTTTATGGGCTTTTTCGGTTCCGCTGGCATTCGGCATTCTTGTCATTTTATTTTTGCGTCTTGCATGGCACAAACTTCCCCATAAAGATATGGCTGTTTCAACATGGATTACGCTAGGACCTATCGGGACAGGCAGTTTAGGCGTGCTTCTTTTAGGGAATGACGCTCCCCGCGCTTTTATCGGAACTAAACTTTTTGTGTATGCTAAAGCTGCTCATGCTATCGGACCTATAGGAGGGTTGGTTATCTGGGGATTTGGTTTTTGGTGGCTTATAATGGCAATATCTATGACATTTAAATATATGAAAGAAGGTTTGCCTTTTAATATGGGATGGTGGGGATTTACATTTCCTTTGGGCGTTTATACCGCCGCTACCATTACACTTTACAGATTAACTAATCTTGAGCTTTTCAGGGTTGCCGGAGCTATTTTTATTGTAATGCTTGCCATATTCTGGGCTGTAGTCACTTTAAAAACTCTGCCCGGAATATGGCACGGTTATTTATTCAAAGCACCGTGCTTATCGGAGGAAACAGGATTGCCTGATGGGTCAGAAGAATGCATAGAGTTAGACAGATAAGTTCAATAATTAAAATTAAATATTAATTAAAATATAATTAAAATATAATTAAAATATAATTAAAATGTAAATTTATTTACATCACCTAATAATTTTTCAAGTTCTTCATCATCTTTACCTAAAGGTTTACCTAAAGGTTCTTTTTCTGATGTGTCTTTATCGTTATAGTAATCTTCAATTTTTTTATGCTCTTCTTCATTTATTGCCTTATGTTCTTCTTGAGATAAATTGCTATCTATTTTTTCTGTCTGATTTTTCGGGGTGTTAGAATTATTTTTGTATAAAACTTTATCATCATTATCAACATTGTATTCATCGCTATCGTTAATATTTTTTGTGTCGTTTGTTTTATTGTAATCAGAATTTTTCTCATTATTGCCCGTAGATTTATTTTTGTAGGCTTTATCGGTCTTTAATGCATCTGCAAGATTGTCTATTATTTTTTTATCTTTAGCAGATAAGGACAATTCAAGCTTTTTTGATTCTTCTAAATTAACAAGGTCAATATTTGTCGAAAGAAGATTTTTCATAGAATTTAATATTAAAACCCTTTTATTTAAAAGTTCATTTGCGCTTAAGTATATTTCAGAATATTTAGCATATGCTTCATCGGTAATTCTTTTCGCCTCCATAATTGCGTTATTTTTTATAGATTCAGCTTCGCTCCTGGCGGCAATTTTAATTTCATCGCCTATTGATCTCACCATTAATACGGCGTCACTTATCATTTTATCTTTTTCTTTGAATTCTTTAATTTCTTGATTTTTTTTTACAATATCCTCTTTAAGATTGTAAAATTCTCCGTAAAGCTTTTCTAGATCTTTAGCGATGAGTTCTAAAAAATTGTCAACTTCTGTTACGTCATAGCCTTTTAATTTACGGGAAAATTTTTGAGATTTAATTTCTAACGGAGAAAGTTCCATATATAAAATACTCCTAATTTAATAATTTATTATTTTTATAAATATTTTAATTATATATATTTATATATTGATATTGTTTAAAAAATTATATAAAATTTACATCTTTAAATTAATTAAATAGCTCACTATATCATTTTCTAAGTAGGCAAAAAGCATTTGCAATATGTAAATAGCAAAAATAACAATTATTGGCGATAAATCTATCCCAATATTGCCGATCGGAATTACCGCCCTTACTTTTCTAAGAACAGGTTCTGTCACATCATCAAGAAATCTTATAATCGGGTTATACGGATCGGGATTAACCCATGAGACTAAAGCTTTTATAATTATTATCCACATATAAACCGTGAGAATTATGTTGATAATATTAAAAATAAAAAAAACCAAACTTATTGGAAATCCCATAAATTCGCTCCATTAATCTATTTATTTATTTTTAAACCGTGAAAATTATACCGATAATATTAAAAATAATATTAAAAATAAAAAATTAAATTTATTAAAAATCCTATAATCAACATATTAAAGTATTAAAATTTTATTTATTTTATTGTTTTTATAATGAATTATACCATATAATATAATAAAGTATAATAAAATATAATAAAAGTATAATAAAATAAGGTGTTTTTTGTGAGTATAACCAAAGAAGAAATTGCTGAAATATTTGAAGAAATTGCTGAATTGCTTGAAATTAAAGATGAAAATATTTTTAAAATAAGAGCATATTCCAATGCGTCGCGGGTTATTAGCCAATTGCCCGGTAATATTGAAGATATTGCTTCTAAAGGTGAGTTAACGGAAATTCACGGCATAGGTAAAGATCTTGCCTCTAAAATAGAAGAGTTAATTAAAACAGGGCATCTGTCTTATTATGACGAACTTAAAAAATCTATTCCTGTCAGCATTTTTGAATTGTTAAAATTAAGAGGATTAGGTCCAAAAAAAGCTAAAATTTTATACGAAAAATTAGGAATTAAAAATGCTGGGGATCTAAAAGATGCATTGGAAAACAATAAACTTTCGCAATTAGACGGTTTTGGAGAAAAAACAGTTAGCAATTTATTTGAATCTATAAAAGAATATAATACATACAAAGAAAGGTTTTTATATTTTAAAGCACGCCAGGAAGCGGATTTAATAGTCGCTTATTTACTAAATGTAAATGAAGTAAATAGATCTATTTCAAATATTGAAATAGCAGGTTCATTAAGACGAAAATTAGAAACGGCAGGGGATATAGATATCTTAGCCGCATCACAAAAGCCTCAAATAATCGGGGAAGTTTTCATTAAATACGACAAAATAGCGCACATAGAATCTCGGGGAGAGACAAAAGTTAGCGTTATGCTTAAAAACGGAATGCGTGTTGATTTAAGAATAGTGCCGCCTGAAGACTATATATATGCGCTGCACCATTTTACAGGTTCAAAACTTCACAATGAAGAATTGAGGACTCTTGAGAAAAGACACGGTTATAAAATAAATGAATACGGCATATACTTATTAAATAACGATTCAAATGCTGACGGCTTAACCGAAAATAACCTGAACAATAATAACAGGAATGAAAACAACGAAAATAAAACCAATTTAAACGAAAATAAAATTATAGTAAAAAGCGAAAAGGAATTTTATAATGTTTTTAATATGCAGTTTATTCCTCCTGAGCTAAGGGAAGGTACAGGCGAGATAGAAGAGGCTCTAAAACAAAATATACCTGAATTAATAGATATTAAAGATATTCAGGGTATATTTCATGTTCATACTACTTATACCGACGGGAAAGAAAGCTTAGAGGGAATGGTAGAGGCTGCTTTAAAAAAAGATTTTAAATATATAGGCATAAGCGACCATTCAGTATCTGCGCATTATGCCGGCGGGCTTAGCGCCGACGAATTAAATTCCGAGATTGAATACATTGATAGGCTTAACGAACAATACAAAGGAAAAATTACAATATTAAAAGGCATAGAATCGGATATTTTAGAAAACGGAAATCTCGATTATGGAGACTCGGTGCTTTCTAAGCTTGATTTTGTTATAGCTTCCGTTCATTCTCATTTTAATATGTCTAAGGAAGAAATGACGGGAAGAATAATAAAAGCAATCAAAAATCCTTATACAACTATGATAGGGCATTTGACGGGAAGACTCATTCTTGAAAGGAAGGGATATGAAGTAGATGTTTCTGCCGTTTTAGATGTTTTAAGCAAATATAAGACTATAATTGAACTTAATGCAAATCCGAAAAGACTTGATATTGACTGGCGGTATATTAAAGAAGCAATTTCTAAGTCGGTAATGCTGTCAATAAATCCTGATGCCCATAAGAAAGCAGGTCTTGATTTTATTGAGTATGGAGTTAATGCCGCAAGAAAAGGATGGACGACAAAAAAAAATGTTTTAAATACATATTGTATAGAAGAAGTTTTGATCATGTTAAAAAAAATAAGAGAACATAAGCTAAAAACTATATAAGACAATAGTATAATTATTTTTAAAATATAAATTATGGCATCATACGGTATTATAATACGAAGGAAGGAATTTAAAATTATTTAAAACAAGATAAGCTAAATGAAGAAAATTTTATCTGTCGCAGGCTACGACGGCTCAAGTGCCGCCGGAATTACATCTGATGTAAAAATTTTTTCAAAATTAGGTATAATGGGCTTGTCCGCAATAACTGTGCTTACTGCTCAAAATCCTGACGATGTATATAAAATTATGCCTATCCCGGAGGATTTTTTTGATTATGAACTTAAAGCGATATTTGATTATTTCAAGATTGATTCTGTTAAAATAGGGCTAATAGGGAGTGAACGCCAAAGTGTTATTTTAGCCGATTATATCATAAAATATAATATTAAAAATGTTATATTAGATCCGGTATTAATATCTACTTCAGGAATTAGATTAGGAAATAATATTGATATAAATTTTTTAAAACCTTTATTGAATACGGCAACCGCCATCACCCCTAATATAAGCGAAGCGGAACTGATTTCAGGTTATAGGATTGAAGATATTAATTCTATGAAAGAAGCCGCTATTACAATTAAAAAAAAATATAACAAGATTAAAAATGTAATAATAAAGGGTTCCCATCTAATAAATACGGCGAATACGGTGAGCGATGAAATAACTGATTTATTTTTAAATGATAATAATGAATTTATTATATATAAAAAAAAGCGTATTAGTTTAGATAAGCAGATTCATGGAACTGGCTGCACTTTTTCCGCGATGATAGCAGCTCTTTTGACTAAAGGAATAAATTGTAAGAGAGCATTAGATGAAACAGAAATATTTGTAGGAAAAATAATAGAAAATTATAAAATTATTCCGGATAATTCAAAAAATAAAAAAATTTATATAACCGCAAATATTTAAATCCATTGCACTATAATGCCCAAAATTGCCGATAGAGATTGTTAAATATACCGCAATGCATTAATAACGCTGGATTCCTGCTTTCGCAGGAATGACACCCAATGGGTGAACTTTTAAAATTCCTCAACGTCATTCCCGCGTAGGCGGGAAAGTTCCGAAGATAGAAACGCATGCCGTTTCTGTTCACGAGTGTCGTTAGGCACGAGAGCGAAGCGGTCATCCAGAATAAACTTTTCTATCGGCAATTTTGGGTAATGTCTTGTTTACATGATAGCATGTTTATGGTTTAATATAATTGCAGTTATATTATTTATATTAATGTTTATTGCTTACCAATTTCAGCATCTATAATATGATCCCTAATATGATCCCTGCTGAAATATCATCGTAGTTATTTATATTAATGTTTATTGCTTATTCTGCTATTTTTTGCAATATTTTGTTTAATTTGCTATAAGGCATATATCCTCTTATAGTTTTTACTAATTTTAAACCGTTATATATAAATAATGTAGGAGTACCTGTAACTCCGAGCATAGTTCCTTTCCGCATATTTTGTCTAATTAAATTATTAGTTAGATTATGCTTTACGCAAGATTGCTCTTCTTTCATATTTAATATTCCTTTATCGTTTTTTTGCAAAAAATAATAAATATCCCCGATAGCGCTCCATTCGGATTGATACTTATATAAAATACTTCTTATTTTAAGATACTTGTTATTATTCGTAGAACCTTGAAGAGCTGAACAATCGGCATATTCAGCCGCTTTAAAAGCATACTTGTGTATTAAAGTTAAAGGAAAATCTCTGTAAAGGAAATATATTTTACCTGTTTTGACATAATTTTTAATTAAATACGGCAAATCTAATTCTTCAAATTTTCTGCACCATGGACACTGATAATCTGAATAAAGAACTATAGTTATATTTGCGTCAGGGTTACCTTGAACTCTCTGATTGTTAACAATGTGTTTAATTGAAGTTTGAGTTAAATTAGCGCGGGTATAAGCAGACGCTTTTGAAATATTTATAAAAAATAGCATGCAAACTATAATAAATATAGTATATATTAATAGTATATTTTTATTTTTAAAAATACTTTTTATAGAATTAGTATATTTATACGGTAAGCAATATGTGTTGCAATCATTGCAATCTGATTGACTTGTTTTTGGTATAAAATAAATGAATTTATTTTTATTATTATAATAATTTTGAAAATTGCTATAATGTTTCATTGCCGGCACCTTTTTTAAATTAATTTTTAATTTAAGATATAAGTTTAATTTTCCGATAGAATTGGCATAATATAAAAAATAAAATTTATTAAATATTTTAATATATATTAAAATATATATTAAAATTTGTCAATCAGCATTGAATATAATAAAGGCAGCATTATTTCATGATGTCCCGTAAGCGCAAAAAATCTTCCTCCTTTTTGGGTAGGTCTTCTGAGCACATTTACATTTGGTCTGTAATGTTGAATAAAATCCATATTAGCCGTAACAATATTATCAATTGTAAATCCTAAGTTTCTTGAAAGCGTTATTGCTTTAAGAAATATTTCAGGCATAGTTACAGCCGATCCGATATTGATATATACGCCTCCTTCAAGTTTAGAAACAATCCCTGCAAATTTCTTAAAATCTATAAGACTTGATTTTCCGATTGCTTCGCCGTCTGCCGAAGGATGCATATGTATAATATCCGCTCCTACTGTTACATGAACCGTAACGGGTATATTAAGTTCGTAAGCTTTAGCTATAATACTTAAATCTTTATTTTTAAAGTCGGAGTTATTAATAAATTTCCCTATACTTTCCCCTATTCCTTTGTTTTCAGCTGCCCCTTTGCTAATAGCGCCGTTAAGTAATTCGGCGGTATCTTTTGCCATACCGAAAAGCCCGTTGTCTATCTCTGCCGATACATCCTCGGATGTTTTCCCGCTATAGCTTATCTCAAAGTCATGGATTATGCCTGCTCCGTTTAAAGCAATGCTGTTAATTAAGCCAATTTCCATTAAATGGATTATAATTGGAGCAAGCCCTACTTTTATAACATGCGCTCCCATACCTATAGCAATTAAAGAGCCTTTTCTGTGGCGTTTTATTATTTCTTCGGAAAGTTCATTAATATCTTTTGCGGCTAAATAATCAGGAAGTATTTTGATGAAATCTGAAAAAGAACCGCCTTTGTTAAATCTTTTAGAAAAAGATTCTATATTTACTTTAGACGGACGGTCCTTAAGGAAATAAGTTTTTATCTTTTTATTATCTATAGGATTTATATTCATTTTTATAGTTTAACAAAATGTGTTTTGTCGGCGCCGCATATAGGGCAAACCCAATCATCGGGAATATCTTCAAAAGGAGTTCCCTGAGGAATTCCTCCTATACTGTCTCCGTTTTCAGGGTCATAAATATATCCGCAAACTTCGCACTGATATTTATTCATTATTTAAATTCTCCATTTTAATTTAATAAAAGTTAGTTTTTAGTTTTATTTATTTGTAATTTTTTATAACTTTAAGACCTCATCTGAGCGCGATGACAGTTTACTGTTTTTTAATACAGAATATGTTTATTAAAATCGTGATCGTTCATAATATTATATTATATAGCTATTATAATTATTTATTGTTTTTTAATAATTTAAAATGGGTTTTGTCAACAAAGCAGATAGGACAAACCCAATCATCGGGAATATCTTCAAAAGGAGTTCCCGGAGGAATTCCTCCTTCAGGATCGCCTTTTTTCTCGTCGTAAATATAAGGACATGCCTGACAGATATATTTAGTATCATTTTTTTTATCATTTTCATTGCTTTCATTGCTATTTTTATCCAAATTTATCCACCTTTTTTGGAGTTATTTTTTTATAAATTTATTATGTAATACAATATGTATATATTATTTTATTTATATAATTTTATATAATTTTATATAATTTTATATAATTTTATATTAGTTTATATTAGTTTATATTAGTTTATATTAGTTTATATTAGTTTATATATATAATTTATATTTTATCAGATAAAAGTATAAATTAAAAATAAAATTTTAAACTATATTTGTTTTATTTTAATTATTAACTTTTATTTTTTCTGTTTTTTGTATAAAATAACATAATATCAGAGAATTATACAGATAGCTAACATACGCATAAAAATATATCAGATTAATATTTAGTTAAAATAATAATAAATAATAAATAAATAAATAACATTAAAAATTTTAACTTAAACTGCAAATGACGGAAACATCGGGAAATATTTTTAAATCAAATTTAATTTTTCTAATTTACATTATTATAACAAACAAAGAATTAGTTGAAATTGAAACTGATAAAAATAATGCTAATTTTAATATAAAATTTGATTTAGATAAAATTAATACGCTCGAGATTGAAAAACTTATTAAACTGCCGCCTGATCCGTCTTACGGAGATTATTGCATTCCTTCTTATTATTTAAAACAAAACGGTTTCAAAGGTTCGCCAGAAGATATTGCAAATAAAATAGTCGGTTTTATATACTCATATATAATTAATCCGTTATATGATATAAATAAACTTAAAAATAGTTATTTGCAGGATTTGTTTAAAAATTTTACGCAATATTTCACTTCTGTTAATGCTAAGGGAGCTTATATCAATTTTTATTTTAATAAACAGAAGTTTGCCAATTATATAATTACAGAAATTTTAACAAAAAAAAACAATTACGGCAGAAATTATTCAGGAAAAGACAAAACCGTAGTAATAGATTTTTCTTCGCCTAATATAGCAAAACCTTTCGGTGTTGGACATTTAAGGTCAACTGTTATAGGCATGAGCCTTGCGCGTATTTATGATTTTTGCGGATATAAAACTATAAAAATAAATTATCTCGGAGATTTTGGAACGCAATTCGGAAAGCTGATAACTGCATTTTGCCGTTTTAAAGATAAAGATATAAATAATAATAATAATAATATAAATAACGGCGACAATACCAAAAATGCATTTAATTTAAATTCAAATCTGGCAGAATTTAAAAACGACCCTGTAAAATTTTTATATAAATTATATGTAAAATTTCATTCGGAAGCGGAAACAAATCCTGAGCTTGATAATGAAGCCAGAATAAGATTTCAAAAACTTGAAAAATCTATAATTGAAATAGACGATGCAGTTGAATTATTAAATGATACTTCAGATGATGAAAATAATAATATTATTATTAACGGCAATATATATGATTTTTGCGCAGAAAATATAGCAGAAAATATAAAAGATACGCAAGATAATAACAAGGACAACGATAGGGACGATGAAATAGTAAATGCGGAATCCGATAATACTGAATTAAATATTATAAATAATAATAAAAAATATAATCGCATAAAATATCATAATATAGAATCTAATGATAAAATTAAAAAAGAAATTCCCGGCGAATTATATTTATGGAAAATATTCAGAAAATTAAGCATACAAGAATTTAAGCGCATTTATAATATAATCAATGTATCTTTTGATTTTTACGAGGGAGAGTCTCAATCTTCAAAATTAGCCGTTAATTTAGTCAACATATTATTAAAAGCCGACATTGCCGAAAAAAGTATGGATGCGGTTATAATCCCTATGGAAAAAACGCCTGCTTTAATTGCAAAAAGCGACGGGACAACCCTTTATCTTTCCCGTGATATCGCTACGGCGATATTAAGATTTGAGAAATTTAAGTTTGATAAAATGCTTTATGTTGTCGGCTCTGAACAGGCATTACACTTTAGTCAGTTATTTAACATATTTAAAATTTTAAAAGAAAATAAAAGAAAACTTATAGAATCCGAAAAAATAAATATGTCCGGCAATAGCGATGAAGATAAAAGTAATATTAATCATACAAATACAATAAATAAAGAAATAAACGATAAACGGAATAACAATGATATCAATATAAATTTAAATAAAAAAATAGATGTTAATTTATTTTCAAAATATGCTTCTGAAATTGCAGGCAAATTATATCATATAAAATTTGGCAGAATAATAGGAATGTCCACAAGAAAAGGCAATCTTGTATTTTTGGAAGATTATATTAATGAAGCAAAAGAAAAAGCGCAGCTAAAACTTTCCGAAGATACTAAATTTCAATACAATAAACAGCATCCCGACGGGCTTAATAATATTGCCTGCGATTATTCTAACGATGATGAATTAACCGAAAAAAAAATTAAAAACATTGACGATATCGATAATTCAAATAATAGAAAAGATGAAAAAAATTTAATAATTAATATTAATAATGATGATGCCGAAAATCAGGTATTTGACGTAGATATAGACGAAATAGCATTAAAAGTCGGCATAGGAGCAGTTATATTTAATGACCTTAAAACTCGCCGCAGTATAGATATTAATTTTAATTGGGACAACGTGCTGTCTTTCGAGGGTCAAACAGGACCTTATCTGCAATATTCGGTTGCCAGAATAAATAGTCTTATAGAAAAATTGGCTAAAGAATATTCGTTTAAAATTAAGATAGAAAAATTATATTATCCTGAAATGTTTGCCGACATTGATATAGAAAAAAAAGATTTTTGTACTGTGCAGAACGATGATTTCGAATTAATATTTTCTATTGTTAAACATTTGTCTTTACTCGAGGATATTGTAAAAGATGCTGTTTCCAATGACGAACCTTCTATAGTCGGCACATATTTATTAGACCTTGCCGCGCTCTTTAACAGTTATTATCAGAATTATAAACTTATGGGTCTAGAATCAGATTTTGTATATAACAGGATACTATTTTTAATTTCAGTAAAAATAGTTTTAGAAACGGGTTTAAATTTATTATCCGTGCCTATCTTAAAAAAAATGTAGAAATTTATATTATTATATTGCCAAAATAACAAAATACAAAATAACAAAATTACAAAAAATATTATTATTATATATTATTATATTGCCAAAATCATAAAATTATAAATAAATAAAATTATCATACATAGCATATATCATAATGAGTTTAATCGTAGATGATTTAACCGTAAAACTTTATACCAATTTTAAAAAAAAAGAATTTTTCAATGTAGCAGATTCTGTTTCTTTTAGTGTTCAAAATGGTGAAATAATTGCTATCGTAGGCGAATCAGGAAGCGGCAAATCTTTCTTAGGCTTATCGTTAATGAGATTGAATCCGCCTTATATATCTGAAATTTCATCGGGAAATATATTTGTATCAAGTCCTGAAAACTCTGAAAAAATAAATATAGCGAAATTAAAAGAAAATAAATTAAGCGATGTAAGAGGGCGTTTAATTTCAATGATTTTTCAAGATCCGAATGTTTCTTTAAATCCCGTTATAAAAATAGGAGATCAGATAATAGAGGCAATTTTGGCGCATAAAAAAATGAAAAAAAAAGATGCAGCCGATATTGCTATGCATTACCTTGAACTTATGCGGATTGACGGCAAAGCTCGTTTTAATTCTTATCCCCATGAACTTTCTGGAGGAATGAGGCAAAGAGTTATGATTGCAATGGCTATGGTGCTTAATCCTGCCGTTCTTGTGGCTGATGAACCGACTACCGCATTAGATGTTAAAACATCTCTTCAGGTTCTTGCTCTAATTGAAAAAATGCGGGTTGAAAAAAATGTCAGCGTAATATTTATATCCCATGATTTAAGCATTGCAAGAAATATTTCTGATAAAACAATAGTATTTTATGCAGGACAAATTATGGAATACGGCAAAACTGAAGATATAATAAATAATCCGGTTCATCCATATACAATATCATTAATAAAATCTGTTCCTGCTTTATCAAAAGATTATGTTCCGCGCGAAAAACTTTTTGTTATCCCTGGTTCATTAAGTCAGAATGATTTTAAATCAGGAAAATGCCGGTTTTACGGCAGATGTTTTAAAAAAACCGAAGAGTGTTTAAATAACATTTCATTATTAAAATTAAACGGCGAAAGATTTGTAAGGTGTATAAATATAAAATAACCGGAATAACCGGCAGGTATAAAAATATATTATAAATTATATTATTATATAGATAAATTTTATTTTATAAACAATATATTTATGGGTAATAATTATTCTTATATGCAATATATATAATAAATAAATTTATGGATGATAATAAAAAGCAAGAAGTCTTAAATATAAGCAACTTGAGTAAATATTATTTTAGCTATGGTTCTTTATTTAATGTTAGAAAAAATATTATAAGGGCTGTAGATAATATTTCTTTTAAGGTTTATGAAGGAGAAATTTTTTCAATTATAGGCGAAACCGGATGCGGGAAGTCAACATTGTCAAAATTAATTCTGGGGCTTACAAATAAAACTTCAGGCGAAATTTTATATAAAGGCGATATATTAAATTATAATTTAAAAAAATTAAATTTGAGAAAAAAAATTCAGATAGTATTTCAAGACCCGTATTATTCATTAAATCCCAAAAAAAAGATTTATAAAATTATATCTTTACCGGCAATAAAGAATAAAATGATTAAAAAAAAAGATGCATTGCATTATTCAATACAGATGTTGAAAAAGGTTGGTTTAGATGAAAATTATGTTTTTAAATTCCCGCATGAATTATCGGGGGGGCAGCGGCAGAGAATATCTATAGCAAGAAGTTTATCCGTTAATCCCGAACTTCTTGTGCTTGACGAACCTGTTTCCGCGCTTGACGTTTCTGTTTCCGCACAAATATTAAATTTGCTTTTAGATTTACATGAAAAAGATAATTTAACTTATATATTTATAACCCATGATTTAAGGTTGGTAAGACATCTTGCAGATAAGGTCTGCGTTATGTACGGCGGAAAGATTATGGAGATATCCCCTGTGGACAGATTTTTTAAAGGCCCCGCACATCCTTATTCAAAAGTTTTATTAGAATCTATATTGGCGTACGGTCCGAAAAATATATTGCAATTTGCCGATGCCGACGGGAATATAAATAATATAAACAATATAAATAATATAAATAATATAAACAATATAAACAATATAAATGCAGGAATTCAAAAAAATAACCGCGGATGCGTATATTATAATTTATGCAGCAGAAGACAGGATAAATGTATGAATAACGAACCTGAATTAAAAGAAAATGAAGATTATCGGATAAATTGTTTTTTCCCTTACAATTTATAGTTAACCCAAAATTGCCGATAGAAAATGTTAATTCCTGATGACCGCAGCTGTTAGGGAACACCCCTTGCTTTAACAACGGCGGAAGACGTCAAATTATCATTCTTCATTATGATGATACGTCGTATCTTCGTCTAAAATTGCTATAGTGTTAAAATTGTCGGAATAACTATCGTTTAATTTTTCTTTTTCCTCCTTCTCTATATTGGATTTGCAAATTATACATAAATTAGAATAAGGAATAACAGATAACCTTTTTTTAGAAATTGTCTCTCCGCATTCATCGCATATTCCATATGTTCCGTCTTCAATTTTAGAAATAGCGTTATCTATCTCTCTAATTTTATTTCTTTCCCTATCTCCAAGCATATATGACAATTCGCGATCTCTTTCGTTTGAAGAAATATCGTAAATATCGCCGCTAGGTTCGGACATATCTTTAGAAGAACCTTCTTTAACGCTCATATCTATTTCTTTCAGTAGAGATTTTCTCATTTTAATTAAATTTTGTTTTATTTCAATAAGTTCTTCAGATGTGAAATCAGAACCATCTGAATTGACGATATCTTCATGTTGATTTTCTTCATGATTTTCTTCATAAGAAGATATATCTGCATCACCATCTATATCTATATTTTTATTTTCTTTATTTATAATTTTCCCCATGGTCATAATCCCTCCTTAATTTAAAATTTAACATAATAAAATATACTGCAATTCAAATACAATTTAAATATAATGTAAAATCATATTGCAGTATCAAATTATTATAATAAGTATTATATAAAATTTGAAAATATAATTATTTTATACTATATTATATTGTAATATTTGTATTTCTAAAACTTAAAAAAATTTTATTTAGTATATATTTATTGAAAAATAAAATCAAGTTTTTTAGAATATTTAAATTTACCTATATAAAATTTATCCTATATTCCAGCCTGTGCAGGAATGACTTTGAGGTATTTTAAAAGTTTATCCTTTTAACATTTTAATTAGTAATTAAATAAACATATTAATAATGAGGCCATGTTTTATTATGATTGAATCTTATAGCGATTTGAAAGATAGCGGCGGCAGAAATAAAGATTGTTTTAATGCGGAGCGGGTTTTTAATGATTGCAATTATAAAAAAAAAGAACCTTCCATGAGGAGTTCTTTTCAGATAGATAGAGACAGAATAATACATTCAAGTTCTTTCAGAAGATTAAGAAATAAAACTCAGGTTTTCGGAGTATTCACTCTTGATTATTACAGAACAAGGCTTACTCATTCGCTTGAGGTATCGCAGATAGCCCGTTCTATTGCATCCAATATTAATAATAAATATGGATTAAATATTAATCTTGATCTTATAGAAGCCATATCTCTTGCGCATGATATCGGACATCCTCCTTTCGGTCATCTCGGAGAAGAAATCATAAATTCTAAATTACTGGAATTAACTGAAGGAAGATGCGGTTTTGAAGCTAACGGGCAGAATATCAGAATACTTAATTTTTTAGAAAAAAAATTATATGACGATAGCGAAGGAAAAATAAAATTATGCGGCTTAAACCCGTCCCTTAAAACTATTGACGGAATACTTAAATATAAACTCCCTTTTAAATTTTCAGATAAAAAAAATCATTTTATATATGATTCCGACGAATTTATTTTACGAAGACTGCATGGCGGTGAATTTATCAATTTTATAGAAAATAATTATAATTTATTAAATTCTAATAATTCTGTAAAAGAATATTTTTTTGAGTTAACAAGAAGTTTAGAATGCCAAATTCTCAACGCGGCGGACGACATCGCCTATGCAACGCACGATCTTGAAGATGGCGTGGAATCTAAATTAATAGATATAAACGAATATAATAAAATAAAATTTAATTCTAATGAGAAAAATAAAAAAAGTATTGACGTTTTTTTTATTAATTTAGGTAATATTTTTAAAATAAATAATAGTAAAATGCCGCAGCTTGAAATAAAAATGAAATTGAAAGAATTTTTTTCAAATTATATATCAAAATTTATAATTAACATAGATATAATAGAAAGAAAAGATATTTTTAAATCTGCTAATTTTTTATCTAAAAACAACGGATTTTTTAAATCAGACAATGACAATACGGAACTTATCAATTTTTTTAATTTGATAGAAGACGGAATTCCCGGATTAGATATTAATAATGACTATTCTTACAAATACAGCCTTATAGGAAAAAATAACATAAATGAAGAAATTAAAGCACTAAAAATTATTTCATACAAATTAATAATGGAAAACAGAAATATCCTGCTTAACAGAAATAAAGCCCGACATATTTTAACTAAATTATTTGATAAGTTTTCGTCAAAAGAAAAATATGGTGAAGAAGAAGAGACGCTGAAACTGTACCCCGACGATTTTCAAGAGCTTTACAATAACGGTTTTTATGACGAATACAATGAAGACAAACTATATAAAATGTGCGCCGATTATATAAGCGGAATGACGGATTTATATGCTATGAAGCTATATTCTGCTATGTTTGAAACTGCAAATATTTCAGATTTATCGCCGTTTTAATTTTAAATTAATTCTTGCATTTTAAATTAATAAATTAATTCGGAAATAATGAAGATTCTATGAGCTCACATATAATATGCCCGATTGTTATATGATATTCCTGAATTCTTGGGGTATTACAGGACGGTATCATAATTATATTATCGCATAAATTAGCCATTTCGCCGCCGTCTTTACCTGTCAGACCCAACGTATAAATATTTAATTTTTTTGATATTTTTAATGCATTAAGTATATTTTTAGAATTTCCAGATGTTGATATCCCCAGAAAAACATCTCCTTCTTTTGCATTTGCTTCAAGCTGTCTAGAGAAAACCGCCGAAAAATCATAATCATTGGCTATTGCAGTTAAATTTGACGTGTTAACATTTAAGGATTCTGCAGGCAAAGCTTTTCTTTCTTTATAAAATCTTGAAACTAATTCTGCGGTTATATGCTGCGAGTCGGCGGCAGACCCGCCGTTGCCGGCTATAAAAAGTTTACCTCCGTTTTGATAAGATTCTATAATCGATTCGGCAAATTTTTGTATTTTATTTATTGTATCGTCATTTTCTAAAATAAGCCGATTTATTTCTTTTGATTCATTAAATCTTGAGCGTATAATTTCTTCCATTTTTTTATAAATTATTGAATTATTTATTTACTTTATGTGTTGAAACTATAATATAAACCCCGGCAATAATTATAAATATGCCTATCCACCGTTGGATTGTTATTGTTTCGGACAGCATAATTGCTGCAAGTAATACCGTAAGGATAATTCCTATGCTGACAAACGGGTATGCTGCGGAAAGGTCTATTTTCGACAATACGTTTATCCAGAAAAACATAGAAATAAGATAAGATATTATTCCCGACAATACAAACACATTTAAAAACATATAAATAATTTTTATTGAAAATAAATTATTTATATGACCTACGCTTTCCATTCCGTATTTCATAAGAATCTGGGCTGCAACGCCCATAATAATAGAAATAAAAAGATAGAAATATACCGAATATTTTTTTGCATTCATAATTATAGTATATAATGATAGCTTAAGGAAAAAATTATAGCAATATATTTATAAGTTTATAATATAAAAGGTGTCTGATTTTTCCCCCGCTTAAGATATTTTTATTTAAATTACAATCTTTATGCGTTATGCGGAAAATTAATCAGACACCTTTGTCAGTTCAAATCACTATTAAATTTAAATTTAAATTATATTTAAATATTCAACAAACTCAATAAGGAGTAAAGGAATAAAGTCAACTATAAATATTAAAAAATTTTAATTTATTTTTAATTTATCTTTAATTGTTTTTTAATTATTTAAAAACATCTGCAAACCCTTATTTTATAATACTTACCTCCGTGCCTATAATAATAGTTTTATTATCAGGTGAAAGTTAAATGACTATAGGGATATAGCATTCGGACTTTCTCCGTTTCAATAAAACATATTTTTTTAATCTTTACCTTTGTAGCGGC
>SGBB01000020.1 GCA_004195025.1 Candidatus Acidulidesulfobacter diazotrophicus | reverse complement strand
GTTTAGTTTTCAAAGACCGATCTTCTGCTGGCTTTTTTAACTGCGTTTAATTGCTGTTTTTAACTGCCATAATTCGAAGTGTTTTATAAGTATATTATACGGGTAAGATTATGTCAAGCTTTTTTTATAAAATTTATATATATATTAATTAGATAAGTTCCATAAAATAAATAAAGAATAGCAGCCATTGATAAAAACGGTCCAAACGGTATTTTTGACGATATAAAATTTTCATCTGCTTTATTTAAATTTAATTCTAAATTTTCTAAATTTATTTTTGGATTTGTATTGCTAATGTTATCGCTATTATCATTATTGCTAATGCTACTTAAATTATGCGCTAAAGAATTTGCATTGTTTATGTTATCACTATGATTGTCAACATTATAATTGCCGTCGTTTTGAATTAATTTTTCTTTATTGCTCTGATTGCTTATTATTTTTGTGCGGTCTTTAATGTATAAATATAAACCGTCTAATATAAATCCCGATAATCCAAAAAAAGAACCTGCAAATATTGTAAAAATAACGCCTTTAATGCCTAAAAACGCTCCGATACCGGCTATTAATTTTATATCGCCGCCGCCTAAACCTTCTTTTTTTCTTATGAAATCATAAAAAACCGCAATTAAATAAAAAAATAATCCGCCGGTAATAAAACCGATAAAAGGAAATAAAAAACTTTTATGCAACAAAAAAATATTAAATAAGAATCCTGCTATAATTAGCATGATATTTAAAGAATCAGGGATTATTCTATGAAAAAAATCTATAAAAGAAATTGGAATTAAAATAAATATAAAAAAACTATACGATATAAATAATAAAAAATCATAGGTTAAATAATTTTTGAATAATGATAAATTATAAGGGGTTATATCAAAATAAAAAAATGCCTTGTAAAAAATTTTAACAAATAATAAATAAAATAAAACGGCGGTTAAAAATTCGACAGCAGGATAAATTAATGATATTTTTTTACCGCAAGAACGGCATTTTCCTCTTAATAAAAAGTAGCTGACAATAGGAATATTGTCATAAAATTTAATTTTTGTTTTACAATCAGGACATGACGAGGCGGGAAATAATAAGGACTTACCCTCCGGAAGTCTATAGATTACCACATTTAAAAAACTTCCGATAACTAAGCCAAGAATAAATACAAAAAATGAAAAAAAATAAAATAGGTTGTTTGTAAACAGCATTAATAGATTATAAAAAATAATTTTTAATTAAATTAATTAAAATTAAATGCATTATATCATTATATCTAAAAATTGCGATAGAAAACTTTAAATTAACATTAAGACCATAAGTACACATTGTTATGCCGCTAATTATTAATTTTATATTACGGAATTAAGGAAAAAATAATAAATTGTTAGAAAATTAAAAATAAGATAAAATAGTAAAATAAATAATATTTAAAGCTTAAATTTTTTATATCATAAAAACTATAAATATAAATAAATCTGGTCGGCATATTATATTGCTATCAAAATTAATATTTTATCAAATAGATTATAGATATAAATAAAGGATATAAATATGGCAATTTATTACTCGGTTTGTCCGCACGATTGTCCAGATACATGCGCATTAAAAGCAGAAACTAAATCAGCAATTAAAGTGCCGCCTACTGCTAAAATGGAGACCGGAACAGAGATAAAAAATAAAAAAATAATTTATGAGAAAATCGTTAAAGTATCGGGCGATCCTTCCAATCCAATCACTAAAGGCATTATTTGCGAGAAAGTCCGCGCTTATCCCGAACGCATTTATAGTCCGTCAAGAATACTTTATCCTATGCGCAGAATTGAAAAAAAAAATGCAACTAAAATTGAATCAGAAGTTGAAAATAAAAATTTTGAACGCATTAGCTGGGAAGCTGCCATAGATGAAATAGTAAAAAAGTGGCGGGATTTAACGACAAAATACGGTCCGGAATGCATTTTACCTTATTCTTACGGAGGAACAGAGGGCATAATTAATAAAGGCAGCATGGATAGGCGGCTCTTTAATAAAATCGGCGCTACAAGACTTGACAGAACTATATGTTCGGCTGCTGGAAGCTTGGGCTATCAATTAGCCTACGGAGCCTCTAAAAGCATAAATCCGACGGAAACAGCCAATTCCAAGCTTATAATATTTTGGGGCATCAATGCTTTAGAAACAAATATGCATCAAGCTATTTTAGCAGATAATGCGCGTAAAAACGGCGCTAAAATTATAGCGATAGATGTTCATCGCAATAAAACGGCAAAATGGGCAGATGATTTTTATTTAATTTTACCCGGTTCCGACGGCGCTTTAGCTTTAGGTTTATCTTATGTAATATTAAGGGATAATTTAGAGGATAAAGTATTTTTAGAAAAACACTCATACGGTTTTAATGAATTTTACGAACAGGTAATGAAATATCCTCCTGATAAAGTTGCCCGTCTTACCGGTTTAACATCAGAAACTATTGAAGAATTAGCTCATATTTACGCAAAAACAAAATCAAGTTTTATTAGCATAGGCAATGGTCTTCAGCATCACAAAAACGGAGGTATAAATACATGGATTATTTCTTTGCTGCCTGCGTTGACGGGAGCATGGCAATATAAAGGCGGCGGAGCGTTAAAATCAAATTCAGGATATTTTCCGTTTAATAGTGAAGCAATAGAAAGACCCGGCTTAAATAAAAAATATTCAGAAACCAGAATTCTCAATATGGTGCAGCTTGGAAAAATATTATGCGGACTTAACTTGCCGGCACAGACGCCGATCCGCTCGCTGTATGTATATAATAGCAACCCTGCTATTGTGGCTCCTAATCAAAATTTAGTTTTAAAAGGTTTAGCAAGAGAAGATCTTTTTACGGTAGTCCATGAACAGGTAATGACGGATACGGCAAAATGGGCGGACATCATTCTTCCTGCAACTACAAGTTTTGAACATGCCGACCTTTACGCAAGCTATTGGCATACATTAATACAATGGGCAGACCCTGTAATTTCTCCGATAGGCGAAGCTAAACCAAATATAGAAGTATTTAAATTATTGGCAAAAGGTTTAGGATATACGGAACCATGCTTTTCAGATTGCGAAGAAGACATAGCCCGTCAGGCTTTAGACCTTCCTTACTGGCGCGATAAAGGCATAACGCTTGAACGGCTTAAAAAAGAAAGATTTATAATGTTAAATATTCCTGAGCGTCCGTTTGCAGACTTTAATTTTTCAACCGCCTCCGGCAAAATTGAATTTAAAAGCAAAAAGCTTGCAGAATTAGGCTTATTTGATATACCAGACTATAAACCGATTAAAGTAAAAGACAAAAATGATAAAGAAAAAGTTAGAAAAAATGAAAATCGCATATCAGACAACAACATTAAAAATAATGATAATAGTACCAATAATACTGAAAAAAATACTGAAAAAATTGCAAACACTGAAGATTTAGAAAATAAATTAAACGGCGGCACAGGTTCCGATTTTCCCTTTACGCTCATAACTCCTCCAAATCATTTTTTCTTAAATTCTACTTTTGCAAATATATCTTCTCTTAAAATTAAAGCCAAAGAACCATTTTTAGAGATTAATCCTGCAGATGCTAAAGAATTAGAAATAAACGACGGGGATATTGTTAAAATTGAAAATGAAAGAGGCTGCGTTTTAATAAAAACTAAAATTATAGATTCTGTGTTACCCGGCGTTGTAGTTTCCGCAGGTTTATGGTGGAAAGAAGATTATAAAAACCAAAGCGGCGTAAATGCTTTAACGCCTGATGATTTATCGGATATCGGCGGAGGGGCGACTTTCTTCTCAACTTCTGTAAAGATTAATAAAATTACGGCTTGAGTTACTATTATTAAAATTTCGCCTTATTAACCAATATATATAATAGTTAATTTAAATCATCGCACATATTTTTTTATTTACTGAATAAATATAATTTTATTCATAGTTATAAATCTATCTATTTTGTTTGCATTATTTTATAATTTAAATATTTTGCCTGATTGAGTCGTGACGGTTATTTCAGGATTAAATAAAATAAAATCTTCGTGAAAATTAACTCTGATACTCCCTCCGAAAGAAGAATTGTCGCCTAAAGCCATATGTATTGTTCCATATATTTTTTCCGCTTCCAATATATTTAAGAAATTTTTTGCAGATTTGTTTGTTCCTATACCCAGCTCGGCTATATTTGAAACTAAATCGTTATTTTTTATAGCCGACATAATATGGTCTTTAAATTTATCATTGCCTTCGATATGCTTTACCGTGCCTTTTTCTATAAAAATAGTTAACGGTTCATCAAGTTTTCTTGTAGGAGAATATTCCATAACAAATTTGCCTTCCGTTTTTCCTTCAATAGGAGCGGTATAAACTTCCCCCGCAGGTAAATTACTAAATGCTCCTGGTTTATCAAGCAAACCTGTATCTGCCATAAATCCGTTTTCTCTTATATAAAAAATTACATCGGTTCCGTTATTTGATTTTATATTAATAATAGAGGTATTTTTCAGCTTTTCATTTATTTCTAAAGTAAATTGCGCCAATTCAACAGGGTTTATATTTAAAGCAGTGTTAAAAATTGAACCTTCAAATAAAGGCAAACTGGCAAATCTTGCATTACCGTATTTAGTCAGCAAATCCCTAAATAAAGTATGGCTCGTGGAAAAATTAGGCAAAGCTATTACGCAATCAACACATGTATTATTATTGGTTTTTATAAATTCGGATAATAAATTCTTACCGCTTTGATTTAGTTTTTTGTTTTTTATATCGTCCCATAATTTATTTTCAACAATAAAATCGGCAATTTCATTTCCGAAAGCTGCTTTCCAAATTGAAAAAGGAGGCTCCATTCCATGTTCTTTCAAAGAGCCATACTCTTTATAAATTATATTTGCAAAATCCGACCCTATATTCTTAAAATCATTTGCAATGCTTATCAGTTCAGTTTTTCTTAATTTGTCATTTTCTGATAAATCTTCTTCCGGTGCAATTTTATCAACATATATAAGACAAGTTTCATTTGATTTTATATTAAAATTTTTTTTAAATATATTTTCTATAATCGTTTTTTTGTCCATTTATTTTATTGTTTTTTGTTATTACTTTTTATTATCACTTTTGTTATTTTTATAATTAATTCTGCGATAGAAAATTTTTAATCAGCATTAATAATATTATAGCTTTCATTAATATTAATATTTATTTATTAACATTGAACAATCTTTATACAAGTATTGCCGCAGATATAGCAGCTGCATCTATCAATTTAATTAATTTAATATTAGTATTCATCGTGTGAACAATTTTCTACAATTTCTATCGCAGAATTAAGGTTTATCTTAAGAATATTATTTCTCAAATTATTTTAAAGCGTTTAACACTTCTTCGTAATTAGGTTCTTGCGTTATTTCAGGGACTAATTGCTTGTATATAATTTTACCTTCTTTATTTACAATAAAAACAGCTCTTGCCGTTAATCCTTTTAGTGCGCCTTCACCGATAATAACTCCGTATTTCCCCATATCTCTATTTCTAAAATCCGATGCTACGGTGATGTTCTTTATATTAAAACTTTCACAAAATCTATTCTGCGCAAAAGGCAAATCCATTGATATAATATTAACGTCAATATTTTCAAATTTGGACAGCATTTCATTAAATTTTTTGGCTTCCATCTCGCAAACAGGAGTATCAAGCGAAGGTACGGTAATTATTAATTGAACTTTTTCATTTTCGCCGCCTATTTCCTTTTCCTTTAAATCTTTAGCCACAACAATAACTTTAGGAGCTTTATCCCCTACATTTAATGCCGTTCCTGCCAATGATACCTTATTACCTTTTAAAGAAACTGATTCTGACATTTTAACCCTCCTTTTGTTAATTTAACAATTAATTTTCTAGCCTTATTTGCTTTGCTTTGCTTGAAATATAATGAAAATAAAACACTATTATATTATCAACCTTATTTAATATATATCATATTTTATTATTATATTCAAGATATTAAATAATAAATATTAAATAATATTAATAATTATAAATTGTTATAGATATAGCAGGGGATAGAGCGTAGGAGCAAAAAATATATCGGCGTTATTTAAATATATAAAAAATTCCGATAAATATTAATACTACTATTAACGTATAATTTAAATATTCTTCTTTAATATACTTAGATTTTGACATGACAGGACCTAAAAATGAACCAACAATTATACCTGCTATTGAAATTAATAACAAAAAAGGCAAGACATGAACGCCCATTGAAATATAATTTGTAACGCTTGTTGAAGATGAAATAAGTATAGAAAAAACACTAGTCCCCGCAACTATCATCATTGGGAGATTTAAAATTCCCGTCATAAAAGGAACGAGCAAAAAGCCTCCTCCTACCCCGAATATAGATGAAATTATAGCAACAACCATACCCGCTATGAATGCAAAAATCGGATTGAAGTTATATTCCTGATTAAAATATCTTATTTTTACATTCCTGAAGTTAACCTCAAGTGTTTTTATGACATTGTCTTCTAATTTCAAATTTTGCACGGAGGGATTTAATTTTTGTTTTCTTTTTTTTAAAATAACTTTATATATGAGCAATATAGCAATAAAAAGAGTGAGGTAGCCAAAAAAATATTTAAACGATTTGAGCTCATATAAATAATGTTTTGAAAACCAAGAACCCAATAAGGCTCCGACTATTCCGCCAGAAGCTATTATTGCGCCGAGAATTAATGAAACTCTTTTTTGCCTTATAAACAAAGGAACGGCAATTAACGGAGTAACTATGGTTAAAATCTGACTCATAACCTTAATTGAATTTGCATCTTTTACATGCAGTATCGTAATAAAACCAAAACTGGCAAATATTCCGCCTGCTGCGCCTATTGTAGAAAAGATGAATCCTGTAAATAAAGCCCATACAAATGCTATAAGGTAAAAGAGGAAATGAATATGAGAGAATAAAATCATTTTTCCTCCCGTTTATTAAATAAGGCAAATAAAGTTTGAATGAAGCCCGGAGAATTATCTTTGATAATATTTATACGTCTTGAAATTAAAATACTTCTTTTTTTAATCCAGTCCAACTGACTGATTTTATAAATTAATCATTGCATATTTATATAAATCCTATGTTAAGTATTTATTAAACATTAATTCGGAAAAAATTATATCTGAAATTTACAATAACTGAAAATTGCCGATAGAAAATTATTTTGAAAGTAAATATTAACAAAAATGTTAAATTATTACAATATTCTTATATTATTAAAGATTAAGTTATTTATATATTAACTTTAATCGTCCTAAATATTATTTTTATTTGTTTCTATCGCATTTATTTTTATATCATTCTTAGTATTGTTGTAATCTACGACGCAATACACCTGCCATTGAACCGTGCCGCTGACAGAATACTCAACCTGTATTCCTTCAGGTTTTCCGTTAAGATAATTAAATTCAATAAAAGGTTTCTGATTTACCCAATTTATAAATTGTTTGCCGTGTAATTTTCCGTTGAGATAGTTTAATTCGTAATGCTTTTTGCCATTCCTATAAAATCCTTCAGTTTTTCCGTGAAGTTTACCGCTTACGTTATAATGACATATAGACTTTATTATTATTTTTTCTTCGTCATAATATGTAATTATTTCTTTTAATGTCTCAAGAACATATATTTTTTCTATTGAATTTAAGATATTTAAATTATTTATTTTATTTATATCAATATCAATATAATAATTGCTTGCAGTGTTTAAACTATTAGCATCTAATATTTGATTAAATAACGGTAATTTGTTATTTTTTTCTTTCATTTTATAATTCCTTATTTATTTATTATATATAATATCCTTATGCAAATATAATATAAATATCATAATAAAATTATATAAAAAAGAAAAACAAAAATATAAACCATGTTAAATTATCACAAATAGCTTAATTATTTATTAAAAATCACGGATGACGAATGGCTTTCATCGTATTAACTTAATCCAGCAATAGGAAATATAAGTATGAAGTTTTATCTCCTATAATTATTAATCATAGATGGCTTTTACCCCATTCATGAATAGCATCTAAAATTGGTTTTAAACTCATTCCTAAATCCGTCAGCGAATATTCTACTTTAGGCGGAACAACGGCATATACTTTCCTGTTAATAATTCCTTGACTTTCAAGATCTCTTAACTGTTGAGTAAGCATTTTCTGAGTTATACCGTTTACACATTTTTTAAGCTCATTAAAACGTTTGGTACCTGTGAAAAGTTCATTTAATATTCTAACTTTCCAGCTTCCTCCAATTATTTCAAGTGTTTTTTCAACAGGGCATATGATTTTATCTGTTTTCATATTGATTTGTTTTAAATTAATTTCTATTCATTATATTATTTTTTTTAGTTATTAAAAACAAAAAATTATTTAATGTCAGGTATATTTTAGTAATAATACTAATACCTTAATCCTTTCAAAGAAACTGCCAATGACATTTCAATGATAAGCAATATTAGATGACCGCTTCGCTCTCGGCTTATAGCCTCGTGAACAGAAACGGCATGCGTTTCTATCTTCGGAACTTTCCTGCTTTCCTTCGGAATGACTGCATATAGCGGGTGAGACGATAAATTCTTTCAAAGTCATTACCGCGAAAGCGGGAATACAGAAAATAAATTTCTATGTAAAGGTTAAGGTAATGCAAATAATATTTGATATATTATAATAGTATTAATATTAATTAGGTATATTTTTAGTATCTATATGACAAAAAAGTGCATACTTTACATAATTGTATATTAGTCGTATTATAAAATCAATGCAGATTTTAACAAAAAATTTTAACAAAAAAAATAATTTATTAATTAAAAGGAGAAGAATTATGAAAAAAGAACCGTTAGTTTTAAATGAAATTAAAGAAACAACCTACATTTGCAAATGCGGAAAATCTAAGAATATGCCTTATTGCGACGGAACGCATAAAACGCTTTCAGGAGATATTAACCCTTTTGTTTTAAAACCGACGAGTGAGACCGTATATATTTGCCAATGCGGCAAATCAAAAAATTTACCGTATTGCGACGGAAGCCATAAAAACTTATAATTTATCTAAAATTTGTTAAAATCTGCTTTTGATTAATAATTTTTTTATGGAGAAATAAAAATGAAAACAAATTCTGCAGCATTATTTTTTTTACGATTTGTATTGTTTCTAAGTTTTTTTTATCATGGCAGCGGTATTTTGTTTGATTGGTTTGACGGTCCGGGTATCGCGGGTTTCGCCGGATATATGAATTTTCCTGTTATAATCGCTGTTTTAGTAGGAATAGCGGAATTTACGGGGAGTTTAGCAATGATTTCCGGCGTGCTTACAAGAATAGGGGCTTTAAATATTATGTTAGTCATGCTTGGCGCTATATTTATTTTGCATTTGCCTCACGGATTCAACATTATGGAAAACGGTTATGAATATGCTCTTACCGAATTTACGATAGCTCTTTCAATTTTTATTATGGGTCCTGGCGATTATACTTTAGCTTCTATCGTAAAAAAAGATTTGCCGTTTATTTTAAGATAATCAATATCTAATATAATATTGCAACGGCATACCTTAACCTTAATCCTGCGTTAGAAAATATAGATAACTCCCCTCCCATCTTATTAATGGGGAGGGGAGTTATAGAAGTAATTATTTCCTATTATAGGATTAAGGGCATATTTTCTTAGATTAGGCAATGTAAAAGCTGTTTTATGTGCCATTGATACAGGTACAGTTATAGCCGTCGGTTTTTAGACGACTCATCTATCAAGCTTATAGCGATGGGAGTAGCCAATACAATATTATAATATATAGATATATGACAATATGCCGTTACAATTATTATTGCCGTTATTATTCATTATAAATATAAGATAATATTATTAAATTTTATTAAAATAATCCATGCGAATCAGGATTTTTATAAATTTTATTTCTTTACAAGCATCACAGCGCAATATAAACTGCTCCCGATTTTACTAATTTTGCAATTTTATGTATGCCAGCTGGAACTATTGCGGCATAATCCGGCACATCGCTATCTTTTAAATCAAACATATTCATTGCATTTCTGCAAACATATATGTTTGTTTTTTCATTAAGATTTTCCTTTAACTGATTTCTAAGCTGGGTATGATGCAGCAATGAAACAACAGACGGTCCAAAAAATACAACATTAATTTCTTCAGTATCTTCAATAACAGACAAATTTTTAATTACATTAAACACAAGACCTGGCATTATAGTACCATTTGCAACTTGAATAACATATTTCATAAATGTCCTCCGTGAACTACCCTTCTCTTAAGGAAGGGATGTAAGGCAATATTAGTTAAATTTAAAAAATATATATCATAGTTTTTATTATATTAAAAATTACCTATAGAACTTGTGAAAAACTTTAAAACATTCATCAGCGCTAATATCAATCAATCAATCAATCAATGGCGATTACGGCAATTACATTTTCACCCGTTTATAAAAAATAGTTATACACATTAAATGCGGTATTTATATAGTTTTTGATGTTAATTTTAAATTTTATTTCGGCAATTTTGAGATTAATTATATAATATATTTAATATTAAATTAACACAATTGAGCAAATTAATCAAATATTGCTTTAATTTACACAATTCTTACTTTATAAAAAAAATTAAAAAATACTTCTTGAATCTATGATATCTTAAAAACTATGATATACTAAAAGAAAATATTTCAGCTATTATTTTAGCTATCTATATTAATTATAATTGTTAGAACTTATTTTTTATAATTAATTATTATTTTGTTATCTTTTCGTTAATATAAAAATAAATATAACTAAAAAATCTAAGGAGGTCTTAAATGAAAGGAAACGACAAAATTATTGTAAAGCTTAATGCGAGATTAGCAGATGAATTGACGGCAATCAATCAATACATAGTCCATGCAGAAATGTGCGATAACTGGGGATATGATAAATTGCATAAAACAATTGAAAAACGTGCAATAGACGAAATGAAACACGCCGAAAAACTTATAGCGCGCATTTTATTTTTAGAAGGGATACCTATCGTTTCAGATTTAAAAAAATTACATATCGGCGCAGATGTGGAATTACAATTTAAAAATGATCGCATCGCCGAAGTGCAGGCTATAAAAGATTATAATGACGATATTAAACTTGCCGTAGAATTAGGGGATAACGGAACAAAAGATTTATTGCAGCATATATTAGAAGAAGAAGAAAACCATATTGATTTAATAGAAGCGCAGCTTGACCAAATAAAACAAATGGGCGTTCAAATATACCTTTCTGAACAAATATAATAAATTTTAATTTAAAATATAAGGTTCTTAATTTAAATTTAATTATGAATCAATTCAATTATATTATTATACCATTTTATTTTTCGTTATGATGATTATAATATAAAAAGCACTTCATTCTCTACCTTATGCTGACTGAGGATGAAGTGCCGATTATTTGTAAAGATAAAACTAAATATAAAAACAACATAAACACAAAAACAGTATGATGAAGGGATTAAATTTACAACATAATTTTATAATTCAATAAAATTACAGGAACATAAGTCCTGCGATTTTATTATGTTTAATTACGGTTTTAATATAAATTGATTTTCCGCTTGCCAATTTTAACTTCCACATATAAAATTTAAATCCGGCTTGTTTTAACGCAACTAAATATTTAATATTGTAACCGTTTTTTAACTGCAATTTATTATTGAGAGAGTTAGATACTTTATTGAATTTAGTTTTAGTCACCATGTTTTTGAATTGTAATGATGCGGTTGATTTAAATTTTGTATAATTATTTTTTGCCAGAGCGCTTATTGCTTTTGATACAACCTTTTTAACAGTTTTAATCTTAGCAGAACTTATATTTAACTTCGTAGGTTTATTTGTATTATTAATCGCAGGAGTGTTTGCTCCCGGCGGTGTTGCTGCTTGATTATTCGGCTGCGGCGGAGCATACCTGTTGGATGGATATTGTCCTGCCTGCGGCATCGGAGCATATCCCTGTGAATTTAATGAATTTGCATTGGCATTTGCGCTAAACGCAAAAAGAGATACCAAAGCAAATAAGTAAACAAGTAACTTCTTCATTGTGACCTCCGTTAATTCATTTAATTTTTAATTTAATGCGACTAAATTCAGATTGTTGATTATGCGGCATATCGTATAATTAAGGTAATGTATTCTCTGCAAGAATAAATTTGATCAATAGGCTAATAAACGGAATCAAACAATCAGTCGCTAAACAGCATGCAGTATTCCCTTCATCATAAAAGGTATTAACTGATTTAGAAGTATGATAGAAATATAAGATAATGAAAAATTAACATTCTTATAACGTTATAGCGAATGTTAATTGTCAAAGAACAAAGATGGCATTATGAAAATATAAGATATCGTTAATAATCATTTTAACTAAGCATTAGTTAATTATTTAACTATTTATTTATATTAATTATTTATATTAAAAACTTATTTATATTAAAATAATATTATTAAATATATAAGCTTATTGATTAGCATTTCAATTTTTCTATTATATATGCATATATGTAATATATAATATATATTTTTAACCTATCACAAAAATTATAGCTTGTCAAATATCTTAAATATCCCAAAATTGCCTATAGAAAATTTTAAGTTTTAAAGTATGTAAGAAATTTTAATGAATTAATAAATTTTTCACCTTTTTTTAAACCTTTAATTACAGGATAATACCCATGATATTTTTTGCCGATATTAATTTTTTGGGGCATAAAATAACCGTTTCCGCCATTAACCAAAACATAAGCAGTTTTATTTATTATTAATACACTTTTGGCAGGCACGGCCAGTGTTTTAACTGGGGGAGTTTTAAATGTTATTTTGCCGTACATATTTGGTTTTAATAATCTATGACGATTAAATACAATTATTGTTTTTGTTGCATCTTCTTTAGCAGATACAAATGGATATATTGATAAGACCATACCTTTATAACTTGCGTGAATATCGTCAAAATAAGCACTGAGATATTTACCTTTATAAATATTTGCCGTTAATTTCTCGGGTATTTCTATCGTCATCCATAAATTATTTAAATTTGCAATCGTTAAGAGTTTCTGTCCGACATTAAAGTGGCTTCCTGAATCAATAAATTTTTTAATAAGAGTTCCGCTTGCAGGCGATTTTATTATTATATTGGTTTTAGCAGCCAAATTATTTTTAAGCAAATTAATCCGCTTTGAAGATATCCCCATCAAGGCAAGTTTCGTCTTGGCAGCGTTATAAAAACTTTTTGCTATCTTTTTGCTATAATTAAAATGACCTATTTTAAATTCAGTTCCGTCAATTTTTAAATAATTTTCATAAGCTAAAATAAAATCATTCTCTGCGTCCAAAACGGTAGGGGAATAAATTTCTATAATTGGCTGCGACGCCTTTATTGCCTGACCTGGTCTATTAGCGTACAATTTTTCAATATATCCGCTATATTTAAGTGAGATATTTTTTACTAAAGGTGCGGCATAAGTGAGCCTGCCGGCCAGCGTTATTTTTCTAGAAACAACAATCTCTGTTGGATATATGTTCTTAATTTTATATAATTTTCTCTCCTGCTTGTTTATAAGAACATATCCTTTTGCCATTTTTATGTTATTAATAATTTTTTTTCTTACTATATGCTGCCTGTTAGAAAAAATAAACAATATATTAAAAACAATAATGGCAATAATAATTCCGATTAAAAATAGAATTATATATTTAGGTTTATTAAGTTTAGTAATTATATTCATTTTTTATAAATATTCCCATTTTTATAGGCAATTTTTTTATAATTTAAAGAAAATTTTCCAATCGCTATTTTTAAAAAAGCTATCTTCTTAAAATAATCAGCTTTATATTTATATATATTTAATTCAGATTTAACAACCTTTTTAAATGCATCTACCATTGCAAAACTCGACGAATGATGGACTTCAAATCTATTAGTGTATAAATTAAGTAAGAATATAGATTCGGGCAAGTACAATTTTTTATTTGCGGTATATAATTTATAATATTTATTTAAATAATTTAAAGAGTTTTTTATTTCGGAACTTATTTTTAAAAATACCCAATTTTTTTTATAAATCGCAGACAGCATATATTTTTTATTTTTTTTAATATCAGGCATCTGTTTTTGGCTAAAATATAAAGGTAAGGATAAACCGATACCCGCAGCAAGAGCAGGAGGGTAAAAGTATCTGTAGCCATAACTTAAAGAAACGAAAAAATTTGGATAAAAACCTTGCTCTGCAAGGTTCAAAGAAAGTTTTGACTGTTTGTATAAATATTCAGCCGATTTTATATATGGATTGCGTCGATAAGCTATAAGTAAAAGTTTTTTATAATTTAATTTAGTATATGAAGTATGCAAGGGGAATGTCGGCTTTAAATTATTTTTTATATAATTAAACTTTTTATCGGTTATCAGTGAAATAAATAATAAAAATTTTCTTCTTCTTGCTTTTAAGGTTATCAAATCAGATTTCATATCTATCATTTCAAGCATTAGCCTTACGGGACCGGTAGCATTGGTTTTTTTAACGACATAGCTTTCTTGCACTATCTTTTTAATCATTTTCAAAAGCGAATAATCATATTTAATAATTGCAATATCGCTATCGGTAAGAGCTAAATCATAATACAAATATTTAGCATTTAATACAGTAAGCAAAGAAAATCCTATAAAATTATCATTTAAAGATTTATAGTGCATTTTAGCTATTCCGCTCTTTAAAAATAACTTTGCAGGAAAAGGAATTTCTTGATTAAAAGAATAAGTATAATTGCTTCCTAAAACTGTACCTATTTCCGGATTATTAAATCCGTTTGCATTATTATAAGTAAAGCCGAATACAGGGTCAGGCAAACTTTTATCAATTTTGATATTTTGTTTGTATCCTTTAATTTTATTTAATGCGGATTTAATTTTAGGATTTTCTAATGCAAATTTTATAAGGTCTTTTAATGTTATTGCCTTATTTATTTTATTTATTTTATTATTTTTTACAATTGTTTTTAAATTTTTAATGGCTAAATCAACTTTTCTTTTTAATAATATATTATTTTTAATATCAGAATTGTCGGCATGAGAATTTACGGAAAAAAATAGGATAAATAACAAATTAATTGCAAAAATAAAAATAATAAACCGTAAAAAATTTTGTCTTTGAGTAACTATATTCATATTTCATATAATAATATAAAGTAATGTAAAATGTAATAAAATAAATGGATATAAATATTAATAATTAAGTAGAATATATAAAAATTAATATATAGAACTCAGTTATGTGTTATGTTGCGTGTATATTTTTAATAAGACTTAAACTTATATTTATTATTATAATAAAATATTAAGGGTAAATCAAATATTATCCATTAATATTGCATTATAAAGAAAATAATTATTGAATTAATATCGCGAAACTTTATATTATTTATTAAAAAAAATTATGCGATCCCGTGACTATTTGATATAATTTTAAATATAATAAGTTAAATATTTTAAGTATATCTCAAAATTTTTATTGAAGTTTATTGAAGGATTAAGGCTATAGTAATTTAAAAATTGTTACTTACGATACATAATATATCAAATGAATAAATTATATTTAATATCAGTGAAGTTAAATTAATTAATACTTTAACTAAGGAGGTGCCGCAAGATGAAACAAGTAGCAATAATAATTCATCAGGGAACAGAATGTCAGGATAGCGTTCCAAGAGTCAGACATGCTCTCATTTACGCCAAAGAAATAAAAGAAGCCGGTAATAATGTTTTGTTAATTTTTGACGGTGAAGGAACAAAATGGTTGAAAATCATAACTGATGAGCCGGGTCAGTATAAATTTTTAAATGATTTGCTCAACGAAGTTAAATCATTAGGTATTGAATACAAAGCTTGCGATTTTTGTTCAACAAGAAAAGAGGTAAAAGAAGATTTATCTAATAAGCATATTCAATTTTTAAACGAATACGACGGTCATCCCGATATCGGCAAATTAATAAATGAAGGCTATCAAATAATAGTTATATAAATTAACAACAATTATTTAAACGGAGGTTAGCAGAATGATTAAAAAAGCTACATTATTTGCATTAATGTCCCTAATATTTTTTTTAAGCCTTAATACAGTTAAGTCAAATGCTATGATGATGAGTAAAATTAAGATGATGAAATTGATGAAAATTTTTAAGCGACATAATTTAGGGTTTTTGCCTGTTTTTTACAGATTTCATCCCGGTCCTAATTGGGTTTTAATGCACGCTAAAGCTCTTAATCTTAACTCTTCGCAGATTAAACAGGAAAAAATACTTACTATGGAAATGATGCATAATACTATAAAAGGAGTTATGAGGTTTAAAAAAGCATTGAAGCAATATAAAATGGACGCTATGCAGAATAATCCAAGCATAAGCAAATTGATTAGCGATGTGAAAGCCGTCGGAAACGCCGAAACGTATCTCGGATATGTAATGATACCTTTTCATATAAAAGGCTACCGCGTTCTTTATCCTTCTCAAAAATCATTATATCACAGACTTGCGAAAAAGAACTGGATAAAAACAATGCAGATGATGCGTAAACAAAAGATACAGAAAACAAAGATGATGCATTAATATTAAAATTAATACTTATATTATAATATTTAATAAATTTATTATAATTTTTAAAACCGAGAATGCAGACTAATATTATATTATCTCTGTTTTTTCGGTTTTTTTAATTTAAAAAATAGATAATTTTAATTCAGGCTATATTTTTAATAATAGCAGGTATTCTTTCAAAACAGAAAAACAGCCTTTTAACACTTCTTTGCTATGATTAGATTTAGAAATCATAATGCAGCCTTCAAATGATGCAATTATAAAATTTGCAACAAAACTTTCATCTAATTCTTGTTTAATAATTTTTTTTGTTTTTGATATTTGTAAGGCTTTTTTTATATGATTATGCCACAGTATTATTATTTCATTAGTTAAATTTGAAAGAACAGGGTCTTTCGCCGACATTTCAAGAATTAAATTTCCTAAAGGACACCCTGTTTTGGCAAGATTATCGGCGCTATTTAAATATATATCGTCAATAATTTTACATATTTCATTAATGGGGTTAGCTGCCGTACAAACAGTCGACCACTGACTGTCAAAAAAGGGCTTTATTATTTCTTCTATTACTGCGATAGCAATTTCTTTTTTTGATTTAAAATAATAATAGATACAGCCCTTCGTTGCATTAATATTATTTATAATATCCTGTATACCCGTATCTTCATAGCCTTTTTCAAGCATCAGAGTATAGGCTGTATCTATTATTTCTATTCTTTTGTAATCTTTATTTCTAACTGCCATCTTTAGTTAATTCAGTCAATATTGACATACGATAATATAAAATAATATATTCAAATTACATATTTTTAAAGCTTTATTTCAAATTGTTATTTGATATAAAATTTCGCATTTATCTTTAATATTATATTATTTACTAAAATTTGAAATTAAAATTGTTGACCGATATGCAATATCAATATAATATATATTACAGCGTTGTTAAAAAGTCAACGGCTGATAACCGTCTGCCATAATTTGTGCAATTGCCTGACCTGCATGAACCAATTCAACTTTTTTATCAATCAAAATTTGACTGACCCCATAACCATCGGCAACTGCCACGCATGCCTGCGGCACTATATTGTTATTTAAAACTTGTTCGTAAGCTTCTAAAATTTCTTTATCATCTGTTTTGGCAATAAAATCTTCTCCCGGTCCAAAAAAAATTAATTTTACATCTTCAAACGCTCCGCTGCTTTTCGTTCTCCACGCAACATTAAGACCAAGTTTAACTTTAACGGGATTGTCGTTTCCCGATAAAATAATAATCAATGCTTTCGCTTTTGCCATTGTAATGCCTCCTTTTTAATTTTAGTGTTAAATTTTTATTTATATAAAAACCATAATGTAAATTAAGCCGAATATGTTATTTATTTTATTTTAATCCGCATATAATTAATTTATTAAAAATATAAAATGTTTTATCTAAATTTTAAAACAATAAAACTATTTATTATATTAAATATTTGTACCGTTTGTATCATTTATAACATTTATACCATTTATACTCAGTTACTTGAATAGCAACTTGAATGACAACTTGAATGGCAACTTGAATAGCAACTTAAATACCAACTGGTTTGTATTTTATTATAAATAAAAAAAATTGTCAACATATAATTAATTTATGTTAATTTAACAATTTTATTTACTTACCCAAATATTACCCTTAATTTTAAATCTCCATGGCAATAAAGCATGCTCTTCTGCATAGTCAACGCCGATTCTTGCCGTTTCTATTATATCTTCATTGGAAATATTTACACTTCTGTCTTCCAGCCATATTTCAAGTTTATTTTTATATTCATCGTCGTCATTATTGCTTATATTTTTATCATTATTATTATTAATAATATTAAATTTATTAAAATTATTGCCGTCGTTTACATCTATTGTCATATTTTTATTCTCGCATATCACAATACCGTTATGTCTTAGATCAATTCCTAATGCGATTGTTAAAAGACCGGGTCCTGATGTAATTCTATTTATTATAATATTATTTTTTTCTAATCCCGACGCAATTCTATTTATATTACTATTTATTTTTAATGTTTTATTAAATGTTTTATTAATAGATAAATCACCTTTAGATTTTAATCTTCTCATTTTCCTTTGGATCATTATATCAATGCCTATTTCTGGCTCTACCGCTCTTATTAGAACAGCGTTTGACGTATTTTTACTCCCGGTTACGACATTAAACAAATAATACATTCCATAACAAAAATAAACATAGGCGTTTCCGCCTTCTTTATATAAATTTTCATTTCTTTTGGTTCTGCGATTATTGTAACCATGAGATGCTTTATCCTCAGCTCCGAGATACGCTTCAACTTCAACTATTTTTCCGCCTGTAATGCCTTCTCCGTTAATATCTGTCAACAAATACTTCCCTAATAATTCCTTAGCTGCTTGCAATGTATCTTCTTTTACAAAAAATGATTTTTGAAGTTTTGGGTACTTCATAGTTAAATAGTTAAATAGTTAAATAGTTAAATAATATAATTAATCGGACAAACAAAATATAATGTTGCATGCAATAATGTTAATTAAAAAGAATCTTTTAATAATTCAAGCGCTTCTTTTTCGCCTAATACGACAGGATTGTTTAAAACTGCAAAATTCATAGTCGTGAAAGCTTCTTTTGAAATTTTTTCTAATTTATCTTCGCTCACCCCTAAATCTTTAAGTTTTGCATTTAAGCCAACATCCGATAATATTTTTTTGACAGTTTCTATTAATTCGTAAGCCATATCTTCCTCAGTTTTATTTCCTTTAATGTTTCCAAATATATGGGCGACTTTAGCGTATTTTTCTCTGCAAGTTTTATCTTTAATATTTAGTTCCATAGATGCAATAATCAAAGCCGCTAAACCTGCTCCATGAGCTATGTTTGGAAAATTACCCGACACGGGATGTTCAAGCGCATGTATTATGCCGACGCCTGCGGAATCAATCGCCAATCCTGCTAACGCAGAAGCTATTGCCATATCCGACCTTGCCTTAATATTTTCAGGTTCGTTGCAAGCTGCAATGAAGCTTTCTCTTAATAAAGCAAATGCCTTTTCGCAATAACTGTCGGCGATTGGATTGCTTATTTTTCCCGTATATGCTTCTAAAACGTGGACAAAAACATCAAAACCCGTCGTAGCGGTAACATATTTTGGCATTGATTGCATAATAACAGGGTCTATGATAGCTTCTTTAGGATACATACATTCATATCCAAATCCTGGTTTTTCGCCTGTTTTAGTGTTTGTCATAACAGAAAATCTATTAACTTCAGATCCTGTTCCAGAAGTAGAAACTATCGTTATAATCGGCAATGCTCCTTTCGGTTGGATTTTTAAGTAATCCCAGACAGGTATATTGCCTTTTGCCGCAACGGCAATAGCTTTAGATGAATCAAGAGGGCTTCCTCCTCCAAGACCAATTATTAAATCAATATTTTTTTCTTTAGCAAGTTTTGCCGCAGCATCAATCTCATCTATGGTAGGATTTGGAGTAATATCGGAAAATACGATAGAATTTATACCTTCGTCTTTTAAAATTTTTACAAGTTTATCTAATACGCCCGATTTTTGCATTGATGATTTTCCAGTTACAATTAATGCGTGCGTGCCGTATTTTTTTGCAATTTTACCTGCATCCTTCAATGAATCTGTACCGAAATGAATTTTTACCGGATTAAAAAAATCAAAAGACATAAGATTATCTCCTTATAATTTAAGGGTTAATTAAAAATAATAGTTAATTAAAATTTCTTTATTTAGAAACAGTCATAAAACAATTAAAAAACGTCATTTGTATATTTATACTTATTATTTAACTAAAAAATATGGATAAATAAATCATATTAATTTATATAGCTTATTTAATATAAGATATTGCAAACATTAACAGTCCTAATGTTATAATTATCCAACCTTGGTACAGTCTTAGGGTTCTTGAATTAAGCAATTTAGATATATGCACGCCAAGTTGAGACCCTATTATCGCTCCAATCATTAAAGGGATTAAATATATTATTATTGCATTATACGAAAACCTCATATATGATAGATGGATAAATCCGCCTACAGCAGATGTTAAAATCATAGCTAATATAACGGTAGAAAATGCAATTCTAGGGGGAATCTGTTCAACGGCCGTTAAAAATGTGCCCGTTATACCGCCTATGCCTATGCCTATAAATCCGGAAACAAACCCTGCGATTAAAGAAAAAAAATTAATAACAATCGGTTTTTTAATATAATAATCAAATGTATTGCCTGTTCTGTCTATTTTTTTTCTCTTTATATCACTGCTTATATGTATATTTTTCAGATAAATAATAATTGACTTCAGTTTAAAATTTTTATTTCTGCCGCTTCCGTTTAAAGTTTTAATATTCTCATTGCTGCTTTCTTTTTTATTGTTAATTTCTTTATTTTTTTTTATATTGAAAGAATTAGCGCTATCATCACTCTTAACTTTATTTAAATCAATTTCATTTTCTGCTTTTTTTGTCTGAATATTTGTTGCTATTAATGAAAATACGCCTATAATAATAATAATTAAAGAAAAAATTCCTTTAAATTCATCGGTTTTTATATATTTACTTAAAATTGAACCTGCAATAACTCCTGGTACGGCAAAAAGAACTATCATTAAATACAATTTAAAATCTATTATTTTTTCTTTTATAAATTTAAAAGACCCCCCTGATGAGCTTGCCAAAATTGTAAAAAGACTTAATCCGCTCGCTTTTACAGGAGATAAATGCATATATAAAAGAAAAAATGGAACAAGAAGAATACCTCCGCCTATTCCTATAACGTTACCCACAATGCCGACTGAGATTGATGTAAAAAACAAAATCACTACAACAAATATAATATTCGTCATTACTTAATGTACTCCTTTGTGTGTATTGTACCACTTTAATATTACTTCTTCAAATGATGCTAAATTTAAAACGATAGAAGGCTAATTTATGATATAATTTTATTTATAAGGTATCCGATTTATTTATTAGCTTACTCCCGCTTGAATATGCGGGGTAGTTATTTTTATTTTACAGCTATTTTAAAATAGAGATGGGCATTATAAATAAATTCTTTAATAAATAAATTTAATCAAATAATAACTTAATAATTATTTTTTATCGCGAAAAATTATCATTTTAAGTTCATTGGCATACATTGGCACATAAATATCTACAAATAAGTATTTATAACTATTAAATTAATCAACTAAAAATAAAATTTATTTTCAAAAGGTGTACAAATGACTGATAAAGATAAAGATAAAGATAAAGATAAAGATAAAGATAAAGAAATTGCCGACACTGATATAAAAATATCCCCTAATCTTTTAAAAGACGATCTAAAAGGCTTAACTTCCGAGGAAGCTAAAAAATTAATAACGCAGTATGGATTAAATACAATTAAAGAACAAAAAAAAAGTTTTTTAATTATTTTTCTTTCAAAATTCTGGGGTCCTGTTTCCTGGATGCTTGAATTTACATTTATTATTGAATTAATTCTTGGAAAATATGTTGAAGCTTATATTATTATCGGTTTAATTTTATTTAACGCAATTATTTCTTTTACTCAGGAACATAAAGCAAGCGAAGCTCTCGAATTATTAAAACAGCAGCTTAAAATCATCACTCGGGTTTTAAGAGACGAAAAATGGATAAAATTGCCTGCGGAAGAGTTAGTCCCCGGAGATATTATTCATATAAGAATGGGTGATTTAGTACCTGCGGACACCGAAATTACTTCCGGCGACGTTATGGTTGACCAATCTGCTTTAACAGGCGAATCTCAGCCTGTTGACAGAAATATCGGCGGAACTGTTTATTCCGGCTCGGTAATTAAAAGGGGCGAAGCAACCTGCAAAGTTATTGCAACAGGAGCTTCAAGCTATTTCGGCAAAACTGCTGAGCTGATAAAATCCGCTAAAATCAAAGGACATTTAGAAGAGCTTATTATGAAAATAATAAAATATTTCATTATGATTGACGGCATTTTAGTAGCAGCTATTTTCATTTATGCCTTCATATATAAATTAAATTTTGGTGAAATTTTACCTTTTGCTTTAATTTTACTTGTAGCGTCTATTCCTGTTGCTTTACCTGTCACATTTACTTTAGCCACGGCTCTTGCATCGTTAGAACTATCAAAAAAAGGTATCCTCGTAACTCATCTTTCCGCTATTGAAGATATTGCTTCAATGGAAGAATTATGCAGCGATAAAACAGGAACTTTAACAACTAACATTCTTACGCTCTCTGTATTTAAATCGTTTAAACCTTTCAGCGATAATGAACTTTTTTCATACGCTATGCTTGCTTCGGACGAATCAACTCAGGATCCTATTGATATGTCTATAATTTCTTACATTAAAAATAATAAAATTAATGTTATAGAAATTGGCAGTAAATTAAAATTTATTCCTTTTGACCCACAAACAAAGAGGTCTGAATCTATTATCGAAAAAGTCGGCAATAGTCAAAAAATTAGGGTTGTAAAAGGTTCGCCTATTGTTATATCGCAAATTGTTTACGATTCTGATTTGATTGACAGAGAATCAAAAAATTTTGAGACGAACGGTTTTCGTGTTATAGCAGTTGCTATGGGAAATGAAAATGATGAAAAATTAACCCTCGTCGGTCTTTTAGGTTTGTCTGATCCGCCTCGTGAAGATTCAAAACAGTTATTGCAAGAGCTTAAAGATTTAGGTATTAGGGTTAGAATGGTGACGGGGGATACTGAATTAACTGCCAAAACAATTGCAGGCAAAATTGGACTGGGTCAGCATATATGTCAGCGTGAGTGCTTTAAAAACCCTGCTGATTGCGATGTTTTTGCAGGAGTTTTCCCCGAAGACAAATTTCATCTTGTTCAGGGATTGCAAAAGCTTCACAAAATAACAGGTATGACGGGGGACGGCGTCAACGACGCTCCTGCGTTAAAACAGGCAGAAGTGGGGATTGCAGTTTCAAATGCGACAGACGTTGCAAAAGCATCTGCTAGTTTAATTTTGACAAAACCGGGTTTAGAAAATATAGTAGACGCCGTTAAAGATGGAAGAATGGTATATCAAAGAATGCTGACGTATACGTTAAATAAAATCTCCAAAACCTTTCAGGTTGCTTTTTTTCTCAGTCTTGGATTATTAATTTTTGGAGTGTTTGTAACGACCCCCACTCTTATTTTGATTTTAATCTTTGCGAATGATTTTGTCACTATGTCGTTAGCTGAAGATAATGTCGTGTACTCTAGTAAACCGGACAAATGGCATATTAAACTTATTGTGTCCGCATCATTAATAATTGCAGGGGCATGGCTTATATACTCTTTCCTTGTTTATATTATCGGCGCCGATGTTTTAAGTTTATCTTTAGCGAAGGTTCAAACATTGGTGTTTCTTGCATTAGTTTTCAGCGGTCAAGCTACAGTTTATCTTGTAAGGGAAAGAAGGCATTTTTATAAATCGCGTCCTGGTACTTATTTGCTGCTCGCTACAATTGGAGATTTAATCGCCGTTAACTTAATGGCGTACTTCGGTATATTAATGGCGCCTATTTCTTTGATTTATATAATAGGGTTATTGATTGTAACATTTATTTATATGGTTATTCTGGATTTTATCAAATTTCCTTTAATGAAAAAATTAATCAGCTGATTAGGGATTGACACTCGTTGGGTTAAAAATTAAATTCTCTAAAAGTCATTCCTGCACGAGCAGGAAAGTTCCAAAGATAGAGAAACGCTTTGCCGTTTCTTTTCGCGAGTCTATAAGCCGAAAGTGCATGCAGCGGTCATTCAAAAAAAAGTTTCTAACGGTTATATAATGAAATTATATAAAAAAACCGTCATTATATGTAATAGAATTAAACTATTGCATATAATGACGGGAAATATTTTACTTCAAATTAGTTTAATCTTATAATAGTAAAGAATTAAACTATCATACGGTATGTTAAAATTTATTTCAAAATTATTCCTTTAAATGGATTTGCATAAAATAAAATAAATGTAATTAATAACGCGTATAATGCTAATGATTCCATAATTGCCATACCTGTAATCATCCAGACGATAAGTTTCTTTTCCATTGCAGGGTTTCTGCCCATAGATTCTAACGCACCCCTGACTGCACTTCCCATACCTACGCCGGCACCTATAACGCCTAACCCTATTGCTAAACCGCCGCCGAGCGCTGAAAGTCCAAAGAACAAGCTCTTAGACATAATATCCGCATGCGAAGCAGCCATCCTATGCACTGATCCAGCCATATTATGAGTTGTTATATTCGCTGCGAAAACCTTAGCGCTTTCAAACAATATAACTGCGAAAGCTGCCAAAAAAGAAAAAATTTTAAACATTTCCCCTCCAATATAATATTATTTTAAAAATTAATTTATTATCTTATTTATTCTATTTAATATTAACTTATCTTTTTATTAAACTTTATTAAATTTAAAGTGCATTCTCCCCTTCTCCCATTTCTTCCGATTCAAGGGAAAGAGCAATATAAATGATAGCTAAAAGATAAAAAACAAAAGCCTGCATAAAATCTGTAAAAATTTGCATATACATCATTATAGCAGGAATAACCCAAGGTAGCAGAAACAATAAAACCGTTACCATAAATCCTTCCGCAAATATATTTGCAAATAGTCGCAATGCATGAGAAAAAGGTCTTGAAAGCGCAGACATAACTTCTATTATTATCATTATCGGAGCCAATACTATCAACGGACCTAAAAATTTCTTTAAATATTTAACCTTATGTTTCTTTAGCCCCACAAAATGTGATAGAACAAACACTATCAAAGCTAAGGCGGCGGTTGTATCAATTGTTTCCGTAGGTGACGTAAATCCGGGAATACTTCCTATCAAATTAGAAAATAATATAAAGACCGCGAAAGAAGCAATAAGAGGTAAATATATTGCGCCTTCGTCACCAATGATTTCTTTGAGAAAATATTCAGTCATTATTATGATAAGTTCGGCAAAACTTTGAACTGCGCCGGGAACAATTTTTAAACTTTTCCCGATAATGAACGAAAGTGAAAGAACTATTATCATTGTAATAATAGTCATAGTCCAGTAAATTGGAATTCCTGGAATATTAATTAATATAGGTGCCGTTAACATATGTCAAAACCTCATAAATTTATTTAATATAATTTAATAATTTTAATAATGATTATAAAATCAATGTTTTAATTATCATAATAATTTATTTAATGCATAAACTTAAATACTAAATATTTATAGGCTATTTAAACAAAAAACTTTACGGTGTCTTAAATATAATTTTAATTTTAATAATATAAAATTAATACCGATTTTATATATTAGGAATATTATTATTTAATTAATAAATCAGACCAAAATATCCATGCCCATAAAATTGAAAAAGGCATAATTGTAAAACCGATAGAAACTCCGATAAAATTATAACGGATTAATTTATATGTTATTATAAAAAAAAAAGCAGTTAAGAGCAAGTTTTTTATTAAATTAAAAATTGCTAAAACAGGATTTAAATTTTTTATGTGTTTAGAAATATATAAACTCATGTCAATATAAAAAACAAAAGCAATTATGAAACCAATAAATATACTTAACGCAAAATTTATATTATTAAAAACGATTACCGTAAATAAACCTGCTATAAAAAAAATAGCTAAACCGATTGTAAAAGGAATATTGACAAGCAATGATATATTTTGATAATTTTCATACTTTAGTATTAAGTTCTTTTTTAATTTGCTTATAAATTTCATAAATTCCTGCACTAAATCCTATTATTGTAAAAATAATCACAAAAAGATAAATATATCCCGTATATTCATCTAAATAATATCCTATAATAAACCCTATAATAGAAGAAATTATAACATTCAAACCAAGAGAGCTCATTCTTGTTATTTGTTTTATAAATTCTTTATCCATATTGTATTTATTAATAATTAAATTATATAATTTTTAAAAAATTTATTGTATTAAATAATTTAATTAAAAAATCTTTAAATTATTTTTTATTATAATTATTTAAAATCCCCAAATATTAATTATTTTTAGTATATCCGTAAAATTAATATTTTATCGCTATTTAAAAATTTATATAGGCATTTTAATACAACTTCACCATAATTACCGGCAGTCTGTCTATATTGATATTTTTATGGGGGGCTGTAAAAATGTCTATAGGAACTGTAAATTAAAAAAGAAATTTAATTATATCAATATCAATGGATTGTAATTTTAGAATTATAAAATAAGTGAAGTTTGGTTAAAAAATATAAAAATAAATTATCAAAAAATAGGCATTTACTTTTCTTAAAGTAAATGCCTATAAAATTTTAATTGAAAATATTTAAATAATTTAAACCTTGCTATTCATAATAATTTTAATATAATTTCAATCAATAATTTAAATCATTTATTTTCAATTAGATTTAAATTTTATTTCAATGAATCTAAATAATCTGCCACTGTTTTTAATTGCGACGGATTTAAATTGTGATTCGGCATTATAGTTGAAGGAGTATGCACTTTAGGTGTATTTATCTGGACTTCAATCCAATGAACGCTGTGACCTTTAGTTCCTTCTTTCGAAAGATTAGGTCCGACGGCGCCTCCTTTTCCGTTAATAGTATGACACCCTAAACATCCTTGAGCATCAATTACTTTCATTGCTGCAGTTTTTAAATTTGCATTATTCACTGAAGCTGCTTTAGAGGTAGATTTGTTTTGGGCAACTTTTGTATTAGATTTAGCCTTTGCCTTTTTTGATTTTGAACTTGATACTGCAGGTTTACCCCACGGCAATGATGACGGCGGAGCCCATTTTTTATGTATTTTTGCAAGATGCTGGTTGTAAGCGATAATATTTAAAGAGTCTAAATATTTAACGACTTCTTTCCCCTCAGCTGTCGTAATAGGACATCCGTTGACTACTTTCATTTGATGAAGAACAAGATGTTTAAACGGACCGTATGCCTTGCCGTTATATCTTTCAACTCTGTTCAGCGTATGACAAATAACGCATTTATCATGCAATATTCCAAATCCTTTTTTTACAGGCCATGGGTACACGATGGGCGGAATATATTTAGATCCGCTGAGATTCATCGTTTGATAAATTATTCTATTTGTACCTCTTGCCGCTATTTTCATATACCCCATAAGCGGAACATTGAAAGCAACTAGCAATCCGCCTGCTATAAGAAAAAATTGCGGTATTTTTGAAATATTTCCAAATTTGAAATGGGGCGTTAAATCTTTAAGATAATATCCTAAAACCATAAATCCCGTCAAAAAAAATCCTGCAAGAGCAAGATATTTTACAGGCTGCATATTTCCTAAAACACCCATTGAAAGAGGTAATGCACCAAATATTAAAGATACAATTGCAACTATTATTAAAAACCCTATCAAACCGACAGATACGGTAGGTTTGCTTTTATCTCTTCCGTTTATTAATTTCCATAGCATATAAATAAAATTTAAAATCAATGCCACACCTAATGATTCAAAGAAGTCATACATTATCCACTGATATTTTCCTAGCATTATTCTATTAAATCCAGTGCTGGAGGTAGCTCTGAAATGTTTAAACCAGGCAAAATATACTATTGGATACATAAGAAGAAACATAACGGTTATAATACTTGCGAAAGAACCCATCCAATCGTAAAATTCTTTATCGTCCTTTTCAGAAGATAAAATATATCTGACCGCCGCATAAATTGCGAGTATAGCGCCTGCAAGAACAAACAACTGAACATTTTTTTCAATAACCAATAGAATCGACATTGGAGTTCTAATTGCCGTCTCAGGTGTAGGACCTATCGTATAGCTTTCCGTTATCGTATAAAAAATATCCGACAAAAATCCAAATACAAACGCCAGCATTCCAATAAAAACATTCCAACCTTGATGTCTAGTATTAGCTCTGGCATCAAATCCAGCATAATATATTGCTCCTAAAATTAAAAATATTAAGAGCGAATCCATAGAATATCCGATAACTCCCGGCTGAAGTTTATTCATTAATATCCAGAAGTTTGGTATGCCGTTTCTTAACAGACTTAAAAAATAAAAATAAACAATCGTCTGAATTGTTCCAATTATTAATGAAGTAAGAATTAAAGGTTTTGCCAACCAAAAATACCTATCCTCTTTTTTAAATATCCCTATGTAATGAGATATAAATGCGATTGCCATAAACCCTAAAGCTAATCGATTTATAAAAAGATTAAATATATCTATAGTTCCTAAATTCATCTTAATTTACTCCTCTTAAGTATATAATAATTGTTATTAGCGACTTCATAATTAATATTTATAATAGATCAATCAGGTTTATTTTTATATTATTGATTTTATTTTTTATATTACCGCTAAAATCAATAATCTTTAATCTGTTTTCAAATTAACCCGGATATATTATTTATAAAAATGTTAAGTTAAACTGTCGCCGGCGCCTTAGGTTCTCCGCCAATTAATGTTAAATAAACTAACAAAAGGAGAAACAATATTCCCAAAACAGTCGCCGCAGGTCTCTTAAACGGACTTCTTTCCTTCGTTCTGTCAATAAACGGAAGAGCAAATAATATTGCAAAACCGATTGAAGGAATAAGAAATGTTGAAAATATAATAAGCCCATGCCCCGGAAAAAATTTCAACAATTCTTCATTTGCAAGGAAATACCAGTCTGCCTCAGGAGCAAAATTAAGAGCTAACGGTCTATACATAGGTCCGATAGGAGCGCCGACATACACTGCTAAAATATATACAACGGCAAAAACACCTATTGCAACAATCATATCTTTATAAAATTGATCGGGGAAAAACGGCACCGTTCCGTCGGGATGCTGCCATTTTTTTTCATCGTCGTCGCATAGTTTGCTATTTTTATATTCTAAAGCCATACCCTGATGACCTGTTTTTCTTATTAAAAATAAATGTATCGGTATAAACATTATTACTACTATAGGCAATAACCACACGTGAACCGCAAAAATATGCTGCATTGTCAAAACACTGGTTTCGGTTCCGCCTTTTGCAATTTCTCTTATGAAACCGCCTATAAATGGAGTATGCGACGCAACATTCGTAAGAACGTTTATCGTCCACCATGAATTTTCGTTTCCTACCAGCATATAACCTGTTAAACCTAAAACTACGACTACGGAAAATAAAACCATACCCGCAATCCATTGCATTTCTCTAGGTTTTTTATAAGCTCCCGAAAAATATACCCTTGCCATATGAATAAGGATAATAAATATCATTGTAAAGGCACCCCAAAGATGTATGCCTAACAATATATTTCCAAAAATAACGTGATGTTTTATAAAGTAAGTTGCATTTCTTGCTATCGGAAAATAGGGCACATAATAAAATAATAGAAATATGCCTGTTACTACTTGAACGGTAAAAAGGAAAGCAAGCACGCTTCCTAATGTATATGCCCAGCCTCCGCGTCTCGGTATCCTTTCACCGTTAAATTCTTCTATCACTTTGGTTAGACCGATTCTTTCGTCAAACCAGTTTTGAATTTGTTTAAACATCAGATCCCCCTGTCTTTTGGATTGTCTTTAAACTTATTTTGAATGTAAACATTATTTCCTTCCATTTTATGAACCCACTGATAAAGAGGTCTTGGCGGCGGTCCTCCGACTACCTGTCCCGTGATGTTAAACATACCTCCATGACATGGACATAAAAATTTTTGTCTTGCAGGTATCCAATGTAAAGGACATCCTAAATGCGTGCACTGATTAGAAAAGAATAACAAATCTCCGTTAACCTGTTTTACGACAACTACCTGACGAGGTAATGTATTAACAGACCATCCTTCTTTAACCCTAAAATAAACGGGTACAAATTTTGGAACTAACGGTTTTAAATTTAAATCACTGATTTTACCTAACTTTGTCCAGACAATATCTCTTTTTTTAAACAATGGATTTAAAACTGCTCCGAGAATAGGAACCGCTAATGCGATACCGATAACAGTTGAAATCAATCCAATGACAACCATCATAAAAGTTCGCCTTGAAGGCGACTCTTCCGAGCTTTTTGCCATTTTTAACCCCCTTTTGTTTATATATAATTAATTTAAAAATTTAGTAATTGTGTAGGTATTTTATTATAACGACGTAATACATTTTACTACTTAAGATTTATTTTTTATCACTATATCAGGCTAAAGTCAATACTTTTTTACAATTTTATTTTTGGCAGCTTGGTCTAAAGCCCACTATTTATACTTTATTAATGTCTATTTCATTTTTTAAATATTTTCCCGTCAATGAATTTTCATTCAGTATTATTTCGTAGGGATTTCCTTCCGCAACCACAAAGCCGCCGCCGTCCCCTCCTTCCGGTCCTATATCAATTACATAGTCTGCGCATTTTATTACATCCATATTGTGCTCAATGACTACAACGGTGTTTCCTGCATCAACCAATAGATTAATGATTTTTAATAATTTTTTTATATCTTCAAAGTGTAGTCCTGTAGTCGGTTCGTCCAATATATAAAGTGTTTTAAACTCATTAGGTCTGGATAGTTCTTTTGATAATTTTATTCTTTGAGCTTCCCCTCCCGAAAGAGTAGTCGCAAGCTGCCCTAAAGTAATATAATCTAACCCCACGTCTATTAAAAATTTTATTTTATGGGCAAGCGACGGTATGCTTCCAAAAAAATCGTAAGCTTCTTTAAAAGTCATATTTAAAACATCGTAAATATTTTTATCTTTGTATTTAATCTCAAGCGTTTGACTGTTATATCTTTTGCCTTTGCAAACATCGCAAGTGACATAAACATCGGGCATAAACAGCATTTCTATTTTTTTAACTCCGTCTCCGGCACAGGCTTCGCATCTTCCTCCTTTTACATTAAAACTAAATCTGCCCGGCTGATATCCTCTTATTTTTGATTCTTTAGTTTCCGTGAATAATGCCCTGATTATTGTAAAAATACCGGTATAAGTTGCAGGATTAGACCTCGGCGTTCTGCCGATGGGTGATTGATCAATGTCTATAACTCTGTCGATTAGATTTATGTTTTCAATAAAATCAACATCAAATTTTGAAAAATCTTTTATTCCATTTTTATAATTAAAAATAGCTTCATATAAGGTGTCTATAACTAAAGTGCTTTTCCCCGAACCTGAAACTCCGGTAACGCATACTAAATTGCCGAGAGGAATTGAAACATCTATATTTTTTAAATTGTTTTTTTTAGCTCCGGTAATTTTTATAAAACCTTTATCCTGATCCCTTATTATCGCAGGAATATCTATTTTTAATTTTTTAGTTAAATATTTTCCCGTTAGAGAATCAGGGTCGTTCATTATTTCTTCAGGAGTTCCCGCAGCCACAACATATCCACCGTTTTTTCCTGCTCCAGGTCCCATATCAATAATATAATCGGATTTAAGCATAGTTGTCTCATCATGTTCTACGACTAATACGCTATTGCCTTTATCTCTTAAATCAAATATAGTTTTTAAAAGTCTTTCATTGTCCCGCATATGCAGACCTATGCTGGGCTCGTCTAAAATATACAGGACACCCGTAAGTCCGGAACCTATCTGGGTTGCTAATCTTATTCTTTGAGATTCGCCGCCTGATAATGTTGAAGAAGGTCTTGATAAAGTCAGATAATCTAACCCTACATTTACAAGAAAAGATAGTCTTTCGGTAATTTCTCTAACGATTTTGTCTGCTATATCCTGCTCATATTCATTAAGGTCAATATTTTCAAAAAAATGCAGGGCATCTTTTATGCTTAAATTTGTAATATCAACAATTGATAAATTATTTATTTTATAGCTTAAAGACTCTCTTTTTAGCCTGAATCCGCCACATTCAGGACAAGGCTTTTCACTCATAAATTTATAAGGATCTATGATATAATTAGCTGCGCTATTGTTAAGACTCTTTTTAAGCATAGGTATAATTCCTTCCCATTCTTTTAAATGAAAAGATTGCTTATCTGAATGTTCATCATAAAATTCAATTTTTTCACCGTTTGAACCATATAAAATAATTTGTTTTATATTTTCATCCAGACTTTCATAAGGCATATTTGAATTAAACTTATAATGCGAAGTTAAACTGTTGATAATATGATTTCTATAAACAGGACTTGAATTTTTTAGTATAGCTATTGCGCCGTCTTTTAAAGATAATTTTTTATCGGGAACAATCAGATCTTCGTCAAAAAATGTTTTATAGCCTAATCCTCCGCAAGAAGGACATGCCCCTGCAGGATTATTAAAAGAAAACATTGCAGGCTCCGGTTTTACGTAATTTATTCCGCAATCTAAACATACTGAATGTTCGCTTAAAAATAAATCGGTTTCTTTTTCATCTTCATCTATAAATTTTAATTTTAAGATTCCGGAGGATAATTTTAATGCAATTTCAATAGAACTATATAATCTTTGCTTAATTTCATTTTTTATAATAAGCCTGTCCACCACGACGTCTATATCATGTTTTTTATTTTTATCCAGCACAATTTCATCTTCTAAATTATACTGGATTTTATCTGCATAAATTCTGGAAAATCCATGTTTAAGATACTCTTCAAATTTTGTTTTAAATTCCCCTTTGCGGCTTATAACGACGGGAGATAAAACTATTAATCTGCTGCCGCCATTATTTTGATTGTTTTGACGATAACTGAAAATAAAATCTATCATCTGATCTATAGTTTGAGGTTCAATTTTTTTGCCGCATTTATAGCAATAAGGCGTTCCGATCCTGGCAAAAAGCACTCTTAAGTAATCATATAAATCAGTGATTGTGCCGACTGTAGAACGGGGATTTTTACTGACTGATTTTTGTTCAATGGAAATAGTAGGGGATAAGCCTTCAATTGAATCAACATCCGGTTTGTCCATCTGCTCCATAAATTGCCGCGCATATGACGACAAAGATTCTAAATATCTTCGCTGTCCTTCGGCAAATATAGTATCAAAGGCAAGGCTTGATTTTCCAGACCCCGACAAACCTGTTATAACAACAAGTTTGTCTTTAGGAATTTCTAAATTAATATTTTTTAAATTATGCTGCCTTGCGCCTTTTATTATTATTTTTCTTTCCATTTCATTCTGTTGTTTGCAATTTTTGAGGCAAGCATTATTGAATAAACCATACTTTTTTCGTCGGCGATATTTTTTCCTGCAATCTCATAAGCCGTTCCGTGTACGGGCGATGTTCTGACAATGGGAAGACCTATCGTTACATTTACGCCGTAGTTAAAAGATAAAAGCTTAAAAGGTATTAATGCCTGATCATGATACATGGACACTACAATATCAAAATTTTTATATCTTTTTGCATAAAAACTGTCGGAAGGAAAAGGACCTTCTATATTAAAATTATCTCGCTTAAATTTAGCAATAACAGGATTGATTATATCAATTTCTTCATTTCCGATTTTTCCGTTTTCTCCAGCATGAGGATTTAATCCCAGAACCGCAATATGCGGATTATTTATCCCGAAATCAATTTTAAGTGAACTGCATGATATATTTATGATTTTTTCTAATGAATTTTTAGTTATTTTGCCTGAAACTGATTTTAAAGGGATATGAATTGTTGAAAGTACCGTTATTAATTTCTTCGAGTAAAACAGCATTGCATAATTCTCTGCCGAAGTAATATAAGCTAAAAGCTCTGTGTGAGCAGGGAACATAGCCCCGCCTTTTATCATCATATCTTTATTTATAGGAGCGGTAGTAATGCCTTTTATTTTACCCGATTTGGCAAATTCAACTGCTTTTAATATAAATTTTTCCGTATCTTTGGCATAATCAGAGTTTTCTACTCCGAACCTCACAGCTTTATACGTCTCAACTGAACAATCTATAACATTAATACAATCATTTTTATATAATCTTGCAATATCCTTTTCATTATGTATTATCTCTGGACTTATGGAATTTACTTTTAGTTTTGATTTAATAACAGAGGTATTTACAAAGTCTATGTACTCAGGCGATCCAAAAATCAAAGGTTTAATATTACCGTTCTTTTTTTCTATAAAATATTTACAGGACAAAATAGATATTTCCGGACCGACTCCGCCGGGATCGCCCATAGTAATACCTATAATAGTCATGCCAATAATATTATTTTTATCCACATGAAATACAATATATATTTATTTAATATATTACTTTAATCCTGCAATAGGAAATAATTACTTCTATAGCTCCCCTCTATTTAGCGGTTGCAACAAAGCTCTTAATGTTATAGATATTTAATCGTATTTATTTATTAGCTTTGCATAGTATATATAATAGTATAGTAGTATTAGGAAACCAAAAGCACCTTGATAAACGAATTTTTTCTTGCTTTTTTTACAAGTTTTGACATATACTTATTTGTTTTATTTTTTTCCAGCAATACAAAAATTCTTTGCTTAACTTGCTCAAAAGATTTATACGAGCCGTATTTTTTACCTACGGATTTTAGCAATGTATAACCAAATTTTGACCGTATGATTTTGCTTATCTGTCCTACTTTTAACTTAAATGCTAATGAGGAAAAAGACGGGGATAATTTGTCTTTATAAACATAGCCTATTCTGCCGCCGTTTTTTTCCGAAGGATCGTCGGAATATTTTGACGCAAGTGAGGAAAAACTGACATTTCCTTGAAGAGCTAAATTCCTGATATGAAGCATTTTATTATATATTTTTTTTCTCAATGCTTTGCTTGCTCCTGTAGGAACCGAGATAAATATAAGTTTCAAGTCTTCTTCTTTCCTGCCTCTGAATTCTTCAATGTTTTTCCTGTAATAGCTAAGAAGCATTGCATTTGTAATATTCATCTTATTACCGTATATTTTTCTTAATAAACTGAATTGCATAAAATGTTCCTCAAGCTGTTTTTTATACTCACGATAACTTACACCTTTGGTTTTTAACATTTTTTTAAATTGAGGCACCGTTAATTGATTTGATTTTGCTACGGCTTTAATATAAGCATCAATTTTTTTAGGAGATATATAAAGAGCGGCTTTTTGCTCTTCCTGCTTTATAAGCAACTTATCAACCAAAAAATTAATAATTTTCTTTGTCGAGGTCATTATTCGTTCGTCATTGCTATTGAATATCCCGCTTGAGGCGTCTTTTTGCATTTGTTCGTAATTTTCAAAAGCAGGTTCATTAAATTTTGCAAAATCATACAATGTTATAGGGGATTTATTGACAACGGCAATTACCTGATCGGCTATAATCGCGTTAGCGCTTAACACCGGCAAAAAAATATAAACTAATAAAAACACGATAAGGGACGGGATAATTAAACGTCTCTTATCGTTATAACCTAATTTAACTTGCTTACTCATATTTTGCTATTTCCTGCATTAAAATTTAAAAACATTAATAAATAAAAATTATAATATTATTTTTTAGAAGGTTTAGAAGGCAATGGCTTAACTTGATTTAATACAGCTAAGTTATTGTAATAATAAGTAACTTTAGAAGCTTTTTTGACTTTATCAAGATAAGTTTTAAATAAATTTTGACCCTCTTTTTCTTTCATAATCATAATAATTTGACTTTTTATTTTAGAGAACGGTCTAGGTTTGCCCGATAAAATATTATTTAGTTTAATGATGTCGTAATTTTTGCCCACATTGACTATACTGGAATAACCGCCTATTTTAGATATACCGAATGCAGCCTGATTAAAAGCAGGGGTTGTCTGTCCAAATTTAATCCAGCCTAGAGTCCCTCCCTGTGCCGCATTTGGAGCAGCTGAGTATTTTTTTGCTAATTTTGGAAATGCAATACCTTTTTGCAAATCCGAATAGACTTTTTTTGCGGCAGATAATGAATGTAATTGAATATAGCTTACATTAATTTTAGACGGCAGATTAAACGTATTAAGATGTTTTTTGTAAAAGTTCTTTGCGGCCTGATTCGTAATTACCAATTTTTTCTGTACTTTTTCATTTAACAAAAGCTGTACGAGCAAGCCCTTTTTGAAATCGGACAGCTGCATTTTATAAGCCTTTGATTTATTAATACCGTCTTTAATCGCTCTGTCTGCCAAAATTTGCCGCTCAACCATACTTTTAAGAAACCGCTTCTGACCCTGCGGCGTTGACACAAAAGATGAAACAGACGGAGGCAGCTTGGCAACTTCGGTTTTAAATTCATTTACCGTTATCGGTTTACCGTTTACCATTGCCAAAACTTTTGCAGGCGGTGCTGCTTTTTTGGCACATCCGTAGAGCCCGAAAGATACTAAAAACATAAATAAACTAAATAAAATAATTTTTGAAATTTTTTTATACTGATTAGAATGTTTTGGCATATTAATTCTCCTGAAATAATTAAAATTTTTAAAAATACTGATTAATTGTGAAATTTATTTTTTATTTATTATTATTCTAATAATTATAATATTATACCATTATAAATTTTATAAACAAAAAAAATAAATTCATACATTTTATATTAAATATTAACATAGCGGTCTATTTCTTGCAAGATAAATATAATATTGTCTATATCAATAATATTTTTTATTATCTTTAGACTGATATTATTTTTAAAATTATTATCATTATTATTAATTTTAATTTTTATTCTTAGTTTGTATTCAGAAAGGAAATTTATTATATATTTAGACAATATTTCTCTATCATTAATAAAATTTAACAATGCTTTTGAAAATTTTATATTTTCATCATACAGTAAATCATTAGATATTTGCAAATTTGAAAATTCTGGGATATAAGCTCCCGAATATAATTCATCATGTTCTTTAACGCTATGAATCATATCTTTATTATTACTATTGTTTTCTGAGCTATTATAAAATTCTATATCAAATTTATCTTCTTGAATATCAATAAATTTTACTTTTATTTTTCTCATATAAACTTTTAATCCGGAAACTTTTATTAAATTTTCAATTTCCTCAGGACATCTACCGAATCTGTCAATTAATTCTTCTTTAATGCTATAAACTTCCTCAATGCTTATGCATGCCGTTAATCTGCGGTAAACATTTAATTTTATTCTGCTATCCTTTATATAACTGTCAGGGATATATATATCAAGGCTAACTTTAACTTCCGGAAATATTTCTGCGGGAAGAACCTTCCCTTCTATTCTCTTAATCTCGTCTTTAAGCATTTGCATGCACATCTCTAAACCTATAGAATTTATATTTCCTGATTGAGCTCCGCCTAAAATATTGCCTGCGCCTCTTATTTCTAAATCTGCCATGGCTAACCTGAAACCTGAACCTAAATCGTTATATTCCATAATAGCGGAAAGCCTTTTATTCTGCTCTTTGGTTAGCTCCGAAGAATTTACTAAAAGCAAACAATATGCTTGCAGATACGATCTTCCGACCCTGCCTCTTAATTGATATAGCTGGCTTAAACCTAATCCTTCCGAACTATTTATAATAATAGTATTAACATTGGGATTGTCAAGACCTGCTTCTATTATTGAAGTGCTCAGCAATACATCGTACTCTTTATGATAAAACTTATGCATTATTTCTTCAAGGTCGTCGGCGTGGAGTCTTCCATGCGCAATGCCTACTCTGATATCAGGCATAATCTTACTGAATTTATTAGACAAAGATTCAAGGTGCGATATTCTGTTATCTATAAAATAAACCTGTCCTCCCCTGCTTATTTCTCTATAAATATATTCTTTAACCATAGTTTCGTCATATAAAGAAATGGCGGTGTTTATATTTTTTCTGCCGATAGGCGCCGTGTTAAGAATACTGATGTCCCTTATGCCCGATACAGAAAGATAAAGCGTCCTTGGTATTGGGGTCGCGCTTAATGCCAATACATCAATTGAAGATTTTATTTTTTTTATTTTTTCTTTCTGAAAGGCTCCAAATTTTTGCTCTTCGTCAATTATTAAAAGTCCCGGGTTTTTAAATTTTATTTTATCTGATAAAAGTTTATGTGTTCCAATAATTATATCTATACTGCCGTTTTCTAACAATTTTATCGTTTCTTTTTCTTCTTTTGCCGAAATAAATCTTGATAAATAAGCAACTTTAAACGGATATTTTTCAAACCGTTTTGAAAAGTTGGTAAAATGCTGTTCAACCAACAGAGTTGTAGGAGCTATAAATATAACCTGTTTGCCGTCCATCGCTGCTTTAAAAGCAGCTCTGATTGCAACTTCCGTTTTGCCGTAACCGACGTCTCCGCAAACTAATCTATCCATCGGCTTATTTGATTCCATATCTGTAAGAACATCTTTTATAGCTATAGCCTGGTCTTCCGTTTCCTCATATTCAAAATTTTCTTCAAATTCTCTGTAGGCTTCATCCTCTTTTGAAAAAGCATACCCTTTTTCGGATTTTCTTTTAGCATATAATTCAATAAGATCTTTAGCTATTTCTTCAATTTTTTCTTTAGCCTTTTTCTTTGATTTTGCCCATGATTTAGTTCCTAATTTATTTAACTCGGGTTCCGATTCCCCCGAGTTTATATACTTATGTATGAGATATATTTTTTCGGAAGGAACATATACTTTATCGCCTCCCGCATAAATAATTTCAAAATAATCCGCCGTCAAATTTCCCGATGCAATTGTTTTTATTCCTGTAAATTTTCCTATGCCGTGATTAATATGAACTACAAAATCGCCTGAATTTAATTCTCTGATATTTTCAAAAAAATCTGCGCCGTTTTTTTCTTTTTTTAATTTATCGGTATCAATAATTTCTATGCGCTTTTTAAATAATTCCTGATCGGAAAAAATAAGAAATTTTCGCTTCTTGGAAAAAAATCCTGCGCTAATCTCCGACGATACTATATGAAAATTTCCTTTATTATAATTTTCTCCTTCAAAAACATTAAAAGCAGAGAAAATTTCTTTTAATCTTTCTCTGTATATATCATTTTTAACCGATAACATAACCGAAAAACCTTTAGAGAGTATTAATTTAAAAAACCGCTCGGTCTTTTTTTTATTTAACTGCTCTTTAGATTCGTCCCATAAACATTTTAAAAAACCTGTGTCACGATAATCTAATTTATAATAATTTTTTGGCGATTGTATATAACTTGCCTGTTCATTTAAATTAAAATAAAAAACATTGTTATTACTATTTTTTTTTAATAAATTATTAAGCCGATTTTCAATATTGATGGTTTCACTATTGCAGTCATAGGGGCTGTCTAATATAAAATTTTGTTTATCTCCTTTTTCTTCTTCTTTTTTGTTGTCATTATAGCTTTTATCGTATATTTTTATTATTTCGTCTATATTTTCTTTATTATTATCATTATTTAAATTAAGGTCTTCCGTAAAGATTAACGGTTTTTCAATAATATCAAGTATATTTAATTTTTTTCCGAATATATCGTCTTTTAATGGGAAAATTATATAGCTATCTATTTTATTAATGCTTCTCTGGCTGTTTATATTAAAATATCGTATATCCTGCACCTCGTCGTCAAAAAAATCAATCCTGACAGGGCTATCGGTTTCGCCGCCGTATATATCTATTAACTCTCCTCTAACGGAAAATTGAAATGGATCCTGAACGTACTCCGCCTTTTCATATCCGAAAGACAATAAATTATCAATTAATTTATTTCTGTCTATGATATGCCCTTTTTTTACATTTATAATAGTTTCGGAAATATCAAGCAATGATGGAACATTGCTCAAAAATGACTGATAGGTAAGTATTAAATTAACTGCATTATTAATACCGTTAATTAATTTGCTATTTTGAAATTCATATAAAATACTTGCAGGAATTATTTCTTCACACAGAAATACTTTCTTAAATTCATTATTTTGAAAGAAATTTATATTTTTATATAAATTTCTCGCGCTATATGTATTTTTGCATACATAAACGACAATGCCGTAATTATCCGCATTGCCGTTTATGAGTAAAGAAGCTTCTAACGCAAATGCCGTCAGAGCGCTTTTATATTTTAAAATATTGAAACTATTTTTAATTGTATTTATATTATTTATCATTTTTTATTGCTGCATGGGCTGCGGCAATTATCGCAACCGGAACTCTGAACGGAGAGCAGCTTGCGTAATCCAAACCTAAGATATGGCAAAACTCAATGGAACTTGGATCTCCGCCATGTTCGCCGCAAATTCCCAGCTTAATATTATGCCTTGTTTTTTTTCCGCCTTCAACGGCTATTTTCATTAAACCGCCTACCCCTTGTCTATCAAGTTCAATAAACGGATCTGCTTTCAACACATTTCCTTCCAAATAATCGGGTAAAAAAGAACCTATATCATCTCGAGAAAAACCAAATACTGTTTGAGTTAAGTCATTAGTGCCGAATGAAAAAAATTCGGCTTCCTTAGCTATCTCGTCGGCTATCATACAGGCTCTTGGAAGTTCTATCATGGTACCTACAAGATAATTTAGTTTAACTCCTCTCGATAACATAACTTCGTTTGCTTTTTTATCCACCATAGCTTTTAATATTCTTATTTCTTCATAAATACCTACGACAGGTATCATAATTTCAGGTATTATTTCATTGCCCTGCGAATAAAAATCGCATGCGGCCTCCATAATTGCTTCTACCTGCATTTCGTAAATTTCCGGATAACTTATTCCAAGTCGGCATCCTCTATGTCCAAGCATAGGATTGATTTCATGAAGAGAATTTGCTTTTGAATTTAATTTATCAAACGAAACATTCATAATTTCGGCGAGTTCTTTTATTTCGCTTACGGTTTTAGGCAAAAATTCATGCAAAGGAGGATCTAACAACCTTATAGTAACAGAATATCCTTTCATTTCATTATAAATATCCAAGAAATCGCTCTTTTGCATGGGAAGCAATTTTTTAAGAGCTTTTTCTCTTTCTGCTTTTGAATCTGCTAAAATCATTTCTCTGACTGCTTTAATTCTGTCGCCTTTAAAAAACATATGTTCGGTTCTGCACAATCCTATACCTTCGGCGCTATAATTTCTGGCAACTTTAGCATCTTCGGGAGTATCTGCATTA
>SGBB01000019.1 GCA_004195025.1 Candidatus Acidulidesulfobacter diazotrophicus | reverse complement strand
TTATATAAATACGAAAAACTTTTAAAGTTTGGTCAAATTTTATATTGACAAAACATTAAAACTATGTTCTAATATAACAAAATATTATTTTAACACATCAGGTTGACACAAAATATTGAACACTCCCTCTAATACGATAAAAATAAACTTTAGAAAGGTCTCTATTCAAAGCCTCTTCTATTATTTTACGATTACGTATGGTATATTCATCTTTTAAAAATGGATTTAGTTTTGTCTCTTTTTTAACAACAACTTCTCCAGAACCGCTTAAAAATTCATTAATTTCATCTTTTTTCACTGATCCCTTTTTGAAAACATAGTGCCCTACCGCAGTTAATGACTCGTTAGATAATCTGTTTTTAAAAATTTCATCTTTTTCCATAATATCGTAAGGTATAGTTGCATTATAGCTGGCATTGAGCCAAGCGTCACTATTTTGACCTTTGCCTTGGTTAGTAACTAAAAGTTCTAACAAAGAAACCTTATTAAATCCCATTTTTAATCTATCATAAAGTTGTTTTTGAATTGCTCTTTGTTCATCATCCCGTTGTTTTGCTTTTAATTTCTTTTCTTCATTTTCTTCTCCGTTATCGAATATAGAACATTTAACTTCAATTGCCGTAATAAAATTTAATAATGGTATATGTTGGGGTTGAGTCGCATTGCTAACTATAATGCTTGCGCATTTTCCTCCGATAATATCAACTTCAATGTTTGGTTTGTCTATTAGATTAGCATTTTCGTCATCAATTTTAAACTTTCTATTAAATGTATAATTAAATAAAATCCATATAACATCGGAGTCTAAGGAACTATCCTTAAAAGATTTACGCATAAGTTGCAATAAATACATTTGTTGTGGATAGGTTTTTAGTGTCTCCATAAATCTTTTTTCACATTCGCTATCTTCATAAAGACATTTTTTTGCCATAATTTATTTCCGATTATAATATTTTATAAATTTAATTAATAAAATAAAATTTATTTAAAGTATAATGTCGCTAATATGTTTCTACAGGATACATGACTGACACAAAAAAAATATGAACTATTTTTATAGTCAGTGCACCAATTAAGATATTATGGCTTCGGCTCTATCACCGTTATTTCTTTGACGTCGTCCGTTGCTCCAGTGCAAATTACAAGAGCTACGGTTTCAATATTAGCTAGATTGGCATGCGGATGACCTTCGGGGTTTAATACATAATCGCCGGGAAATAATCTTTGTTCTCCGTTCCTGTAACAGTGTCCGCCTTCAAGGATATAAACATGCTCGTCCGAACGGGCAACGGCGACGGTTCTGATTATTTTGGCTTCCGGTGGAATAAATTTAATCAGATAAGATACTCCTTTACCTTTTTCAAGCCTGTTAGTTAATTGTTTTATGAATACTATTTCTTTGCCGTCATGCAATACGCTTTCGCCGTAAATAGAGCTTGCGGGAGTCCAGTTTATTTCGGGAGTTCTTATCGAAATAGCGTCGGTTTCCAATTGTTTTCTCCTACTAATTTATTTATATAATTTATCTTAACGTATTGGATTTATTTTAATTGCAGATATTATGTCAATGATCGTTTTAACGATTTTTCAAGTTCTTTTTTTATTGTGTCGGCACAATCCTTAATATTTTTTCCAGAACTACTTGCGTCAGGATTTTTTTTAAGTAATTCGTTTTTAGCCTCTTCAAGCAATTTTATTAAAGGCATTTTACTGCTTATTATTCTTAATCCCTTAAAAAACATTTCTTTTTTTTCTTGATTATCGCCTAAATCATTAATTATAAAATTATTATATTGTGAACTTAAAACTAATTCAAAGAATTTTTCCATAATTTTATTAGATTTTTTGGTATCTTGTTTTATCATTAACAAGTTACTTATCCCTTCTCCAGAAAATTCATTTATTATAAAATTAAGAACTATATTTAGCGAGGAGCTTTTATTAATTGCTTCCTCTAAATAATAGTAAATTAATCTTTTAATTTCTTTTTGAAAATCATTCTGTTCTTTTTGATAAGAAAAAAACTTATTTAGGACTAAATATGTGTTTCCCAATATACTTAGATTTTGCATAATTTCATTTTTATATTTTGCCAATAAATCCTGAATAAAAAATTGTATTTTGGTTTGGTCTCCATTTACTTTTATTAATTTCACGGCTTCATCTATATCATCGTTCGAATTAATATATTTTAACACAATATTATAAAATTTATATTTATTCATTATTTCAGACGCTTTTTCGGTTTTGTATTTCTGCATCAGCAAGAATTCAATAATTTTGTTGTTATCTATATTTATAAAACTAGAGACTAAATCTATTAAGTTGTTAATATTATCATCATTAATTGCATTTTCTGAAATAAAATCAATTTTTTTCATATATTCGGCATTATATTTGCTTAGCGCTACATACAGAGCTTGTATGCTAATATTTATGTCATCATTAGAATTATTTTCCCAATACATATAATTTATCGCCAATTCATTCAAAAAGTTTTTAATTTCTCTAGGAGTTAACTTTGCAGTAGATTTTCTGCATGTCCAAAAAATATATATTACATGATTTGCTTCTTTCTTTATCTCTATTAATTTTTTATTGCTATCTTCGTTAATTTCAAATTGAAAAACTTCATTAAATTTTTCTTGAAAAAAATCTACCCAGCTCTCAAGATCAGGAATTTTAAGAACGTAAGTGAATATTCTGTCTGTAAAAGCCTGTTCTAGCTCATATATTGATTCACTATAATTTAAATCGGCGTTTTGATTTATATAGTTTGACGCGTAAGGATTAACAATATTAGCTGCATTGATATTAGCCGACGGAGACAAAACTTCTTTAATAAGTCGCATGACATCATTTTTAGTCTTTATAGATTCTTCCTTGCTATATTTTTTATATTCTCCAAAGACGGAACCGACTGCGTTTTTAAATCTTTCTTCGTCAATCGGAACTACTATATATAAATTGTTTAACAAATCTGAAGCAATATTAGACGATTTAGAGCTTTCTATTATTGTTTGAATTAAAGATATACATCTTATAATCGCTTCATCTTCAACTCTGTCAAGATTATCAAAGACAATGAGAAGTTTTTTATCCGGATTAGCTTTTTGATATTCGGTATATTTATATTTATTTAAAATATGTGTAAAAACATCTTGAAAATCGTAATTCGTAAAATCAAAGTTTTCCGCGCTTGATGTAGATTCTTCTGTTTCTGCTTTTTTTAAAAAAATGGCGCTATTTTTATTAAATAAAAATCTTGCAATACCTATTACGGCAAAAGTGATAACCAATGATAAAATAATAATGATTACAATCGTAGCTGGTAAACCATACTTAGTTAATTCTATTTTGGATTGGTTTGATGTTATAGATTTTAAAAAAATTGAGAAAATAAATGAAATAATAAAAGGTAAGGATATTAAAGATAAAATTGAAATTTTGTCTAATAGCTTTATATTTGAAATAGGATCTGAATTAGATTTTATTATTTTTATACTCTTTTTTATATATTCGCCAATAGTTATTTTGCTATTTATTTTCTTATCGTTTTTGTTATCTATTTCTTTAGTGCCTTCAGAAAATTTATATGGAATATTAGATATTAATTTTAAACTATAACCTTTAAAAGTCTTTTTTATTCGCTCATCTAAGAAATTTACCAATTCAATAAGAAAAGCTCTTTTTATAAAATCATCTTTATGAGACCAAGAATCAAATATGAAAATTTCATAATCTTTTTCTTTTTTAAGCATTTCTATCAAAGTAGATTTTCCGGAACCCCATGATCCTAAAATACCTATAGTATTATTAATATTATTTTCTTGGTTGTTTTCTTTATAATCAGACAATATTTTAATAATTTTTTTAAGATTTTCGGCTAAATTTTTGAAATGACCTAATGTGTTATCGTGAGAAGGAGCGTCGGTAAGTAGTTTAATTTGAATTTCTTCAGTATCGTTACTCATTTGCTTATTTAAATAAATATATTAATTAATTTCAAAATAAAGTATTTACATTATACAAACTGATTATAATTGTAATTCTAATTAGTAAAAATTGCATTAATTATTTTTCTTATTGGCATAATCATTTTCTCAAGTTCTTCTTTAACTTTATTCTTAATCACATTATCAATATCGCCTGTAAAAAAATCTATATTTTAAAAATATATTAATTATTTTTAAAAATAATTTAGGTAATAACGGCTGTTTTGAAATAGCACGATATTTATACAGTCCGTTTATATTATACCTTTTAAGAAATTATATAAATATTTGGCTAACTTTTTTAAAAATCACGCTTTTTTATAAGTACAATAATCATTGACTACTCCTTTATCGTCCTTATAACCCTTTGCATATATTAACCAAATTATATCTTCATCAACAAGTTGAATTTTGTGAATATTTAACAAATTTGCTATTTTTGTAATCCATTCAGATAGCGAATCAGCGCGTTCTTGCCAATATTTATCACTCATTGATGATATTTTAAATGGATTAACTCGATGCAAAATTTCATTACACATTCTGCCATTACATATACTTTTAAATTCATCTTTTGTTCAATAATTATTAAATCGTATAATCAATTCTTTTGCATTTTCTTTTTCTACTAATGGAATAGGATAGAAATTTGGGTTTATTTTTTCTAATCCATTTAATATCTTATCTGCTTGCCAAATTTTTTTTATGTCATTTTTTGTATTACAATAATTTTTTTCATTAGCGACAAGCAAAGCCAAAGCTATCAATTCTAACGATTCGATTTTCTAATTTGAAGCATTGCCGATTCTACCCTTATAAACAACGGTACTTGATGACATTCGTAAATAAATTTTATAGAGTTTATTCTAAAATTTATTTCTTTTATAGCCTCTACATATTTTTTTATATGTTCATCGTTCATATTTTTATTTTGTAATATAAATCAAAAGCATTTATATATTTTATATTTTATTTATATTAAGTTCATACTTGTCTTCTTTTCTTTCCGCCTGATAAAATTCTACATCTTTGTAGCCATTTTTTTCTATTAAATTTTTTATACAATATTTTTGTAGTTCAGGTGTATTGACGCCAAAAATGATTTCTTTTAGAAGGCTTTTCTTAAACTTTATATTCGCATCATCCTTTCTAGTGATAAACCCTTGACATATCCAATTTCTGCGGGTTATTATTCTTTTTTCTACCTCATATCCCCATAAGTTGTTTTTTGTCGTTAAAAATACACCAATCTTGGCTTCCTCCTTACGAGCATCTCCATCATGATGCCCTTGAATGAACTTATAGTGTTTAAGGGTATCATATTTTCCGGGCATGTCATTGTTTTCAGAATAATCTACCTTAGATAAAGGGTAAAATAAAAGATTTTCATTAAATAATTCCGAAGCTACTTTAGATCCTAATAGCATGCCTTCAATATTGGATTCGCTTATACTTTTTAAATCAAAGCAATCTTTTTCGAAAAGTAAACCTTGATACTGGAGCAAATTTAATGAATCTTTTATGGATTCATCTTTTTTTATTTCTGCTGCTATTTCTGCCGACTCTAAGAATTCTTTAAAATTTGATTTAAATCCGATACAAAAACCTTTATGAGATTTTGCGTAATGACTCCACATTAAAATATTATCTTTTGATTGAGTTAAAGATAAAACAAATTGATTTTTTGTTGTTTTTATTCTTGCATCCTCTATTTTCTCCGGAGGTATTTCATATTTTTTTATTGCAATATAGCTATCAAAAGGATCGTTAAAATCTAACGGGCAAGAAAAATGAAGCGAATTTGTAGATATAATATCGGGCAGCCATTTATATGTTGTATATTTATAAATCATAATTTTAATTTATATTGTTTACTTATGAATAGTATTTTTAAAATATATATATTTAAATAAATTTTCTTATTTTATTTGACAATTCTTCTAAATCCTTTTTTGCATTTGGTTCCTTACATATTGTATCTATATTATCCAATAATAAATTATTTAGATGCAACTTTCGAGGCTTTTCTTTATTATATTCTTCTTGAATTTCTTTTTCGTTGTCTAAATTAATTCCATTGTTAATTGATTCTTTAAGAATGGAACAAATAAGTTCTGTATAATTATTATAATTGTTCCAATAATATTCGTATTGATTATTAGGACTGCTGGTATTTTTATCCGAATCTTTAATTGATAAAGTATTTATATTCCAATTTTTAAAAATATTGCTATATTTATCTACATTACTTTTACCGTGCGAATGTATCACTTCAATATCAAAATCTGCAATATTGAGATTGCAATATTTAAGCAATAAAGACGATAAACTCATTTGTTCTTCAATGCCTTCTACCACAACAACAAGATTTGCAAAAGGGGCTCTTATAATTTTGTCTATATTTGCTCTAATTACAGTTTTTAAGCCCTCCAAATCATTATTGTTATCAATACTTTTGTTTATATCTATGAATCCTGTGGATACTCCGTCTACATTTTTATAAAATCTAAACAATTTTATCTGGCTATTATTATTGTTAAAATCTAAAAAATTTGACGGAATAAAATAAGGGGAATGCGTTATTATAAAGACTTGACCTGCGCTTTTACTATTTGTTATAATTTCTTCTAAAAATTTCTTCTGCATTGACGGGTGAAACGTCGCGCCCGGCTCGTCCATAAATATTATATTGTTCTCAATACCGCCTATTGTTGTTAAACTTAATAAATTCAATAATTCTTTCATTCCTGAACTTGCAAAATCAAATGTAATTTTTAAATCCTTGTCTTTATCATAAAAAACAATATAAGGTTCTAAAACTGTTACATCCTCATAATAATAGTCTTTATGCTCTGGAACGGTATATGAACCGATAGTATTTGACTTATTTAAGTTATTATCAGCATCATTACTTATATCCCTTATTAAAACTTTTCTCTTATCAATTCTATTAGCTGATTGAATATCAAAATCAATATTATTAAAAATTTTAGCAAATTTATTTTTAATTTCATTAAATTTATCAGGATAGTTATTCTTTAACACATAAAGCCTCAAATTAAGTTCTTCATGTCCTGCATTAGTTAAATCAGATATACTATCAAACGATCCTTGAGATGATCCATAAAATTCTTCGGTGAATATTAAACTGTTTACTATAATTTGCCTTATCACATGGCTAATTGAAAATCTATTTTTAACATTTTGTATCGATGATCCTAAATTTAATTTAGTTAAATAATCATTAATTTTATAATAAAGAGTATAAATTTGTTTTGAATCAATACCTGTCATTTCATGTTTAATATCAATGAATCCAGTTGCAAATTCAAGACTAGTTTCATATAAAAATTTTTTAATTTCTTTTTCTAACTCTTCGCTGCCTTCAAAATTAGTTTGCAATTTTGATTTAATTTTAGATTGAAACATTTCTTTGAATTTTAAATCAAAACTGTCGTAGTCGCCTCTTTCATAATTTATATATTCTGTATTATTATCAAAACCATAAACGCAATTATTTAGGTCATCTTTAAGATATATTTTAAAATTAAATAAATCTTCGCGTATTTCTATTGATAAAATCACTTTAGATACTTTCTTTATTATTTCTTCGGCATATTCTATGAAAATATTTTGTATATAATTAAAAAATTTATCTATATCAACCCTGTTAAAATTACTATTGTCTTGTTGATTACTATTAAAAATACCCTCAATGAAATTTCTAAAGGTCGTCGAACGATCAAATGATGTTCTTATATTAAAATCATTATTTTGAATTTTAATTAAGGAAAAAATAAAATTGAAAATATCAAGAATTATATCCTTTTTATTATCTGAAATGCTAAATTCTATTGTAATATTGGATTTTTCAGATTTATTATTTAAATGGAAGTAATATTGAATTGTTTCATCTGGAATTGGATTAGTAGAATTAATTATTTTTTTTGCCAAGCTTAATGTTCTAAATATATTTGTCTTTCCGGAATTGTTAGGACCGACAATAATATTTAAATTACCTAAATTGTCTAAAAATGTTTCTTCCTCTCCAAAAGATAAGAAGTTTTTTAGTTTAATTGAATTAATTTTCATTAGCTGACGTGTCCATATTTTATTTATTGAAATTTTATAAAATTATATTCTATAATAACATTGTATTAAAATTCTAAAATTTCCCAATCGCTTTCATTTTCATAAACATAATTTTCTTTTTTATTTATTTTCCAGTGAGGATATTTTTCAATTATGATTCCGCCGATTATCTCAAATACATATTTTGATTTTTTTTCTTTAATCCATTTCTGAAGAGCCTTATTTTTATCCGCTGTTTCTTGTGATTTTGCCGTATTGCCGCTTTTTGTATCCAATAAATAAATTTTATTTATTGTTTTAATGATAAAATCAGTATAAAAAAGCCTATTCTTCTTTTCTTGCGTGTCAAAATATTCAATAGCAAATACCTTTCTACCGCTATCATCTTGCTTATGCCACCAGATAATATTTTCTTGCGATTCTAAAAATTTTACAAACCTTTCTTCGTTATCTTTTCCAAGATATTGTTTTCTGTTATAAAATTCTTTATAGATATTTTTATTTATACCTTCTATTTTTTCATAATCCTCGGTAAAACCTATTTCTCGCTCCGGCAATTCTAAATCAAAAACTTCTTTTTCTTCTTTTTCTTTTATTTCTATTTCATACTTCTTTCTAAAATCTTTCAATGCTTTATTGATAGATGTTTTAATTTTAATATTATCTCCTGATAATTCATTGACAATGATCGGATAATATATATCTCTATCAAGCCCAAGTCTAGTGTTAAACCATACATTTAAAGCTGATTTGAGTTGGCTCCACGATCTTGAAGGATTATATTTTGCTTCTTCGTCTTCTTGTTTATTAAGTTCTTCAAAGCAAAGCAAATTATAAAGCCTTTCAACATCTAAATTAGAAAAATGATAATTCATATTAGTTGCTTTTTCTTTTATTTCATCAATAAAATTATCAAAACTTTCAATTTTAGCATTTACGATAATACGATTATTTACATTTCTATTTTCAAGATTTATCAGTGATTTCACCTTATTATAGTTTTCGATTTCGGTAAAAATTTCTTTACTTGTTCCAAATTCTATATCCATTGTTTCAAGAAAAAGTCTTTGCCATAACGGCGGCGGAGTAAGAGTGTTAAAATCCGTTCTGTGATAATAAGTTGTTTCCAACGTAATTATTTCAATGTCTTTTTTGAGTTCTGTAAAGTAAATAGGGATCTTATGTTTATTTTCCGGATCTTTAATATTTCTAATATGGTCTTTATTATAATTAGTATAAATATAGGCTTTATTTAATTCTTCTTTGTTATAGCGATGACCCTCAGGCATTCTTTTAATTCTTCCGATTATTTGAGTGTGAAAAGTCGGGCTCGTGATTTCTCTGAACATTACGAGTATTTCAGCTCTTGGACAATCCCAGCCTGTTGCTGGAGCAACCTTAAATATCATAAAATTAACTTCGCTATCATTTTTTTCTATCAACTCAAGATTTTTCTTTTCATTCGAAAGCCAAACTGCGATTTCCTTTTCCTTTGCTCCTTTTTCTCTAAGATATGACAAAACAATATCTTTTTTATTTATCTGCACATCTTCTTTTTCTTTAAAATCGCTTGGAAGCTGAATCATAACAAGCGGATTTATATCAAGTCCTAATTTCTCATATAGTTTTTTAAGTTCAAGCCTTTTATCATAAGCAAGTTTAAGCATAATTTCATCTTCGGAAAATTCTTTATGCTCTAATTTTTTTATATCTTCATCTGTTTGAATAATAATTTCTTCTTTAATAAGTCCGCTTGTTATTACTTCACTTTCAAGGACTTCTACAAAACCTGCTTTTTTCTGATTAATTTCACTTGCGTTTGGAATATTTTTTGGAGTTGCGGTAATTTTTATAATAATTCTTGGATTTATAAGGTCTATTACTTCATTTGCAAGTGTGGTATCGGTTTCTGTATGTGCCTCGTCAATAATTAAAACAATGTCTCTTTCTTTTCTTGTATTTTGAATAAATTCGTCAAAAACCGCCTCGCCTCCATAACCCACACCGCCACTTTTTCTTAATTTTCTTGATTCTTTATCTGTTCCTTTTATCTTAGACCAATTAATAAATAAAATATTGTTCTTATAAAGTTTTCCTTCACTTAAATTATTATAATCTTTGAGATGCATATCCGTGCCATCATTATAATAACGGTAAAGTTTATCTTTTGACTGAGAATATGATTCATCGCCGCCAAAAGACACCCATATATATGCTTTGTCTTCGTGAAACAGATAATTATCGTCAAGACATCTTAAAAACTCAGCCATCATAATTGTTTTTCCAGATCCAGTCGGAGATTTAAAAACAAGCGGGATTTTATATTTGCCTGTTTTCCATAAATCTAAAAAAGTTAAACTTAATTGGTCTATTGCCGTTTTTTGAAAATCTTTTAGTATTATCATAATTAATTATTTTTATTGGTTAAATTTATTTCCTTATATATTTCAAGAATAGGTTCGGGGATATCCTCAATAGTTATATTCTTATCTAAATATTTAAATAGTTTTTTATCAATTCTTCCATATGAAAAAACATAAAGAACGGTTTGTGTGCCTTTGATACTTTCAACTAATTCTTCAAATTTATCCATATCTTCTCTGAAATAAATTACTGTTTTTCTTGTCTTATTTCTGCTTTCAAATATCTGATACCAATTATTATATTCTAATTCTTTAAGGGTGTTCTCTTTAATTGCAATCATCTGTCCCGCTTTTTTTGTAAGCTCATGCCTTTGCTTGTCGTTTATTTTATTAATTGTTTCTACGGGGATAAGGTCTGTTTTAAAATATTGAAGATTACCGCCAGAACCTTCCTTAAAAGAATCAATATTTTTAATTCCCACAATTTTTATAATATTATTCTCAAATTTCTTTTCAATTTTATCATATTTGTCATTATTTTCTTTAATAATAGTATTTATTTCTTCTAATAATTCATTAAAATTTTTTGTAAAGTTAGAAAAGGTAATTTTTTGTTCAAAAAGAGTTGTTTTATCCTTGCCTTTAAACTTATAGCCTTTGATAGACTTGTAAATTCTTTGAAATGTGATTTCTTCGCAAATATTATTTTCATTATTTGTACATAATATAAACTTTCTATTTCCGCCATCTTCTTTGTTGAGCTCCAAAACAGATTGGCCTGTTGTTCCAGTTCCAGCGAAATAGTCTAAGATTATTGAATCTTTATTTCCACCAATTTGAATAATTCTTTTTATTAATTTTGATGGTTTTGGATATTCAAAATCTATTTCTCTTTGAAAAAAATCATTAAACTCTTGTTTAGCATCTTGAGTATGACCTACCTCATTATAAAACCAAATAGTGTTTGGAACGTACCCATCTTGCACTTCTGACAAAAATCTTTTTAACCTTGGGTAACTATTACCATCCTTACCAAACCAAATTTTGTTTTGATTTTTTAAAATAATATAACTATCTTTATTAAATACCCATCTTTTCCCTATCGGCGGATAATGAATTTTCCCTGTCGGACTTTCTATCGGATATATACAATTTTCAGTTGGACCTTCCGCTGTTAGGTCTCCAGATGTCCATAATCCTCTTACATCATTATCAATGTTCTTATAAGAACTATTTTCATTTCTTTTTAATAGGTTTCTTTCCCACCCCAAAAAATCTTTCTTATTTTTCTTTTTTCTATTTGCAAACACTAAAATATAATCATGCATATTGGAAAAATAAGTTGCATCATTTTGTGGTGAAAATTTTTTCTGCCATATTATGTTTGCAATAAAATTATCTTTAAAAATCTTATCACACAATAATTTTAATTGAGCTAATTCATTATCATCAATACTTATAAAAATTACACCATTTTCTTTTAAAACATTTTTAGCGAGCTTTAATCTTTTTTCCATAAAATTAAGCCATTTGCTATGTCTATATATATCATTTTCATCTACATATTTATCATTATATTTCCACTCATTCGCTTTACCTGTGTTATATGGCGGATCAATATAAATAATATCAATTTTCCCTTTGTGCGTATAATTAAGAACCGACAAAGCATGATAATTGTCTCCTTCTATTAAAATATTGTCGTCGCTATCATCCGTTTTAATTTCCTTTTCTTTTATTCTCTCAAGTACAGGCAAATTAGTCTCGCAGTCTAAAACAACTTGTTCGGGTTCTTTTTCTTTATCCCAGACAAGACCATATTCTTTATTTTTAATTTCTTCGTCTTTTTTTTGAAGAAGCGCTATTAACTCATCTTTTGTGAAATTATCAAATTTACCCATTATAGATAATCCTAAAATTAAACATAAATTAGTCTAAATATAATTGACTTATTTAGTGCATGTTTTAATTATTTATGGCTCTTTTTCAAACCCTCATCATCGCTTCTAACTTTATCCCATTCAGCACATACACATAAACTGTATTGCTGTTATAAGACTGGGCAGTTCCCACTACCCTATATCCGTTATAATTAGCCGTTGCTTTGCCGTATTGTCTTGTTTCTGCAATAACATTATTTATAACAGGTTTAATGCCGTTTGGCAAATTGTTCCAGCCCGCAGGATTGGTATTTTCAACCCGCGAAATATTCCCGCCGCATATCTTGTAGTTTTCAGTATTCTTATTTCCGAAGTTTTGCATTGTTTTAATAACAGCTATTATTTTACACCCCGACATAGTCGTCGTTATCGGCATTGCATTATAGGTATAAGCGCCGCTTGAATAGATATAAGGGCTATTTGAATTATACACCCGCATGGCAAGTTTGTTAAAGTTAGAATCGGATTTATTGTAAGGGATATTGAAAATGCCGAAAGAAAAGGCTTTAACAGAAAATAAAAGTATTAAAAATAAAGATAATAATGTTATTTTATATTTTTTCATTATTTTTAAAAAATTTAATTTCAATATGCAATATAATATAATTTTAATAATCTAATTCTAATAAACAACCCTTGATATACCTACCATTACTATAGTTTATACCTACCCATATATCTCCCTTTTTATCAATATTTATATTATCAATCGCTACATTATTTAGATTAAATTTAAATTTTTTAATAATTGTTTTGCTGGTTTTTGGATTATAAAGGAGCATATTATAAGTATACTTAAATAAATTAAATTTTTTTATTATTTTAAGGTTTGGATTTAATTCATATAAAATTTCAGAAGAATTAATATTCGTGGTGCTACCGCCGAAAGTCCATATATTTCCATGTTTATCAATGACAAGAGAAGAACCAAACCCCATATTTTTTATAGACTTATTTATTAGCAATTTGCCTTTATGATTAAGTTTTTCTATATCATTGCCGTAAACAATATATATATCACCAACAGAATTAAATTTTACAGGCGTCCAAAGAGAATGATTAGTTTTTGATATTATGTTTCTTATTTTTTTTGTTATAAGATTAATTTTTATTATATTCCAATCTTTAAAATTATCTTTTTTATAAGATTCAATCCATATATTATTATTTTTGCCTACAACAATATTGCTGGGAACTATATTAACATTTATAGGGTATTTATTAATTATTTTTCCTGATGGAGTTAATTCTATTATGTTAGATGAACGGATATTATGATTTATAACCCATATATTGCCGTTTTTATCTATAGCAATAGAAACAATAAATCTTCTTTTTTGGCTATAATCAAATTTTTTTATAAATTTACCTTTTTTGTTTAGTTTTGAAATATATTTACCATCTACAATATATATATTTCCTTGTTTGTCAATGGCGATACTTTCCGGGTAATGTCTATTATTATTATAGTATTGCGACATTTTACCTAAATACATAAACGCGCCTTTACTACCCCTTAGATTAATTTTTGTTATAGAATTATTATGTCCTGTAAGCCACATTTTGTTCTTACTAATTAATATATCCGATGGATCAAAATCAATAAAGTTTAAATATATTGAAGTTTCTTTACCTATAGTAGTAAATGTTCCTTCATTTATAAGCCTTGAAGCAAAAGCTTTAGTTGAAAATAGGCATATAAAAATTAAAGCTAATAATAATATTTTTTTCATAATCAACCTGCCTCATGTTTTTTGTTATTTTTTGTAAATCCTATCCGATTTATTAAGTTTTAATTGTATATTTAATGATTTATACCTAAGAATCAAATATGCAGTTTAAACGCTCTATAATGCGTTTTAAGGCGTGTTGCTTTTAAACCCTTATCATATAAGGGTTTAAAAGCTATTAATATTCTTATTTCGTGTAAACATTTAATCCTATTTTGACTTCTTCTTTGCCCGGCACAGACATATTGCCTTCCGTAGAAGCGATAATAGTTGACTTGCCGCTGCTGGACTTACCGAATGTCTTAGAAATGTCAACTTTAATTGTTAAAATATCGCCGTTAACGTTCATTTCAATATTTTTCATATAAATAACCTCCTGTTTATTATTTATTTATTTTAGTTTTATTGAAAATGTTAAAATCGTAAACTATATTTGCAAAAAAATAAATGCAAATATAAATATTTTTAAAGTTTTTTTAAAACATATAATTATCTATTATCAAGAATTTCATATAACGCTTTCAATAGATATCGAGTCAAATTTATAATTAATAATCGCCAAAGTAAAATAGTGCAGTTAATAGCTGTCTAAACCCAGCGCAATGTCACAATATAGAGGCTAAGAAAATATCCCGCGCCTACCGTCAATATGCAAAATAAAACAAATGTGAATATAGCCGCCTGTAGCGCATATTTTATCGGTTTTTTAGCGCTTTGATAATGATGTATATATTCGTCGTAAGTTATAAGATACGCCATTATCGAAGCAATAAAGGCGAATATACCGCCGACGATGATAATAAGATTAAAAATATCACAGGAAAGGCATAATTTGTCCACGAACCGCACCCGCTAAATTATTTAATTATTTAATTATTTTAACAGATTTATTTAATTTTTTCTTTGAAATATTAAAGTGAGGAATCAGCATTAAATTTTTTTTAAAAGATTTTGCTTTATATCGTCTTAAATCTTCTTTGACATATTTTTCTATTACTTTTTGAATATCCATATATCTGTATAAATTATATATACTTATTAATAAATGTTGTTAAATTATACAGATTGCCTAATTAACTATCATGCCGATGTTTCTATCTTATTGCTTAGTTGCCTAATTTATCTTATTGATTTAATTACCGCCGTTGCTAAAAATAATACCGGCACAAAAGCCATATTAAATTCTTTTAACTTACTTTTATCGCAAATACCGTCTATTTTAGCCATTGCATAAGTAATTATCTTACCTAATATTATAGCGGATATTGAAATAATAATAATGTTTTCTATGCCGACATAAGCGCCTATAGCTCCGGCGGTTAATATATCGCCCATAGCGTAAGAGCCTAATTTTGTAATATCTATAAAGATAAATATTCCAAGACCGATACCTGCAGACTCAAGAACGATTAATAATGGCAAATGTAAAAGATACGCGAAAAGAAAGCCCGCTATTATCAATAATATCGGTATTATCGTTGATATTAATTCAAACAACATATCAGTAAATGACATTAATATTAATCCTGAAAATAATATAAGATATTTTAGATTAAAACTTGCAGGGACGATAAATTTATCGGTTAAAAGGGCGGTTTTAACGATATAATAAGTATCAATAAAATTTTGCGATAAAAAGCCGTACAGAATAAAAACGCCGATAGCCGTTATTATTATAGGCAAGAAGAATATATGTTTGGATTTTATTTTGTTAAACATAAATAAAAATTAATATTCTCCGTTATTTAATCCGTTATTAGCTCTATCAACCGCTTCCGCCATATCTCTATTACTATATTTAAGATATATTAAAGTGTTTGAAATATTAGCATGTTTTCAAAAGAGTAAAAGATTTCAAGCTTTTTAATGTCAAAAACCATAAATGAAAATTTTTATTAAATTTAAAAGTTATTAAATTAAAGAAATTTAAAAAATATTTCTATTGCGATTTTATTATTTATTAGAAAACTAAAAATATTTATAATTACAGATAGTTAAGATTTACCTTTTTGAAATTCTTTTTCAATGTCTCTTTTAATATTTTGAAAAATTACATTTTCACGATTGAGTTCTATTGCCTTATTAATTGTTTCTATAGCATCTTCAAGGAGATTAAGATGTAATAAGGCCTCGCATTTAATTAGATATCCATATGAGTTATTAGGATCAAGTTTTGTTGCTTTATCGCATGCTTTAATTGCTTCATTGTAACTTTCGAGAATATTCAATGCCGCACTTTTACTATAGTATGCATCTGGATCATTAGGATTAAGTTTAATAATTTTATTATAAATATCCAGGGCTTCTCTATAACGATTAAGATTTTCTAACGCAATAGCTTTATATAATAATCTGTTTTATTAGGATTGAGTTCTATCGCCTTATTAAATGCTTTAATAGCATCTTCAAATTGTTCAAGTTTATTTAATGCATATCCTTTATTACTATATGCATCTGAATTATTAGGATCGAGTTCTATCGCTTTATTAAATAATTTTATAGCATGCTTATAATCTTCAAGAATTCCTAACAAATTACCTTTGTTAAAATATGCATTTGAATTATCTGGATTAAGTTCTATCGCTTTGTCATATGCTTTAATGGCATCTTCGTATTTTCCTATGCCTTTTAATACATTACCTTTACCCATATATGCATTTGAATTATTAGGATCGAGTTCTATCGCTTTATTAAATGCCTTAAAAGCTTCTTCATATTGATCAAGCAAACCCAATCCTTGTCCTTTAAGCATGTTTACTAATGAATTGCTTGGATCTAGTTTTATTGCTTTATTAAAAAACTCAATAGCTTCTTCGTATTGGTTAAGACCATATAATGCAAGACCTTTGTAAAAGCATGCATTAAAATTATTAAGATCGAGTTCTATTGCTTTATTTATAGGTATAATAGCTTCGTAACACAAACCAAGACCAATTAATGCAAAACCTTTCCAAATGTAATAAAATAAATTATCAGTTGTATCCTTTTTATCGTTTTGACTTAATAATCTAATTGCTTTATCATATTCTTCTATAGCTTTTTTTTTATTACCCGCAATATAATTAAAGAATCCATTTGTAAAATGATAAAAATCGTTATTTGGCTGACATTGTAAGGCTTTATTTATAAAAAGCGATACAAATAATTTTAAATTTAAATTTCCTGTAAAAAAACTATATATAGATTTATCGTAATCTGAAGCATTGTTAATATCAATATCATTAACAAATTGTTCGTGAATGCGAATGATTGATTTAATTATATTAGGGATAAATTCATAATTATGAATATTTTCACTAACTAATCCTTTAAATACGTATTCAAAATCAATATTATCAGTTTCCTGCTTTAAGATATTTTCCGAAATGTTCTTTATATAGTTATTACTTGTTAATAATCGGCATACAAGCAAGATAATTAATGCATATATAGGTCTATTGTTTAAATCTTTAAGTATATCGTCGTTTATAAAACTCTCAGAAATAAATTTAATTAAATTTTCATATTTGTATGCCGAACCCGGATTATTTTTGCCTGTTATTATATTAAAACCGTATTTATTATCCTTTTTGGAATACGCATAATTTTTTATTCCGTAAAGCAATATTAAATCGGACAAATCCTTTATATCTACTCCATTATCTATATTATCTAAAAACTCGGATAGGGGTTCTTTTATTTTAACGTTGCCGATTTCACCTATCAGTGTTTTTAGTTCGGATAAATCCTTATGAATTTTATTTATTCTATTTATAGGTTCTTTATCGCTATTAAATATTTCATCGGTTATATCTTTATACCAGGAATGCAAATAACATAACCCTTTTCTTTCTTCCAAATAAATAGGTTCTTCTTTAAATAAATCAGGAAATTCATTTTTAATAGAAGTAAGAAGTTCTCCTGGAAATCCTGAATAATGGGATACGAGATAATAAATGTAAATCAGATGAGGATTTCTTTTTATTTCATCTTCTAATATTTTATTCACAAGATCTTTTATGCCCTTAGGTGTATTCTCAATAGCATCCGTGCTGAAATCATTTTGTTTGAGCAGTTTAACAGCTTCTGAAATATAAAGAGCAATGCCGTTGGAATTTTCAACGAGTTTATCTATCAGTTCCTGTTCGTTAAATAACTTTATGTTATCGGGTTTTTCTTTTTTTATGAGAGTGTCTGCGAGTATTTTAAGGAAAGTATCTTCTGGTTTATAATCATAAAGACATATGAAATCTTTATTTAGATTATTCAATTTATCTTTTAAATATTCTTTTCTTGTCGTTAAAATGATTCTTTTTATGCCAGGATTACCCGCAATATCTATAATTTGATTTATTTTTTCAATATTTATGTTATCTAAAACGGCGTAATTGTTTTCATTTGATTTAGAAAAATTAAGGGGAGAGAACTTATCGAATTCGTTTATATAAAAAACTTTTTCATATTTGTTACGAATAGCTTTAGCTATCTGATAAAGCAAGATTGATTTGCCAGCTCCAGGTTCTCCGTTTATAATTACGAGTTTTGAAGAAGCTTTTTTTAAAATGTCGTCTATTAACTCTTGCTGTTTTTCTATATATTTGGGAATAGCCGTATCCGTAAACTGGTCTTCTAATGTTTTATTATCTTTAAAGATATCGTTCGGATTTTCTTTTGATTTGAATTTTGTGCAGCCGCTGGTAGTATTTTCTTCTTTTTGAGTTTCAATCTTTTGATCCTGTGCGGCTAATGTTTTTTTTATCTCTTTAACTTCTCTTTCAAGTTTGTTTATTCTTTCTCCATATTCTTCTATTTTTTTGGTTATGTCGGATAATTTAGCGTCTAATTCATTTCTATATTCACTATTTAAATATATTTCATTAATTTTACTTAAAAATGTTTCGTCTTTAAGCTTTTCGTCTATGGCTTTTTTAATATCTTCAGCATTACGTGTGCTAAACATATCGTCTAAATTGTTATACGTGGTATATAACGGCAGATCTAACACATTGTCCATCTGATAGCAAAACGCTTCTAACGAAGACTTCGGGAGTTCTTTCCATGCGGCAACGGCTATGGCAAGCTGCTGCAAAGGAGTTTCCGCTTTTTTTAGTTTATCCGGAAAAATTTTATTTTTAATTATCATTATAAACGGAATAGACATTAACAGCGGCGGAGCGAACATAAGCCCTGTCGGTAAAGCGGCTGTAGCGGATATATTGGCTATAAAATCATAAAGAGAAGCTTCGCCTAAAAGCCCTACTCCCATCACTGCGGTAAAAGCCTTAAGATGACCGTTAAGTTTATCTATTTCTATATCTAAGCTTTCTATTTCAACTTCTTTATTTTTAAATTTTTCAGATAATTCTGAAATAGCGCCTAAGATATAAGTTTTTTTTCTTTCATCGTATATTATTTTGGATATGTTTTTAACGGTTTTTTTTTCTTTTTCTTTATCTTTATTGTTAATTTGTATATTGTCTTTAATAATTTCTTCAACTTCTTCGTATTTTACTTCGTATTCTATAATGTCGTCGCCTTTGAGTTTTTCTTTACCGTTAAAAATATCTAAAATTTTATTAAATAATTTATTTTTTGACGAATTATCATGCCTTTTTTTATATCTTATTAGAGTATATTCGTCTATTAATATAATTAGTTTTTCTTTATTAGCCTGTAATATTTCTTCTAATTTATCTAAAGAGCCTTTCGGCTCGTAATCTATAATGCAAACTTGGCATTTATCAGGTATTTCGCCTTCAATTGTCAATGCCTGCGCATTAGGTGTTATATTTTTTAAAATTCTTTCGGTAGTTAATGTTTTGCCGGAGCGAATATTCTTATATAGAACAAATATCGGAAAGTTAATTTTTAGATTTTTTATGCGGTCATGTATTTCTTGATCAACAAAAAGGTCTATATTTTTGCCCATCGCAATCTCCTTTTATAATAAAATGTAAATTAAAATAATTGATTAATTATGACGTTATTATATTGTTAATCTTAAACTATTAAAATATTATTATATTTTTGAAGTATTTTCCGCTATTTTAACAATTGATCAGAAAGTTTGAATTGCTAAATCCGATAGAAACCGAATTAACAGGTTATTGTTTATTTTCTTAAGCTATTATATATAATTTATTCGTATTTTAAGCTACGCTATAAGCGTTTTAAACATATTATCTCCATATCTTTTAAAGTTTTAAGTTATTTTGGTTTAAAATTAATCTTATGGGTTGACGGCTTTGCTTAAAACGAGCGATTAGAGAGAGCCACTCTTATGTTTTTTTATCGTTAATCCTCTCTAAAGGTTAAATTAGTTTGTCTTTATTAATAAATATTATCGTGCAATTTATATCGCATAAACATAATAAAATCAATTTTAAGAATAAAATTTTTGATATATAAAGATACAGGTACCCCACCCAACGGTTTATATCCGCTTATAGCGGCTCATCAGCATTAAATCTTTTTTGAATGATTTGGCTTTTTTCTTTTTTAAATCTTCTTTAACATATTTTTCTATTACTTTTTGAATATCCATATATCCGTATAAATTATATATATACTTGTTAATAAATGTTATTAAATTATACTGATTGCCTGATCAACTGCATCTAATTTAAATTCTTTTGAATATGATCTTCTTTCTTCTGCCATAATAAAAACCTCCGATTAAGTATTGGTGTAATTATTTTATAATACCCTTAACCGAGTGTCTATTAAATTATAGCAGGTCCGGTTCGTACGCTTATACCCGAAGAAACATAGCGTGAAGATCGTTAGATATTCTTTTATCGTAACGTTTTGCCTTAGGCAGCACTTGCGTATGAAACTCGTTATTTCTATCCCTTGGAACTTTAATGCCCACTTCCCCTATCCTTTTAATTAAAAACTTGCGGTTATATGAACCGTTGCGGTAGTTCTTAGGCGTCAGACTGCATTTTGCTCTTTGATACGGCTTTCTGCCTAAATGATCGGTAAGTTCTAAATCTATAAGTTTTGATAAATATTTACCGATATGTTTTTGCATATTTACTTCCATCATCTCGTAAAGTTTTGTCGGTTCTTCTTTAATTATTAAAAATAATTCTTTAATTTCTTGAGTTGTAATGTTAAAATTCATTTTAGATGTGCCTCCTTAAAATAATTAATTTAAATTGAAAGTTTCAATTAATATTTTATACGAGGTGCATCTTTTTTGCCATAATAAATTTACACAACTAATTATACACTACCGGAGAATTGAATTATGAAAAAGATTATTTTAGTATTATTATTACTGTTGTTAATACCAGTAACGGCAAATGCTATGTCTACTAAGCAATATTATTTAAATAAAGTAAAACAATTAAAAAGAGCAGCATTACAAGGAAATGTCAAAGCGGAAGCAAAATTAGGCGATGACTATACATATGGCAGCGATGACGTATATAATCCTTCCAAAGGAACGTATTGGTATAAAAAAGCGGCGATTGCGGGAAATCCACATGCGGAAGGGGAATTAGGCATGCAGTATTTTTCAGGTTTAGCACTAAGGAATGTCCCTGCGAGTGTTCATAAAAACATATCAAAAGGAATATATTGGTTTAAAAAATCGGCAACCGCAGGGGACTATCACGGAGCTTATTATCTTGCATGCGCCTATTTTATCGGAAAAGGCGTACCGATAAGTTTTTCTAAAGCGGTGTATTGGTATAAAAAAGCGGCGGAAAAAGGAAGTAGCCGAGCGGCCGTAGACCTGGCCATTCTGTATAATTATGGATTACCTAAAGATAGTAGTTATTCAAATTATCAGTATTGGGAGGATAAAGCACTTGATATGTCTGCTAACATGCCCGCAAATGATTTAGAAAAACATTTTAGAATATTTTTTCATTTTAATTATAATATTACTAAACTTGTACAACAGAAAAGAACGGAAGTTCAACGGAAATACCAGGCAGCGTATGCGAAAGCTAAAAAGAAAAAGATGTAATATGTTTACATTAATTATAGGTGAGAACAATGAAAAAAATAGTCTTATTTTTAATAGTAGTTTCAGTTTTAGGGTTTACCGTAAGCAAGGCCTTTCCAATTCAAATGAATGATGGACTTAACTCATGAGGTAATTTATCTACACATTATAACCAAAAAATTAATAATGCGTTAAAATCTATAAAAGCTAATTCTGGTAAAATTAGAATGACCACCCAGCTCGCACATAATCTTAAAATGATAATGAAAGAGCATAAGAACTTTGCCCATATTAAGGTTTTCCAGTCAGGATTTGCCGCTCTTGAAAATTATAGTAAGGCATTAAAGCAAGAAAAAATAGCTAAGGAGAATTTAAAAAAACCCCGCCATATTACAGGGTCATTAGCTGTGAAAGCACTAAATAATATGGATAATTCTACAATATATAACGGGCATAAATATAAAAATTTATCATTATCACAACAAAAAAAAATTCTTGAAGTTGATAGCACTTTTGCTCACAGAGAAAAACTATTAAATGAATATTCTAATTTTAATAATAGATTTAAATTAATTATTATGAACGGTCCATAAACTGATAACCAAATCTTGGACAACTTTTTCGGCGGCGACTATTATAATTTAATTTTAATCAAAAGTTCGGTTTTAAAATTTAAATGACAAAGAATATTTAATTTTATGAGACTGTTCAAAATTCTGCGTCAGTCTATTTCAGCATAGTATAATTGAACTAACCCCTAAGGAGACTGACACATGGAAAACTTTCCAAAAAGCAGGTCGGGTTTAACCGACAAAAAACCGTCGTTAGATTTCAATTCCGCCGTTAAAGACCTTCTCGCCGGCAAAAAACTTACCGGGGATGATGGGATTCTCACTTCGCTACAGAATTTTAACCTTTTTATTTCTTGTTCGGCTTTATCGGAATATATGATTTTTTAGTAATAACTATGGTTACTTTTCTGCCTCCATTTATGGAAATCACATGTTTTAAGGTACTATTAAAAATAATATTGGTGCAGTTTCTGCCTCATTAGTAATTAAATTTATAAAATATTAAATAAATTAGAGTATAATTTTTTGCAAGCTAAATCAATTAATCATATCTTAACTCTATACTGCACCCATTTGTCAAGACTAATTTTTTATTTTATTAATTCCGTCTTTTAATTCTTTTTTTATTATTCTTTTTTTATTATTCTTTTGTTTATTGTTTATTAATTATTTTTATTAGTATAATTTAAAGGGGTACCCCCTTTAAAAATTTTATGCCGCTTTTTCAAAATATTCACTATAAAATTTTAGCGGCGGTTTATACCCTAAAGACGAATGAAGCCTGTGATTGTTATATTGATGTATAAAAGCGTCAATACCGTCATGCGCTTCTTTTATCGTTAAATATCCAGAAGGATAGATATTATCGTATTTTATAGTTTTCCAGAATCTTTCAATAAATATATTATCTAATGCTCTGCCTTTAGAATCCATTGAAATAGATATATTATGATTCACTAAGATATTGATAAATTTTTGAGCCGTATATTGCGAACCCTGGTCAGAATTAAATATTTCGGGCGTTCCGTATTCATGTATAGCATTATTTAATACATTCACAGTAAGTCTTTCGTCCATAATAGGAGATAGGCTCCACGACAGAATACTTCTTGTATAAAGGTCTATTATAGCGCATAAATAAACAAAGCCGTGATTAAGGCGGATATAAGTTATATCCGACGCCCAGACCTGATTGGGCTTAGTTACTTTAAGTCCTTTCAGAAGATACGGATATTTTTCATGATTTGCGTCCGGTATTGAAGTATTTTTCTTCTTTGCCGGATACAGCGCTTTAATACCCAGTATTTTCATATAATTTAATATTTGCTTAGGATTAGTGTCTTTGCCTTCCTGAATTAAAGTATGATACATACGGCGATATCCGTAATACGGAAATTCCGTATATATTTCATCTAACCTGTTTAATATAATTTGATCCAAGAATCTTTCAGCATGTTCGTAATAAATTGTAGTTCTATTTAATTTTAACAGCTGGCACTGCCTTGTAATAGACAACGGGAGCTCAGGTTCTACAAGGCTTAATTTTTTAATCAAGCCCAAGCTCCCTACTTTTTTTTGCAGCCAGTCTCGTTCCATTACAGTTCTGCCTAAAGTTTTTTCTAAGTTTTCTATTTTTTTTTCTTTTTCTTTTAGTTCGTCTTTGTATTTCTTAGAAGACACCGAGTCTTCGTAAATAGCTGAAGCATTCTCTAAAAACTGCTTCCTCCATACCTGAACGCTTTTAGGCAGTATTTTGTATTGAGTGGCTATTTCATTAGTCGTCTTGCCTGATTCCAATAGTTCTAAGACAACTTTAGCCTTAAAATCAGGAGAAAACTTTCTGTGGTTTATGCTCATTATAACGCTCCTATGTTTAATTATAATTATTATTTTAATTATATTTAAATTTATTATTTTTAATTTGCTAATTTTTTAATCTTTTTATTATTAGCCGATAATAAATTTTAACAGATTTTTACAATTATTGTAATTGCGGAAGTTCAATTTTAAAAAACCTGTCTTAAATAATAGGTTCATTATATTGTGTTGTATTGTGAGTGAGCAAGCTTATAGATAAATAATAATATAAGTAATAGAAAGATAAAGCTTATTAAAATGAAAAACTAAAATAAGAACAGCTTGCGAACGAACATTGAAAGTATTTAGATTCTTTTTATCCTTATTGTTTTTAGAATAAATAACACCACAAAGCGAAACAAATAATTTGTCTTTTAATTATTTGTGAGCCGTGTTATTTATTCTGTAGTTATTTTTATTTTGTTTTCATGCTTTATGTCAAACAAAAGACATAAAGGCATTATTCCTTTATGAAAATAAAATAAAAATAATTATGATGCCTTTAGATTCTTTTTATCCGAATTGTTTTTTAATAACTTTATAAAATAAAAATATAAATATAAAAGTGAAAATGAAATAAAAATAATTATTAAAATAAATTATAAGACTGCGCAAAATAAAAATAGTTTTTACTTTAATGCCTTTTAAATTATTCCGAATAAGCAAGCGAAGGATATTATAGAAAACAAAATTTGTATTTTAATTTTGGTTTCGTTAAAGAAATATCCGAAGCGCAGCGTTCGTAGTTAGCCGATTTTATATTTCTGTTGATAAATCATACTCTTACCTGTAGCGATGATTGTGAGTTAACTTGTTAGTAAAATCCGATAGGATTTAGTGTTTAATTTTTCAGAACAGACTACGCTTATTAAAATAAAAATATTATGCAAACATAAAATTAATAAATAATAATTAAGCAAATGAAAAATTAAATACGGTACTAATAAGTTTAGTCACATTCATCGCGTGTTCCTTACGGATTTATCAATAGAAATGTAAAATTAAATACGGAGTATAATTGTAAAGTAAAATTAATTAAAGATGTGAAATAAACAATAAGACAAAAAAATAAAAGAAAAAAATATTGCAAAAAATAAAATTAAAATAAATTAGTCTAACGCAATTTATGAAATAAATTGATTGAGAAAATTTCCAAAATTTATTATAGATTGATTGTTGAATTTTTTTAGTTAAATAAATTAATCGGCTAACAAAAAAAATAAAAGTAAAATAAAAAATAAAATATTAAATCGCAAGAAAAAATTCAATAAGCAAGATATTAGAAATTTGTAATTTAATCAAAGGGCGTTTTTACTTTAATGTTTTTGTTTTTGTAATAGTGTTTGCGATTTGTTTAAATTTGAAAACTTGAAAATTTAAATCGCAAACATTTCCGAATAAATATATCCGTATTCGCCCGTTTCAAAATCTTTCTCGGTGGGAACTACCGAAAAGATTTTAGCGAATGCGGATATACCGAATCAGTTAGCTACTACATCATGTAATCAAAAGGCAAAATCATGCTAAGAAAGAAGACGGCGGAAAAATTAGAAGCTCTACACTTTTTGTATTTTAAAAGTGTAAGAGAAGCGAAGCGATTCTTATTTGGATAAAAATATAACTTTCGTATTTTGAAAGTTATATTTTTATGGGGGCTCACCGACAGCCTTCATTCCGCCGTCTTATCTGATCGGGCTACCCCATAATAATTAAAAATTCAAGCGACCTTCCTTATGAGCGTAGAATTATTTATTTTTGTTAATAATTTATTATTTACAAAAATCATAAACATGTAGTTAAGAATTTTCTTTTGGTTTTGGTTTATTGATTGTTAAGGGGTAGATTTTAAAATATTCTTACGTCCCCTCTCTTATATTTTAAAATGTGCCCCCACTCTACAATTAGTCGGGATTTTTACGAACTAAATTTATCAATAATATTAATAAGTTAAATATACCAAGTAGGGGGATGGTATTTTACCCCCTACATTACCCCCCTACTTGACGTCATTTTTATATCAAATTAAGGGGCTTAATTTAACATTTAAGGTAATATTTTTATTCGGCTATAAGTTATTATTCTGAAAATAAAAACCGATTTAAAAACAAATTAAAGGGTTTAATTGTGAAAATTTTATTTAAGATTTTTGAAAGTGTTAAACGGAATAATATAAAAATATTTTAAAATTTAATGAAAAAAATAAACAATATTTTAAACGGAAAGTAATTGGCTCTGTTTAAAAATACTAAAATTTTAAATAAATTTTTAATATTTTTAAATATTTAGATTTATTAGCATTACAAAATTTTGCTTATAATTTTCCAAAAAATCATCTATAATCCATATAGGATTTTTATTAATTGCATTAGGAGAAATTAATTGAGGACCGAAACCTTTTTGATAAACGTAGCTATAATTTTCTAATTCTGAAAAAATTGTCATCAGGGTTTCTTTCTTTTTTTCGTCTTCCACAAACCAAATAGTTTTATTTACGCCGTGCATATATTGTGTCCAAAAAAGTCTATCGGCATATCTTTTTTTATTTTTAATAGACAATTCTACTTCTAAAATAATCTCATATTTATTAATATAAATATCAGGTCTGATACTTATTTTTGTATTTTCGCTCGGATATATTATGCTATGTTTGTTGCCGAATTCATTTATTAAATAATTATTAAATTTATTTAATATATATTCTGTTTGATAATCAAAATTATCAAATCCTATCATTTCAAGGGCGGCGCATAAACGTCTGATATAAAGAGCATGCCTCAATGAAATTCCCGCCCGACCTATTTTTTTTAGTTTAGTTGTATGGCAATAAGCACAACCGCTATCGTCAAGAGAAAGAATATTTAACTGTTTTATTTTTTCATTAAATTCTATATCGTTAATAGGCGCAAGTTTTTTTCTTATTAGCTTATATTTTATTAATTTATACATTCTTTCCCATAATTTTTTTTCGGTTCTATTGTAAATAATATTAGCCGATACTTCATCGGCATACTTGTGTTTTGCTAAAAAATTTAAAAAAATATCATCAATTTCGGTCGTGTCAACTCTTTTTTTTGAGGGAGCTTGTAAATTTGAAAAATCAATTTTTGACATTTATCAATCCTTATTTTTTATTATTTATATTCAACAATAAAGAATTTTTCTAACCTATGTTATAGCCTTTTTTTATCGTCAAGCGTATGCAGCGCTAATTTTTCTTTTTTATTATTTACATTTTCACAATAATCTATTGTTTCTTTTTCTTTATCGGTCAGCATTGTTTTAATTAAAATTATTGAAAGGGTCAATAAAAATAAACACGAAACGATATAAAAATATATTCCTAACATTGCGCCTGAATGTTTTGTTTTTGATATATAAACATAGCCGTAATATTTATATTGTATAAACGTAATTATCTTTGAAAACATATTTCCGAATTCAAAAGTAAAATGATTTCCGTAAAATAATTTTAAAAATATGAGCGGCAATAAAAAACTTAATATAATTAAAAAAACAATTATTAAATTGTTGGGGGTCAACTAAAATTAAACATTAAATGAGGAATTTTTGATTGCAAGCATACTAAATATATTAAACTAATTGATGAATAGCTACATCACTTTTTCTTTAAATTTTTCTAAAAAACCAGTTAAAATAAATTTTAAAGCTTCAATGCCCTAAATCCATTATAATAATCATCTTACAATTTTTAAACATTTTGTCAAATATTAGTATTATTTTTTTGCGCATGCAGCATGCAATATTTACTATTTACATATAATATAATAGTTATTAGAAACAAATTTGGAACATTTATAAAATATCATAACCTTATGTAAATATAAATAAAATTAGGATTGCGTAAATAGCAGATATTCAAGAAAAATAGTAGATAACGATTTAAGGCGGGCATATAAATTAGGATTAAGAGCTACACCGAGTTTAGTTATTTATAAGAATGGAAAATATATTCAGACTATTACAGGATATCACAATAGCGGATTTTGGTATTTGACTTTAAACTTCTTGCTATCCGAAAAATAAAGCTTAAAAAACTTTAACTACAATTTAGCCTACAATCAAAAAATTAAATATTTTAAAAACTACCGCAAAGACTTGATTTGAATGGAGCGGGCAACGAGGTTCGAACTCGCGACACCAAGCTTGGGAAGCTTGTGCTCTACCAGCTGAGCTATGCCCGCAATGAATAAAATTTGTATTATTATTATATATTGTTATTATATATTATTATTAAATATTCTGCATAAATTTTAGAACTAATACTTGATACTAATATAATAACTAATAATTTATAACACATTGTAACATATATTTAATCGTTATTAATTCAATTATTATTAAGCAATAAAGGCGCTTTTGGCTAATCTGCCGATTTCTGAAATTTCCGCATCATTAAATTTATAATCTTTAGCTTTAAGACTATAAGTTTCTTCAAAAGATATTTTTAAAGCATTTAATAATCTATTTTTATCTAATAATTTATTATAATCAATTGCTTTTGTATTTTGCCTATTGTTTCTGACTAATTCCTGCTTTACACCTGTAATTTTTTCAAAATAATCTTTTACTTTATTGTATTCTTTTTTAATATCTAATTTACTGTCTAATTTTTCATTACCTTTATTTCCTTTATTTCCTTTATTGCCATAATTATTTTCAAACAATTCATAATGCTCTTCAGGATTATAATCAATATATATAGAACCGTGCTGAAGAAAAGCAACATCATTTCGTCTTTGAGAATTCCCGCATATTTTTTTTCCTGATAAAGTTACTTCGTAAGAATGAGCCTTTAAAAAACAATTAAAATTTTTATTTATAATTTCTTTATTAACGGTATCAACAAGAATTGCTGACTTAAATATATTCTTGTCCTGTTCTGTGTTATTTACGCCTGCAATGGCATAAGCGCTTTCATCCGAGAAAATATTAGAATGCACTTTGTTTATCTTGTTAATATCTGTATTATTCACTTTGCTTACTTCAATATCCTTAATATCATCACAGGTATTATTTACAATACCGTTGAAATATTTTTTAGTTTTTTTCTGTGTAAATGCTGAAACTGCATCAGGATTTAAACCTATTCTCAAAAAAAAATTATAAATAAAATTACTAATAATTTTATATGTTTCTATAAGTTTTCCTGCAAAAATTCCACATTTATATGATGCTATGACGCTATATGTTATTTCGTTTAAATGCAATACCGCCCGTCCTCCCGTGGGTCTTCGGACAATATCATATTTTTTATTCTTAGCTTTTTTTATTAGTTCATCATCTAATTTATTCTGAAAAAAACCTAAAGAAAGAGCGGGCGGGGAAAAAAAATAAAGATGCAAAGTAGGCAGCATAGTAAAATCGTCTAAACATCTGTACCTGTTTAAAATATACGAATCTTTAGCCATATTAACTATACCCGGCTCTCCTCCCGAATATATTAAATTAAAATAATTTTCGTCACTTTGCATATTTATCGTTTATAATATATATAATATATACAAAATATGATGCTATCCTGAATATGTTAAATTAAAATAATTTTTATTATAGCAAACCATTTTAATCATTAAATTTATAATAGAAGTTTACAATACTTATAAACATATATAATTTATAATTATTAATAATTAATAATTAATAATGAATACAATAAATTATAAAATCAATTAGAATTTAATAATTCTTCATATTGTTCCTTGGATAGAAGCTCACCGATTTCATTTTCATTACTTAATTTAACTTCCAAAATCCATCCAGCGTCATACGGTTCTTCATTTATTAGCTCAGGTTCATCTTTAAGAGATTCGTTAATTCTGATAACCTGTCCGCTAACAGGGGCGTATAATTCGGAAACCGACTTAGCAGATTCTATCGTGCCGAACGATTCGTTTTGTTCAAGTTCATAACCTGGTTCAGGAATATCAACGTAAATTATATCCCCAAGCTGATCCTGAGCAAAATCTGTAACGCCTATAAGCGCTTTATCTCCGTTAACTTTAACCCATAGGTGCTCTGAGTTATATTTAAAATTTTTTGGAATATCCATAATGCCCCCTATTGTGATACTATTAATATATAAAAATAATAACTGTTTAGTGTCTCTTAATATAATACAGAAACGGCTGACAAAGATAGTCAAATATAGATATAATAAATAATAGCCATTTTTATTATACGCCTAACTAAAATAGCTTTTACGGTATATTAATTAATATCTAAAATATAAAACTTAATAATTAAATAATACAAATATAAATAAAAAATTTCAATTATTTTTATTATTTATTTTTATTATTTATTTTTATTATTTATTTTTATTATTTATTTTTATTATTTAATTTTATTATTTAGGTAATTTATTAATTATTAAATTTATTATGAAATATATCAACTTAATTTTAGATTATAAACTTAATAATTACTTTCCTTCCAAGAATCTTGCTACATAGCCTATGTCAACTTTGCCGGAAACATAATTGCCGTCATTAAGAATCCTTTTGATAAATGGAATGTTTGTTTCAATTCCTTCAATCCAGAATTCATTTAATGCGCTTTTTAGTTTATTAATTGCGGCAGTTCTTGAAATATCATAGACTATTAACTTACCGAGAAGTGAGTCGTAATAGGGCTCAACTTTATATCCGCAGTATGCAAAATCATCAACTCTAACATTTACTCCGCCTGGCTTATTGTACATAGTTATAAGCCCAGGAGACGGCTTAAAATCACGAGAATTTTCGGCATTAATTCTGACTTCTATACTATGCCCTTTAATTTTAATATCTTCCTGTTTTATTTTAAGTTTATCTCCGTTTGCAATTTTAATCTGTTCTTTGATGATATCAATACCAGTCACAAATTCTGTAACTGGATGTTCAACCTGAACCCTTGTGTTGACTTCCATAAAATAAAAATCGTTATCGCCAGATAGAAGAAACTCAAATGTTGCTGCATTAACATATTTAATTTCTTTTAAAACCTTAGTTATGGCTTCCCCCATTTTTTTTCTCATAGATGCTTTAACGGCAATGGAAGGACTTTCTTCTATTATTTTTTGATGTCTTCTCTGAATAGAACAATCTCTTTCTCCAAGATATACTGCATTTCCATATTTGTCCGCAAGAACCTGAAATTCTATATGCCTTGGATCTTCGCAAAATTTTTCAAGATAAACATCTTTGTCGCCAAAAAAAGTTAGGGCTTCCTGCCTTGCTTGATGGTAAGCCTGATTTAAATGGGCAGGAGAGAGCACCATTCTTATGCCTTTTCCTCCGCCTCCCATCGACGCTTTCAAAACTAAAGGATATCCTATGTCATCGGCAGCTTTTTTTAAAGCTTCCTCATTATCTTCTTCTATATTGCCGCTTCCTGGAAGCACAGGAATACCTAGACTTGAAACAAGTTTTCTAGCATTGCGTTTATTGCCGAGCATATTCATGTTTTCAGCAGTAGGACCTATAAATTTAATTCCACAATTTTCGCTAATTTCTGAAAAATTGGGGTTTTCCGACAAAAATCCGTATCCGGGATGAATTGCTTCACTATCGGTAACTTCGGCCGCCGATATTATTGAAGATATGTTTAAGTAACTCTTGGAAGATTGCGGAGGACCTATGCATATAGATTCATCGGCATATTTTACATGAAGACTATTTTTATCGGCGGTTGAATAAACTGCCACAGTTTTAATTCCCATTTCCCTACATGCCCTAATAATTCTAACGGCAATCTCGCCTCTATTGGCAATTAAAATTTTTCTAAACATATATTATTATATTTTATATTACTCTATTTAAGTTTTTCAATATTCTTATATTTTTATTATTTAAAACAGACTAAACTAAACAGGCTCGACTATAAAAAGAGGCTGTCCGTATTCTACAACCTGACCGTTTTCTGCAAGAATTGATACGATACGGCACTTTATATCCACTTCTATTTCATTCATAAGTTTCATAGCCTCAATAATACACACAGCGCTATTTTTTTCTACTATTGAGTTAACCTCAACAAAAGAGGGCTTATCCGGAGCGGATGACCTATAAAATGCACCGACAAAAGGAGATACTATTTCTTTGAATTTGGAAATATCTTCTTTAATTCCAACAATTGTATCAATTTCTTGTGTATGCGATGCTTGATTAGATATATTTGATAATGCGGCGGCCTCTGCCTCAGATATCTGTTCGTCGGCAAACTTATCATGATTTTTTTCTTGCCGCATATTATTTTTTATGTTTTTATAGTCCTTAAAATCAAAATCTTCATCTAATTTAATCTTTATTTCTTCATCGCCTTTTTTATAATAAAATTCACCAATTTTATTTGACTTTATGAATTTTACAATGTCTTTAACGTCTTTAATATTCATAATATTTTTATATTAATTGAATTGATAATAAATTAAATAATTTATTGATTTTTGATTAACTTCATTGTATTTATTTAAAGTATTTATTCAAAAACTTCCGTTTTCAAAATAAGTTAATGCCGATTATTAATTATATTTACATTATTACGCTTATTTAGAAACATTGTATTGATAATAATGTTTGTCTAAACATCACATCTCTGGTTTTAATACCAATTTGCGCTTATTTAGAAACCCTTTCGATATATGACTTATTTCTTGTATCAACTTTTATTACATCGCCTTCATTAATAAATAAAGGAACATTTATTACGAGTTTTGTTTCAAGCACCGCCGGTTTAGTAGCACCAGAGACGGTATCTCCCTTTATGCCAGGTTCAGTACTTGCAATTTTTAAATCTAAAAAATTAGGAACATCAATATTAATTGGCTTATTGTTATAATATAAAACATTTACCGTAATATTTTCAAGAAGAAAACCTTCGTTATCTCCTACCGTTTCTTTGCTGAATTTTATCTGGTCGTACGTTTCGTTATCCATAAATACATATTCATCGCCTTCTGCATACAAATACTGCATATTTTTTTCTTCAATATTCGGCGTTTCTACTTTTTCGCCCGCTCTTAACGTCCTGTCTATAACCCTTCCGTTAATTAAATTTTTTAATTTTGTTCTGACAAATGCACCTCCTTTACCCGGTTTTACGTGCTGAAAATCAATAATTTCAAAAGGCTCCTTTTCAAATTCTATTCGAAGTCCTTTTTTAAAATCTGTTGTTGAATACACAAAAATCCTCCATTGATATTAATTAACAATATTCTGATATTATAAATACCTAACATATACTTTAAATGAAAGTAAATTAAAAATCAATACAAAATTAAAAAAATTTAAACTTTTTCATCTAATTTGTTTATAGACTATATTATATTATTAAATATTATTAAATAAATTTTATTCAATAAATCGGCTAATTTTATCTTTTTTTATTGTTGTTAGAATTTCAGCACCGTCTTTAGCAACTAAGCACATATCTTCAATTCTTACTCCGCCGAAACCCTCAATATAAATACCCGGTTCAATTGTAAACACCATCCCTTCTTGAATAATATCTTCATTTTTAAACGACACATAAGGGTATTCGTGTATATCAAGTCCTACTCCATGTCCAAGCGAATGGGTAAAATATTGTCCATATCCTTTTTTGCCGATATAATCCCTTGCTATCTTATCTAATTCGCAAAATTTAAGTCCCGGTTTTATACTTGATATAGCTAATTGCTGTGCGGCATAAACAGTTTCATATATATCGATAAATTTTCTATCCGGAGTCCCAAAAAACAAAGTAACTGTTTCATCACTATTATAATGATTGTATTTGGCGCCAAAATCGCATAAAAGTATATTGTCTTTGCCGTCATTTATAATATTGCCGTCTAAAGGTACGCCGTGAGGCATAGCGGAACGCTCTGCTTTAAGAATAATAGTTTCAAAAGCCGCATTTTCAGAACTGCCGAAATTTAAAAGATTGATTTTGTAATTATTGGCAACATCCAATTCTGTAATTTTTTTTCCTGAAGTAAAACTTTCGGCAATATTTTTAATCGCATAGGACATTGATCGTTCTGCGATAGATACAGCTTTTTTTATATTTTTAATTTCTTCTTCAGTTTTAAAACTTCTTAATTTTAGCAGAAGATTGTGTGCAGGCACAAGTTTAAAATCTTTTAATTCTTTTTTGAATCCAAGATATTCTTCATAAGTAAAATATAAAGATTCAAAAAGAATAATATTGTTAGATTTTAATTTAAACTCTGATTTTAAATTTGAGGCTATATCTTTATAAAGTTCTTTAAAACATTTTACATTTATTGTGTTTTTATTTTTATAATTTTGGATATGCTTTATATTTATATCTGCATTATTGGCACTGTTATATTTATCATCATCATTTATATTATTATAGCCAGTGATATTATTAGCCGTTTCATTAACTGCCCTTTCATAATATCTGCCGTCAACATATAAATTGGCAACGCCATTTTTTGACATAAAAAGATAGCAGTCTTCACCTGAATATCCTGTAATATAAAAAACATTAGACGGATGCTTTATTATAATCCCTTCAGCATGTCTTGAATTTATCAAATTACAAATGTTGATTTTATTGTTTAAATCCATTTTTCACCTTTTAACCGCCTTTTAACCATCCGATTAACTTAAATTTTACTCTCTTATTTTATTCAAGTCAATCGGCGTTCATATGGAATTACAATTTTTATCTTGCTTTTACAGGGTTTTCCTCTTGACTTGACTTTCAACAATGTTGCCTTATAATATATTTATGGATAGATTAAAATAATATTAAATTAAAAAATAAACTTATTTAGTTAGGAGGATGAAAATGATTAAGATGAAGTATATTTCATTATTAGTTTTAGCTTTTATATTTGCCTTTACGGTTAAGGCTTATGCCTATGATTCCTTGGTTAATCAATGCTTTAGCCGCATTGACTCCCAGTCTTATATGTCAGCAAAAAAATTGGGACTTATGGCAGTAGAAAGCAATTATAAAAGTTTCAATGCTCGTTTGTGTCTGGGGGAAGCTAACGAAAATCTTGGCAACTATAAAGTCGCAATAAGCGAGTTTAGTTTTGCTGTTCCAGCTGCTAACAATAAAACGAGGAAGATGCTTGTTTATAACTGGTTAGGCTCGGCGTATCATAATATCGGAAATCAAAAGGAAGCCTTCAAGTATGATTCTATGTCGCTTGCGCTTGCAAGAAGAGCTAACGACACAAGCCTTGAGAGCAACGATTTAAATAACATAGGAACTATATATTTATCTGAAGGCAGATATGCAAAGTCACTTCATTATTATGAGGAATCTTTACCATTGCATGTAACAGCGAGCGGCTTAGCCGTTACCTACGGTAATATAGGCGTAGCTTATTATGGAATGGGAAATTGCCCAGAAGCCATAAAATATCAAACAAAGGCGCTAAATTTGCTAAATTCGGACAAAAACAAAAACGGCGGAGATTATTATGTAACTGCAGTGAATCTTATAAATCTCGGCGGCGATAATATATGTACTAAAAATTATTCCAGGGCTAACATTGATATTACAGAAGGACTCACAATGGTGAAAAAGATAGGTGCTAAAAAATGGATAGCGACAGGTTATAGATATTTAGGCAGACTTTATAGAAACGAAGGCAATAATAAAAAATCTTTATTTTATTACAGAAAAGCTCATAAAATGTATAGGGTCATCGGGAGTTCCGGGAGAGCGCATGATACTCTTATGATGATAAATAAAATAAAAGAAAACAGATAACTCATGCAATAAAAAACCATTACAGAAATAGAAATAGAATTAAATTAGTTTGTCTTAAAATTAAATTGAGACAATTTAATTTTAAATAGCTTAATTTATTAAGCCATAAAAAACTAGATTATTCTATATTCTATTTCTGCTGAGTTGGAAAATTAAACTGATTTTATTGATTTTGTCTTATAAATATCAATTTTATCAAGTAAATTACTAAGCAAACTAATTTTAGCGGCAATAGCTTCTTTCTTTTTATTTTTTTCGCTTAATATTAAGTTTTGCATATCTTTAATTTTATCTATCAAGTCTGCATCAAGAGGATTTTCTTTTAGCAGTTCTATATAAATATTAAGCGCCTTGTCATAATGTCCTTGCGATTCATAAATTTCAGCAAATGTTTTAGTTTTTTGTTCCATAATTTTATTTGTTTTTATTAAAATTAATTAGTTTTTTATTGTTTATCACAATTTAAATTATACAATGCTTAAATTATATAATGCTTATTTAAATTATTTTTAATTTATTTATTTAAATATTAAGTAAATTAATTTTTATTTTTTAAATATAATTTTATTATAGTAAATTTTCTAAAAATTTATAAATAAATGCAAAATCAAGTTTTTCAAATTTAAAACTTCCTATGCTACTAATCAAAACAAATTTAATTGATTTATCTTCTACTTTTTTATCAAGTTTCATCGCATTAATATATTCTTCTGGAGTAAATTTTGGAATTTCCGTAGGAAGTCCCGAATTTTTAATTAGCGTTTCAAGCATATTAACTGTTTCATTGCCGCAAAGATTTAATTCTTTAGATAATTTAGATGCAAACACCATTCCTATGGAAATGGCCTCCCCATGTTTTATATTGCCGTAATTATAAAGAGTTTCAATTGCATGCCCGAGGCTGTGCCCGAAATTTAAAACTGATCTGAATCCATTTTCCTTTTCATCTTTATTAACGACATCTGCTTTTATTGAACAAGATCTTTCAATTATATGCATTAAAGATTGTTTATCTTTTAACATTATTTTATCAAGATTTTTCTCTATATACAAGAATAAATCTTTATCAAGAACAGCGCCGTATTTTATAACTTCTGCAAAACCGTTTATTAGTTCTATCTTATCCAAAGAATTAAGAAAATCAACATCAATGATTACAATTTTAGGCTGATAAAAAGCTCCTATCAGATTTTTCCCCGAAGGATGGTCTATGCCAGTTTTTCCTCCTACGGAAGAATCTACATCAGATAGAAGCGTGGTAGGAATTTGTACAAAATTAACGCCGCGCAGATAAGAAGCTGCTGCATATCCCGCAAGATCCCCTATCACTCCGCCGCCAAAAGCAATTATATAATCCGATCTTTCAAATCTGCTCTTGATTAGTTCATCGTAAATATATGATAAATATTTAATGCTTTTAGCAATCTCGCCATCAGGAAGAACTATAAAAATAGGTTCAATGCCTGCGCTATTTAATAAATTGCTAATTAAAAAACCGTATAAATTATTGACGGTTTTGCATGTTACGATACATGCTCTTTTTTTAATTCCGATAGATTCTAAAATAGTTCCTATAGAAATATTTGAATTAATTAATATATCATAGCTTGCATCCTTTGCCGAATGAGACAAATCTACTTTTATTTTCATATTATTTTATTTGCAATAACTTACTATAAAAAAATTTAACCCGATTCTACTTCTGTTATTATTAAAAATAATAACTTATTGATATTATGTCATTTTATTTTTTAGTTTGCAGTCCTGATATAAATTTGTGCTGCATCGTAAATATAATAATATCAACAGACGGTTGTTAATAATGTAAAATTAGGTTAAAACTTTTCTTAAATTTTTTAAAATAAATTCTTTATTTTATTAATTACTGTAATTGTTTATCTTTACCATTGAATTTTATAACTTTACATGAAATTTATTATATATTATTTTTTCTATAATTAAATATTAAATTTTAATCCGATATTTCCGGGGGTCGAATATTTTCAAACTCTTCATCGGTAAGCAGTCTTGATTTAGCTATAAAACGTACTCCAAGAGGAATCTCTAATGAAAAACTAGACCCTCTGCCTTTAACAATATCGATAGTTAAATGCATGTTCTTATAATATTCAAATTGGTCGGCCGCCATATAAAACTTACATCCGTGAATTTTACCAAGCATTAAATCCCTGCTTCCTAAAATAAAATCACCGACTGCAAAACACATTGGAGCAGATCCGTCGCAACAGCCACCGCTTTGATGAAATATTAATTCTCCGTTTTTTTCTATTAACCTGTCAATTATTGCTTTAGCTTCTTCAGTTATTGATATGCGTTCAAAATACATGATATTTTATTTGCCGATTTATTGGCAATCAGGTTATTTATGTTTTTACGTCTTTTGATTAAAAAAATCCTAAAGGGTCTTTACTATAAGACATTAATACATTTTTAGTATGACGATATTGATTAAGCATCATCATGTGGGTTTCCCGTCCGATACCGGATTTTTTATATCCGCCAAATGAAGCATGAGCGGGATATAAATGATAGCAATTTACCCATACGCGCCCAGCCTGAATGCCTCTCGCAAATTGATTGACCTGATGAACATCGCGCGACCATACGCCTGCACCTAACCCATATAGAGTGTCATTTGCGATATCCATTGCCTCAGCTTCATCCTTGAAGGTAGCAACGCTTAACACGGGACCAAATATTTCTTCCTGAAAAATACGCATTTTATTGTTACCTTTAAATACAGTCGGCTTAATGTAATAGCCGTCGGGATATATCTTATTTGCGTAAACATCGCCGCCCGTCAAAACTTTAGCGCCCTCTTGCTTTCCGACATCAATATAGTTTTTTATTTTCTCATATTGGTCAATGGAAACTTGCGCTCCCATCATAGTGGCGGAATCAAGCGGATCACCCATTTTTATAGCATCAATACGCTTTAAAGCCCGTTCTATAAACTCATCATAAATGTTTTCTTGAATTAGAGCACGGGATGGACATGTGCATACTTCGCCTTGATTAAAAGCAAATAATACTAAACCTTCAATCGCTTTACTAAGAAAATTATCATTTTTTGCCATTACGCTGTCAAAAAAGATATTAGGTGACTTACCGCCTAGTTCCAGTGTAACAGGAATGATGTTTTCGGATGCATACTGCATAATTAAACGACCCGTCGTAGTTTCTCCCGTAAATGCAATCTTTTTAATACCAGGATGTTTTGCAAGCGGTTTTCCTGCTTCAGGACCAAATCCGTTTACAACATTAATAACCCCTTCAGGCAAAATATCGGCTATCATTTCCATAACACGCAGAATGGACACGGGTGTTTGTTCTGCAGGTTTCAATACAACGCAGTTACCTGCCGCTAATGCAGGCGCCAACTTCCACGCTGCCATAAGAATAGGAAAATTCCAAGGTATAATTTGTCCAACAACGCCTAAAGGCTCATGTATCTCCATTGATACCGTATTGGCGTCAAGATCAGCAACTGTGCCTGACTCAGCTCTAATCACACTTCCAAAATACCTAAAATGATCCGCTGCCAACGGAATATCGGCTATAAGTGTTTCTCTTATAGCTTTGCCGTTATCCCATGCTTCAATAATTGCAAGTTCTTCCAGATTTTTTTCTATTATATCGGCAATCTTAAAAAGCAGACTGCTCTTTTCTGTAACAGAGGTTTTTGCCCATAACGCCGCAGCTTTCCATGCTGCAGCAACGGCAGCATCAATGTCTTTATTGTTAGACCTTGGTACTCTAGCAATTATACTGCCATCAACAGGTGAAATGTCGTCAAAATATTCTCCGTCAATTGGTTTTATCCATTTGCCGCCAATATAATTTTCATATTGGTCTTTAAATTTCGGTTTATTATACAACATTGGCAACCTCCTTTAAAATTAAATCAATTTTAGTTTAGATATCTAAAATTTTACTTTAAAAAAAAGTTAGTTTAAATCGGCATTCTATTTATTTAAGTTTGATGTTTTATTTATATTAGGCGTTGATATTATATTGACAATAAATTAGTTTTCACATACTGCAGCCTTAAATATTAAAATAATTTAGAATATTGACAATAATTATATTGAGAATAAATTTAGTTTACACATATATACAGTTTGTTAAATATGACTATTATTTATTTAGTAATTATTTAGTAATTCAATATATTAATTTTATTTTAATATATTTGTTTCTATTTTGCAATTATATTAAAACAATCGTTTTCTTTATCATAATTATATACCTCTCCTGTTCCAATTATATAGTACCAGCCATATATGTTTATTTCTTTATTTAAATACTTTTCCTTTATAAATGGATAAGTAAATAAATTTTTCATCTGATGTACGATATTAAATTGTTCGGTCATCATTTCCCTTTTAACATATTTTTCGGCGTCAATATCAATATTATTTAAAACATATTCTTTTACATGATTTGCTAATTCCAGCCATCTTCTAACATGAGGAACATTCTTAAGCTCTTCTTCTGACTTATATAGAGCTGCACAGCCACCGCAATTAGAATGTCCGCACACCACGATGTTTTTAACATCAAGCACTTCTACGGCAAATTCTATGGCAGATGTTGTAGAAACATACTCTTGAGTTTCTCTGTATGGAGGCACCATGTTTGCAATATTTCTTACCATAAAAAGTTCGCCCGGAAGAGTTTTTGTTATAAGACTCGGCACAACCCTTGAGTCAGAACATCCTATAAATAATGTATGAGGATTTTGCCCAACTTCCAATTTGGCAAAAAGATTTTTATGTTTTTCATAATCCTCATTTTTGAATTTAAAAACACCGTCAAAAAGATCATTCATAAAAATCCTCCTGATTTATTGTAAAACTTAAAATTTAAGTTATTTTAATTATAATAAAACATCATTTTAAAATCAAGTAAAAAATTAAAAAATCTAAAAAATTATATGATATTATTTTACATTGATTGTATTTTTAATAAAGCATTTTAAAGATATTTACAATAAAGATATTGATAATTTAAACAATTTATTTATAAACTAAACTCTATTTAAAAAAAATTTAAAAAATTTCTGAATGAATAATAACATACTAAAAATAAAAAAATAAACTCGTGTTTTAATATTTTTTTTCAGATAAAAAGTATGCTATCCCAACCTTGCCATAATTAATAGCAAGATATCAATATTGCTATGCTTATTGGGCATCACAAATTTCTATAAGGACAACAAAATAAAAAATAAAATGTAATAAATAAGTAAGGTATAATTTTTAATAATGAAAATAGCGGGGGTTGATTAAAATTGTATAAATTTAATAAAATTTAGCAATGGTTTTGCTGATTGTTCGTTTTGAATAGCTATTTACTGCGGCTTTGAGTGGTGGCGGTGCAGGGGCTTGAACCACGGACACTACGGATATGAGCCGTAAAGTCTAATACAATAACTTATTAATATTATTAATGAATTTGTAATGTAAAAAATGCTATGGGACAAATTTGAGACAAAAGGGTTATTTATTTGTGAACGGGATGTATGATATCAAGCAGCCTTTCGTTGTATTTATTCATTAAATCTATTTTGTCGTTAATAGAGTCTATCTTGCCGTTCACGGCATCGAATTTAACATCCATTTCGTTTTTAAGAGAATCTATCTTGTCGTTCACGGCATCTATTCTTCCATTTACAGTGTCAAATTTGCCGTTCATTTCGTTTTTAAGAGAATCTATCTTGTCGTTCACGGCATCGAATTTAACATCCATTTCGTTTTTAAGAGAATCTATCTTGTCGTTCACGGCATCGAATTTAACATCCATTTCGTTTTTAAGAGAATCTATCTTGTAGTCAAGTTTCTTATCGATGGAATTTATTCTTTCTTCAAGAATATCCTGTTTATTCATAATCTTGCCTAAATCAGGGACTATTAATTCCTGAATGACTTTTCTTATCGCATTTTCTTTAATGCTTTCCGCAGACATTTTAAACCCCGGTTTAATGTTAAATTAATCCTTTTCTTAAATTATACAACTGATAATTAAAATAATAAAGGGTTTTTTATAGCAAGCCCCCTGAATAATGCCCTTAAATGTTTTTGCGTCGTAGTTTTGCCGCTCTTTTTTGCCGTTGTTTGCGATAGCGAAGGCTTAATGCCAAACGAAAAGCAAATAAGCAAAAAAACAGGCAAAACGGAGCAAGCAAAAACTACCCTAAAACGACACTGTCGCCGACACTATTACAAAAATTAAAATAATTTTAGGCCGCCACACAACCGCTGGCTCTGTTTGTATTTAATTCGCTTCGCTCTTAAATACAAACAGAGCCTTGTAGCAATAAAAAAGATAAAAAAGAGGATAGCAAGTCTTCACAAATGTTTGTGAAGACTTGCTTAAATAATTCTAATAACGAACAAAATCTTATCGTTTTACCAGAATTCTGGTAAAACGATAAATAATATAATATATATAAAATAATAAATAAAATAAAATAAACTTGACAAAAGTAAACATACAAGTTAACATAAAATATGCATAGGATTATAATTTTTTATAAAACGCTTGAAGGAAGTTGTCCAGTAAAAGAATTTTTAGATTCATTAGACGGCAAGGTTGCTCAAAAAATTACTTGGGTACTCAGCTTATTAGAGGATTTAGACAATATCCCCTCTCTATATTTTAAAAAGCTTGCCGGTACTGACGGAATATGGGAATGTAGAATAAAGTACGGTTCAAATATTTATCGAATATTTTGTTTTATGCTAAAGGATTCAAACGTCGTCCTTACGCACGGATTTATAAAAAAGACGCAAAGAACGCCTAAAAACGAAATAGAAAAGGCTGAAAAATATAAAAACGATTTTATTGAAAGGAGCCAAAATGAGTGATTTAAAAAGATACATAGAAAATAGAAAAAAAACGGACGCCTCTTTCAGCGAAGGATTCTATGAAGGTTACGAACAATTTAAAATCGGAGCGATGATTCGCGAGATGCGGGAGTCAGCAGGATTAACGCAGGAAGAACTTGCCGTTAAGCTTAATACCAAGAAAACAGCTGTTTCAAGAATAGAAAACCATGCCGAAGATATTAAAGTTTCTACGCTGGAACGGGTAGCGGCGGCATTGGGGAAAAAATTAAAGATTAGTATTGCGTAAATTTAAGAAATATTAGAAGGTTAAGGAAATAAAATAAAAAAAATGACCGTAAAAAGTCATAGTTAGAGATTAAATTTTTCTATGGAAGAATTAAAGTCTTAAAAACCCTTGACATTCTATTTTAATCTGGTATATATAATTATTAAAGATTTTTTTTCTGTTTTTCTATCGTTGTTTACAACACAAAAACAGACTGCTGGCGATAATATTATATATACAAGAGTATATATAATATTTGAAAAACCAGCCTTTAAATTCAATCTTGTTAAAATTAAATCTGAGCGACGTTACATTATTAATTTCGGTCAAATTATTAATAAAGACAGATTTAGTTCAGACCGCATAATTAAATATATTTTTAAAAGTATATTTAATTATATAAGGATATTTTTATTTAAAATCAACAATAGCTATTTTAAATTTTAGTATTCTTTTCAGCTTATTTTTATTTTATTCATTATGAATATCTTAAAAATAATGCTTCCTATCTTATTTGTATAGTCTTGTCCTAAAATCCTTCAAGTAATAAATAATTAATTTGGCTACTTACTTGCTTTTGGCGGTCTCTTATTTTATTTTTTATATACCGCCCTTTTGCGCAAATAAAAATATTCTTAATATTACCACAACCCCCTTAAATCCAGGGAGAAAGAAAGATTTGCGCCGTAAACGCCCGTGTTCCATTTCGGGAAAATAGAGATTTAAAACATGCATAAAGCTTTAAAAAGCGTTAAAAGCAGTAAGCCCCTAAATGCGGATATTCAAAGAGATTAGAGAGGGTTTAAAGTAGTTAAATAATATAGTTGACTTTATCTTTAAAAAAAAAATCCCTACCCCGCAGATGCAAGCGGGAGTAAGGGAATAAATAAATCGGATACATTTATTGTTAACCTTCTTATAATCGGTGGTATTTTAGTGGCTGGTTATTACGGGCTAAAAAACAAAGACCCTAAATTATTGGGATTAGCAGCCGGAAAGCTTTTGGTATTAGGAATTATTAACGGCAAAAATTAAAAAAAGGTCTGGCAAGGCAATCTTGTTAATCAAAATTTCTATGA
>SGBB01000018.1 GCA_004195025.1 Candidatus Acidulidesulfobacter diazotrophicus | reverse complement strand
ATATAAATATAAATATTTAATCTAATTAATTTTATATATTTATTGCAAAATATCGTGTAGTCCCCATAGAAAAAATAAGATATAGGAATATCAAGGGTTTTTGGGTTTTAGTGGTGAAGTTGGGTTAACACCATTGAAAACAACTTGTGTAGAATTTTTTTTCTCTGATTGGGCGGAAAATTAATCTGACCTCTTTTTATGGCAAATGCAGTAGGGAGTAATGGAATAAATAAATCGGATAGGTTAAATATGATAAATCGGATAGGTTAAATAGAAATAATTTTGTTGATAGGTTATAGGTTATTTGGTTATTTTGTTTAGACATGCTTAAAATCCGAAAGATGCCTGAGCATAAACAAATCTCGGCATACCGGGCATAACCTCTTGAACGGGATTAGTGCTTGAAACACCGTAAATGTAGTCAGACCAAGAATTATACTGCCTATTTAGAATATTAGTTATCGAAAACGACAATTTAACGATTTTTAGGTTCATCTTATTAAATAATGATATTTTACTTAAATTAAAACTACGAGCAACATATCCGTTTAAAATGAAATAGCCGCCAGTTTCATAATTTTGATTTATATTGTAATATACCCCATATGCCCCGTTCTTCAGAGCGCTTACAGGAACATACTGCGTTCCGGTGTATGCTCCAAATACCTTAAGATAAGTGCCAAAAATTTCGGCAAATCCTCCAAGTCCGGCTAAATTTTTAGGAATATAAGGCACATGCTGTCCTGCGGAAACCGTTCCATACGTCCCAGAAAAATTTGACGTGAATTGGGCGTTCTTATACGAATATCTTGCAAATATGCCCCAAATCTTATTAAAATTATATTTAGCCGATAGCTTAAAACCTTCCTGCCTCGCAGTTCCGGAACTAAAATACACGGAAGCGCCTACAATAGGGTTGTAAACAGAACTAGATTTATTGATATAATCTTCCCTGTAAATATCGGCGCTTAACAAAAAACCTTTATGCAAATATTTTACACCAAGTTTATAGTCTGTCATATATTGCGGTTTTTCGTCCATTAACGGGTCATAGCCTTCCGCAACTTCATCTGTTTCGGAGTTAATCAAAATGTACTTAGAACCTATTTGGGGAACCCCGACTGTTTTGCCCCATACCGCATAAATATCTATATTTTTAATAGGGGAGTATACAGCTAAAATTGACGGTTGCCAGTAGTTATAAAATTTAGAGCTGGTCCCGCCTATTTCGTTATAATAACCAGAATTATAGTTTGCCACTGTTTTAATTGTTTGATATTTCATAGCTGGCTCTATAAACAATTTTTTAGGAATTATTTTAATTTTATCCTGAGCATATACATAATAATTAGATATTGTGTCATATTCGTCCCATACATCATTATACTTATCTCCTTCAGGCATATTATAACTTCCGTACCAAAACTCAGCTGATCTTGTTGAATATGACAAAAAATCTCCGCCTAATTTAAGTTTATTAAAAGGCAATTTCAGAATAAACATCGGGGCATCACCTATCTTATCGACATTATTTATAAAATTATGGTAGGCAGTCCCTAATAATGAACTGCCGAACTCTGCCGTAGGATTATATGAATTTTGCATGGTGGGTGCCGCCCAATTCACAGGAGAATTAGGCAAATAGCCTCCATTAAGCAAGGAAAGCGGATTCGACTGAAAATCAGGATTAGCATAGCTGACCCTATAATACCTGCTGTAACTATATGATACTTTGTTTTCGAATGTAATATTTTTATTTATATAGTTTATCCATCTAAAGGCGACATGCCATTTGTGCTCGGTATTATAAATATAAGCCGTATCCATCGGAAAATTAAATTGATATCCGTATATATTTTCAAGAGATTTTGAAAATATTTGGGGCATATAACCCGTGCCATCGTTTCTTCCGTATATAAAAGTAATGTTGGATTTATTGCCGTTATAATATTTCATTAAGGCGGCATAATAGTTTAGATTATTTTCAGCCGTATTTTGAATCCATCCGTTAGAATTATTTCCTATTGCTTTTATATATAGCATAATGTTGTTCTGCAACCTGCCGGTGTTTATATCTAATCCATATTTTTTTGCGTCGAAAGCTCCGTATCCTCCAAATATATCTGCATAAAATTTATCCTTAGGCGTAACTGAAATTTTAACGCCCTTTTTTATTTTAGCCTTAAATTTTATTTTTTTTAGACTTGTTTTTCCATAAACATAAACGGCATTAAATGAAAATAAGAACAAGAACAAGAACAAGCTTGATATAAATAAAGCTAATAATGTTTTTTTCATAATTTATTCTTTTATTATCTTCATCTAATGTATAATGAATAAAACACCGAACGAAAACTAAACAAAATGCCGATTTAAAACTAACTTTTTTTTAAAGTAAAATCTTAGGTATCTTAACTAAAATTAATTCAATTTTAACGGAGGGTATCTAAGTGATAACAAAAGAAGATTATTATTCAATTAATGAACTACTCCCCAATGTTCGGACTAAAATTTCATATTATTAAAAAAAGAGCATCCGACTTATTTTATCTTTTACTACTGATTGAACTTATAGACGATTAAAAATTATATCCCACGGTTAAATATAAATAATTATTTGTCATAGTTCCGCCTTTATAAAAATTATCGGCAGATACTGTTGAACTTGCAGTGCTGCCGCCGTTTGTTATATTAACATTAGATAAATCAACGGGCGTTTGACCTATAGAACCTATATGAAAAGAATCGTTTTCATAATTTAAACCTACATACCAGTTGGAAATAAAATTATAGTGGACGCCGATATCAAAAATATGTTCCGTCATACTCGGAGAAGGCAAAGAAGCACCTTGATTTACCGCTAAAAAACCCGGTGCCGCAAAACCTCTTTTAAAATTATACGGCAATATATGAAAAGAAACTTGACCGACAATATGTTTTGCAAATACCTGAACCCCTGCGCCGTATCTTAATCCTAATCCATAAAGACCCTGAGCATATTTATTATTAGCTGCCTGAGAATTAGTTAAGGCGACATATAAAAGATCGTTCGGATTGTTTGAAGTAAAATTATGTGCATAGAAGAAATCCGCAAAACCTCCAAGTCCTAAATCAGCGTAAGGAACTATAGTTATTTTATTATTATCAATACTGATAGGATAATCAACGCCGATTGGATTCCAGTAATATCTTAAAAATACTTCCTGCATTTTACCCGTTATAGTCGCATCTGTTGTATTCATAGTAAGATTTGAACTATTTACATAGCTTAAATTAAAATTTGCGCTTGAATAATAATATTTGTCTTTAATGCTTGGAATAAAAAATAAAATCCAGGAAATTGGCGGTGGCAAAAAATCGCCTACCGAAATAATATGATTAAACGAATGATATCTTAATGCAAGTCCATTACCATTAAAATTTGAATTATTTAAACTATAATTATAAGGAATTACTACTGATTGACCGTTAATTCCCGTTATAGTATCAGAGATATTGTCAATCTGGCTTATAGGATTGGAATAGTTCTGGCTTACAAAAGGAGATAAATCTAAATTAACGCCCCACCATCTGAATGGACTATCTGCACCAATACTGCCGTTAACGCCATAATTTTGCGATTTGAAAATACCAGGGCTATTCTGATTATTGTTTGACGGCAACGTTCCTGCGCTTAGTCCATTGTTTAAGTCAGCTCCGGAAGCTCCAGATTCTGCAGGTGTATTTGAAGGAGTGATTCCTGTTATAGTACCGCTTGCATTGGCTGAGTTAGGAAATACAATAAATGCAAATAATACAAATAAAAAGATATTTAAAAAAATTAATGCAATACTCCCCTTTGCGTTTACCTTGCAAAGATTTGTCATTATGAAATTTTCCTTTTTATAAATATATTATTTTTTTAGACATTTTAGCCAAAAGCAATATTAAAATTAACTTCACGAGTTACTTTTAAATCTTTGATTTTAAGGATTCTACTTTTTGTTTTAGCCTTCCAAGCCCAGATTTTCTATAATCTATAGCCATGTTTGCATACACTCGGTTTGAATCCTCTTTAAGGGCTTCTATACCCATCTTTACAATATTGAGAAGGTCATCTATGTTTTCGCTTTCTATCATGGTAGCCATTGGAGTTATCACGTATTCAAGGCCGGAGCTGTGGATTATCTTAGAAACTTTAGAAACATACCTGCTTAAGGATTCCCCTCCTTTATCCACAGGAAATATGCTGACAGACAATATATAACTCATAATAAATATTGTATCAAATTCTTACTTTATAATTCAATTAAAAATTTAACTAATAAAAAATTACAAACTTATTTTTAATTATTTTAAAATACTGCACAATTATCTCCTATTATTTGAAAATTAAATCACTCATCAGGTCTTGTTTTCCACCTGTTGTGGATCCAAAACCATTGCTCAGGATATTCTTTAATTATGTTTTCAATTGCCACATGAAAAATATTTAAAATATTTATAACATCTTCTTTTCTATTGCCCGTATAATTTATTTCTAAAGGCTCGCCGATAATTAATTTATGCATAGAAAAAAGGTCTTTGTTTTTGCTTGTAATTTTTCTAAATTTATGGCTTTCTATTTCTTTAACATTGATATCTGTTTCTGTTCGTCTCACGATAAAAGCAGGGACCACTCTGGCTTTAGTTTTAGCGGCAATATTGGCGATACCGGGCATAGTGCATGCAGGATTTCCAAAAAAATCTACAAAAATACCTATTCTTTTAGATGCATTTTCATCGGGAAGAAATCCTATAATTTCCTTTTTATTTATCGCAGTCAATATTTCTTTAACTGCATTTTCTCTATTATAAATCACTTTATTGCCTGAAACCGTTCTTAACTTATATAATATTTGCTCTATATATTTATTATCTAAAGGTCTTGCAAGAACATTACCCTTATATCCTTTAAGGCTAAACGTTTTTGCCAGCAGTTCCCAGTTCCCAAAATGTGCCGTTAAAAGCAGAATAGGTTCTTTGCCGTATATATCTTTTAAATTGCTAAAATCAGTTTCAACAAATTCATCTATATTTTCTTTTGTATATTTATTAAGCCTGAAAATCTCAATAAAAACCATTCCAAGATTTTTATAAAAATTTACCGCAATTTTATTTAATTCTTCATCGTTTTTATCCTCCTTAAAGGCAATTTTTAAATTTTTAAAAACGCTTTTTGCATGTTTTTTATCTAATTTATAAAAAGCAATACCGAGAAATCGGCCTAAAGCTAATGAGCAATTTAAAGGCAAAGCGTTAATTAAAATATAAAAAATCTTAACCAAAAAATACTCGGCTTTGCCTTCAATTAAGTTTTTTTTCATTTTTTTTAATAATAGAGTTTTTAATATTAGAAACTAATTCTGGTCTTATATTTCCAATATAATTTAAATAGTTATCAATTATAAAATCATAAAATTTATTGTCTATTTTTACTTCAAAATCTAAATAATACAATTTATCTATAATTTCAGGATATTTTAATTTAAATTCTTTTAATTTTACATAATCTTTTAAAGTAGTTATTATAATGACATCTTCCGAATATTTATCATTTTGCAAGTGTTTTGCTGCCTGTTTAATATTTTTATCGTTATTTTTATCATATTTATCATTATATTTATCATTTTTAGCGTGTTTATCCGATTTAATATTTGTAGCATATTTATTATTTTTATTTTTATTATTGTATGCATCATTTGAATAATTATCTAATTTTATTTTTATATTCACTAAATCTTTATCTTTATATTTGTAATGGTCGTTATATTCAAAATCATATATAATTTCAAATCCGCAGCTTTTTATATTGGAGTAAAAATATTCAGGATTTCCTATTCCGCTTACAATAATAGCTTTTTTTGCTTTTTTTTCCGATATATTTTGACATAAAATTGTTTCTTCGCCTCCCATTCCTCCTTTAATATTTGTCGGAGCATAATAAGAATAAAAAATAGGGCAAGAATTGTTATATTTTCTTATTTCTGCTTCTATTGACGGATTTAATTCTACAGTTTTAGAAATTATAATGCAATTCGCATATTTGATTGAAGACATAGATTCCCTTAAAATGCCGGCAGGGATAATAAATTGTTTAAATAAATTTTTAGTTCCGTCAATAAGAACAATGTTTAAATCTTTTTTGATATTTAATGCGGTAAACCCATCGTCAAGAATGCACACTCTTTTATATTTTTCATATTTATCGTGGGTTTCTCCGTATTTACAATGAGACAAAAAATCAATTTCCTTTTCATTGTTGCTCTCTGTATTTTTAGTATTTATAGTATTATCTGTATTTTTCGCCTCATTATTATTATGATCATTAAAATTTGAAAAAATTTTACCATTTATTTCGTTTGCTTCGCTTATTTCATTTATATTAATATTTTCATTTATAATTATATTATCTATATTGTTTTTATCATTATTGTCTTCATTATTGTCTTCATTATTGTCTTCTTTATTGTCTTCTTTTTCGCTATTTATATTTTCGCCATTTTTTATTTTATTGTAATTATCGTAAATATCCTGTAAATTTGCATAAATATCTTCCTGCAAACAAACCTTTGATGCTTTATATCTGTTTTTTGATATAATAACGGGTATTTCTTGATTAAGAGATTTAAATTTTTCTATTAAAAGCAGTGTTTCATCGGAGAGCAATTGTTGATTGTCAAATTCCCAGCCTGCGATATAGATTTTTTTTTTAACTTAGCCCCATAACCGCGGCTAACTATACATGGCTTTAAACCATAATTATATAAATAAGACGCAACAGAATAAGAAAGCGGGGTTTTACCTGAGCCTCCCATATTAATATTTCCAACGCTGACGGTAAATATATTAGAATTTTTTGTCTTAAAAATGATATTATTATAATACAAAATTCTTTTAAGTTTTGAAAAAACAATAACGGCAAAAGAAACCGCAAATAAAGGCAATTTTATAAAATTTTTTAAAAAATTTAAAAACATTTTCCTGTTATTATTATTATTATAATAATTGACATTACTACCGTTACCGCCGTTTCCGCCATTATGTTTATTGTTATAGTCGTCGTTATGGCTGCTGCTATCGCCTTCGGCTTTATTCCCGTTTCCAGTATTATTTTCAAGAAATCTTAATACTATTTTATATAATTTTAACACTTAATTATTATCCCCTTTTTAAATTTTTTAAATTATCTATGTTAACCGCTTCTTTTATTCGATTTAAACCTTCTTTTATTACATTAAAATCCGTTGCAAAAGAAAGCCTGACATAATTATCGTTTCCAAATTCTATTCCGGGAACAGCCGCAACTAAATAGGAATCTAAAAGATATGAACAAAACTTGGTCGACGAATCAATTGAACCGCCGCTATTTTTAAATACTTCAGAAATATCGGCGAAAATATAAAAAGCTCCGTCCGGTCTAACAGGTTTAACGGTTTTTATTTCATTTTCAAAAAAATCTAACATATAATTTCGTCTTTTTTCAAATTCTTCTTTCATCTTCATAGTAAAATCAAGATTGCCTCTTAAAGCTGCAAGCGCTCCGTATTGTGCAAAAGATGTAGGATTTGAAGTGCTTTGCGATTGAAGATTATTCATAGCCGAAATTATTTCCTTATGTCCTGCCGCATAACCTATTCTAAAACCGGTCATAGAATAAGTCTTGGATACCGCATTAATCGCTACCGTATTTTCTTTTAATGATTTATCAACCATTAAAACATTAAAAAAATTTTTATCGTCAAATATTATCTTTTCATATATATCGTCCGTAATTATCAAAATATCTTTTTCAATCGCAAACATTGCAATTTCTATAATATCTTTTTCATCTAACAGCACTCCCGTGGGATTTGAAGGGCTGTTTATAATTACTGCTTTAGTCTTTGAACTGAAATTTTCCTTAAGCATATCAAGATTAAATTTAAAATTATTGAAGGATGTATCTGCAAGAACAGGAATTCCGCCTGCAAGTTTTACTATTTCAGTATAAGACACCCAGTAAGGAGAAGGTATTATAACTTCATCACCGTCATTTAACAAAACCATAAATAAATTATATAAACTGTGTTTACCGCCGCAAGAAACTAAAATTTCATTATTTTCATAATTAACGCCGTAATCAGTTAAAAATTTATCGTGAATAGCATTTTTAAGCTCATCAATACCTGAAACAGGGGTATATTTTGTAAAACCTTTATCAAGCGCGTCTTTTACCGCATCTTTTATATAAGAAGGGGTGTCAAAATCAGGCTCTCCCGCGCCGAAACTTACGATATCTTTACCTTCCGATTTAAGTTTTTTAGCTTTTGCAGTTATTGCAAGAGTAGCGGAAGGTTTAATTAAAGATGTCCTACATGAGAGTTTCATCATGGTCTCCTTTGGAATATAATTTTTGAAGTTCTTTAGATATTAAAAGCGGCACCATAGATGAAACATCTCCTCCAAGTAAAGATATTTCTCTTACGATAGTAGAGCTTAAAAATGAATATTTTTCCGCTGTCATCATAAATATAGTTTCAATATCTGGATTTAATGTCCTGTTAGTCGTTGCAAGCTGCAGTTCATATTCAAAATCAGACACCGCTCTTAGTCCTCTAATTATAACTCTTGCATTAATACTTTCGACAAATTTTATAAGAAGACCTTTAAGCGCAACAACTTCAACTTTGCCGCCGTCTATTTCATTAATATCCGCTATTGTGTCTCTAATAAGTTTTACTCTTTCTTCTTGTTTGAAAAGATAACCTTTTTTTCTATTGCATGCTACCGCAATAATAACTTTATCAAAAATATTAAGACTTCTTTTTAAAATATCAATATGACCAAAAGTAACGGGGTCAAATGAACCCGGATATACTGCCACATTTTTAAATTTATAATTTGTCATAATTGAGAATTTATAATAAATAAATAACATTATCTATTATATAATATAAAATATATATATTTAAAATATATTTTCTGATTTTATGTTATTTATGTTATATATAGCATAAATAACATATATAACATATATAACATATATAACATATATAACATATATAACATAAAAATATAGAGTAATCAATCAACAAACTCCTCTAAAAATTGCCGATAGAGATTGTTAAATATACCGCAATGCATTAATAACGCTGGATTCCTGCTTTCGCAGGAATGACACCCAATGGGTGAACTTTTAAAATTCCTCAACGTCATTCCCGCGTAGGCGGGAAAGTTCCGAAGATAGAAACGCATGCCGTTTCTGTTCACGAGTGTCGTTAGGCACGAGAGCGAAGCGGTCATCCAGAATAAACTTTTCTATCGGCAATTTTGAGCTCATCATAGCTATAAGCTTGCGGGCTTTACGGCAATTTTTCGTAAAAAGAAAGCGCAGATTTTCCATAAGTACTTTTTTTGGTTAAATAAAATTCCTCATAGTTATCTTGTAATATTTCTTTTTTATTATGCTGAACGATTATCGTAAGATTATTATCCAAGTCTGCTGTATCTTTATCTATGTCTTTATCGTTATCTAAACCGTTGCCTGAATTACTTAAATAATAACTATTAATAATATTTTCTAAAGATTTTTCAGCTAAATTATAATCATATGGAGGGTCAATAAAAATAAAATTCGGTTTATATGAATTAAAAAGATCTTTATTTATAAATTTATTAGCATCACCGCAAATTATTTTGGTTTTATCTCTTATATTAAATTCATTTGCAATTTTAGATATATAAGAGGTCATTTTATTTAATTTTTCAATAAAAACACAAAATCCTGCGCCTCTTGATAATGCCTCAAAACCAATATTGCCTGTCCCTGCATAAACATCAAAAAAAATTTTTCCCTGTATTTCGCCTGCAAGGATATTAAATAAAGCTCCTTTAACAATGTCGGATGACGGGTTAACTTCTTTTACATTGAAAACATTTGGAATTTTTCTTCCTTTATACAATCCGCTAATTATCCTCAATGTTTACCTCCTATATTTATTACATATTAATATTATACCCAAAATTGCCGATAGGTGTTAAACATACCGAAATACATTAAGAACATTGGATTCCCGCCTGCGCGGGAATGACTTTACGATGATTTACCATGTTAACAAAATATTCAGGCTTCTTGCAACTTTAGAATATACGCGCGGGAATGACTTTACGATGATTTACCATGTTAACCCTTAACCCAACTTCACCACTTTTATTATTCTAAAATTATAACCCATTAATATTAATACATTTTATTTTTTATTTTGTAGTCCCCATAGACATTTTTGTTGCCCCCATAAATACAGCAATATCGACAGGTTGCCTGTAATTATGGTGAAGTTGGGTTAAACTGTCATTCCTGCGAAAGCAGGAATCCAGCATTTATTGACTTTGAAATACCTCAATATTTTCTATCATAGGATTTAAGGATATATAGTGTAATTGATAACTATTTCTCAATCATTGTTTTTAATTTTTCTCTGTCAATTATTTCAATATCTCTTTTATTTAATCTGATAATATTTTGATTAGAAAATTCTCTTAATGCGCGCGAAACAACTTCCCTTGCCGTTCCTGCAATATCCGCTATCATTTTTTGGCTTAACTTTTGCCCCTCAAAAAGCAATAAAATATTTCCTATTCTTTCTTGGGTGTGTTTTAATGAAAGATCTTCAATTCTGCCCGTTAAAAATCGTAGTTTATCGGTTAAACTCTTTATAATATTTAATGATATTTCAGGATATTTAAATATTAAATTTTCCAGATTTTCTTTTGAAAGCAAAAAGACGGTAGACTTAATTACGGCATCTGCGGAAGCAGGATTTATATTTCCGCTAAATACGGTAACATCATTAAATGATTCGCCTGCATAGCATAACTTTAAAATTTGTTCTTTTCCGTCTTTTGACGATTTATAAATTTTTATCGTGCCGGTTTTAACGAAATATATGCCGTTTGATTTTTCGCCTTCAATAAATAAATTTTCTTCCGTTTCATAATTTTCTTCTTTTAGAAAATTACCGATTACGGCTATCTTATCTTCATTTAAAGTTTTAAAATATTCTATGTTTTTTATATAATCCAGATTATTATTCATACACTTAATCTCCCTTACAACCTGCTTTTATAAGTCCGCCACCGCTTCTATGAGCTGCGGGTGATTAACAGCATAGTATCATACATAGTATATAGTATTGGGTTAAAAATTAAAACCTATAAAAGTCATTTCTGCGAAAGCAGGAATGACGCCCTTTGGGTGAAAAGTTAAATACAGTATTGTCATTCCCGCGCAAGCGGGAATCCAGTGTCCGTTGACTTTGAAATATCTAAATATTTTCTAACGCAGGATTAAGAATTTATTAATTATATTAATTATATTAATTTTAATTATATAATAATATATTAATTAGTTTAAATATTAGATTTTGATGTAAATATTATTAAAGAAGCGGCAAGACTCAAAATGCCTGCGTATAAATATGAATAATCGGCTCCAACCGAATATAGAAGTCCCATAATAATATTACCTCCGAATATTCCGATACTCCTTGCCGCTGTGAGAGACCCCATGCTTTTCCCTCTTTTATCATTTTTAGAAATTATACTTATAGCTGTCGGTTCCGCAGTCTCTATAAACCCTAAAGATATTCCCAAAAAAGCTACTGCTATATAATATAATAAAGGGTTTAAAGAAAAAGCAAATACTAAAGCCATTCCTGCCGAACCTATAAATGTAAGAAGATATCCCAATCCAAGCTTTTTTACGGTTTTTAATATAGTCCTGCCTGCAACTAAACCTGTAAGAGAGGTAAAAGCAAAAAATACAATATAAGAAAGTATTCCTAATTCATCATTTTTAGAAGATTGAGCAATAGTTAAAATAGGGAATCCAAAACTAAAAGAACTAAAACCATATAAAGATGTAGCAATCAAAATCCTTTTGAATAAATTATTGTTTAAATTATGCTCTTTATCGTTTAAATATTTATTTTCATCATTTTTAATATCCAAATTGTTAATTTTATTTGATTCTCTATGTTCCGCTATCTCGCTGTTCTGAATTTTACTTATTTGATTTTTATTCTTATTGCTTATTAAATTATTATCGGTATTATTTTTATTTTTATTATCATTTTTTATATTTATATCATTAATTTCATTTTTATCATTTATATTTTTATTTTCTATATTTTGATTTGCACCAGGATTATTTATTAATTTTTTTTCGGATATTAATATTAGACAAAAAGTGGACATAAAAAGCGGTATCATTGTAATTATCAAAATATATTTTATAGGCACATGATAAGCAAAAAGAATTAATGCATAAATACCGGCGAAAAAGCCGCCCGCCTCGTCAAGAGCATGCAAAAAACCAAATGCTCTTCCATAAAATTCTCTAAAGACGGATCTTGAAAGCAGTACTCTTCTTGACGGAGACCTGAAATTTCTTGCCCACCAGCCTGCAGAAAATAAAGCGACGGCTTCCGCAGGATAAACGCTAAATCCTGTAAAAGAAAGAAGCGGTATAAATATATTTCCTATAATAGCAATCTTTTTATGACCGAATTTGTCACCGGCAATTCCTCCAAAATACCCGAAAAAAGCGCCTACACCATAACTTATAGCCGATGCTATACCAAAATAAATAATGGAACTGTGGAGGTATAATACGAGAAATATAGGGAACATTACCAGAACAGCCTGGTAACCTAAATCGGCAAAAAAAGCGGAGAAGGCTATAAAAAAAACATTACTGTTAAGCCAGCCGCCGCCGGTTTTTTCATTATTGCCCGTAAATCCTGTCATATATTGCAAACTCCTATTGTAATATATATATATAGAATATTTATTATATTTATTAAATTGACTATAAATTAAATTTAAAAACATTAACCGTGTTAGATAGTTCTACCGCCAGCTTAGATAACGAAGCCGCGGCTTCGTTTACCTGCGTGCTGCTTGAAAAAGCCAGTTCTTGAGAATGCAGTATTGAATCGGAAGAGTTTGATATTTCCTCGGTAGCTGTTGATTGTTCTTCTGCGGCGGTTGCTATTAAAGTAATCATATCTTTCAGTTTATTTGTCAATTCTTTGATAGCCTCAATCTGTTCACCTGCTTTTTTAGCTACGATTACGCCGTTTTTAACTTCTTCTTTTCCGTAATTCATTGACTCAACAGCCTTACCCGTATCTTCCTGTATAGAAACAACCATTCCTGTTATCTCTTTTGTTGCCTTTGTGGTTCTTTCAGCGAGTTTTCTGACTTCATCGGCAACAACGGCAAAACCCTTTCCCTGTTCTCCCGCTCTTGCCGCTTCAATAGCGGCATTTAAAGCAAGGAGATTGGTCTGGTCTGCTATTTCATCTATTACCGCTATTATTTCGCCTATTCTTTGCGAGGATGCGCCGAGCTGTTCTATGACGGCGGAAGCTTTATTTACGGCTTTTTCTATGGAGTTAATCTCGTTTATAACATTTTGAACGGCATTATAACCTTCATCGGTAGCTTTATTAGTAAGTTCCGCTTCCTGCGCTCCCGATGATGAATTTTTTGCAACCTCCATTATAGCAAGAGTTATCTGCTTTATTGATTCTAAAATGGACGAGCCGTTCTGTTTCATTTTCATTATATTTTCTTCCAACTCTTTTGAAGAAGAAGTCAGCTCGGTACCGCTGCTTGAGATAGAATTTACCGCACTTGAAATCATGCTGACATTGTTAGATAATGAATCAATAAGTGTATTTACATGATTTACAAGTTTTCCTATTTCGTTTTTTGGATTTATATTCATTATTATTTTTGACCTTAAATCGCCTTTTGCCACTTCGCCTATTTTTTTTATCGTAAGATCTAGCTCATCTAATAGTGTTTTTTTAAAATAATAGCTTATTAGAAGAAGCGCTACGAGAACTAAAAATGGAAGTACCATAAAAAAATCTAAAAGTATATCTATTTTTTTAGTAGTATGTACGATTAGTGTATTATCAACAAATTGGAGGTGTTTAATAATTATATCCATATTTTTCTTCCAGTAGATTATTTTCATAGTCGGACCAACTTTTAAAGGATTTTTTAAAAGCTTATTCATAATAGGTCTCACATGCGCCATGTGTTCTCTTAATTTAAGCATTGCTGCAGTGATTTTATAGCTTTTTGGTCTTTTTATATGATCTTTTTTTACGCCGAAAAGCGTATGAAAATTTTCATGACTGAAACCGCCGTAAAAACCGTTAATAGAAGGTAAAACGCTTACTCTATCCATTTTAATTTCTTTTACGAGTCCTGCTATTTTTTTGTCAATAGCCGAAGAATTAAAAGTCTTTTTTTCCGATTTTGCTATTTTAATATCAGCCTTTCTAAGTTTTGAAAGATAAACTATACCCATTGCATTTCGTTGAATCTTTAATAAAGAGCTAATCGTAGAATTAACTACCGATTGAGTATATGATGAATTCCTAAATGTATTTATATACTTAATTACAATAAAATCTCCTGCTAAAATTATAAAAAACATTAAAACAGCTGCAAAGTAAAGCCTTGATTTAAACGTTACTAACATTGCGTTCCTCCGTATTATGTAAAATTATTTTTAGGTAATAAGTAATAAAATAAATAGATATTTAATATTATTATTAATGTTAAGCAGCAGACTTTAATAGTCAATATTATTATATGCATATATCCGTTATAAATATTATCAATAAAAGCACAATAAGCGTTGTTTGTCAAGTAAATACCCCCCTCCATAAAATTGCCGATATAAATTATTAAACATACCGCAATGCATTAATAACACTGGATTCCCACTTTCGCGGGAATAACACCCTAAGTGTGAAGATTAAAATCCCCGCTAAGTCATTCCTGCGTAAGCAGGAAAATTCCAAAGACAGAAACGCGTGCCGTTTCTGTTCGTTATGCTATAAGCCGAGAGCGAAGCGGTCATCCGTAATGAAAATTTCTATCGCATAATTAATACCACTTCCCCTCCTAAGATTGCCTATAGAAAATTTTATTTTTAATATATTTAATGATATAATAAAAATAAAATTAAAGGTATATTGTATGTTATATTACATAAGGTATATATATAAATATTATAGTTGCAGGCGAGTATGAAAAAAGATAAATTTATGATATAATATCTTGATATAATAAGCTGATTAAAATAAATTTTAAAAAAACCAAAAATTGGAAAATATATATCGGAGGGTCAATATGCCTATAAGAGAGTACAAATGTAGCGACTGCGGAGAGATAACGGAAGTAATTCAAAAAATAAATGAAAAACCTTTAGAGAAATGCCCTAAATGCGACGGTAAACTTGAAAAACTAATTTCAAATTCAAGTTTTGTTCTAAAAGGATCGGGGTGGTATAAAACTGACTACGCAAGCAGCAGCAAATCGCCATCGCATACAGCTGCGACAACGAAAGAAAATGACAAGGCAACATCTACATCAACCGCTGCCAATACTTCAACCGCGTCTGTGCCAACCGCCGCTGCCGCTCCATGCTGTTCTTCCGGAACAGATAAAGCTTGCGGGACAGGCACCACAGATAAATAAATAAATATTTTATATACATTAATGTTTCATATAATAATATAATATAATAGTCTAAAAATATTATAACTATAAAGGAAGTAAGGGGGTGAATTAAACATGGCAAATAAACCGATAAAAAAAGAAACTAAAAAACCGTCAACAAAAAAGAAATAAGTGAAAGTTCCTTAATACTGACATAGAATTAAAAAAATAATTATTTAATATTTAAAATAACATAAATTTAATTTATTAAACGTAATAAATAAATTAAATTATTATTATAAAATGTATAAAACAAGCAAAATTAAATATTAAATAATTATCATTAAGTTATATGCAGAATTAAGGAACTTTTTAAATTTTAAAATTACGCTAAAGCATATAACCCTTCTTCCGAAGTTCTTATCCTTTCAACAAATCCAACGGGTATGACAAATATTTTTCCGTCCCCGTAAAACCCTGTCTTATTAATATTTATTATAATTTCCAACACTTTTGACATAGCGCTTTCAGGTATAACTAAAGACAACATTCTTTTTGGCAAAAAATGATAATCATTATCCGCCATTTCCATATTATTATCTTTATTTTTGTTTATTAAATCTAATCCAGGATCCAGCTCGTTGGCTAAACCGCCGCGTCCTTTCTGTTTACCTCTGCCGTGTATAGAATAAAATGTCATTTGATCATAACCTGCATCTGAGAGCATTTTTTTAGTTTCTTGAAATTTATGTCTTCTGATTATTGCCAACACCTCAACCGCTTTTTCTTCAAATTTTGATTCCATATTAAAGCCCCTCCGCGCCTGTTCTTACAGTATAAGTATGGCTAACTGGCACTACAAATATTTTGCCGTCGCCAATATTACCGGTATATGCATTTTCCTGTATAATATCACATACCTTTTCAGCATCATTTTTGCTTACAACCATCATAAGTTCAAGTTTAGGCAGCTCGTCATAAACAACCTGTCCAACCTTTATGCCTTTTTGTTTACCCCTTCCAAAAACATGCATCTTTGTAACGGATATAAATCCGCCTTCCTCAAGCCCCTTTAAAACATCTTTTTCTTTTTCCGGTCTGATTATTGCTCTGATCATTTCCATAGATTCCATAATTTTTCTCCTAATTAGTTATTGATTAAACAATTATAAAATTTTTATCCAAATTTATTTTATATTGATTTAATAATTTTATAGTTTACTGCTGCATAACAACTGCCGCAGCGTCATCGTCCGCCTTAAAGATATTTAAATCCGAAGTGAAAAAGCTCAATATGCTTTTTAGTTCTTCTCAAAATGCTGTTGCAAAAGAAAATTTTTATTATAATTATTGCAATTATTATACCATATTTGCCGTTTTTTCCTTCATTACAATTTTTTTTAGCCATGGCGGCGGATTCTTTGATAAAACCTCCCGTAAATTTTCAAGAACATTTACTATTTTATCGTCTGGCTTCGATTTAACAGGGTGTATACCGGAACTGACTACTTTTGCGGCAGCCGTTCCGCCTATACTTTCAACAAATATTATTTTTAAGTCTCTTAATTTTGCAATTTTTTTATCTATTTTTTCAGTTTCATCTTCTTCTTCCTCAAATTCCCTTAATCCAATAAAGTCGAACCCTGATTCGGTAACATCATAAACTGCAATTTTTTTTGCCCATCCGAAATGGTCGTTGATAAAAACGTTATCTGTCGTTGCAAACCCTACTTTCATATTGATGCCTCCTTCATGAATTTTTCATTAACAAATTTGCAGCTTCATATACCAAATTAGCGCTGCCTTTATAAAGTATACGGTGTTTAAAATTGTGCCCTATCTGGTCTATAAGAGGAAAACCCGCTTTTAAAATAGGTACGCCTATTTTTTCGGCAGTATATTCTGCATTGGAGTTTGAAATCACTAAATCTATATTATTGCCGTCAGTTTCTATAAGTTCGCCGAATAAATCAATATCGCCTTCCGTTAAAATTTCAAATCTGTTTTTTAAATTTTCATAAGAACTTGAGGTTGTTACTCCTATTTTAATATTTGCGCCTACTTCCGCAAATATTTCCGAAAAAGAATCTAATATATCAATTCCTTCTGCTATTGCAATATTTTTACCTAAAAAATAAAAATGTGAATCCAAGTATGCGTCCATTAATTGTTTTTTTTGTCTTTTATATTTTTCAGGAGTCTTTATTGAAGATATTTCTTCAATAAATTTAAAAAATAAATCCGTATTTTTTAATCCGCTTATATTTGAAAAATAATAAGTATTTAATCCTGTAATTTCTTTAACCGGTGCGATTAAACCTTTTAAACTGCTGCCTATAATTACATTTAAATTATTTAACCCGATTGTTTTTAAATCTTTAATATCTACTCCGCCCGATGTCGTCTGCAAATAGCCGTTTTCATCAAGATGTCCGTCCATTGAAGTTCCTAAATCCGGTATCATGACGGGCGTAATGCCGAAATCTTCCAATAATTCTCTAAGCTCTAAAAAATCTATTGCCGTAAAAGAAAACGGACAAAATACGTTGGCGCGTATACTTTGAATGTTTTTACCATTATTATTTTTATAATCGCTATTTTTATAATCTGTTATATTTCTTATATTATTTTTATCATCGTTTACATTTAAGCCGGCTAAATTATTATTTATTGTATTTGCAGTATTTTTAGTATCTTTACAAAATTCTTTTAACAATGCAAGGATAGCATTTTTATATCCTTCTTCAAAATTTCCGTTATAATCCGGAGTACTGACATAAGCCATATTTAAATTTTCATAAGAACCGCTTTCTTTTAATTCTTTTTTTAACTCATTAAAAGTTGCATTAATATCTTCACCGTTTACTTCGCTTAAACCTGTCGATGTAATACCTATAAAAGCGGGGTTAATTTTATCGGCAATGTTCTTAACTCCCGCTTTTAAATAGTCGCTTCCTCCTAAAATTGCTCCCAGTTCGTTTAAAGCGGTTGTATAAATAGGTATATTTTCTCTGTAATGCTTGGTTAAAGTAACTTTGTCAAAACTGGCGCATCCTTGCGAACCATGCATAAGAACAACGGCATCTTTAACACCAAGAAATACAATAACTGCTCCAAGCGAAGAACTGGTTTTTAACGGATTTATCTCAATGTTTTTTAAATTTTCCATAATATATTTATATTTATTAAAATAAGATTCATTAATCTTTAACTTGCTTTTCTTATAACGTCATATACAGGGCTATTAAGTTCAAGATAAATCTGTCTTCCGAGATGGACTACCCCTTCATATGAAGTATAAGGGTTTCCTCTTTCCTGATTAACATCTAAAAACGGTATTAAAGATTTAATAGCCGTATATTGATTTCTGCCTCCCGCAAGCAAAATATCCGCTTGCTCATCTTTTATCATTTTTATCAAATTAACGGGGTTTCCGTTGTCTAGCATTATAATATTGCCGTTTGCGTCAAATTCCTTAATTTTATTTTTATCCTCTTCCGTACTTTTTTTTACCCCCGTCGCTATAACTTTCATACCGAGATCGTTTAACGCTGAAATTAAAGACCAGCTTTTAACGCCGCCAGTATACAACAGAACTCTTTTGCCTGTTAGAAATTTTTTATAGGGCTCAATTTCTTTTTGTATTTTTTTCGTCTTTAATTCAATATTTTTTTTAACTTTTTCTATTAATTTAGCGTCTTTAAAACTCTCGGCTATATGCATTATCGCATTATTTGTCGAAGAAAGCCCGAAAAACGATTCTTCTATAAAAGGTATTCCGTATTTTTCTTCCATTTTTCTGGCTAAATACACTAAAGCCTTAGAACATACAACAACATTTAAACCTGCCTTGTGTGAATACATTATCTCTTCCATAGTTGCATTCCCTGTTATATTTGAAAGCAGATTAATACCGCTGTCGTTAAGAGCTTTTTTTATTAAAAACAATTCGCCTTTTATGTTGTATTCACCTATCAAATTAATATTATAATCGGTTAAAATATCAATATCAGGCTCTTTTTTCCCTATAACATATTCAAAGAGCGCATCGCCTGCAATCTTATTTCCTAAATTTTTTCCTCCTGAAAATCCCTGACTTGACACAGGAACTACGGGAATATTAAGTTTTTCAGCCAGCTCTTTTGCAACGCCTCCAATGTCTTCGCCTGTTAATGCAGGTACGCAGGTATTGTATATAAAAACCCCTTTTGGTTTAAACTTATTTACTGCATAAATTATTCCTTTTTTTAATTTATCTTCAGAACCGAAAATGAGGTCATTTTCATTTATTGAAGAAGTCATTCCGTACATATAAAATATTTCATTGCCTTTTGACTCGGATGTTCTTTGATTATAACTGTTGCCGAGGCAATTTATCGGTCCATGGACAACATGAAGAGCATCTCGTATAGGACTCAGTACAATATATGCGCCGTCAAGAGAGCATCCGCCTGTTGAAGAACCGGGAACGGCTGTTTTACATGCTTTTTTTTCTTTTTTTTGTATATTGTGGCTGCATGTCGGTTCGTCAAATAACTCTTCTTTCACCTTAAGCTGCATTTTAATCGCCTCCTCTTGAGTCATTTCTTGCAAATTTCATTTTATATAATTTTTTTTACTCATTAATTATTTATTTACCTTATTAAACAAATAATAATAAATAAATTAAATCTTCGCATTTATGTTTTTTATTTTCATCTTAAAAGCTCAAAATGTGCATCATCGCTTATATTGTCCACAATTTCTATAAATGTATTCACTATCCAAGTAGTTAAATTAATTACTCCTGAATATCCGTAAAAAGGATAACGATGGATATTGACTCTGTCGAAAATAGGATATCCTAATCTAATATGCGGAACACCCGCATCTCTTGCTACAAACTTTCCATGGCTCGGACCGATAAGCATATCTACTGGTCCCGTCATTACAAGCGAATGCAGATGCCATAAATCTTTATCTATATAAACTTCTCCTTCATCGCATCCGTATTCTTTCAATAATTCTTCAATATCGCTTTTAAATTCTTCAGTTCCGTTAGAACAAAGCACGTATTTTGGAATACCGCCCATTTCTAATAAATAGCTTGTAAGCCCCATTAATATATCAGGGTCTCCGAATATTGCAAATTTTTTACCGTGAATATACTGCTGCGCATCGGTCATTGAATCAACCGCTCTTCCCCTTTCGTCTTCAATTTCTTTAGGAATTTCTTTTCCAGTAATTTCAGAAACGGTCATTAAAAATTCATCCGTAAATTTTATTCCCACAGGACTTTTAACTGCTTTTGCTTCCTGTTTAAATTTTTCCGAAAGTAAGCTTAAAGTCTTTTTGGTGCTAAATTTTTGAAGCGCTATAGTCGCCTTGTTGCTAACGCAATTTTTTGTATCTTCCAAAGTTGTGGCGCCTTCATTGTAAAGCTTATATTCTCCGTTTAGCGGAGAATCAAGAGTATTAGAATAATCTGCAATAACAAGATAAGGAACTTTCATAATATTTAAAAGTCTTTTTATTTCATTAATATTTCCCGTCGTTGTATCAAACCCCGGTATTATATTAATAGTGTCCGAAACAGATTCGCTTTTAACGCCTAAAGTGCCTATAATTGCTGCAAGCATATTATCATATCCTTCCAAATGCGAACCGACAAAACTTGGGGTGTTTGCATAAGGCGCAGGCACATCTTCAGGGAGAAATCCTTTTGCCCTTGCATTAGTTACAATTGCGCCGAGATCGTCTCCTATAATTTCCGTCATACAAGTCGTGGATATCGCAAACATTTTAGGCTTGTAAAGATTTATTGCATTTTTAAACCCTTCAAATCCGTTTGCCTGTCCTCCGAAAACCGCTCCATCTTCAGTAAGAGAGGTAGAAACTGCGGCAATAGGTTCTCTAAAATGTCTTGATAAATTATTTCTGTAATAAGCAACGCAGCCGTGTGAACCATGAACAAAAGGCATAGTACCTTCAAATCCTGCGGAGCAAAGCACAGCTCCAAGGGGCTGACAAGCTCTTTCAGGATTAATTACGATAGATTTTCTTTTAAAATTTAATTCTTTATATTCTTCGGTTTTCATCCAATCTTTTGTCTTTTGAACTTCTTCCTTAGTCATTTTAGCCATTTAAATAACCTCCGCAAGTTAATATTTATATTTAAAAATAATGCCGATTAATTATTTTATTTTTTCCAGGACGGCTTTACAAATTTCCATGATGGACTGTTAATCGCTAAATCCATATCTTTTGCAAATACTTCAAAGCCGTCATACCCATGATAAGGACCTGAATAATCCCATGAATGCATCTGTCTAAAAGGTATCCCCATTTTTTGAAAAACATATTTTTCTTTTATGCCCGATGCAACCAAATCCGGTTTCAATCTTTTTGCAAGTTCAATAAATTCATGCTCGTTCAGATCGTCTGCCACAATAGTCCCATCTTCTAATTCATTTGTTGTTCTTTCATAATCGTCTTTATGCGCAAACTCATAAGCGGCGGTAACAACCTGCATGCCTAAGTCTTCATAAGCTCCTACTATATGCCTAGGTCTCAATCCTCCGACAAGTATCATAACTTTTTTGCCTTCAAGTCTCGGTCTGTATTTATCTATGACCGCCTGCATTTTAGGTTCGTATTTCTCAATAACTTTTTCAGACTTTTCTTGTATATTTTCGTCAAATAAAGCAGCTATTTTCCTGATACTTTCTTTTATTTTTGTAGGACCGAAAAAATTATATTCAATCCAGGGAATACCGTATTTTTCGTTATAATAAGTGGAGATATAGTTCATTGAACGGTAGCAATGCAATAGTATATAGTTAACTTCGTGAGTTATTCTCATTTCTTCTATTGAGCCGTCGCCGCTCCAGTGGGCAACTACATTTAATCCCATTTCCGATATTACTTTCATTGAAGCCCAAACATCTCCGCCGATATTATAATCGCCTAAAATTGCAACATCATACTTAGTCTTTTTGCTTTCGTCTAATTTGCCTGTGCCTACAACATAGTCTCTTATTGAATCATTTGCGATATGATGTCCTAAAGATTGACTAACCCCCCTGAATCCTTCGCATCTTACAGGAATAACCGTAGTATTTAAATCGGTAGATGTTTTTTTGGCTACCGCTTCTATATCATCGCCTATAAGACCTATCGGACATTCAGATTCTACAATAAAACCTTTGGTCGTAGGAAAAAGTCCTTTTAATTCATGTATCGCCTGTTCTAATTTTTTATCCCCGCCAAAAACTATATCCCGTTCCCTAAAATCGGTAGTAAACTGAAAAGGTACAAAACTTTCTATTCCGATAGCTCCGTTAGCCAAATTTCTTCTTGTTCCCCAGCTGTAATGCCCGCATCCTACAGGACCATGGCTGATATTAATAACATCTTTGACAGCCCCCCAAACAACGCCTTTAGAACCTGCATATGCGCATCCTCTCGGGGTCATAACACCCGGCAAAGATTTTAGATTTGATTTAGCAACGCAAGACCCGCAAGCATCTTTTTTATTGACGCCTATATGCTCCCGCCTATTTTTTCGCGGCTTTTCCGGATAAATGTTTAAAATCTCTTCAACTATTTCTTCATTTTCTTTGATATTGATAGCCATTTTTATTCCTCCATATGCTTTATTTAAAATTTATTCAATTTTTCTGCAGTGGCTCAAATTTATGCAAATGCATCGTCTTGTTCTTTGGGCAAACTTTTTCGCAAGACATATCTCCGAGACAATCATCCATATTTTCAATTCTAACAGTCATTTTATCTCCTTCATCTTCAAAAACATAAACTCCTCCAGGACACACTTTGATACATCTGCCGCATGAAATGCAGCTTTCCTGATCAAAAGCTATTAAAAAATGTGGCACCCATTTTGAACCGGATCTTCTCGGAGCTACTATGTAATCTTCTAAATTTCCGCTAAAACCGTCCATAATACTCATAAAATTTTCTCCTGTTTTTTAATTTTTATATATTTCTTACAGTTTATTTATAAAAAATAATATAGCCGGCAGTTTTACAAATCTTAAATTTTAGGTTTAATACGTTTAAATTTTCGCAATATTTATTTTATTTTAAATATCTTAAATTCAAATATGACAGTAATATAATTGAAACTGCCCGAGTTTAGATTTAATTATTTATTAACTATTTAATTGTTTAAATTATTTAAATAATTTAAATTTTCTTCTATTTTCATTCCTTATATACCTTTAATTTATCTGAATTTAGGTTTAATTATTCATTAACTATTTAACTATTTAACTATTTAACTATTTAACTATTTAACTATCCGTATTTTTAAATCAAGTCCGTCTCCTGTTATTTCTGCAAATTTTGACAAATTTGATTTAGATAAACAATATTTATATTCTGCCAAATCTGGCGAACAATTTAATTTATTTCTTAACGACCTTACTTTTTGAGGCTGCATATCTTTTGTGAGAATCAAAAATTCATCTTCCGGAATATCTTTTCTAAACTCGAATATTAATATTTCTCCGCCATCGCTTAATACTCTGTACATTTCTTCCAGCGATTCAACTTTTCTTTCTAAACATTTGAATGTTCCTTTTAAAATAATAATATCAAAATAGTTTTCATTAAAAGGCAGACATTCACTATTAGCAATAAGATATTTTAACTTTTGGGAAAAATAAACCCCGTTTAAATCGTAAACATTGTTGTTTACGATTACGTCTGCCAATTTATCCGCAGAATTCGCAATATGATATAGATTATTTTTTGCTTTATTATCGTAATTACTTGCAAATTCTAAAATTTGAATATTTCTTCTGCTAAAATCTAAATTTACTTTATCAGTTTCTTTATCTTTATCAGTTTCTTTAATAGAAGCTTTAATAGAATCTTTAATAGAATCTTTAATAGAATCTTTAATAGAAGCTTTAATCGCATGGTTAATCATTATTTCCGAAATATCAACGCCTACAACGTCAGCATCTGGAAGAACCTCGCTAAACCTCCGCGCTATATAGCCTGGACCGCATCCAAGATCAAGTATTGAATCAGGCACAAAAGAAATGCTGCTTAAAATTTTATCCACAAACGGTTTATAGTCATTTTCCATTTTCCCTTTAGTGTCTGAAGTTGCGATATACAATTCTTCATCCTGCGAAAAATTTAAACTTTTCTGCAGCTTACATCCCTGAACAGCATTTTCTGTTATCATGATTTTCCTCCTTATTATTATTCAACTTGCCGCTTATATCGTTTCCAAGTAATCCTGCGGCATCTGATCTGCATTGTCTGCAATGCTTCATGATGTTAATTCCCGTTAAGCCGCTTGTAATATCAGTTATATCTTGCCTTGTTGCAGCCTGAATACCTATTTTTTGAAAAAACGATTTCTCTGCAGGAATCATAGGCATAACATTAAAAAGATAAACTCCCATTTTTTTAATGCTTTCGGACATTTCTTTTATATGAGTATCGTTAATACCGGGTATTAATACCGAATTTATTTTAACGGTAAATCCTTCCGAAACTGCCGTTCTTATACCGTCGAGCTGTTTTTCAAGCAAAAGTTCCGCCGATTCATTGCCTTTATAACAGACTCCTTTATAATTAACATATTTATAAATTTTAGAAGCAATAGCTGCATCTGTGGCATTTAACGTTACTGTAATAAATTTTATGCCTGCATCTTTCAGGTCATTGATATTCTCTTTTAAATTAAGTCCGTTTGTGCTCATGCAAAATATTAATTTGGGAAATTCTTTCCTGACCAATTCAAATGTCTTAAGCGTATTCTCCGGATCCGACAAACTGTCTCCTGGACCTGCCACTGCAGCAACACTTATTTCGTCATAAAAAGATTTTACCTCATATATTCTTTCAACCGCTTCTTCGGGTTCCAAAAGTCTGCTTGTAACTCCGGGTCTTGATTCATTTGGACAATCATAATCTCTATGACAATAGTTACATGAAATATTGCAGCTTTTCGCAACAGGCAAATGTATCCTGCCGTAAGATTTTGATGCTTCTATGCTAAAGCATGGATGCCTTTTAATGTCTTCGTTATTATCAACTGAGACATTATTATTACTATCTTTTTCTATATTTCTTATGCTGTTGATTGCTTTATTGTCTGTTTTCATGATAATTTGCCTTTTTTAAATAATTCTGCCATTTTATTACATAACTAACTATGCATTACATTAGACAATGATTTATTTTTTTAAATAATTCTCCAACTGTTAACTAACATCGAACGAAAACTAAAGACAACATCCGTCAAAAAATAACTTTTTAAAAATTTTTAAAATTTAATAAAGTATAATCTTTGCTACTTAAAAATTAAAACGGTTTATTTTGAAGCGGCGGCTGCTGCGGCAGCTTCAGTAGTTCTTTCATATTCTTCCATAAACCCATATTGCATCATTAAATCTTCAAGTTCTTGCATTTCCATCGGTTTTGGAATAACAAACATTTCATTTTCTTCTATTTTTTTTGCCAGTTCTCTGTAAACATCTGCCTGTTTTGCGTCTTTTTCATATTCTATAACAGTTTTTCTTTTTATTTCAGCTCTTTGAACAACATTATCTCTTGGAATAAAATGTATTAACTGGGTTCCTATTTTCTTTGCAAAAGCTTCAACCATATCTCTTTCATTATCAACATTTCTTGAATTGCATATTAATCCGCCTACTCTAACTCCGCCTGAATTTGCAAATTTTAAAACCCCTTTGGATATATTATTCGCCGCATATAATGCCATAAGTTCTCCGCTGCAGACTATATATATTTCTTTTGCATATGCTTCTCTAATAGGCATAGCAAAACCGCCGCATACGACATCGCCCAGAACATCGTAAAATACATAATCAAGTTCTCTTTCGTAAGCACCAAGCTGTTCCAATGTTGTAATAGATGTAATAATGCCTCTTCCTGCGCATCCGACGCCCGGCTCAGGTCCGCCTGATTCTACGCATCTCACTCCGCCAAACCCGATTCTGAAAACATCTTCATCCGTAACATTTTCCTGTCCTAAGTCCCTAACAGAATTCAAAACGGTTTCCTGCGTTGCGCCGCCTAACAAAAGCCTTGTAGAATCGGCCTTAGGATCGCATCCCACAAGCATTATTTTGTTGCCTTTTTCGGCTAAAGCCGCCAGAGTATTTTGTGTTGTAGTGGATTTGCCTATTCCGCCTTTTCCGTAAATTGCAATTTGTCTCATCTTTAGTTACCTCCAAAAATAATAATAATTAATTTTTTATTTTATTATGCGTTAAAAATTATGCTGATTATATAAATATATTCTTTATCTAAATCTTGTTCGCTATTTATAATGCATAAATTATGCCAGATAAAAAATTAATATAAATTTAATAATATAAATTTAATAATAACGGTATATTCTATAATTAAATAAAATTAAATATTAATAAAAAAACAAAGAACATCACGGCTTTTTTGAAGTTTAATAAAAAAAATTGCCTAATATTTATACAAAAAAAAATTTATTGATTAATTTTATACCAATGTTTTATTGAGATACACGGCTTATATTATTTATATAATCAAATTATATAAATAATTTTTTCTGATTTTTGTTTTTATTTAAAAATTAATTAAACTATTGTTTAAGTGTAAACATATAAAATAATTTTTGGCATATTTTATGCTTATTAATACTGATAAATTATTAAATAAGAGTAAATTAAACTAATTTTTTAACTGATGTCTGACAACATATAATTAATTAATATTTATTCATAATGATTAATTAGGCTCAAACTTTTCTATTACTATTATATTTAATAATATATAATGAATATACGATATACTCCTTGATCTTTTCATAGAAATTTATTTTAAGGTAATATGATAATATAATAATGTTTTCAATTAAATCTTGATAATAAATAATAAAATTAAATAAATAATATGATTAAGTTAAATAATAAAAAAAATTGCAATTTTTTAATAAACGATACTACACTCAGAGACGGGGAGCAAACTGCAGGCGTTATCTTTTCTTATAACGAAAAAATACTCATTGCAAAAATGCTTGATGAAATAGGCGTCAATGAAATTGAAGCTGGCATTCCTATAATGGGCGGAGAAGAAAAAAATGCTATAAAAACTATTAGTTCTTCAGGTTTAAACGCAAAAATTATTTCATGGAACAGGGCTAATATTGAAGATATAAAAGCATCGCTTGATATAGGAGTTCAATATATACATATTTCTATTCCTATATCCGATATACATATAAGATATAAATTAAATAAGGATTTTGATTATATTAAAAATACGTTAATAGATGTTTGCAGGGTTTTAAGAAAAGAACAGGTTGTATTTTCTATAGGAGGAGAAGATTCTTCAAGAGCAGATAAAAATATTTTATATGAAATTATAAACATTGCTGAAGGCGAAGGAGCTTATAAATATCGATATTCGGATACGGTAGGAATTTTAAATCCGCTTGATATCTATAAAAATATAAAATTCATAAAATCTAAATTCAAACAAATAGCAATTGAAATACACGCTCATAACGATTTAGGTATGGCAACGGGAAATTCCGTAGCAGCTTTGAAAGCCGGAGCCGATTATGTTTCAGGAAGCATTACGGGAATAGGAGAAAGAACGGGGAATTGCGCATTAGAAGAAGTTATAGCCTACTTTAAGTTTATTGAAAAAAAAAATATTGATTTTGATTTCAAAAAAGTAAAAAAACTTGCATCTATTATAGCAAAAATTACTAAAAGACCTATTCCTGTTAATAAGCCGATTCTAGGAAGAAATATTTTTCATCATGAAGCAGGTATTCATACGGACGGCATTATTAAAAATCCAATAAATTATGAACCGTACCCTCCTGAAGAAGTTGGACTTAAACGAAAATTATTAATTGGAAAACACAGCGGTACATCGGTTATTAAATATAAATTGAAAAAATTAGGAATAATTATAAGCGATGCAGAATCAAGAGCTTTGTTAGAAATTATAAGGCAAGAATCTATAAAACTTAAAAGGGATTTGAAGAATAAAGAAATTAAAGATATATATCATAAATTGGTATTATAATTATGATAATTAAATAAATCAAAATCAAAAAATATTCTTTGGATAGTTTATAATGCAGGATTAGGGAATATATACTTATTTTTTAAATAACGTTAATTAATATTAAAACGTATTTTTTATTTTTTCATCTTGCAACAATCAGCGCTATTAAAAATACAATAAATATATAAAATATATATAAGTTTAAAGAACCATTTTGCAGTTTTGAAAAAATATTGCTTAACCTGTTAAAAAATTTAATTACAGGCAAATACAAATAATATTCTAATAATGGAAATATATAAGAACCGTACCCGCTTGAATCATGATAAAACGAAGAATAAGGAAACGGATTGGGGGTATTCCCGTCTGATTTCGTAAAATCATCAATATTTGCTTCATTTGCCGATAAATTTTGGGTCTTCGTATGCGTTTTTAAGATATAACTCTTATTGCCTACAGGCATTTCTTCATCATTGCTTAAAATTCTTATTTTTCTTTCCTCAATTCTTTTTCGCGATTTATAAACAATATTAAACATTATTCTTATTGCATTTGAAAAACCTAAAGCAGAAATTTGCGCATGAGGATTTAAACTTTCCGTTCCTCCAATCCAGGCTAATTTCACATATCTTTTTTTTGGTTTTACGATAAAACGATAAATCAAATATAAAATAATTATAAGAATGATTGAAACAAAAAACAGATAGACAGGACTTGACGCTGAAAAAGTATTATAATAAGGAATAAAAATATAGTTATGCATTATTTTATTGCTTATATTTATATGATAAATCAAATTTGACACCTCGGACATAAAAGGCGTATAAAAAAACATAAAAGCGGATAAAGAAATACTCAGAAGTACGGGAATTAAAATCGCGATGTTCATTAACAGAGGAACTTCTTTTGCTTTCATTGCTTTTTTTGATCTTGCGGAACTTAAAAAAGTTATCCCGTAAAGCTTAACATAATTAGCTATTGCCATAGCCGCGCTCAAAGCTAAAATAGCGCCTGCGGAGAAAAGCACTATCCTCGGCAGTACGCTGTGTATATTAAAACCTAAGAAAACTACTTCTATATTAAGCCATTCCGAAACAAATCCGTTTAAAGGCGGCATTGCCGCAGCAGACATTACTCCGATAAAAGCTAAAACTCCCGTCAGCGGCATAGCATGCAATAATCCTCCAAATTTATCCATATCATGGCTGTCTGTTTGATATTCTATATTGCCTGCACCCATAAAAAGAAGACTTTTAAAAAAAGCATGATTTATTAAGGCGTATAAAGAAGCTAATAACGCTAATGCGGCAAGACCGTCAAGATTAAAATATCTGTAATATAAAGACGCTCCTATACCTGTTAAAATAAGTCCCATATTTTCAACGGTGGAGTAAGAAAGCAGAACTTTTAAATCGTGAGTCTGCGCCATATATAATACCCCGAAAAACATTGTTAGCACCGCTATGATAATTACTACCGTGCCTAAAAATAAAGCCGTATTTGCGGGATGTAAAATATAAAGACCGAATCGCATTAAACCATAAATGCCTGCAGAAGTTAGAACTCCGCTTAAGATTGCGGAAACTCCGGATAAAGAAGCAGGATGAGCTTCAGGAAGCCATATATGCAGAGGAACTATACCTATTTTTGCTCCAAAACCAAATAAAAATAATAAAAATATAACTTCTTTGAGGGTGGGAGAAATAATAATATCTTTCATATCAAATAAATTAAAATTACCTGAATGAACATATAAAAGCATAATGGCGGCCATTATAAACATTCCGCCGAATTCCATAATCGTCGACATTAAAAAACTAGCTTTAACAGTGCCTTTAATATAATGTTTTCCAAGAACAAGGAGATAAGAAGACACAGCCATTACTTCCCAGCTTATCATAAAAATAAAAGCGTTAAATGAAAGTAAAGTAAAGTAAACACTTAAAAGCATAACGCCGAATAAAAAAGTAAAACTTGAAGGATTAATCTTTTCCTTAAATTTTTCAATATATTTTATCTGATATAAAGAAATATAAAAGAATACGGCAAAAGAAAATAAAATAAAAAACGCGCTTAGCGGATCCAAACACATTAATATATTACCTGCAGGAAAATATTTGCCGATACTGAATAAAACATCATCATTACCGCCTGTATTATTATAATAATTAGCAAAATGCGCAATAGGTTTTACAAAAAAAGACAACGCAGAAATGACGGCAAATAAGGACGCGACCATATATGAAATATTCCCGGCAATGTAAGCCCTGCTAAATTTTTTAGAAATCATCCCTAAAAATGAAAGAATAATCCCTGTAATTGAAAAAAACAAAAACAAATAATAATATAAAAAATACATAACCGCTCCTAAAGCTCTAAAAACAATTTATAAATTTATAAATATAATTGCATTTTATTAAATTATATTAAAGCACCCGATTTTATAGATAATAAAGCATTTAGTATCATAAAAGGATTTGGCGGACATCCCGGCACCAATACTATATTTTCTGATTTCAAAATATCTTCATTGCTTTTATGTTTTAAAAAACCGTGATTATATTCGCTGTAAATTCCTCCTGAAAGAGGACATGCGCCTGCAAGCAGAATAAATCTCGGTTTTGGAGTATTATCTAATACATTGTAAAAAATATCCGACATTTTATCCGTAAAAACTCCCGTTAATAAAATTACATCGGCAAATCTCGGACTCGGAGTTATAAATATCCCTAATCTATGCATATTGTAATAAGGATTGTTTAAAGCTATTATTTCCGATTCGCATGCTCCGCAGGAACCGGTATCAATATGCTTTACAAATAACGATTTTTTAAAAAAATTAAATTTTTTTTTATCGCCATTGCTAAAATTATTTTTTGAATAATTTTTATCTTTATTATTTTTATTTTCTTCATTGTCATTATTATTGCCTTTATTGTCTTTATTAAAATTTTTATTATTAAAATTCTCAATAAAAGCATTAAACTTTAAATTGTTTATAATATCGTTATTAATATTATCTTTACTTATATAATTATCAAAACTAATTGCTTTGGATATATTTAAACATTCAGAAACGCATAAGCCGCAATATATACATTTTTTTATATCAATGATATTAATATTTACATCTGAAGCATTTATATTTATATTACCATTGTCATTTATGCTATTATTGTCATCATAATTTTTATTATCTTTATTTGTATATTTATGATAGCAGGATAAATCTATAGCCGCCGTTGGACATATTTCCAGACATTTTGAACATTTTAATTTTAAAGAATTATTTTCATTTAAAACGTTATTATTATGTCGGCTTAAAACATTTTCGTCATTTTTTATAAAATTTAAGCACTTGTCAGCATCAAATTTTATATAAGAATAAAAACCGTCATAAAAATCGTTTTTTTTAGGAAATTCAACCGATTTTACGCCGAATCTTAATCCATCAAATGTCCATATCGCCATAATTATTTCGCTCTTATTATTAATTGTGATGTTTATATTATAATATTTATCAAACTATTTTATTTTTATTACCGTCATTATTAATGCTGTTAATAATTGTTATTAATAAATTTTATATTTCATGAATATTATTCTATTTATATTATTTATACTGCTAATATAAAAAATATTTATAATTATTTATTGATATTATTTAATATTATTTATCGCATGCCGCTACCGAAAAATTATAACTTGTTTCATTTATATTAAAATCCATCATCATTGTATTTTTGGTAAAATAACTAAATATTTTATAATTATTGTCAAAAGGATATTTAATATTTAATTTTTTAAAAACTTTGCCGTTAAATTCTCCTACTATGCAAAATATAGGTCCTTCGGAAGATTCTGAAAAACCAAAGCCGTATTTATTATTATGCGCGGCGGCATTTAATTCATAAAAATTATTTTTATTTTTTAAATTTTCATTGAAAAATTGTTTATTATTATCATCTATTTCATTTTTATTTTGTTCTTTTAAATTTAAATCTGAACTTGAACTTGAATTTAAACTTAAACTTGAATGCGAACTTTCTATTGAATTTAATATATTATCGGGAAAACTTTTTGCCAATTTTTCATAACAAATTTTAATAATGTTAAAAGATTGTCTTATTTCCGCAATTCTGACTAAATATCTTGAAAGAGCATCTCCGTCATTATATGATGCAGGCTCTAATTTAATATCTTTATATGATAAATAAGGATATTTTAATCTTAAATCTTTATTAATGCCCACACTTTTAGCGACTATTCCTTCCGCATGAAATTTTTCGGCAATTTTTAAATTAATTTTCCCCGTTGTTTTTAATCTGTCAATATGCGATTTAGTTTCTGAATTTTGCTTGATAATTTTTTCAATATTATTAATATATAAGCTTACTTCTTTAATTATATATTTAAAGCCTTGTAACATATCCTTATTATGTTTATTAGTATTAGCAGTGTTAAAATTAGAATTAATGTTAGCGTTAGTATCCATATCGGCAGTAATATTAATATTTATGTCATGATTGGTATTGATATCAACATCAGTATGTGTATTAATAGCTTCATCAATGCAATAATTTAAATTATTTAATCTTATGCCTCCTACCGTGTTTATTCCCATAAGATATCTTGAAAAATTAACCTCTGATGAAATTTGTTTTATTTTTTCTGCATAATAGGCATATAACGAAGACGGCACCTCTAAATACGTCGAACCTGATATCTCAGATAAATTTTCCACATGATTCCTAAGTCTTTCTAATTCTGCAAAAAACATTCTTATTAACTTAATATATTCAGGTATTTTATCGGTCAAATCAAAATAGTCTTCAACTGCAAGACAATAGCTTAAGGAAGCAGAAAATGCGTACATTCCTGCAATCCTTTCAATAACTAAAATCTGTTCATATAAATTATTTTTCTCTTTTGCTATTTTTATCGCATTTCTTGTTTTATATCCCAGCGTAATATCAAGCTCATGGAGTTCCTCGCTTGAAGTTAAAAAGTGATAATAGGAAGATTCGCATACGCCTTTTTTAACAGGACCCCAGATAAATTCATAATCACCGAGAAATTTTTTAAACACTGCTTTACACCTGATAATTTTGTTATTTTATTTTTTTATTTAATTATTTAATTATTTAATTATTTAATTATTTAATTATTATCCTTACTATTCCGTTTAAAAATAACTTCAAAGGCGACGGAATATACAATCCTAAAAATATAGTCAATATTAAAGGGATTGCCATAGGCATTAATGAAGCTAAACCAAAATCGCCTTTTGTGATTTTTAAATTATTTATATCATATATGCTTTCATCATTTGATACTCCAAAAATCATAGAATTAATTTTAGCCAATATTGCAATAAAAGCGGATATCAATAATATTATTAATATAACTGATATAAAATAATCACCTTTTTTAAAACTCTCAAGAAGTATCAAAAACTCGCCTATAAACACGGCTGATGGCGGAGCGCCTACGAGCGTTAAAGCTCCCGCGACATACAGAAAAGCAGTTTTAGGCATAGTGTAGATAACCCCTTTTATAGCTTTAATATCTTTTGTTTTATATTTGTGCAGCAAATTTCCCGAACCGTAAAACATTATAGGTTTTGATAAGCTATGCGCCAACATTTGAAAAAGGGCGCCGAATGTTCCAAAGACGCCGCCAAGTCCAAAACCTAAACTGATAATGCCCATATGTTCAATACTTGAATATGCAAAAAGTCTTTTTGTCGTCTTTTGATTAATAATTCCCATTACTCCGATAAATATCGTAAAGAGACCTATTATAATCATTATCTCCTGCGGATAGTTAAATCCCAGATTTTTACCTGCGATATTAAAATACCTCATTATGCCATACATTGCAGTATTTAAAAGGGATGCCGAAAGCATGGTTGAAATTGGAGCGGGCGCTTCGGAATGGGCATCCGGAAGCCATGTATGCATTGGAGCAAGACCGACTTTAGTGCCTAAACCTATTACTATTAAAATAAACGCTATTTTAACTAAATCCTTATTTAAATATACAGCGTGAGCGCTTAAAACCGTCCAGTCCAAGGAAGATATTATGCCATAAATACCATGATGAATACCATGAATATTTCCCGCCAAATAAAACAGTACAGTTCCTAATATCGCTATAGATATGCCGCTTGAAACTATAACAATGTATTTCCATGCAGCTTCAATAGATTTTTCCGTAATTTCGGTTATAACTAAAAAAGAACTCGTTACTGTGGTTAATTCTATATCAATTAAATAAAGCGCCAAGTTATTCAGTATAGGCGCCACAAGCATAGTAAGCGCAAATAAATTTATTAATAAGTAATAACGAAAAAACTCATTATCAGTGAGTCCTTCGTTTTTTATCGCAAACCTCATATATGAAATTGAATACATTGAAGATAGAAAATAAACAATGGCTACCAATAAAATAATATAAGCGCTGAATTTATCAATAATTATTGCATTATTTAAAAGCGTTATAGAATGAAAATGCAATAAAAATAATAAATAATAAATTGAAATTACAAGGGTACCCGCTGAAGAAATAAAAGTTATATATTCAGCAAATCTTTTATTTCTAAAAATTAAAGCGGCTATACCCGATATTAAAGGCAGCAATAAAAAAATTAATACGATAATTTTCATTATTTATCTATCCTAAATATACTTTAATTTATCCTATAATTTAATTATCAATATGATGATATTTAAAATATTTTCATTAAATTTTTTTTGAACAATCTTTGCTTATTAAACTTATCCGACTAATCTATTTAACATGCTTGTTGAAAATGAGCCTGTTTTTATTTTCATTACCATTGAAAGAATTAACATTGCGGTAACCGTAACAAGAATATCAAAAAGAACAACTAATTCGACTATTAAAGGCAAAGTCGGCGTTAATATAACGGAAAATAAGAAAATACCGTTCTCAATCACAAGCAAACCTAAAATTTGGGTTATAGTAGTATATCTTGAAATAATCATAAAAAAACCGATAAAGACCAAACTTAAAGCAATAGCCGCGGAATTAATGATTATATCAGGCACAAAATTATGAATCAGCTTGAATATTAAAAAATAGCCGAAAACAGTCAATACAAGCCCAGTTATAATAGAGGCGGGTATTTTTATGCTTAGATTTATTTCTTCTTTGATGTTAAACTTCTTCATCATATTTAAAAGCATATAAGGAACTATCAAACACCTTACTATTAATGTCAATAATGCAACCAAATATAAATCAACGCTATGTGTCTCTATGCCTAAAATCAGCGTCAATATAAAAATTAAAAAAGACTGGATGCCGTAAGCATGAATATAAAACGATATCCATTTTGAACTTAACATTACAAAAGACAAAAGAAGTATGAAAGCCGTCAATAAATCTATCGTCACATCTAAATAAACAGGCAGCACAAGTCCCAGCATGATTTAATATACCCCTAATTTTTAAAATCCTTTATATTGAAAGGTCATTATAGCTAATACGCTTAATACAAAAGCCGCCGCAAAATATTCCTGATATCTGAAAAATCTTAGTCTTGAAATAGATGTGTCAATAACAGCGGCAATTATGCCTATTATAAACATCTTAAATATTAAAGTTGCAATTGCAATTATTAACGATATCGGACTATGATTTATTGCAAGCCCCCATGGGAAAACTAAAACATTTAAGAAAATAACAAGCAATAAAAATTGCTTCATATAACCGCTCCATTTTAACAGCGCTAAATAAGGTCCTGAATAATCCAATATGCGGGCTTCTTCAATCATGCTCATTTCAACATGGGTAGAAGCATTTATAGGTCTTCTATCCGTATCGGCAAGAAATAAAAGGAAAAAAGCTGCTATAATCAGAAAATGGGATGGGCTAAAATATAAAGGCAAATGAGAAATTATCGTATTCAGCATTACATAAGGCAGAGTTGATTTTGCAATTAAAGCAACGCCTACAAACACTAAAATTAATGTAGGTTCTGAAAGAATGGCAAGAACCGTCGCTCTTGAAGACCCAAGCCCGCCATAACTTGTTCCTTTATCAAGCGAAGCAATATTTATAAAAAAAGATGATAACGAAAACAAAAAAGCGCCGCCGAGCATATCACCCATAAATCCAAGCGGCAAAGGATATGCGGTTAAAACAGGTATAAGCATAGTGATAAGTATCATCGAAATAAATGAGACAAAAGGAGCAAAGCGAAAAACAAAAGACGAATCTTTTGAAATTATAATTTCTTTATGAAATAGTTTATAAAGATCATAGTAAGGCTGCAGTATAGAAGGACCTCTCTTACCTTGAATAATTTCTTCAACTTTGTTAATAAAACCGGAAATTAAAGGAGAAAATGCAAGAACTGTGGCAATCTGAAATACTTGAAATAGAGTAGAGTTTAGATAGATATTCATAATAAGACTTAGATTTCTCCTCTTACATTACACTACACTCAATTAAGAAACAAGTAAATCACCAACCGTTACGGACGAGATTTCTTATTTCACAACTTACTTCAGCAACAAAATTAAAATTCTGCTAAATGTTAAATTATTAAATTAATTGTTGAAATAGTTTTTTAGCTTTAAATGCTTGTAATGTAGGAGTCATCAGCCTGTATGCAGCAGAAATAATCTGCACAACTAATGATAAAGGCGGTGAGAGCAGAACCCCATTGCTCTTATTTATCTTATGCTCATTATTAATGTATTGTTTTCATCAAACTATACAATATTATAAATTATAAAATATTAAATTTATTATATAGTTTAAACAAATTAAATAATTATAAAAGTATTTTTATAATTATATTATTATACTTATAATAAAAAATATAATAATACTAATTTAAAATATTGTCAACCGATTTTTTACCCCTATCCACCCCCAATTTTATATCCTAATTTATTTTTTTCTATTTTTTTTCTAATTGATATATACATATAATTAATGTATAATATACATCATATAAGATATATTTTATTAATTGCAAAAGAGGTGATTTTAATGAGAAGAACTCAAATATATTTAGATGAAGAAATTTATGATATTGTAAAAAAAGAAAGCAAACTCCTTGGAAAGAGCGCTTCCCAAATAATAAGGGAAAATTTGAAAGATTCTATTTTGAACCGGCAGCAAAAAATTATTAATGCCATAGATAATTCTAAGGGCGCATGGAAAGACAAAACTAATTTTGAGGTAAACAGCTTTATAAGAAAATTAAGAAAAGGAAACAGAATTGATAATCTTTGATACCGATATTATTATCTGGATATTAAGAGGCGATAGCGATATAGTATCTAAAGCTAAATTGATATCTGTAGAAACACACGGCAAAATATATATAACGCCTATTCAAGTTGCCGAGATTTATTCAGGTATGATGAATAATGAAGCAAAAAAAACTAAAGAACTGATAGAAAGCTTTTATTTTTTAGATATAAATAAACCAATAGGCGAATTAGCAGGAGAATATATGCATAAATATAGAAAATCGCATAACATTGAATTAGCGGACGCTATTATTGGAGCAGCTGCAAAAATTTATAGTTTTAAATTATTTACTTTAAATACAAAACATTATCCAATGCTGCATAAAGAGGATATTTTAATAAAATTAAAACATTGAAGGATGCTGTTTTTTATATATTCCTTTGCTTTTATGATAAAGCACCGATAAAGCATTTATACAATTTTTAAAACTATATCCGCCGCCTGTTATAATATTCCTATATGTTTGAACAGGTTCAAGGAGAGTTCCGTATAAATCGGCAAGATGCCTAAAATTATCTCCAATATTTTTTTTCCAGCGCATCGGTTTTTTCGGAATATGAGGAGCGATAGCGGCAACAAGGGTTTGATTGCAGCTAAATACTTCGGCTTTTGCCTTTTTTATATGAGATTTATAGTATTTTAAAGAATATACATGTTTTGGCTTTGGTTTAGCCGCACAACCTGATAAAAAAACGGAAAAAGTAATTATTATAAAAGAAAAAACAAAAAAATATGTTATTTTTTTTAAATTATTTGAATAGTACATAGTAATTTAAAATCCTCTAATAATATTTTTTTCGGTTAATTTTAGTTATATTTTTTAATTATATGAATATGATAATTATTTTTAAGCATTTTTAAATTTATTTACTTTATGTAAAGTATTATATAATAAAAACCTTTAAAATACAATTTTGATATATTTCCTTAATCCTGCGATAGAAATTTATATTCTGGATTCCTGCGTACGCAGGAATGACTTAGCGGCGATTTAAACTTTCACCCTTCGGGTGTCATTCCCGCGAAAGCGGGAATCCAGCGTTATTTAGCATTGAAGTATCTAAAACAGATCCTATCGCAGGATTCAAGTATTTTTCTATACTATCCGTTGCTAAAAAGAACTCCCGGCGTATAAATTAAATTATCTTTTTAAAATTACTATATTGATATATAATATTATATATTATCCTATTTACTAGTATTACATATTATATAACTATATAGTATAATTTGGAGGAAAATTGAAAATACAATCTTTTGGAGCGGCAAAAACTGTCACGGGAAGCTGCCATATAGTTAAAGAAAGTGATGTTTCTGTAATGATAGATTGCGGACTTTTTCAGGGCAAAGATGAAGAAAGCAAAAATTCTAATTTAGGTTTTAATCCGGAAGAGATTGATTATTTAATACTGACACATGCGCATCTTGACCATTGCGGCAGAATTCCAATGCTTATAAAAGGCGGTTTTAAAGGAAAAATTTACTGCACAAAACCTACTTTTCAGCTTGCAAGGCTAATAATGCTTGATACCGCTAAAATTATGCTTGAAGATTACAAACATAATTTAAAAAGACGGCTCAGATATAATCCCAAAAAAACAACGGAAGAAAATATTTTAAATTCAAATAAATCTAATTCCGCTCACATAAAAAACGAAACACACCAAAATAACCATCATAATACACATAATACAAACGAAAGCGGTAAAAATGAAAGCAATACAAATGCGGAACTTTTATATAATGAAATTGATGTGTTTGAAAGTTTAGACCATTTTAACCCTATATTAGCTTATAACACGCCTTTTGTTATAGATGAAAAACATAATATTGCCGTAGAAATTCAAGATGCAGGGCATATTCTGGGTTCAAGCTTCGTAAAACTTACAATAGGCGATAAATCGGCTATATTTTCAGGAGACCTAGGGAATAAAAACAAACCGATAGTCAATAATTTTTCCTACCCTGATGAAGCCGATGCCGTTTATATTGAAACTACTTACGGGGACAGGATGCATAAAAGTTTTGCCGATTCAAAAGTTGAGCTTTTAAATATTATACAAAAAACAATTAACGGCGGTGGCAATGTCTTGATACCAAGCTACGCTATGGAAAGAACGCAAGATATCTTATATGTATTAAAAGAGTTTTACAAAAGCGGTGAACTTCCGAAATGCAAAATATTTCTTGATTCTCCTTTAGCAATAAATATAACCGATATATTTCTTAGAAATCCTGAATATTTCAGAAAAGACGAATTGCAGTTATTTACTAATAATAATCCTTTTGAAATACCATACCTCACAGAAACAAGAGATATAGAAGAATCTAAAGAAATAAATAAATTTTCAGAAGGCGCGATAATAATTGCCGGAAGCGGTATGCTCACCGGCGGAAGGATGCTTCATCACTTAAAACATAATTTATGGCGCAAAGAGAATTCTATTATTTTTATAGGATATCAGGCAAGAGGAACATTGGGACGAAGAATTGTTGAAGGAGATAAGACAATTAAAGTTTTTGGGGAGCATATAGACGTAAATGCGTCGGTTTATACTATAAACGGTTTTTCTTCGCATGCCGACCAGAAAGAACTTATAGAGTGGCTCAGCGCATTAAAAAACCAATCAAAAACAAAAATATATCTTATTCACGGCGACGACGATAAAATGGAAATTTTTAAAGAAAAAATTAAACCTTTGGGTTTCAATGCCTATATACCGTCTTATGCAGAAGAAATAACGGTTGAATAAGTAAATAAAAATAAAAATTTATTGAAAAATCTAAGCTAAATATGATATGTTAAAATTTCTTAATTTCACATAAAAGAACAATTTAGAAGAAGCTATGCCTAAAACTAAAAACGACAAAATATTTAAAGGAATAGGTTTATTAATTAAGAAAAGACGTGAAGAATTGGGTTATACGCAGACAAAATTAGCCGAATTAATAGACATGGAAACAATTTATATTCAAAGATTTGAATCCGGCTATAGCAAAATCGCAATTGATTATTTAGCAAAAATTGCAAAAATTCTTCAGGTTGACATAGATTATTTCTTTCCTGCAACTAAAAGTAAATCTATTAATTCCGTCCCTTGCCTTTCCGAATCTCAATCACAAGATTTATCTATAGACGAATCTAAATATCAAAAAGTCCCCGTTTATTCCTTCGCAGGTGCAGGAAAGTTTATAGATTTAACGGAGATAGAACCATCAATACCCTTTTAATACCTAAGGAATTTTACAGAGAGCAGTTAAGTATTGTTAAGGTAATCGGTCCTAGTATGGAACCATATATAAAAGACGGTGCTTACGTCGCCATAGACCTAAATTATAAGGAATTAGTATCAGGCTATATTTATTGCGTTAATCTTGACTACGAGGGCGTATTGATAAAATATGTCATAAAAAATAGGGAAGGCGTAACGTTAAAATCCGAAAATCCGAAATTTGATAATATTTTTATTAAAAAAGAGGAAATAACGGATAGCGATCATTTTGTAATAGGCAGGGTAGTGTGGGTGTGGCAAAAAATATAAAACTTAAATAAAAAAGTTAAAATGACTAATATAGATAAAATTAGAGAACTTTATAACCTTTTTGATGGGATAGAACAGCTTGAATATTATGCTTTTTCCGCGCAGGAAGATTATAAAAAAACAACAGATAATATTAAAAATATTGAAGATGAAATTTGTAAAAATAACAGCAGCATTATACTTTGGTTTGAGATTCTTAAATTAGCGTTTAAAGATAAAAACATAGATTTTAAAAAATTAGATTTATATCAGGATATTAATAAAATATTATCTGCGGACTTTGGAATAGACGTAAATAATAAGGATTCTAATATTTTAAAAGACATTAGCTTAATTAAACAGTCTATAAATGACGTAAAAATAAATTTAACCGATAATAAATATTATAATTATGAAATATTAGATAGTATATATAATTCCATTGATAGTCTTAAATTTCTTTACTATGAAACAATAAACAATATTATATCGGAGAATTATAAAAAAAATTATAATGTTTTAAATTTAGTTAAAGGAAAATTCGCGGAATATAAATTTATTGATTTTTTAAATAATAAAAAAAAGATGTTTTTTTATATTGATAATAATAAAATCAGCATGTGTGATATTTTGCGGGATAATAGAGCCAAACGGCCAGACTTAATTTTAATGCTGGATAACATATTTAGAGTTTTTGTTGATGTAAAAAATTACGGAAAGAACAAAAATAACGAATTTGGAATAAGTAAACACGATATAGAAAGTTTTATTAATCTTGAAAGTAAGTTATCTATACCTGTTTTTTTAGCTATTTCAAACGGAGATTTAAAATTTAGTGCATGGTATATTGTGTCGGTGAAAAATATATACGATCACAAGAAAAATTTAATAAAAAAAAATTTCAAAGGAACAGACGATTTATATTATATTAATTTAAACGACAATATTTTTTACAAAGCAAATATAGAGGAAGAATTCAACGATAAATTTTTAATAGAAAATAATACGGAAATATCAAATACTATAAAAACTTTAACGGATAAATATCTTAAAAATCTTTAAATTAAAAAGAAAACTTTCTTAAAAAAAGGACTAAATTTTAATGATTATTCCTATAATTTTAGCGATTCCGTTTTTTATATTTGCAATAATATTATTTTCCTACGGTAATTTTCCAATAGCGGTTGTATTTATTTTTTTAGATGTTATTTTTCTTATGGCGATGAAGAAATTAAGAGACAGGAACCGATAAGCCGCTTATCAATTTTGTATTTATTTTTAAATATAAAATAAGGAAAAACCTCTTTAAAATATTTACATCCCCCTCATCCTTACCGCCATAATTCCGTAATTTTATTATATTAAATTATATGCTATAATATAGTTATGGAAAATAAAGAATATATACTAAACACTGCGAAACAAATAATTACTGAAGAAATAGAAAAGGCCGGCTATAAAGTAGAAGCTATTTATCTTTTCGGTTCCAGAGCAAGAGGAGACTATAAAAAATATAGCGATTGGGATTTTTTTGTGGTTACAAATAGAGATTTAATAAAAAATGATTTAATTACCGTTTTGCGATTTATCCGTGAAAAAATAGTAGAAAATATAGACATATCAACCGATATAATAATAAAATCTAAAAATCTTTATGAACATCAGCAGATAGGAACAGGTTTTCTATCTTATTATGTAAATAAAGAAGGAGTAAGTTTATGAAGAGAGATGCACAGATTTTAATACAAAAAGCCGAAAAAGATTTAAATATCGCAAAAAGTTTGTCTATTGAAAACCATGACTTTTTAGAAGGAATTTGTTTTCATTGTCAACAATCAGTTGAAAAATATTTAAAAGCATTCTTAGTTTGCAATAATCAAGAAATTAATTTTACTCACGATATTACAGCAGTATTGTCAGATTGCCATAAAATAGATGTTGATTTTAATAAACTTAAAGAATTAAATATAAGTAATTTAACAAATTACGCCGTCATCGTAAGATATGACGATATAATAGAACCGACTTTAGAGGACGCAAAAGAAGCAATATTAATCGCAGAAAAGGTTAAATTATTTGTAATAGAAAAGGTCAATCTACTTGAACAAAATCAGACTCTTAAACCAGAAGACGCCTTTACTAAAGATTTAAACAACAGGCTAAATAAAAGTAAAGGTCTTAAAAGATAATTTACATATTCCTCATTCTGACCGCCATTATAACTCGTCCTAAAATGTGAACAAGTTTATTTTTAACTTTTAGTCCTTTAATAATTTCAATATTTTTTTTAGGAATGTTTAAAATTTCGGAGAGATATTTTATTACCGCTTCGTTTGCTTTATTGTCAACAGGTCTTTCAGGAATATAAAGTTTAATTTTTTTACCGCCTGCTTTTTCCGATATTTCAAATTTTTTTAATTTTGAACCGGTTTTTACTTCTATTTCTATTATTTCGCTCATTAGTTGTTTTAATATAAATAGTATATATAATACATTATTAAATTTATAAATAAAAAAATATATTAAAATATATTTTTTTTAACATATTCAAAAATTTTATGATAAATAGAAAATATATTTGGGATATTTTTATAGAATATTTCATTTATATTATTTGATAATTCATTATTTTCTGAAGAGTATTCATGTGATAAAATATTTCTGCCTTTTCTTAATTCAATCCAGACATCTGCATTTTCAATGATTTCTAATTTTTCAAGCCTGTTAAGTATATCTCTGAAAGGTTTTTTTTCTATATCTTCTTTAACCCAACTTCACCATTTTTATTATTCTAAAATTATAACCCATTAATATTAATACATTTTATTTTTTATTTTGTAGTCCCCATAGACATTTTTGTTGCCCCCATAAATACAGCAATATCAACAGGTTGCCGGTAATTATGGTGAAGTTGGGTTAAGATTTATTAATACGGAAGGAAAAAGTTTTTCCCCCATTACTTCCTGTAATTTAGAATATCTAAAAATCAATTGATCTATATGTTCTTTGTCGTCTTCCGATAATGAATTTAATTTATCTTGGGTTAAAGGCATAAAACTTTCCATTCTGGATATAGCATGATTTATTTTTAGAATATGTTTTTCGCATTCGCTAATTGCACTGCGTAATCTCATTTGCTCTATATTGTATTTATTAATAATATATTTATCATTGTCTTTATATTTATTTTCGGTCATAAACGCACTCCTTGATGCTTAGCAATATCATATACGGGTAAATTTTTATCAGAATTTATGTTCTTAACAATTAAATCTATTTTTTGCTCACCTAATTTTTTTTCAAGTTCAACAAGAAATTTTATTTTAGATTCTAAAATATTTTCGTTTTTATTTGTTTCAATAAAAATATCTATATCTCCCCCTTTTTTTGCATCGTCAACTCTTGACCCGAATATATATATATGAGAACTATCTCCAAAAAATTTTATTGCGCTCTGTTTAATTATATCTAATTCTTGCTGTTTTAGTCTCATAAGCTGCGTGAATATTTTATATTATAAACTTATAGGTATTATTTTAATGAATTATTAAATATTTAGATTTAGATTTAGATTTAGATTTAGATTTAATCAAATTTTGAATTCCGCAATTTTAATTTTAAGCAATTTTTCAACTTAAATTATTATTTTTTGATTTTTTAAATTACCTGAACTCAGGCTTTAGAGTTTCAGCACGGCGCGCTATCGGCTTTTACCTTATTTTCGCCAAAAGTATATTTTATTGTATTCATTTTATTATTATATTCAGCAGACTGTACGCCGGCATCACATGCGCTGACATTTGTTATGGCGGCAGATGAAACGGATGAAGACGAAGCAGATAAATTTAAGGAAGCTGAGGAAACCGACGTATTCCAGTTTTCCGTCGCGGCTGCAGGTATGCAAACAGCTTGATTGTTATTGTTGTAAACATTGAATATTACGCCTGCGTAATAAGGACATTTTCCTTTTCTGCATCCGTGAGGATGTAATTCGACAAAACCGCATTTGATTTCAAAATCTTTAACGGCAAGCGCTTCTCCAAAATCTTGATAAATACCCGAAATAATAATTTCAAGGGCATTAAACATATACGCTTTGCAGCATGAAGGTCCCGTAAGTTCATAAACGGCATTTGAAACGGCAGAGGTTAAACCCATGGTAATTTTTTGCTCTATGTCTTTACCGCAGACCGCCCCTGTTAAAATAGAATAAATTACCCCGCAAGCAGGGACAATTCCGCATACTCCGCTTAATCCGCAATATCCGCCGACAGCCTGTTTAGATAATCTGAAAAAAGCCTCTTCTATATCTTCATTTTTTATATTAAAGAGTTTCTTATTTTTCAAACTTGCAAGAATAGCGCCTGTCAAAATATAGCAATGATGACATCCGAGCATAGGAATATCTTTATTTTCTAATATAGAAAATACAATTTCAAAAGGATTTTCGGCAGCAGTGCCCATGACATATTCTTTAATATAATTAATGGAAGAAATATTGTGACAGTCATCGCAAACATAATGCGATTCATTATTTGCGCAGACTATATTTGATTTTTCCTTTTTTCCGCAGTAAAAACACGTCAATTCTTTGGAAGATTGCAAATATTGAAGCTTGTTTCCGCAAATCAGGCAATTTGAAGCATGACTATTATGATTATCACAAGAATCTTCAATTTTATTCATTTCATTCATAGTTATTATTATACTGGTCAAATTTTAAAAAATCAATTTAAGAAAAGCTAATCGCGTCATACGGCGATAAGTATTCATTTAATTCTTTTTCCTGACTTTGACACCTCATACAGCTCAAAGCCGCTAAAATACAATATTTATATTTTAAAAAAGTGCAATCTTCCTACTACATTTTCTTAACTTATAATAAATTGATTAATTAGGATAAGATTATTTATAGCAAGGCTTCATGAACGGGAATTATATTTTTAAGCGGTTTTATAGATAATACTTTTAGTATTTTATTGGATAATTCATTAACTTTAGTCTTAATATAGAATTTTTCTTCTTCAAGTTTCACCTCTGCAAAATTCATAG
>SGBB01000017.1 GCA_004195025.1 Candidatus Acidulidesulfobacter diazotrophicus | reverse complement strand
AAAGTTCGGTTGTAATGCAAAGAGGTTTAGGATGTTGTAACAATAAAGATTCTTTTATTGCGAGAGCCTGAAAGATTTGTATTAATCACGGACAGAACCCCCTGTCTTTAGACATGGGGAGGTTCAGGCCTTTAAGCGGAGATTGCTGAATAAATTCTACCAGATTGATTTTTGGTTTTATTAATTTTTTGTACTCATCTGCGGATAAAATTACGACAGCATCCTTCCCGTTTTTAGTAATAAGCTGAGGACCCTCGTTTTTTGCAATCTCAACCAGATTGCTGAATCTATTTTTTGCTTCTTGCAATTGCCATTTTTTATTCATAACAACCTCCCTAAATAATCCAATCTATCCACTTTATTATTTTATAATTGAATAAATCCTAAATCAATCTTTTTCTGTTTCTTCGGCAATTATTATCTCTATTTATAGTACTTAGTATAAATACCAATTTTCGATTTTTAGGCCTTCGATTTTTTTAAATTCTTTCATATTGTTTGTTACTAAAATAGTCTTCAGGCTTAAGGCATGTGCAGCTATCATCAAATCCATGGCGCCGATGATATCTCCTGTTTTTTCCAGATGAGCCCTTATTTTCCCGTACGATTCCGAAGCTTCATAGCCGTAATCCATTATATTGAAATTAATTAAAAAATCCTCCAACGCCTCTCTGTTTTTTTGAGGATATTGGCTTTTCTCCACGCCGTAGAATAACTCTGAAACCGTTATCGAAGAAAGGCATATATCTTCCGGCACTATTAAAGAAAGTTTTTCTTTAACCCCTAATGGCTTGTTTTTAATGATATAGATACAAATATTTGTATCAAGCATATACTTCGCCTTCATTATAAAGCCACTCTTTTCTGCATTTCAGGCTGGTTTCTTTCCACCATAAAATCTTTGCTGAATTTATCGACACTTTCAAAAAGAGAATCCCAGTAATCATCCTTTGGCGTCAAAATAACGCTTCTGCCAACCTTTTTTATATACACTTCGCTGGTTTCGAATCTAAATTCTTTTAATAGTCTTACAGCCTGACTTTTGCCGTTTTGGAATAGTTTTGCGGTTTTCATTCTCCCCCGTTCTTACAATATACTTAATAAATATATATTTTTTAGTATATATTATATTTGACAGTTAGTCAATTATTTTTTTTATTTTCAAACAAACAATCTATATTATGCTTATAACATTGAAAAACTAAACTGACGGAAAAATGCCGACGATGACGAAGAGATAATTCTGCAGCTATTTTTTTATAAGACATACATTCCGCCCACATTTTTTTAAATAATTTAATTATACTGCAAAAAACCGAATAGTAAACTGATTACTAATTTAAAATTTATCAAGATATATATGTAAAATTTTTGTGAATTTGTGAACTATTCGCCGCAATGCCTTTATTTATATGTGGTTAAAGGCTAAAAATGCTTGCGAACTATTCGTGAATTATTTTTTTACGTTCTTTTAGATATAGATATTATAAGGGTTTGATGGGGGTAAGGATTTGTGAACTATCTTGTGAATTATTCACACATTACCAAGAAAGTGTGAACCCTCCTACTCTACCATTATAAAACAATATGCATTGCTCGAGTATATCCCTGCCTATTAATCCGGATATTCCTTGATGAGATAAGCTGGCCTCTACTACATTTAATGTGCAATAATAAGACATATTCAATATTGGATTTAAAACCTCCGACGGTGCGATAGTCGGTCCTATAATTATTCCTATGTCGTATGTTCCGCATTGAGCCGGAACCCCGTTTGTTGACGGAGTTTGAATTGAAATAAAATCAGTCGGCGTAAGCCCAAGTTTACTAATAATTAAAGGGTCAACGCAAGTCTGACTGGCACCCGTATCCAGCAAAAAAGTTCCTAGTTCCGCTGCCGGAACCGGAAGTTTTGCTTTTATTAATGCATCTATGCGGTACTTAGTCGGCAATATATAAGCCTGTAAAATTGGCCCTAATGTTCTATCTATTCCAAGATTTACACTTGGCATGACGGAATTCTTAAGCTTCTTGTAAAATTAACAATTGATTCAACACGGCTAATCTTATGAACAAGAAATGGATTAATGCCATATTTCTCATATCCTGCTTTCAAGGCATCATCGTAAGTGTCAAAATATTCAAAATTTTCATCGCCTTTGATTAAGACAAAACGCCCCTCATTAGCAAGAAGGATTTGTAGATTTTCTTTATATCTATTCAATTCACGCTCTAAAAAATTATCACTCATTTTTAAAACCCCTTTTTTAATATCATTATAATATCTCTGATTTTTCTTAATTTATTTATAATATTAATTTTAAATTTTGTCAAAAAAAATCAAAAATGTTATTTAAAAATTAAAACCGAGTTATATTAAAATAATAATATATTATTTTAATAAAGTCAAATTCCAAAAATAACATAAAATAACATATAGATTATATATGTAGATAACAAACTTCTAATAGTTTTATATTTACCCTATTCTTTCCGAGCCTTAAAACACAAATTTGAGCGTTTTATAATCCGTGATTTAAGCTAAAAAGAGAGAACCTTTTCTTTTTGGCCGCCTGAGAATAAATCTACCTTTTTTATTTATAAGCCTAATAGTTCCCTTAATATTTTTTCCATCAAGTTAATATCTTTTAAGGATAAAGTGCCTAATTTTCTCAATATTAACGACTTATTTATAGTCGATATTGCAGGTTTTATAGATGAGGGTTTTAATAGACCTGCTTCCTTATAATTATTTATAAGACATTCTCCAATTTTAGAATATGCTTCAATATTACTTGTAACAGCCATGATTATAATATCAAAAGAATAATTATTATAATCATTAGAGCTTATAACTACGGCAGGACGTTTTTTAATAAAGGTCTGATCACTAAACGGGAAGGGGACAAGAACAATATCTCTTTTATTATAAGTTATCATAACAAGCGTCTTCTTCGTTATCCCATATTTTTTTAAACGCTTTTTCGGAAAGAATCTGCGAAGCTAAAGAAATATTTTCTCGATTTTGCCTATTTTCTAAAAACTTTATAAAATCAAAAACTTCTGGAAGGAGATCCTCCGGTAATTTATCAATTTCGCGTAATACGTAATCTTTGTTCATAATTAATCATACCTAAAGATTGAATTTATTATAAAAGTTATTATACCATATTTTTATATTGGAAATAATAAAATAATTAGACTTATATTATATTATATCCATAAAAGCTAAGGTCGACTTAATTATATTGCGCAAGAACTTCGGGGGACGGCAGTAGTCCCGCCCATAAATTAATGGAAGTGCCGTTTTACCGAAAAATAGCAAATTTTGCAGCACATGCGGAGTAAAAATTACTTGATTCACATCCACAGAAAAAGATAATATATAATTCCTCACATCTCCCTCATTCTTACCACCATTATCACTTTTCCTATAATTTTTTTATATTAAATTATATGCTATAATAAATAATATAAAAATTAAAATGAAAGATATTATATTAAATAAGGTCTAAGTTTATGTTTAGAGTTCAAGATATAAACATACTAAATACAGCAAAAAATATAATTAGCTCTGAAGCCGAAAACGCCGGCTATAAAGCAGAAGCTATTTATCTTTTCGGCTCCAGAGCGAGAGGGGACTATAAAGAATATAGTGATTGGGATTTTTTTGTCGTAATAGATAAAGAATTTTCCCGCAGCGAAAAAATAGCATTAACGTCAAATATTAGAAAAAGGCTTTCAGATTTTATAGCAAGCGATATTATTGTTAAATCGCATAAAAAATTATTACAAGAAAAAGGCGACAAAGGTCTTATAAGCTATTATGTATTAAAGGACGGAGTAAAACTTGGTTAATATAAATACAGTTAAAGGGTGGTTAAATAAAGCTAATCATGATATGGAAGTATTAAAACATAATGACCTGCCAAAAGACATAATTTGTTTTCATGCTCAGCAAGCCGTTGAAAAAATGCTGAAAGCCTTTTTAATCTACAATGACCAAGAAATTCAAAAGTTCCAGATTCATGATATTGATAAAATTATTAAAGAATGTTCTAAAATAAATCCGGAATTTGAAGAATTATCAAATTTGGGCGTTGGCAAATTGACGGAATATGCCGTAGGGAGCAGATATCCTAATGATTATGACGAATATAACGATTTTCAAATGCCTTCCGTTACAGAAACAAAAGAAGCAATATTAATCGCAAAAAAAGTTAAATCATTTGTAATAGCAAAGATAAATCTGCTTGAGCAAAAACAGACTCCAGACGAGGAAGACGCTTTTACTAAAGACTTAAACAACCGGCTAAATAAAAGTAAAGATATTAAAAGATAATTTCACATCTTCCTCATCCTGATAGTGCCACAAGAACAAAAAAAAAGAGGATAATTCCTAATGGGATTAATTTTCCTTCTCTTCAACGTCAATGGGATTTATTGTCTCCAAAGTTTACTCAACTTCAGGCGGGGCAGAATGCTGCAGGCGAGCAGATTATCAAAACGGCAGGAGCGGGGGGGACAAGAACATAACCCGGGAAAGGATTTCACTTTTTCAATTGATAAACTATATTTGCAGAAAAGACGATAAAAGCAATTATGGATATTTTTAATATATTTTTCATAATTAATCTCACTTATGTTTTATTTTGTTATTTCCCCTTTATCCCGTTAAAAACAGAAGCCTTTAATTATACTGTTAATGGTTTTTCTATTACCTTTTTAAATAAGCCGTTTAAACGCTCTGTAATGCGTTTTAAGGCGTGTTGTCTGTAAAGCCTTATTATATAAGACTTTGCAGGGTGTTAATTTTATTGTTTTTTATAATGTCCTAACTATTAATTGAAATCTATCAAACAAAGAATTGCTTACATTTTTTTTAAAATAATCTGATTCTATAAATATTTTTATATTTTTTTCTCCGAATTTTAGTTTAAGACTTTTTATTATCATTTTTAAATCAGCAATATCTTCGCTTGTAAACTTTTCTGTCTTATCTTTAAATAATAAAAAATCATTACAAATAGATTGAGATATTTTATTGTTATTTATTATTATTTCTTCTTTTTCAGATTCCTCATCTAATCTTGTTTTATAAATATTATCGGCTATATCTTTGTGTTTTAATATCATATCTTTAAAAGAAGACGTCTTTACTATTGTTTCTAAAATTGCAATGCCAGATAGATTATTCTCAATTAATTTATCATAAATATCATCTCTAACACTATCTTCTTCTTCTTTATTAATTTTATACTCGGCAAAAATATCATTAATAATATGAGATATAGCATTATCTAACTGTTCTTCTATATCATCTTCGTATGTTTCTGCTGATATTCCGTTTCCGCTTATATATGTTGCGACGGTATTGCCTGTATATTCTTTAAGAAAATCACCGACTGTTTTGTAGTCTTCTAATTTAAAATGTTGTTTAGTATCCTTAGGATATTCCGATATATCATAACCTGCGTCTATCAAATAAGTGTCATATTTAAAATTATAATAAAAATCATAAGCCAAAGAATGATATATGCCGTCTAATATATCTCCATTATTAAGATCCTCTTTAATTACAGTTATTATTCTATTAGCTATATATTCTTTACTCATTTTTATTATAATTTATTTTTTAATTATTTTAACAGATTTATTTAATTTTTTCTTTGAAATATTAAAGTGAGGGATCAGCATTAAATCTTTTTTGAAAGATTTAGCTTCTTTTTCGCTTAAATCTTTTTTATCGTATTTTTCTAATGTTTTTTGAATATCCATAATAATTTTTTGTTTTCCTTAAGTTTATCTTTAATCATAGTCATATCACCTCATTTTAGTTTTTATTTTTAATTTTATTTATCATAAAAAGACAATCCCGCATACCGGAAGTATCTCCGCTGATTTTAAACATATCGTAGGCTCTGCCGTAATATAAAAGAGCTTTTTTATTGTCTTTTTCGTTCCTATAAAGTCTGCCGAGATAATCAAATCCGTCACCAATCCACTTTTTATTGCCGATTTTTTTCTCCATTGAAATGCTTTTAAGAATGTATTTTTTGGCAGTAGAATATTTTTTTACGAATATATAACTGCGTCCGAGATTTAAATAATCACCCGCCCACCGTTGCCAAAAACAATACAGGCACAAAAGCCATATTAAATTCTTTTACCTTACTTTTATCGCAAATACCGTCCAACCGTGCGGCAAAATAAGTTATTATCTTACCTAATATTATAGCAAGTATTGAAATAATAACAATATTTTCTATACCGACATAAGCGCCTATCGCTCCTGCGGTTAAAATATCGCCCATAGCATACGAACCGAGCCTTGTAATATCCATAACGATAAATATTCCAAGACCTGTGCCGATAGACTCAAGAAGGATTAATAACGGCAAATTAGAAATTAGCAAGATAGCCAAGAGAAAGCCTAATGATTTTAAAACGCCTGAATTAAAGATTGATGCACAATATAAAATTGGATTACCAAATTTGGAACTAATTCCATTTTAGGTATAGCCCTGCAACTTCCGAAAAAACCCAATTAGACGGCCAAAAGAAAAGGTTTGGATTTTTCTTTTTGGCTGTCCGCTTTTTTTAATTAAAATTAAATCTTTCACAACACAAAATATAGTATCTATAAGGGATTTAATGTCATTTTTTAAATAATTCACAATAATTCACATACATTTGTGAACTATTTAATATACTTTAAATATAGATATATACTATATATATAATATATAAATATAAATAATTCACTGATTCACAACAGTTATAAGCGGGGTAAGTTCAGCTTTTTTTCTTGCTTTAATCATGCTTTCCATAAGCTCAAATTCGGTATCGAGTTCATGCCAAGCCGTTTTAAAGCCAGGGTCTTTCATCTGTTCGTCTATGTAGTTTTTTAAGGTTCTATTTTTCATCTTTTCCTCCAGAGCATTCAATAAAATCGTTCATCCTTTTTACCGCGACATCGATTTCCCTTACCGGAGTTTTCCCGTTCTTCTTGATAAAGCCGTGAAGCAGTATGAATTTTTTATTCGTAAATGTGAAATATAGCACTCTTACTTCGGCGGTATGTTCGGAAATTCTTAATTCCCTTATTTTACCTTTTATCTGTTTCGTATATGGTTCCTTTAAGAGCACACCGTATTGAGTTAAGAGACTTAATAGCCTAACGGTTTTGGCCTTGCCTTTTCGGGCAGGGAATCTAAAAACTCGGCTACAGGTTCCCTGCCGTTTTTATCGCGATATAATTCGACTAACCATTCCATAAATTATTATAACATAAAAGTTATAATAATAAAATTTATTCCTTAATCCTTCCATAGAAATTTATTTTCTGGATGACCGCTTCGCTCTAGTGTATAACGAGAGCGAAGCGGTCATCCAGAATTACTTGGCATTGAAATACTATTGACAGTTTCTATGGAAGAATTAAGGAAAGTGCTTATTTACTGCGTCTTTGTGTGGTAGGCGGAGCAGGGTTCGAACCTGCGACCCTCGGCTTGTAAAGCCGATGCTCTAACCGGCTGAGCTATCCGCCCGTTAAGGAATATACATAAATTTTTTAGCTTAATTAGTTTAACATTTTATTTAATTCGTTGCAATATAAAATGAAATATTATAAAACAGTAAAACAAACCCCTTATTTAATTCGTTGCAATATAAAATGAAATATTATAAAACAGTAAAACAAACCCCTTATTTAATTCGTTGCAATATAAAATAAAATATTATAAAACAATAAAACAAACCCCCTTTCTTTTTGAAAAAAACCTTTTTAAAAAAGAATTAGGGGGGCTTAATTATAACTTATTAATCATAAATTTAAACTATTTTATTAAAGTTTATTAAAGAATCTACACCAAAAAAACTAAAAAATAAAATTAATATCAGAAATTATCTGCACATAAAATTATAATTCAGTTTATTTTCCCGTATTGACGGCTTCTTTAAAAGTCTTGCCGGGCTTAAACTTAGGCGATTTAGATGCTTTAATCTGAATTTCTTTGCCTGTCTGAGGATTTCTGCCCTTTCTTGCTGCGCGTTTAACAACTTCAAAAGTTCCAAATCCGACTAATCTAACGCTGTCGCCTTTTTTAAGTGCGGCTACAACCGATTCAACTGTTGCATTTAATGCCTTTTCGCTGTCAGCTTTTGTAAGTTTAGATGACTTTGCAATTGCGTCTACCAACTCAGCTTTTGTCATAAAATTCCTCCTTCGTAATAAAAAAATGATTTATTTAATTTTACTGCATTATTAAAATTACTGAATTATTAAAGTAAAATAGTTTTTCTTTTAGATACTTTAACATCGGCACTTTAATAAATATATTTAATATATATATGTTTATTCTAAATATGTCAATAAAAATCTTTATTTTATAAAATTTTTTTTTATACTATATAAATATTATTCGTTTAACTTATTATTATTATTTAAATATTATTATTATTTAAATAATAATAATATTAGTTAGAATTACCTTTATTTAGAGCCACTCCCTGCTTTACTATCTGAATCCATATCTTTTTCATAAAGAATAATCGGCATTGAATTATTTAATATTACATCGTCATTAATGACACATTCTTTAATAGAAGAATCGGTCGGTATTTCATACATGACATCAAGCATAATAGACTCAAGAATAGACCTTAAACCTCTTGCTCCTGAGCCGTGAGTGATCGCCTGTTTAGTAATTTCTTTAATAGCTGAATCCGTAAATTTAAGCTTAACACTTTCCATATCAAAGAGTTTTTGATACTGTTTTATTAAAGCATTCTTAGGTTTTGTTAAAATTTCTACAAGCGCTTTTTCGTCAAGTTCTTCTAATGCGGCTATAACCGGAAGTCTGCCGATAAATTCAGGTATAAGACCGAATCTTAGTAAATCTCTTGCTTCAACTTTCTTAATAATATCATAAGAATATGTTTGTTTTTCTCTTTTTGCGCTTACTGTAAATCCTATAGGCTGTGAATTCATTCTTTTTTCAATTATCTTATCAAGACCCGTAAAAGCTCCTCCGCATATAAAAAGAATATTACTTGTGTCTATTCTTAAAAATTCCTGATGCGGATGTTTTCTTCCGCCTTTTGGCGGCACATTGGCAATTGTGCCTTCTATAATTTTTAAAAGAGCCTGCTGAACACCTTCTCCTGAGACGTCTCTTGTAATAGAAACATTATCGGATTTTTTTGCTATTTTATCAATTTCATCTATATATATTATGCCTTTTTGAGCTCTTTCAACATCATAATCGGCATTCTGAAGAAGCGATAAAATAATGCTTTCTACATCTTCGCCTACATAACCTGCTTCAGTTAAACTTGTTGCATCGGCAATCGCAAAGGGGAGTTCAAACATTCTTGCGAGAGTTTCGGCTAATAATGTTTTACCGCTTCCGGTGGGACCTATTAACAAAATATTGCTTTTTTGCATTTCAACATCTTGAAGCGGATTTTTATCTTTTGGCTCTTTTAAGCCTTTATTTTTTTTCAATGCATCATTATATTCAATTCTTTTATAATGATTATATACGGCGACCGAAAGTATCTTCTTGGCTCTTTCCTGCCCTATCACATACTGGTCTAAAAAATCTTTAATTTCAACTGGCTTATAAATCCGTTCTTTATCTTTTGATTTAACTTCAGCAGGTTCATGAATTTCTTCAGAAATAATATCATTGCATAATTCAATGCATTCATCGCATATATAAACCGATGGACCCGCTATAAGTTTTTTAACCTCGTCCTGCGATTTTCCGCAAAAAGAACAGTATAATTCTCTCCCGCTGCTATCATCGTTACTATTTTTTTTAGCCATTTTAATTACCTCTTTATTTTTTATCTTTGCTATTTATTTCTTTAATTTTATCCTTATTTATATCCTTTTTTTCGACAACTTTATCTATAATGCCGTATTCCACGCTCTGCGTACCGCTCATATAGAAATCTCTTTCGGCATCTTCCTTAATTTTTTCAATAGACTGCGAAGTATGAAAAGACAGAATAGAGTTTAATTCTTCTCTCATTCTTAAAATTTCACGCGCCTGTATATCAATATCGGTAGCCTGCCCCTGAAATCCTCCTGAAGGCTGATGTATCATTATTCTTGCATGAGGTAAAGCAAATCTTTTCCCTTTTGTTCCCGCAGCAAGCAATACTGCCCCCATACTTGCGGCTTGTCCCATGCAAAGAGTTGAAACATCAGGTCTGATATATTGCATAGTATCGTATATAGCAAGTCCTGAAGTTATAACGCCGCCCGGTGAATTAATATAAATACTTATATCTTTTTCAGGATCTTCGGATTCTAAAAATAAAAGCTGGGCTATTATAAGATTTGCAAATGTATCGTCAATTGCTTCGCCTATAAAAATAATCCTGTCTTTTAATAATCGTGAATATATATCATAAGCCCTTTCGCCCCTGTGTGTCTGTTCAACAACCATTGGAATCAATGACATGCCTTTTATCTCCTGATTAATTTTTTTTAAATTATACAAATTATATTATATAGATATATTATATATAATATATCTATATAATCCTATACTTTTACTTTAATAAAAAAAGAATTTTATACCAAACAAACATATTATATTTATACTGTATATAATATATTAATATATCTATATCTTATACATAAGATAATTTATTTGCAATAATAAAATCAAATATCTTTTCTTCAAGCATATGATTTTTTAGATTTTCATAATTATCTTTGTCATTTGCATATAATTTTTTGACTTCCTCAAATTCTAACCCTGATTCTTTAGATGTCTGAAGGTAAAAGTTTTCTATATCTTTATCGTCAACCTTAATTTTTTCAAGTTTTGCTATATTTTCTATTAAAAGAAAAGAAATAATATCTTTTTTTGCCATAACTTTAAGTATATTAAATATGTCTTTTTTTTGCTTATCGTTATCATTGGCATTTTTATATTTTTCGTCTTTCATTAAATTATCAAATCTCGCCTTCGCATCCTCTTCTATCATGCTTTCAGGTATCTCTATAGGGTTATTTTTAATTAACTCTTGGGTTATTGCTTCTTTGAGCGCCTGCTTTTGTTTTTTTTCTTCATAATTTTCAATCTCTTCCTTTAATTTTTTCTTAAAATCGTCTATATTTTCAAAATCCCCAAAATTCTTAAGTATGTTATCATCTAAAGCAGGCAGAACTTTCTTTTCAATATTCTTAATTATTCCTTTTATCGTAACGCCTTTTTCTGTATCTATAAATTCAAAACCGTCATCTATCTTTTTCCCTGTAAATGAAGACTCTAAATCTTTATCCGCAGCGCCGGAATTAATGCTTAAAGAATAATCTTTGGCGCTGTCTACCGTATTATTTTCGGAATCTACCGTAACATAATCAATATTTACAAAATACCGGTCTTTATCGTTAATAGTTTCATCAGGATTTAATTTGACAGGTTCTGCCATTCTTTCAAGCAAAAAATTAATTTCATCTTCTAAAACTTTGTCGGTAATTTCTCTTTTTTTAATTTCTTTAATTTTTAAATCTAAATTAACGCTTGAAATATTTGGCAAAACTTCAAATCCTATTTCATAAGTATCGTCCGATAATTCTTTGTTAACTGAAGGATTTCCTGCAAGCATAATATTTTTATCGCTTATTAATTTCTTAAAATCATCATTTAAAATATCCATTTTAACTTCTTCTAAAAGCTCGGCTTCATAAAATTTTTTAATGACTAAAATTGGGGCTTTCCCTGGTCTAAAACCTTTTATAGTAGCCTTTTTTGCGGTTTCTTTTAATTTTTTTTCAAGAAGACTGTTAACTTTTTCTGCATCTATTTTTATTTTTACTTTTCTTTTAATTGAAGAAATTTCTTCAATTAACAACAAATCTTGAACTTGCGCTAAATTAGCATTTTCTGTATTCTCTGTATTTCCTGCATTCTCTTCCACTATTATAACCTCCGGATTGTTATCGTTATTATTTTATTATTTATTAATAAATAATAAAATAATTGATAAAATTTTATATTAATTTATAATAATTGATAAAATTTTATATTAATTTATAATAATTGATAAAATTTTATATTAATTTATAATAATTTAAAATAATTATAATGCTTTTTTGCGAATAGTAAAATTGAACATCTATAAAATATGAAATATGAAATCAAGGGTTATCTATATCTATATATCTCAAATACATTAGAAAACCTTAGATAATAATTTTCATAAATTACTATCCGACAAATATCGGTCTTTTTGACAGCGTATCTGCAACATTAAGATTTCTGAAAGGCAAATCTTTTGTCTTATCTAAGATTTCTTTAATAAGCGAATCTTTAGTCATATTTATAGTTTTTCTATCTTGATATCTGTTTCTTACGGATAATAAATTTGAGGTTTTTTCTTTCTCGCCTACGACTAAAATATACGGAACCCATTCCTCTTCAGCATACATAATTTTCTTACCCATGCTAAAAGTTCTGTCGTCAATATCTGCTCTTATTTTAAAAGAAGAAATATTTTTCATTAACTCTATGCTATACTCTATATATTTTTCCGAAACAGGAATAATTCTAACCTGAGTAACGCTTAACCATAGGGGTAAAACTGGGATATCTTTTTTAAGAGCTTCTTCTAATAGCAAATACATCCAGCGTTCAATGGTCCCAACGGAAGAATGGCAAATTATACAGCCTTCTTTTTCGCCTTTTTCATTTACAAAATTAATGCCATATCTTTCCGCATCTGCGACATCAAGCTGAACCGTAGATAACTGGCATGAGCTGCCTATAGAATCTATGCCTTGAAATTCATGTTTTAATGCCCAATAATGCTTCATTTTAGATAAAGTTTCAATTAAAGCAGGTTTTTTTGAATATTTTAAAAGACTGACTAATTTGTCTTTATATTTATCGTAGTATTCCTGAACTATTCTGAACACTACAGCATATTCAATATTAATAGCGTCGGCTAAGTCCGAATATTGTCTGTAAAGCTCCTGATATTCATTGAATCCCTCTTCAATGTTAATACAAAAACTGTGAATGTCTGGCATTGTAAAGGCTCTCAGTCTTCTTAATCCTGATAATTCGCCGCTTCTTTCATATCTAAAACTTTTTGAATATTCGTAAAATCTTAAAGGCAGCTGCTTATAACTTATCTTTGCATCTTTCAGCATAGAAAATAAACCGAAATCACCCGCAAATCTAAGCACAAACTCTTTTGTCCTGTCAAAACCGTCCGGAACAGATGAATCGTCTTTCATCTTTTCATCGGGCACCATTACAGTGTAATGTCTTTCATGAAAAGACTCTCCCTGTCCTTTTATATCCGGCTTATTCCAGTTATATATCAATGGCGTTTCTATCTCCATACACTTAAGCTTAACTAATGCAACCTCTTCAGCCCAATCTGAAATAAGTTTATACAGCAATGTTCCTTTTGGATAAAGTCTTAAATGTCCTGAATCTGAATTTTCTTCATGGTCCGCTATTTCAAGACGTCGCATTGCCTCGACAGAAGGAGGTTCAACGCCTTCTTTTACTTTAAATTCTTCAAATGCTATAAATTTTTTTAAAGAAGAGTAATTATGTAACACTTCGCTGTCTAAAATTTTTTTATCGTTAATATCAATTAATATTTCGCTGCCGTCAGGATTTAAAATAAAAAAATTACTTTCAACTTCCTTTGCAATATCTTCTCTGTTTTTAGATTTTGCTTGTTTAATATCTTTATTATCTATTTTATTTTCCGATGAAGATATTATATGCCTTGAAGATTCGCTTAACGGATGACCTTTGCATGCAATTGAAAAACTTTTATACCATCCGAAAGGAGCCCTTTCTATGCGCACATCAGGCAATTCATTTTCAAGTTTATTTTTAAGCTCATCTAAAATTTTAACGGCATCCGACGGTCTTCCTAAATCATTAGATAAATGTGCATACGGATATATTATGATAACCTGAGGTTTTAACTCATCATATAGTTTCTTAATTTCAAGAAAAGCTGAGTATATAATTTCATCAGGTTTTTCAGCATCTAAACTTTCAATAGTAGAGAAAACTACTAACGCTTCGTTAAAAGAATTACTTTCATGAACATCTGTATTAATTTTTTCAGCCATCGGGGTTTTTCCTGTCAGACCATAGCTGAAATTATCGGCATGAATAAGAAGTAGTCTCATATTTTTATTCTATTAAATTTTAATTTAGTTTAGTTTAATTTATTAGTTTGATTTAGTTTATTAATTCAATTTAGTTTAATTTATTAGTTTGATTTAGTTTATTAATTTAATTTAATTTATTAGTTTAATTTAATCTAATTTGTTTTGGGTTAGATAGTTTGCTTTGTATAAATCATTAGAATATTTTATAAATATTATACTTATATAAAAAATAATTTGCAAATAAATTAAATCCTTAATTTTCAATATAAATTATTTATAAGTTATAAGTTCTAACGATAAATAATTGCGGGAATATATTATATATAAAATATCTATATTTTCTAACACAGTATCAAGGTTAATATAACGCCTTTAAATAAAAAAAAATTCCCGTCTTTTTATAAAAAACAGACGGGAATCAAAATATATTAAAATATTATTTAAACTTTTAGAAATCGTTAGGCAAAGATTCGAGGTCTTTTGCGGTAAAAACAGGACCTTCTTTACAAACATAAACGCTGCCTATATTGCATCTGCCGCATTTTCCAAGTCCGCATTTCATTCTGTTTTCAAGAGTCGTTATAATATCTTCTTTGTTAAACCCCATTTTTTCTAAAGATTTTAAAACAAATTTTATCATAATCGGAGGACCGCAGACTACCGCTATTGCGTTATTTCCTTTAACAGGCAACTCTTCAAGTATAGTTGGGACAAAACCCACTCTGCCTTTCCAGTCAGGTGTTTCTCCACCCGGATCTACCGTAATTACTACATCGGTATTAGGCGAAGCTTTCCATTCCTCAATTCCTTTTTTATACATTAAATCCATAACGGTTTTCGCGCCGTATAATACTGTTATTTTGCCGTAGTTATTTCTTTCATCTATGCAGTATTCAAGAATTGATTTAACAGGAGCCATTCCTATACCGCCCCCTATAAATATTATATCCTTGCCTTTCATTTTATCGGTATTAAAAAAATTTCCGTAAGGTCCTCTAAATCCAATATTATCGCCGACATTTAAACCGTTAATGCCTGTAGTTGCTCGTCCGGCTGTCCTGAAGCTAAACTCAAAAGAGTCTTTTCTTAAGGGCGATGAAGCAAAACCGAATGTAGATTCTCCCTCTCCTATACAAGAAAATTCTCCGAATTGTCCCGGCAAATAATCAATAATGCCGCCGTCAACGGTAAGCCGAACTGTTTTTGTATCCGGCGTTTCTTGAATTATTTCTTTAATAACTGCTAATTTAGGCAAATAAATGTTTTCCATTTCAAGTCCTTATTATGATTATATATATTATATATTTAGTATTATTTAATTAATTAATTATTTATATATTTTATTATTTAGTTAATTAATTATTTTATTAATTTATCTATTTTTTGTTAATTTGAATTAATTAATTGTTTATTTAATATATTTTATTATTTATTTAATTAATTAATTCAGTTTATTTAATCAGTTTATTATTCAGCCGGTTTATTAGAACTTTCCATTAATGACAATTCTGCGGTTATTTCTTTTAAATCAATATCCTCAGGGCAATTCCTCGAACATCTGCCGCATCCTACACATAAATATTTATTAAATTTTTCGTTATATATTTTAAATTTATGCATCAGCCTTTGCCTGTATCTGTCACCCTGCGTTACCCTAGGATTATGACCTGATGTATGCAATGTAAATATTCCAAACTGACAGGAGTCCCAATTTCTAATTCTTTTACCTTTCTCATTCGTTCCTTCATCCTGAATATCAAAACAATGACAAGTAGGACAAGTATATGTACATACACCGCAACCTATACATGATAAAAACTTTTCCTGAAAATAATTGCTTGTGAAATTTTTATCAAGGAAACTCTGTGTTTTTTTTATGTCAAACGTAGCTTTCCAATCTTTATCTGCAGGAAATTTATCTTTTGAAATTTCTTTAAATAAACTGCTATTTTCAGAATTTGAATTAATAAGTTCCATTCCTTTTTCGGTAATTACCTTTGCGTAATATCCGCTACCGCCTTTTTTAAGCAAAATATCCGAGCCGAAAGAGCTTTCGGGAGATAATTGAACTTCCGTGCAAAAACAATAATTATCGGGTTTATCGCATGCAATAGATATTATATATAAATTTTTAAATCTTTCGTTAAAAAATTCATCTTTGTAATCCCAGTTAAAAACTTTTTCCATAATAGGACCTGCACCTGCATCGCACGGTCTAGACCCGAATATTATTCTTTTTTGACTGATATTGTCGCCGCAGTCAGCTGCTTTACCGCTATTATTTGCATTCGTATTAACGTCTATATTTTCTAAAGGATCACAAATATTGATATTACTGCCTGAAATAGAATATTCAAATAATGTTTCCGTTTTTGGAAGCAAATATTCTTTAAAAGACAGTTTAGGAAGTAAAATATTTAAATCAGCATCGTCAAAATTATTAATTTTATCGTAAAATGTGTCGCCGTCTTTATCTTTTGGCGCAATGACTTCATTGTGCTGCTCTATCAAGTTATTTACAAATTTTTTTATATTTTCCGAAGAAATTTCATAATATTTTTCTTCCATTATCTTCTCCATCAAGTAAAATCTATTTTATCTATTATTTATTTTATTAATTATTTTATAAAGTCGTTGAAATCGTTAATATCAAATGTGCCGAAAACAGGTTTTGCATTTATATCAATACCTGATTTATAGCCAAATTTCTCAAAAGTATCTCTCGCCATTTTTTCATTTATAAGCATAAGAGGAATATTGACTGGGCATGCTCTTTCACATTCTCCGCAGCCAATACATCTTCCTGAAAGATGGTAGGCTCTTATCATATTCCACTGCGCATTACCTGTTTCTTCAATATTAGTTTCAATCCATTGAGGCGTATTTTTTTCAACGATACATCTCGTGCAATAGCATAACGGACATACCTGCCTGCATGCATAACATTTAATGCATTTTTCAAATTCGTTCTGCCAAAAACCGTTTCTTTCTTCTGCGGTCATTAAATCAAGCTCTTCTATTTTTGCATAAGGTTTAATACTATTATCGTTAATTTCAAAAGCCTGCTCATCCGATTCAACAAGATAATCATACAATGCTGGCGTATGAACTTCGCAAGATAAACATTTATCGTAAACAGTAGATTGATTAAGAGAATTTTCTCCTTTATCAGCCAAATTTTGCTTGATAACTCCGTGACATTCAAGACCTATAATTTTTATATTGTCTCTTGAAAGTTGATATTCTTGAATTAAGGTGTTAACAGCTTTTTCATCGCAGCCTTTTACGACAATTCCAATTTTTCCAAATTTTTTTACTTCAGGTTTTTTTAAGAATACTGCTAAATCTTGAACACAGTGAGAATTGAAAGAAAGTTTAGACACATCTTTCGGGTCAGTAATAAACACTGACCGCATCCTTAATGGATTAGAACCTTTAGTAAAACCGATAATTAAATTTACCTCTTTGTTTTCTAAAAGCTCTTTTGCAATATTTTGAATCTTTTCATTCATTTTTTCCATAAAATATATATCCTTATAAAGTATAAATTTTATTTTTTGCTAAATATATCGCTATTATTCGGCAATGATTTGATTTTATTTGTAAAATCATTTATAACCGAAACCCATTTATTACCTTCAGAAGCACTTATCCATGAAAATTCTACTCTACTTATGTCAACTCCGAGATAATTTAATAAATCTCTGAATGCAGTATATTTTCTTCTTGAATGGTAATTACCGCTGGTATAATGGCAATCACCGGGATGACATCCCGAAACCAATACTCCTTTTGCGCCTTTTTTAAATGCCTCTATAACAAACAGCGGGTCAATCCTGCCTGTGCATGGAAGTTTAATTACTCTAACATTATCGGCGTATTTCATTCTGCTTGTGCCTGCTAGATCAGCTCCGTTGTATGTGCACCAATTGCAGACAAAAGCAATAATACGGGGTTCTTTATTTTGTGCAGTAATTCCATTGTTTGAATTATCGGAAAAATTTTGATTTTTTTCGGTATTGTTATTTTCCATCTAAATTAGCTCCAAAGTGTATTTAATAATTTAAATCAATTATATATGTTTATTAATACATTGCTAAAAATTGCCTATAAATATTTTTAAATTTACCGCAATGCTTTAAGAAATATTAGATTGCAGCAGATTTCCGCTTTCAATTTTTTATATATTTTATATATATTATACGGCAAGAGATTTTATTTCTGCAAAAATCTGCTCGTCCATAAATCCTCTTACATCAATAGATTTAGAAAAACATGCATTTACGCATGCGCCGCATCCTGTGCATAATCCTGAATTAACATTTGCAACAATCTTTAAAACATTGCCGCTTCTATCTTTAACTTCTTCTTTGCTTATTGCGCTATAAGCACAAACTCTCTGACAATAAAAGCATCCGACACAAGTCGTCTTATTAACAGAAGCAATCGTTCCTTCAACTTCATACTCGCTCTTTGAAAACAATCCGAGTATTTTTGATGCAGCGGCAGAACCTGAAACAACAGATTCAGGAATATCGCGCGGTCCCTGAGCCATTCCTGCAAGATATATGCCTGCAGTTGAAGATTCGGCAGGACGAAGCTTAGGATGAGACTCGGTATAAAAACCATATTTATCATAAGAGATACCAAGCATTTGCGCCATTTTATCAGAACCTTTTTTGGGAATAACGCCTGTTGCAAGAACGACCATATCGGCAGCAATTTCAACCTGATTTCCCGACAATGTATCTGCGCCTTTGACAATTAGCTTACCGTCGTTCTCATATATTTTAGAAACTCTGCCTCTTAAATATATAGCTCCGTCATTTTCCATTGTACTTCTTACAAATTCTTCATATCCTTTGCTTGTAGCTCTAATATCTATATAAAAAACATAACTTTGAGATCCATGAACTTTATGCGCAAATAATTTCGCATGCTTAGCAGTATACATACAACAAACTTTGGAACAATAAGGAACGCCCTTTTCAGGATCTCTTGAGCCTACGCATTGAATAAAAACAATGGTTTCAGGAGTTTTACCGTCAGATGGTCTTTTGATAACGCCTTCTGTAGGCCCTGAAGCAGATAAAAGCCTTTCAAACTGCAAACCTGAAACTACATCTTTAAATTGACCGTAACCATATTCACCGTATAAAGAATTTTCCATCAGATCATAGCCTGTAGCCGCAACGATAGCGCCTACTTTTTCTTCTATTATTTCATCCTGCAAATCAAAATTTATACATTTTGGTCCGCAAGCATCATAACATTTTTGACATTTACCGCCCTTTTTATAATGCAAACACACGCTTCTATCTATAACCGGAATTAATGGAACGGCCTGAGGAAAAGGAACATAAATAGCTGTTCTTTCCGATAAATTTACGTTAAATTCACTTTTTACATTTTTATGCATAGGGCAGACATTCCAGCAATCTCCGCATCCTGTACAGTCTTTCTCAACGATGCTTCTTGCTTTTTTTCTTATTTTTACATTGAAATTTCCTATATAGCCGGATACATCTTCTAATTCTGAATAAGTGTAAAGTTTTATATTAGGATGCTGATACGCTTCAACCATCTTAGGCGTCATTATGCAACTTGAACAGTCAAGAGTAGGAAATGTTTCATCAAGCTGTATCATTTTCCCGCCGATAGAAGGCTCTTTTTCAACCAGAATAACTTCAACTCCGCCGTTTGCTATATCTAAAGCAGCCTGTATACCTGAAATGCCGCCGCCTATAACAAGAGCTTTTTTTGTGAGAGGTACCCTTACATCCTCAATAGGTTTATTTCTCTTTACTTTTTCCACCATCATTTTTAATAAATCTATGGCTTTTTCAGTTGCTTTTCCTTTATCTTCATGAACCCACGAGACTTGTTCTCTAATATTTGCTATTTCAACAAAATAAGGATTAAGACCTTCTTTTATTGCCGCTTTTCTGAATGTATTTTCATGCATATGCGGAGAGCAGGCAGCCAACACGACTCCTGTAAGATTTTTATCTTTAATCATATTTCTGAAAGCGTTTTGCCCCGGGTCTGAACACATATATTTGTAATCAATAGCCTCAACAACACCCGGAATTTTAGCCGCTTCTTCAGCAACTCTTTTAACATCTACGGTTCCTGCGATATTAGAACCGCACCAGCAAACAAATACACCTATTCGTGCCATAATATATTTACCTCAATATAAATAAATAACGATCGGATTTAATTTATTATTTTACAAAATCTTTTCTAATACTTTATCTGCATTTACCATATGTCCGTCAATAGCAAGCTCTTTTGGAGAAAAACCGAATGAAAGACCTAAAAGTTCTGTTATAAACAGTACCGGCAGACCTATTTTTTCGGCATATTTTCTTTCTATTTCTCTCTGTCTTACATCAAGATTAGAATGGCATAGCGGACAAGCTACGACTACAAGATCGGCGCCGTGTTCTTTCATATCATATAGAATCTTTCCCGTCAAAGCCATAACGACATCGGGTTTTGACAATGAGTTAATTGCTCCGCAGCATTCTGTTTTATAAGAATAATCCACAGGCACGGCATCTGTTAATGCAACTAATTCGTCCATTGAAACCGGTTTTTCCGCATCGTCAAACTGCATAACTTTAGGTGGTCTAACTAAAAGACATCCGTAATATGAAGCAACTTTAAGACCCGAAAGAGGTTTTTTTACTAATGATTTTATCTTTTCTTTGCCTGCTATATTTAATAAAAATTCAAGCATATTTGAGATATTAAGGGAATTATTGTAAGGCATTTCTAAAGAATCGGTTATTCTCTTTTTTAAAATATTGTCCGCAGCCATTTCATACTTTGCAGTTTTTAATCTGCTTGAACAAGCAGCGCATGGAGCAAGCACTTCTTCAAAACCGCTATTTTCTGCAATTGCAAGATTTCTTGCGGGAAGAGCCACGGATAAATTGTGGTTTAGATTATGGGCGGCAGAAGCTCCGCAGCAATTCCAATCGGGAATTTCCTGTATTTCAATATTCAAGGCTTCCAATACTTTTAATAAAGACACTTCATATTCAAACGATGTCCCTTTAAGACTGCACCCCGGATAATATGCCAATTTCATATAATGTATTTTACAGTCGGGTTATTAACCGAACTGTCCTCCGTTTATTTTCTAAAAATTATTAATGCTTATTTAGTATCATAAATATTAATTATTACAAATTTTACTTACTATAACTATAAATATAAATATAACATTCATTTATTTTAAATTATTATTCAAAATCTTTAAATATTTTAGCAATCTGACTAATATTAGAAACTTTATCGCTATGCATTTTTAATTTTCCCTTTTCAATCATTTTTGGAGCAAGAAACATATCTCTAAAAAGGTGTTTTGTTTTTAACTTATATTTTCCCACTAATTCAAGTTCGAAAATTCTGCCGTTAGATTTAACATTATCTAAAAACACTTCATGAAAAGTTTGAATTTCTTTTTCTGTTTTTGATTTAATTCCCTTGCGCGCAGCTACCTCTCTTAAAACATCCATTATGCCTGCTACCTCAAAACCTTTAGGGCATCGCGTGGAGCATGTGTTGCAAGAAACGCAGAGCCATATTGTTTTAGAATTTAAGACATTATCAATCATACCGAGTTCGGTCATTTTAATTATTTGATTGGGAGTGTAATCCATCTCAAAATTTACGGGACATCCTGCAGAGCATTTTCCGCATTGATAACATTTTGCAAGTTTATCATGCAGTTTGGATTCTACTTCTCCGACAAAATTTCTTCTTTGCTGTTCATTTATAACTGTTTTCATAATGTAGTTTCCATTTTTTCGTTTTTGTTTTTATTATTTTTATATCTTATTTATATTTTTTTTAAAGTTTAGATAATCAATTGCCTATCGTAAGAAACAAAAAAAATAATTATTTATAATAATTATTTATAATAATTATTTTGATAATTTTTGTAAATAAACCAAACACCAAGCAAATAAATACATTATCAATAAATAAATTTATTTATTGATTGATTTTTTAATATAACTAATTTATAAATGAATGTGTTGTTTTAGAGTATTTTATATTAAAAAAATACAGGTAAAAATTTGATATACTGTTTTAAAAAAAATTTTAAAAAAACAAAGCTTTTATATTCTATTAAATTTTAAAAAAATTGTCAAGGTAATTTTTAGACTTAACAAGGCAAAATAGCATTAATTATTTTTTAAGTTTTTTAAATTATTTTTTTAACTGCAATTGATTGAGTAATATTTATTTTAACAATATTTAATAATTTTTCCCGCATAACAGCGAATAAGAACAGTATCCGCAAATTTTATCATCAGAAATATCCGGAATAAAAGATTTCTTTGGATCTAGTATTTCATTTATTATATTTCTTAAAGACGGCAGAATAATATTTTCCATTATATCCGTTATATCCGCGTCGTCATTATTATTGCAATTATTAATTTTTTTATTGTTCGCGCTAAACATATACTGCCTATATTTTTCTTTATCGGTTTTCGTATCTAATGATATAAAACTAAGGCAAGCGTTAATATTATTGTAATCTTTTATGCTTGTTTTATTATTGCCGACACTTAATGTTGATTGTTTAAATAAATAAATATAGACCGGGAGCTGGAACGATTTTATAAGTTCTTTTATTTTGCTTCTGTCTGAAAGAGGTTTGCCGCCGCAATATTCTAATAGCTTGTCAATATCAGGTTTTACCGCTTTTTTTCCTGTTTTATAATCAATAATTATTATATCTTCGGCAACACCTTCATTAAAGCCCTCATCTCTTGTATTGACAGACTCGGTTAAACTGCAATTATTTTCTTTTTCATTATTTTCATTATAATTATTATAATCTTCACCTTTTTTCAGATTATTTTTATATATAAATTTATCTATTCTATCTATTCTATCTATTCTTCCAAAAAGTTTAATTGTTTTATTTTGACCTTTTTCATCTTGTCCAATATCAAAATCAGCTTCAATTTCTCTTTCTAATTCTAAAATTTCCCACTCTTTTTCATTTAGACAATTGTTTTTCAAATCATATTTTATAAAATTAAATAATAAATCTTTAGACATTTCTTTAAATAAAAAATAATCTCCGCCATCAGTTTCATTTATGTCTATATCAAAATTAACGGTATTTTCTTTTGACCTGTTTGAGAGGTTTGAATTGATACCGCCGCCACCGTTATATATTTCACTAATACCTGTATTATTTATATTATTGCTATTGATATTGCTGCTATTATCTGCAGATTTATTTTTTTTATTGTTTGTATAATCGTTTATCTTAAACTCTTCTATAATTTTGTTTATTTTTTCTTTTATATACTTATCTAAGTTATTTTCATTATTTTCAATTTCATTATCTTTACCATCTTTACCGTTTATATGATTTCTGTCAAAACTGTCAAACTCTTTAATGTTTTTAATATTACAACTGTCTTTTTTAAAATTTTCATAAAATTCCTTTAGAATGCCATGAACAAATGTCCCGATTTCGCCGGATTCTAAACCTTCATTAACTGTATCTGATTCAGACAGGCAGGCTATATATTTATAATAAAATTGCACGGGGCAATTAACGTAAGCGTCTATTGCAGTGATAGAGATTTTTTTAAATATATTGTCAATTATTTCTAATATTAAACTATTTTTTTTAATTTCAAAATTAAGATTGCTATTTTGAGAAATATCTGTTTTAAAACCTAAAATTTTTATTTTATTTTCTATGTTAAGATTTTTTGCCTTTTTCTCTTCATCCCAAATAATTTCTTCAATAAATCTGCTTCTAGTTTTTTTGTCATTTTTAATATAAACTACATCAGCCTCCTCTGCGCCAAAAATTAACCTTCTGAAATAATATCTGTATAAAGCCTCATAATCAGTATAATATAATAACTCTAATTTTTTCCTTAAAGTATATGGCAGCAGCGGATCATATTTTTTTATCGGAGGCAAAATGTCTTCATTGGAGTCAAATATTATAACCCTGTTAAACCTTAAAGCTCTTGTTTCAAGAATTCCCATAATTTGCAAACCTTTCAGCGGTATACCGTTGAAAGCTGCAAATTCATTATCTATATAATATTGAAATAATCTGAATATTGATTTTTTATTCATTATTTCATTATTGAAATAAGAATTATTGAATATATTAATTATTTCTATGATTTTCTTGGCAAATTCCGGCGCAAGTTTATAATTAAGAGCGTTGCTATTTTTGCCTATTACTAAATTAATTATTTGAAATACATTATTTGAAAAGTTTTTCGGCGTAATTTTATTAATTTCAAAATTTATAAAAAAATATTTATGGATTTTCTGAATTATATTCTTTAATTCAGTATTGTTTAATTCTGCCGTATTATAATTTACTTTGACGTTATAATTATTATAACTATGGTCTAATGTTATATCTTCAATACTATTAAGCGTAATGTAGCTATAGCCGTTTTCTGCTATATATTTTTCTATATAGTTTACGGCAAAAATGGTTTCTTTGCCGTATAATGTCTTAACATATGGATGTTTTAATAAATTTATATAATCTTTTGCAAAATATTTATACCTTTTTTTATTTTTCTCTTTAATGTCTTTTCCCGCCGTCATTGATTCTTGAGCCGCAGATATAAGTTCAAATAATGAATAAAACGGGGTTCTTTTTAATGAATATCCCATAGTTATATTGTAATCGGAATCAATATTATTTATTACATGGTATAAAAACGGCATTAGAGTATTCGGGTCAGGCAAAACAACTGCGCTATTTTCCGGGTCAAAATTATTTTCGTTGAAAATATTTACGCTTGAAGTTAGTTCAGAATGTGAATCAAACCCTTCATAAAAATTTAAAACCGTTTCCGTGTAATTTTCATTATTATTAAATTTATTATTAAAAACATGTTCTATTTCAGGGTTATCTAATGATTTTATTAATTTTGAAACAATATGGTCTTTTAAGTATTCTTCTTCTTTTAAAGATTCAAATTGGGTGTAAAATTCTGCAGCGTCGCTTTTTATTAAAGTTGTAATAATATCGGATTCGGTTTTATTAAGCGAAATAAAACCCGTAAAAAATATTTTTTCGAATTCATTATTAAAATTAATTATATTTTCCAATAATATATCTGCATTGTTATTATTTATATAGTTATTATTTGTATTGCTATTATTTGTATTGCTATTATTTGTATTGCTATTATTTGTATTGCTATTATTTGTATTGCTATTGAGATATTTTAACGCATTAATACAGTCTAAACCCGGTGATGTTAGATTATTTTCATATAATTTATTATGAAAATTTTCGCGTATTACCGATAAATTGTTATAGAATTGACTTATATTTAAAGGTATATTTTCCATATAAGATTTTACAGACTTAAGCTTATCATTTCCTATCGCCTCGGCGTCTAATTCATTAATTACATTAAACAGCTGCAGTCCCCAGGGGAAAAAATCCTCAAATTTATTTATATTTTTAAAACCTGAACTTATGGCGTCATCATTATTAATTGCATTGATATTAATTGTATCGGCATTAATTTTCTTAGTATTAATTGTATTAGCATTAATTGAATTGCTATCAATTTTAAAAATATCTTTTGTGATATTATATAAAAACCATACGGCATCTATACTGCTTACCTCTTTTCTAATACCTCTGGTTTTTTCGGCAATAAATTTAATGAACTCATTTATTGAAAACATAAGCGGCGGATAATAAGGCGAGTTTATTTTATCGGATATGATTTTTCTAAGATATAAAGCAGGCCTTTTACCGGGGAAAACTACGGCATATTTTGAAAAATCTTTATTTAATCTATTATTGCCGCTGTTTTTATTGTTATTAAAATTATTATCATTGCCATTATAATCTTTATAATTGCCTTTCGCTTCATCAATCAGTTTTTCGGCTATGTATTTAATAATAGAATCTTTAAATGTAAGCGCGTAAATTTTCATTAAAATTCTTTTACCTCTTTTTTATCAATATATAAAATATATCCTTTAATCATCATATTAACCGCCATCTCAGGATACATTTCGGATATTATGCCGATATAGCCGTTAATCTGATTTTTGTCTTTTATTAATTGGAGTTCATCGGGCATACCTGTTTTATAATCTATAACTTTTATATTATCGGAAAATATCATAAGTCTGTCTATTCTTTTTAACTCCCCATAGTAATTGACTATTTCTTTTTCGGTAAATATTTTTATATTTAAATCGTTTACAAAAAACCATTCGTTTGCTTCTTTAATTTTAAATATATTATTAAGCTCATTTGCGATAGTTTTCTGTTCAAATTCATCAATATCTATAAAATAATTTTGCGAATTAACAAATTCAGAAATATAGCTATGAATCGTCTCATCTAATAAGGCTTCAAAATTATCTTTGTTCAAAGTATTGATTTTAGATAATATAAAATGCAAAATATTTCCTCTTGCTATGCGTTTTCTTATATCTTCGTTCAGCATAGTAAATATTTCTTCTTTAGGGATTATTCCGTATAAATGTTCATTCCAATTATTATTGTTATGATGATTATTGAAATGATTATTAAAAAACATTAAACCGTTTGTTAAATTTGACATGTTACAGGAAACAGTTTCAGAATTTATATCTGTATTTATAATTGAGGTTGTATCTTTGGTTGTATCTGTCTTTATATCTGCAGTTTCGCTAATTATATTAGAAGGATTACTTATGGTTTGATTTATATTTGAAAAATTTTTTTTTATACCAAATTCCAGCGTGTTGACCATATCGGTATTTTCTGGGATATTATTTTTATTATTATATTTATAATCTTTATTATCTTCTGAATTAAATTTATGTTCAGAAGTCAAATGTATTATATCGGAAATATTGTTTTTATTTTTATATGTATCATCATCATTGTTATCATTATCATTAAAAAATAAACTCATTAATTTATTTTTATGATTACCTATTTTAGGCGGTATTAATACATAAAGTTCTTTCTCCGCTCTTGTCAAGGTTACATAAAAAAGATTTAATTCATCTATAAAATTTAATGATTTTTGCCGTATGTATGACATAACAGTTTCAATAACCGTTTTATTTTCTTCAGATATTGATTTTAAATCTGATTCTATATCTAAATTAATATCATCAACATTTAAATTTAAATTTAAATTTGATTCTTCATCTTTAATAATATCTTTAATGATACTGAATAAAAAATACTGACTTATTTTATCGGCATAATCAAGTTCAATACAATCGCTATTCCTATTATTATCAATATTACTATTACTATCATTATTATTGTAATAAGAATCATCATTAATATTTTTATTATAATAATGTTGATTATATTCTTCACATTCATTGCCTGCACAAATTGATTTTGAACACTCAACGATTATCTCATTTGGACTATCTATTTTTATACCCGCATAAGGAATAATAACGGCGGGAAACTGTAAACCTTTAGATTTATGCATAGTTAAAACATTTACGGCATCTTTGGCAGAATTAAGCTTAACTAAAAATAGTTTTTCTTCATATTTGCTGTTTTCAAAAAAATATATGAATGATTCCAAACTATTTTCCCCCTCCTGCTCCCTATTTTTTAAAAGTTCAAGCAAATGCATAAAAAATCCCGAATCATTTATAAAATTTTCATAAATATTAAATCTTTGATAAAACATACATACGATATCGTAAGGCGGATAATAGCCCACGCTATTTATTAAAGGTTCAAAATAATAATTCCATATATTGTCTGTATTTGTATCATTATCATTATCATTATCATTATCATTATCATTATCATTATCATTATCATTATCATTATTTTCTAATATTTCTTGAATCCATTTTTTAAAATATAAATAAATAAATTCTTTTTTTCTATTTTGTGCAACAAAATTATTTATCTCATTTTTTAAAATAATAGAAAAATTAGTTGATTTATTGAATATAGAAGAAAATATTGCGCCGCTTATAAAATTCAAAAAAGAAAGATTATCTGCCGGTTTATTAATAAACTTAATAAAACTGATAACTTCTTTAATCAGAGTATTATTTCTTATATCGGCATTTTGTTCTGATTCGGCAGGGATTTTTTCACGTTTCAGCCTGAGGACTATATCGCTTGATTCTTGATTTGTACGGGTTAAAATTGCAATATCTTTATAGTTGTAATTGCGGCTTTTAATGTCTTTTATTATATCTATAGTTTTATCTAAGCATATTCCCTTAATCTCCTGTAAATTCATAACACCGGATACATTATCTTCGTTATTGCTATGAATATAAATACTATCAGCAGCATTATTATCATCATTAACGTCATTATTATTCTTAATATTGTTAATATCTTTATTATTTTTAGTTTCATCTGTTTCTTCTTTGTTATTTTTTTTATATTCATCTTTGTTTTCTAAAATTCGTTCAATATAAACATATCCTTCAAAATTTTTTCCGCCGCTATTTAAAATTTCTCTCTCATTTTTTTCATGTAAGCCGCTGTTTTTATTTTTATAATTGTCGTTCGGCGGTTCCTGAATATGGTCTTTATATACTTTGTTTATAAGATATATAATATTTTTATTCACTAAGCCGTCAATTGAATCGGTTAAACTGATTAAATTTAATGCGTTCTGTTGTTTGTTGAAAATATTTTCGTTTAATAAATTTAAAATTAAATTTTCAGGATTAAACGTATTATTAAAAAAATATATAAGTTCTTTTTCCGACCTAAAATTATAAGAAAGTTTTTCTTCATAGAAGTTATTTTCATCAATAATATTTTCGCTGCGGAAATCGTCCATAACCTCATCGAATAAATCGGCATCTCCGCCTTTAAACCTATATATGGACTGTTTTTTGTCTCCGACATAAAAAAATGTGCCGCCGTTTGCAATACTGTTTCCGACTAATGCTTTTATGTTTTCCCATTGAAGCCTGTCCGTATCCTGAAATTCATCTATGAGATAATGATAAATTTTTTCTCCTATATTAAAATAAATATCGGGAACCCTATTATCTCTAATCAGCTCATTTACTTTTATTTTTAATTCATCTATAAATATATTTCCGTCGTTTTTTGATTGTACGGCTATTATTTTTTTAATTTTTTTTAATATTTTTATATAAGAATAAAATTTTACGCCGTTAACCGTTAATATAATATTTTTAATACTTGCTCTTATGTCGTCCCATGTTTGCTGAAGTTTATTTAAAATTTCAAAATTTTCTAAATTTTTGGCGTTAGCAATGATTTCTTTTACGTTATTTTTAAGCAAATATGCAGAACTGAAATTCATCCCTGCAATTTTTGCCAACCCCTTTACGGCATTATTGTGCAATTTTATTTCTTTTGATTTAGACGCGATTTTTTTTGACGATTTGGCAGAATTAAAATTATGATTATTATAAGAGTTTTGACTATTATTATCACTGCCGCTATAATTGACAAGTTTATTATTATAATCGTTTATTAAATTTGCTAATTCCTGTAATTTGCCTCCGCAATTATATAAAGTATCTATAGTGTCTGCCGCAAAAGATTTTTCGTATATATTTTTAATGTTTTTTTCTATATAATTATGCGATTTAATTAAATAATCTTGACCATCAGGAACTTTAAAATTTTTTCCTTTGGTGTTTTCAATATTTCTTAATTCTTTTATGGTTTCTATAATTGCCGAACGCGGATTAAAATTGTTTTTGCCTTCTATCGCGGTATAATTTTTAACAAATTCAATGAATATATTTGTAATTTCTTTATCTTCATTTGCATTTGCATTTGCATTTGCATTTAAAAGCAATTTATCTAAAGCAGATTCTATATAAGCCGTTGAATCCATAACTATATTAAACCCGGGTCTTATATCCGTTTCTAATAAAGATGCTTTAATTATATCTGTTAAAAAACTATCTATTGTTTTAACATTAAAATCCGAGTAATTTTTAATTATATTATCTACAAGACCGGAAGCTTTTTTTTCAAACGCGTATTTCGCCCCATTGCTGTCTTCGTCAAAACATACTACATGTTTTACCTGTTCTAACGCCTGTTTATCTCCGATAGCAATAGATTTTAGCAGATTTAAGATACGTTCTTTCATTTCATTGGCGGCTTTGTTTGTAAATGTAATAGCTATAATATTATTTAAATTGTTTGTTTTTATATTATTTGATTTTATATCGGAAGATAGAAGAAATTGGACATATCTTAAGGAAAGATTGTGGGTTTTGCCGCTTCCGGCCGATGCCGATAATTGAAAAATATGAGGGAACTCAAGTTCTTTATCGGTTTTTAAAACATTATTGCCCATATTTAAGTTTAATTATTTCTTGTCACATTTAAATTAATTGCAACTCGTTATTTTTAATAACGCCATATAAATCATAATCTTTTTGTTTGGTAATTTTCACCTGCAAAAAATCTATTTTACCGATTCTATCAATAACATCACTCCTATTATTATCGTTATTATTGCCGATACCTTTGCCGCCATTATTTTCTAAGTATATATAAGTACATCCGTCTATATCGGGCGCCTGAAAATAAGTTCTTGCTTTAATAATATTCGAGCCGCTATTTTCATTATCTATTACGGCATCATAATTTTTTCCGATATATTTTGAAAATATTTCAGGCAGCAGTGAGTTCTGCAGCTGCATTAGCGCTTTATATCTTTCGTTTTTTAATTTTACATTTATTTTATTATCTAATTTAAAAGAAGCGGCTTCACGCTCATCGGAATATTTAAACACTCCAAGATTGTCAAATTTTGTTTCTTTTATAAAAGACAGCAGTTCGCTAAAATCATCTTCTGTTTCTCCTGGAAAACCGGCGATTAGAGATGTTCTTAAAGCAATATTCGGAATTTCGGCTTTAAATTTTTCTATCAATCTCAAAACCGTTCTCTTATCCGTAGATCTTTTCATAAGTTTTAATACATTGTCGCTTATATGCTGAACAGGCATATCTATATATTTAAGAATTTTTTCTTCTCCTTTAATAAGCGATATTAAATTATCGGTTATTAAAGCAGGGTAAAGATACATAAGTCTAATCCATTTTATTTTTTTAACTTTTATTAATTCTTTTAATAAAATATAAAGCCCGTCTTTAATATTATTATCAACCCCGTAATATGAAGTATCCTGCGATATCAGTATTAATTCTTTAACTCCGTTTTCAGACAAATATAACACCTCTTTTTTTAAATCCTCAACGCTCTTAGATTTATATTGACCTCTTATGGAAGGTATAATGCAAAATGAGCATTGCCTGCCGCATCCTTCAGAAATCTTTAAATAAGCTGTTCTTTTTAGATTAAAATGCTCCCTCTCAATTACATCTAAATCGACTTTATTTATATATTCTTTATTCGTATGCGCAAATACATCTAATTTATTTTTTGCAATATCCGCAATAGCCGATTCATCAAAAGTAGACAGGAAATAATCAACTTCCGGCAATTCTTTTATAAGACTATCTTTATAATTATTTACCATACATCCTGTAACTATTATATGTTTAATGTCGCCGTTAAGTTTATAATTAATAGTCTCCACGATAACATCAATGGATTCTTTTCTAGCTTTCTCAAGAAAACCGCATGTGTTCACTATACATATATCACTTCCTGAAATTTCAGGATTAAAAATCAGCCCTTCTTTTTTTAAAATTGTAAACATATCTTCGGAGTCAACCTGATTCTTGGGACATCCTAAACTTATAAGATGAAATTTTAAATTATTCATGGTAGACATAGTAGGCATAGATAATTAAATAGACATAGATAATTAAATAGACATAGATAATTCAATAGACATAATTAAAGATATAATTAAAATAGCATTGTTAATAATTTTTATAAATTTATTTGCTTTCATTTAAGAATTGTTTATATTGCGTTTACAATATAGTTTTATAATTAAATTTAATTCATTCATATAGTTTTAATTCATACGGTATAATATAATATATTATATTATAAAAATTTAATAGAATTAATAAAAAAAAATTATGAAATTAATTAATTATTCCTATATTGCTTTGTCTAAAGATTCGTTTGTTTACGTAAATGATTCTAATTTAAAAAAAAGGCGCCCGACACTTTTTTTTTATACTAAATATATAAAACCTTTTATATTATTTTTTATTTTTTTAATTATTGCATTGGTTTTTTCCGCATCTTATTATTCTTCAAATTCATATGCTCAAACTTTAATGCATCCTAAAAATAATATCAAAAATCACACTATGCCTGCTTCTGTCTCTTCTGCCGCGGCATTTAAAATTATAAACAAAAATAATAAATATATTAACCTCAAGCAAGCGCTGAAATTGGCATTGGAACATTACCCCGGGATATTATCAAGCAAATACAATTATTTAAATTACGTATATTTAAATAATGAATCAACTTATCAATATTATCCTCAAATTTCTGCTGATGCAGGTTTCACCAAAGAAACCGTTATGAATGTAAACAATAGAGGGGCTGCTCAAACTATTGGAAATCAGGTAATAATTAATAATATTAACCAAAATTATTTTATAAATGATTACCATGTAGGTATTAATGCCACTTTAATGCTATATTCTTTTGGTTCAAGATATTATAATTATCTTCAGTCAAAATATAATATGCTTAGCCAAAAATACTCTTACAATCTTACTATTAACAACGATTTATATAATGTTATATTTAATTTTGAATCTTATTTTGAAGATAAACAATTAGAACTGGCAGATAAAGAAAACTTAAAAAATGATGAAATTCTTTATAAAGAAGCATACGCTTTCTATAAAGTCGGCACAGGCGATTTACTTGACGCAGAAACAGCCAAAGCTACTATGGAAACAGCTAAAGCATCTTATATTAATTCTACTTTTAATGTAAAAATAGCTAAACTTGCAATTTTTAATTCTATAGGTATATCTCCTAAATCAGGAATACATTATTATTTTGTTAATTCTGTTCAATTTAAATCTTTTAAAACAAAATTAGATAAACTTATAGCAAACGGTCTTAAACATAATCCTCAATTGAAACAGGCATCTTTTACGGTTGAATCGTCTAAAGCATCTGTAAATCAAGCAAATACAGGCTATTATCCTTCACTTAATTCAAATTTCTCTTATACCGGGGAAAATTCTTCTTTTCCTCTGAATAGAAATTATGCTGTCGGTATAACTGTCAGTATCCCTATATTTAACGGATTTTTAACCGAAAATCGCGTAGGAGCCGCCAAAGCGCAATTAAACAGCAATATCGAGAATAAACAATTAATTAAAAATAATTTAGTTTATAGCGTTTCGCAAGATTATTATAATTTAATAAATCAATATCTTACCGCAAAAGCTTTACAGCAATCGTTAAAATCTTCAGGCTTAGCTTATGAGCTGGCTCTTAAAAGCTATAAAGTGGGGGTAGGTTCAATGGTACAGCTTGTAACTGCAAACTCTCAATATATAACAAGCAAAACAAATTATATAAATGCAGAATTTACATATTTTTATCAAAAAGCTAAATTATATTCAGACCTTGGTCTGTTAATACATCATTATTTAAAATAATTGAATTTTAGAATTAATAAAAATAAATATAGAGGATATTTTGATTGTATCATTATTTAAAATAATTTATGTTTATGGATATTTTTAAATATAATTAAATCTATAAAGTCAAAGTCTGTAAAACCTATTAAATTTATTTAAATGTTACACTTGATTTATGTTACTAATATAATTAATTATCATTATAAATAATTTATGGAGATTTAGTCTATAATGAAAAATAAGAAAAAATTATACATTATTATTATTGTATTTATAATAATAATCGGCTTAGCAATATATTTTATAAAAAACACGGGCGCGAAATCATATTCTTATAAATTATATAAAATCAAACCTATGACCATACAAAAATCAGTACTTACTACAGGCACGATTAACCCTGTTCATACTATTAATGTCGGCGCTCAGGTTTCCGGCCAAATCAGTAAACTTGATGTCTGGTATAATACTAACGTAAAAAAAGGTCAGCTTTTAGCCGAAATAGATCCTACGACATTCATTGCAAGAGTTAATATGGACAAGGCAAATTTACTATCAGCGGAAGCAAATGTCTCGAAACAGGTTGCGCTATTAAATTTTGACAAACTAACCTATACCAGAAATAAAAAATTATGGGCAGAAAATCTAATATCGCATTCAACCGAACAAAATGCTGAAAGCGTTTATCTTCAAGACGCAGCTCAGTTAAAATTTTTAGACGGCATCGTAAAAGCCGATAAAGCTCAGCTCAGCATAGACGAAACAAATTTATCTTATTGCAAAATATATTCTCCGGTTAACGGTATCGTAATAAATGTTAGTGTAATGGTGGGGCAAACTGTAGCATCAAGCTTTCAGACACCGACCCTTTTTACTATCGGGGAAAATATAAGTAAAATGGAAATTGACACGACTACAAACGAAGCCGACCTCGGAGGAATAAAAAAAGGCAATAAGGTGGCATTCACGGTTTACGCATATCCCGGTAAAACATTTTACGGGAACGTGCATAATGTAAGAATTAATCCAACCGTTGTTTCAGGGGTTGTAAGCTACAATGTCACTATTTTTTTTAATAATAATGATCATTTGCTTTTGCCCGGTATGACTGCTATACCTAAAATTTATATTGAGAAAAAAGCGAATGTAATGGCTGTCCCAAACATCGCTCTAAGGTTTATTCCGGCAAATGAAAGTAAACATATAATTAGTAAAATTACCGACGAATTAAAAACAGGCGAAGGCGTAGTATGGATTGAGCAAAAAAACAAGCCTGTTCCTGTTATCGTAAAATTAGGTATTAACAATAACAGCTACACTGAGGTAATATCTAATAAAATCAAAATAGGCTCTGAAGTAATAACAGGATTAAATTCTTCAAATAATGCGCAAAATAAGCAGCCTCAAGGACCAAAAAGAAAAATGTTTTTTTAATTGAATAATTTAAATAAACTAAATAATATTAAATAAATATATATAACTAAATTAAATTTTAATAAATAAAAAAATTAATTAAATTTAATTGATAAGCTGCTAAATTTTAAAAAAGAAATAAATAAATTATATTAACAATATTTTTAATATTTAATTTTTAATATACATAACTAAACTAAAAATAAAAGCAACGCTATGAATGATTTAAAAAAAAATAACGGCGGCGGCGATATTGTAATAAATCTTGAACATATCGGAATGATTTATAAAACAGGCAGCATTAATTACGAGGCTTTAAAAGACATTAATTTAACCATATATAAAGGCGAATTCTTTTCAATTATGGGTGCTTCAGGTTCCGGAAAATCTACAATGATGAATATTCTCGGCTGTTTAGACAAACCTACTTCAGGAAAATACTTTCTTGAGGGTATGGATGTATCTAAGTTAGACAAAGACCAGTTAGCCGAAATAAGAAATAAAAAAATAGGTTTCGTTTTTCAGGGTTTCAATCTTATTCAAAGACTTTCCGTTATTGAAAATGTGGAACTTCCTTTATTTTATGCCGGAATACCGCACAAAGAAGCGGTTATAGAAGCAAAAGATGCTCTAAGGTTAGTGGATATTGACGAAAATAAAGAAAATAATTTTCCGAATCAAATATCCGGCGGGGAACAGCAAAGAGTTGCTATTGCAAGAGCAATAGTGCATAATGCGTCTATAATTATGGCTGATGAACCGACAGGGAATCTTGATTCAGTAAGAAGCAGCGAGCTTATGTCTTTTTTTAAGAAAATAAATGAAGAAAGGAATGTTACGATAATACTTGTAACTCATGAACCTGTTGTAGCAGCTTTTGCCAAAAAACATATAATAGTTAAAGACGGACATATCGTAAATGATTGATTCTAAAATTGCCGGCAGAGATTATTAGATATACAGCAATGCATTAAGGGACATTAGATTCCTGTATATTTCTGCTTTCGCAGGAATGATGCACAACTGGTGAAACGATAAATCTTGGCAAAGTTATTAATAATTATCATAGAATTATCATAGCAACATATATAATAGCATAATAAATGTGGTATAAATTATGAAATTTCCTATTTTACTTGACATACAATCGGCATTTAAAACATTTACCCGAAATAAAGCAAGGTCTTTTCTTACGACTCTCGGGATAATTATAGGGGTTGCATCCGTAATTGCAACCGTCAGTATAGGTCAGGGGGCGTCAGCGTCAGTTCAGAATGCTATTAATGCCCTCGGCTCAAATCTTCTAATAATTCTTCCCGGCTCATCCAATATCGGCGGCGTAAAAACAGGATTTGGAGAGCTGTCTACCTTAACTTTAAAAGACGCAAAAGCAATACGGAAACTTCCTGCCGTAAAAACAGATTCGGCAAATATTAGAATGAACGAACAGGTTATATGGAGAGGTAATAATTGGGCAACATCAATTATGGGATCAAGTTCAACATTTCCTGTTATAAAAAATTGGCCTGTAACTAATGGCGCATTTTTTAATTCTCAGCAAGTAAACACTGCGGCTAATGTTGCAATAATCGGAAGTACCGTCGCTACTCAACTTTTTGGTCTTATGAATCCAGTTGGACATATAGTTTTAATACATAATGTACCGTTTAAAATTATAGGCGAATTAAAAACTATTGGATTTAACGCATTCGGTCAAGACCAGGATGATATAGTTATTATACCTATAACTACAATGATGGAAAAAGTAGCAGGTATTTCATGGATTAATATAATTATGGTATCGGCAAAATCCAAGCAAGACACTTTATCGGCTCAAAATGAAATTACGGCTCTTTTAAGACAAAGACACCATATACCTCCGCATAAACCAAGCGATTTTTATGTAAGAAATTTAACTCAAATTGCCCAAACAGCCGGCTCAAGCGCTCAAATATTTACTATACTTTTAGCTGCGGTTGCTGCGGTTTCTCTGCTGGTAGGGGGCATAGGAATTATGAATATAATGCTTGTATCCGTTACCGAAAGAACAAAAGAAATAGGCATAAGAATGGCAGTAGGAGCAAAAAAAAACGATATTTTAAAACAATTTTTAATTGAGTCGTCAGTTTTAAGTTTATTCGGAGGAATATTAGGAATAGGGCTTGGCATCGGCATATCTGATTTAATTTCTATTATTACGCCGCTTAAAACTATTCTAACTATTGAACCTATTATTATATCAATTATATTTTCGGTAGGGGTAGGCGTATTTTTTGGTTTTTATCCTGCCTATAAGGCATCAAACTTAAATCCTGTTGAAGCGTTAAGATATGAATAAATGCCTCTTATTAACTTCGGCTGTCTCCACTCCTGCTAAAGAGGAGAGCTAATACTAATAATTTAAAAGGATGGGGTTTGGTCTGATTCAGAATTAAATTGGGCTGACTCCTCCACTCCTGCTAAAGAAATGGGGTTTTAAGACTTTCCTGTAATAGAATAATTAAATATTTATTGAATTTATTTTTAGCAAATTTTGCAAAAAACATCTTCTTTTTCAGATTTAGCGACATCTTCCTGTTCAATTAATATCCCTTTAAAAAAAGTATTTGGAAGAACTGTTTTGTCTTTGTCTTTGTCTTTGTCTTTAAGTATATTTGCTTTTATATAATTAGAACTAATGGCTTTATTATCTGAAAGACTTAAGAAATCTAAAACTTTACCGTAAAATTTTCTTTGAAAAATATTTTTCTTGCGAAGTGAAATATTTCTCAAAATTGAAGTCCTTTGTTTTATTGTGTGCTGATTTATTTTATGATTCATTAGAAATGCTTCCGTTCCTTTTCTATCGGAGTAAGAAAAAACATGCATATAATATATGTCTAATTTATTTAAGTTATCAACTGTTTCGTTAAAATCTTCTTCCGTTTCCCCTGGAAAACCCGAGATAATATCGGTGCCTATCGCAGCATCTTTAACTTTTGAATTTATTTTGTCAATTACAGAAAAATATTCTTCAAAAGTATAATTTCTTTTCATTAAATTCAGTATTTTATTTGAACCGCTCTGAATCGGAATGTGAAAATGATTTTGTATTTTTTTGCTGTTCGCCAGAATATTTATTAAATCATCATTGATGTGTATCGGATCAATAGAGCTGATTCTTATTTTTACAGGAAAATTTAATTCTTCTATAGCCGTTAATAAAGAATTAAAATTTTTCTCTATTTTTTTATTATAGTAATAACTGCTATTATTGCTGTAATAATCGCCATTTATATTAGTATTGTAATTATAATAATTATTGTTAACATTGCCGATTTGATTTTTTTGCCTATTCTGCTTGAAATTGTCTCTATTGTAATTGTTGTAATTATAACTATTGCTATCCGAATTATTGCTATACGATTCTTCGTAAAAAGAACGGTAAGAGCCGATATTCATTCCCGATAGAATAATTTCTTTATATCCCGCTTTATAAAATTCTTCTATTGAAGACAAAACTTCTTTAAAATCTAACGACCAGTGTATAGGTCTCGCCTGAGGTATAATGCAAAATGCGCATTTTATATCGCATCCTTCCTGTATTTTTAAATTAGCTCTTATTCTTTTTTGGGCAGGAGAAAATATTTTTTTATCTTTATTTGTATATTTTGTTAAAATATCAAGCTTTTGAATATTATCAATTAATTTTATTCCGGCATTTTGATATTCTGCTTTAACATATGTTTCTTTATTTAATTGCGCAAAACAGCCTGTAAGTATAATGGTGCTTAACGGGTAATTTTTCTTGATTCTGTTAATTATTCTTTTTGTTTCATTATCGGCTTTTTCGGTAACCGAGCATGTATTTATAAGAAAAATATGAACCTGATTTTCGTTAATTTTATTAATATTAAAAGATTCTATGACATTAATGCCGCTATTTTTAAATAACGACTCAAATTGATAGGATTCAAATTGATTCAGCTTACATCCTGAAGATATAACTGCACAGTTAACTGCATTATTTTCCGATTTATATTTTAATATTTCTTTATCTAAATAGCTTAAAAAATCATTCATTTTATAGTTTATTATGACAGAGACCTTAATTTCAACACGGATTGTTTTATAGCATTTACGGCATATTCTATATCTTCTTCGGTTGTCCATCTTCCTATGCTGAATCTTATCGCAGACTGTACTCTTGAATTTTCATATCCATGCGCTTCAAGAACATGCGATTTTACCAATGAACCTGCATTACAGGCAGAGCCTGCCGAAGCGCTGATACCGTAAAGATCAAGATTAAACAATAGCGTCTCGGCTTTCACGCCGTCAATAGAAATATTGATAGTATTTTTCAGTCTATTTACGGGATGACCGTTTAAACGGACGTTGTCTATAGCAGAAAAAAGTTTATCTAAAAATAAAGAACCTAAAAAATTAATTCTTTTAAGGTTTTCTTCCGCATTATTTTTAACTAATTCTAAAGCTTTTGCGATAGAAACTATTCCTGCAGTATTTTCAGTTCCCCCTCTGAAGCCTCGCTCTTGATGTCCTCCGTGTATTATCGGGTCTATTTTAATACCTTTTTTTACATATAAGACTCCGTTTCCTTTCATAGCATAAAATTTATGTCCTGAAAAACTGCACATATCTAAAGGAATATCTTTGAGCGAAAAAAAGTTTTTTCCGATAATCTGCACAATATCGCTATGTATTATAATATTTGCATTTATCTTTTTTATTTCGCTTATAATATTTTTTAGTGGAAATATTGTGCCTGTTTCATTATTTGCGCCCATAATTGAAATCAGCACGGTGTTCTCTTTAATTGACGGCAACAAATCATCAATCAGCAATTCGCCAAAATTATTTACACCGATATATGAAGTTTCAATTCCTTGAGTTTCTAAAAATTTGAAAGTATTTAAAACGGCATGATGTTCTACCGCCGTTGTAATAATATGAAGCTGTCTGTTTTTGTCAAGAGACTTAAGACGGTTAATATACCCGATTATAGCAAGATTTATAGATTCTGTCCCTGAAGAAGTAAAAACTAATTCATCTTCGGTATTGGCATCTAAAAATGATTTAATAAATTGCCTTGCGTCTTCTATTAAAATCCTTGCCGCTCTCCCTTCTTCATAAAGGCTTGAAGGATTCCCTCCGATATTTTTTAAAACATTGTAAACATCTTCTAATACAACAGGGTCTAAGGGGGTTGTAGCATTATAGTCTAAATAAATTCTTGCCATTTTGCATTATTTATTAATTTATGGTTTTAATATTTTATTAATTTATGTTTTATTGTTTATTAAAATTTTATATTTTTTTTAATAATAAAATTTAAAATATTTAAAATAGATGATGCAATCAAAACTTGACTTGCATGTATTTCAATAATAAATAAAATACGGATAATAGTTTTTTTAATTAATAATTAATTACAATTCTATTTAAATACCGTTAATTTAAATAAAGAAGTATATACTCTTTGTGGTGCTATATAATTTAAAAATAAATCATATTTAAACGCCGTTAATTTAAATAAATAAGTTATAGTATATTGCAATATTATATTAAATTTTATCTTGTCGGCAATTTTTAATGCCATCGTTTAATCTATTATTGTTTTTTATATTATATTCGCTTATTACGTCTGCAATAGAAATTGAATTAAGAAACTCAATAATTTTAGAAGATATAGAATTCCACATGTCAAAGGCTAAACATGTAGATTGCCTTTCGCATCCTTTTTTATTATTTTCTTTACTTATACAGCTGATAATTTCAATGGGTTCAACTGAAGCGATAAGATTTCCGATAAAAATTTCCGACGATTTTTGATTAAGAAGATATCCGCCGCCCGGACCTCTTATGCTTTTCACTATTCCTGCCTTTTTTAATGTAAAAAAAATCTGTTCCAAATATGTTAAAGATATATATTCCCGTTTAGCAATATCTTTAAGACTAATCGGCATAGTATTATTTTTTGAATTGTAGGCAATATCAATAATAGCCCTTACTGCGTATTGACCTCTTGAAGATAATCTCATATTTTGTTTTAATTATTTTAACGTATTGTTTTCAATATTTTTCATTTTATTTTCTAATTCATTAATTCTTTGTTTTAATGCTGCAATTTCATAATAGTTAGGATCAAAAAGTTTATGATGTTCAAGATCTACGCGGTCATGAACTTCCGATTCGTCTCTTGTAATAGATTTAGCCGGAACTCCTGCTACCGTCGAATGAGGGGGTACTTCACTCACAACAACGGAATTAGACCCAATTTTGCTGTCGTGTCCTACTTTAAACGGACCTAATATGCTAGCTCCTGCACCTATCATAACATTATCTTCAATCGTAGGATGTCTTTTTTCTTTCTTCCAGCTTGTTCCTCCCAGCGTAACCCCATGATAAATCGTTACGCCGTTGCCTATTTCAGCCGTTTCTCCTATAACCACTCCCATACCGTGATCTATAAAAAATCTTCTTCCTATTTTCGCTCCCGGATGAATTTCAATACCAGTAATAAATCTTGCAAATTGCGACACTAACCTTGCAAGCAATTTTAATTTATGAATCCATAAAAAGTGAGATATTTTATGGAAATATATAGCATGAAGACCCGGATAGCAGAGTAAAACCTCAATAGTGCTTCTTGCAGCGGGGTCTCTTTCAAATACGGAATCAATATCTTCCTTTATAGTTTTAAACATTAAATTATAATATGCCGCCAAAAAATTTTAATATTTTTTTGAATTATTTATATAATATATTATATAATGAAAAATTAATTTGATAAACTATAATATATAATATGATTGTATTATAATAACAATATAACAGATTTTATACATTTTTTAAATATGATAATTATACTTTAATTCTGCGTTAGAAAATGTTTTAGATATTTCAATGCTAAATAACACTGGATTCCTGCTTTCGCAGGAATGACACCCAATGGGTGAAACGATAAATCCTTTCAAAGTCATTCCCGCGCAGGCGGGAAAGTTCCGAAAGAAACTTCACGAGGCTGCAAGCCGAGAGCGAAGCGGTCATCCAGAAAATAAATTTCTACGGAAGGGTCACAGTTATAGATAAATTGCAAAAGGAGAAAAAATGGAAAGAATTAATGTTAAAATTATTACTAAAACCCCGCCTCACGGAAGGTGTAAAATGTTTACTTCTATTGTCTGGCTTTTAATACATTATTATAAAAATACCACAATAAATATTATACCCGAAATTTATAAAAATAGCGACGATCCTGATGCCCCAAATTTTATTGTCAACGGAAAAATCGTCGAACCTTCAAACACAATTTATGTTTCAGGAGAAGATATAATAAACGCTATGAATGAAGCAGGTGCTGAACCATATGAAGAAGTTAAGCCCGATGCTGCTAAATTTGATGAAATTATTGAAAAGTGTTTAAGCTGATATTAAAAAGTTTTTTACAAAAAAAATAAAAAACAGAAAATGACTATTGTATATTGAAGATATTTTTAATTAAACTACCTGATTAATTATGATATTATACAGGAAATCAGCATTATATATTGAAGCCGATTATTAGAATACCGAAATGTCTTTGTCAAAGAAAAATAAAAGGGAAGGCTTTTATGTTTAAACATAATGAGCACATAGGAAATAAACCAAAATGTCTTTTATAAAAATTAATAAAAAGACTGTCGCCGTTGCTATGTCGGGGGGCGTAGACAGTTCCGTAAGCGCTATTATACTGAAAAAAAGAGGTTTTAACGTATTAGGACTTTCAATGCGTCTTATCGGAGATTTGCATAATAAAGGGCTAAATGAAGAACTAATTGAAAAAAGCTGCTGTTCAATATCAGATATAATTGATGCAAAAAGAGTCTGCGTAAGATTAGGCATACCGCATTTTGTTATAAATCTTGAAGACGAATTTCAAGAAAATGTTATTGATAAATTCACTCAGGAATATCTTGAGGGCAAAACTCCAAATCCCTGTATATTGTGTAATAAGATTTTAAAGTTTGATATTCTGCTTAAAAGAGCCGCTCAGCTTGGAGCAGATTATTTAGCAACAGGCCACTATGCAAGAATAACAAAAAAATTAAAAGGCGGATTTAATCTTATAAAAGCAAAAGACCCTTCAAAAGACCAGTCGTATGTTTTATATAATCTAAATCAAGAATCATTAAGCAGATTAATTTTTCCGGTAGGCAATTTATATAAAACCGATATTAGAAAAATAGCGCTAGAAAATGGATTTAATGAAATTTCAAAAAAGAAAGACAGCGTTGAAATTTGTTTTATACCGGACGGCAATTATCATAAATTTATATTAAACCAATTGCAAGCAGGCGGTAATAATAATACCGACAAATGCGATAATGAAAGTTGTTCCGATAAATTTTTAAATTTAGAAAAAGATACCGACAATAATTACAGCAGCAGCAAGATTATAAATGACGCCTATAACAATAATAATATTAGAAATAATAATATCTATAACAATCCCAAAAACAACAATAGTAATAATAGCAAAAATAAAGTTTTAATTACGGAAAATCATTATAATGGTCATATTAAAAATATGGCGGGCGAAATTATCGGAAAACATAACGGGATATTTCAATATACCGTAGGTCAGCGAAAAAGACTTGGAGTAGCTTCCGCCCAACCTTTATATGTAGTTAAAATAGACCCGTCGACAAAAGACATATTTGTCGGCACTATAAATGATTGCTATAGTAATGAACTTTATATAAACGATTTTAATTTTATTGATATTAAATATAAAAATAAACTTTCAGAACCGGAGCTAACGGCAAAAATAAGATATTCTTCCTTAAATTATAAATGCTCGGCAGAAATTATAAATAATGAAATATCTGATACTATAAACGGCGATAAAAAAAGTAATCATATAATAAAAGTAAAAGTAAAATTTAAAGAACCCGTTAAATTTATAACACCAGGACAATCCGCAGTTTTATACAGCGGCTTGAAAGTTATAGGCGGCGGCATTATAGAAATTTAATAAATTTAATAATCATCATAATAATGCTAATATTATAATATATAATTCTTAAAAACGAATAATCCAATTTATGAAATTTTCTATTTGTTTTATTAATTATTTATTTAAAATGTAATATTTGCATATAATTATATATAATTATCAAAAATATGATAAAATCTCATAAAGATATTAAGAATGGCAATAATAACAACAATGATGGTGATAAAATTAATAATTTAAGCAATGAAAGCAATGCAAATTCAATAATAGCCAATAATATAAATTTGTTATTATCAGGTAATTCTCAGGATAAAAAGATACAATATATAAATTCTTTATTAAACACTGATGAGATTGATAATATTGAAAAACTTATAGGCTATATATTTAAAAACAAAATATATTTAATTCATGCATTAATACATAAATCATTTGACAATGAAATAAATTATGAGCGGCTGGAATTTCTAGGAGATTCTGTAATAAATACAATTTATTCCGATATACTATATAAAGATTTTCCTTTATATAGTGAAGGCGACTTATCAAAAATAAAATCGTTTTTGATAAGTTTAGATAATCTTGCGGAAATAGGCAGAAAGTTAAAAATAAATAATTATATTATAATGGAGAAAGGAGAAATTATTACAGGCGGCAGGAATAAAAAAAGAATAATAGGCAATGTCTATGAGTCCATCGCAGGAGCTATTTTTTTAGATTCTTCATATAACAGAACAAAAAAAGTGCTTTTAAATCATTTAAAGTATAGTAATTATTTTTTAAATCTTATAAATCTTGACAATAAAAATACAACAAATGATTACAAATCAACATTACAAGAATTAATCCAAAAAAAATATAACATCGTCCCTAAATATTTTATTTTAAAAAAAGAAGGACCTGATCACCAGAGCATATTTTCAGTGTGTGTAAAAATAAACAATAAAATTTACGGCTGCGGCAAAGGCGAATCAAAAAAGCAGGCTGAACAATTTGCGGCGTTAGACACACTAAACCAATTATTCAAAGAAGATAATATCAAATAATATAAATATAACACAATACATATAAATATAAATATGAATATGAATATGAATAAAAAAATATGAATAAAAATAAATTTATGACAATGCTTATAGGGAGACCTAATGTTGGCAAGTCTTCCATTTTTAATAAATTAATAGGATCTAAAACTGCTCATACTTCAGATATTGCAGGAACGACTATTGATGTTAATACAAAAGAAATATTATATATGGAAACAGGTTTTTTACTTGCCGATTCAGGAGGCTTCAACCTTAAACCTGCCAATGAAATAGAAAAGCAAATTAAAAATATGGTATTTAAATATGCCGAAAAAATTGATCTTTTTCTATTGACGGTTGACTATAAAACAGGACTTGTGCCGGAAGATATTGATATATACAGAAATTTTATTAAATATGGAGCTAAAATATTTTTATTAATCAATAAAGTTGATTCTATAAAAAATATTGGCAATGCTTTATCAGAGTTTGGCAAAATCGGGATAGAAAATAAATTTACTTTAAGTGCCGAAAATTCCATCGGCATAGACGAAATACTTGAATCAATTGTACAGGAGATTAAATCTTCAAATATCAAATTTAAAAAAAATAAAAATTCTGAAGAAACGATTAAAATTGCAATCGTGGGTAAACCTAACAGCGGCAAATCCACTTATGTCAATACGGTTTTAAAAGATAATTTAATACAAACAGACGATAAGCCGGGCACGACAAGAGATTCTATAGATTCGGTTTTTAATTATAAAGGCAAAAAAATAATTCTGATAGATACCGCAGGTATAAGAAAAAAATCAAAACTTGATTTTAATTCTGTTAATTTTCAAAAACAAACAATTTCTTCAATACAAAGGGCAGATATAGTTTGTGTATTTATTGATATACAAAACGGCTTAACCCATGATGATCTGTCTCTGCTAAAATTGGTTACGGTTGAAAAAAAACAGTTTCTGATTGCCTTTACAAAATGGGATGTTGTTATAAAAATTGGTTCTGAGGCAGATAAAATTCAGGATATCAAAAATGAAATAGAATTAAATCTAAAAGAATTTGCTGATTCGCACTATCTTTTTATTTCATCTAAAGAAAACAAAAATATATATAAAATAATAGATATTTGTATTGAAATATACGGGTCTAAAAATACCAAAATAAAAACATCGGAAATAAATGAGTTTGTATCAATACAAAAAAACACTCTGCTTAAAGGTAATATATTTAAGCATATTGCTTATGGAGTACAGAAAAATACAGATGAAATTTTTATGCCCACTTTTATTTTTTTTACGGATAATAAAGGAAAAATATTTAGTATGAAAGATATAAAATTTATAAGAAATTCAATTAAAACCTATTTTAAAATCAAATCAAACGTTGAAGTTTTAATTGAATACAAGAATTACAAAAAATAACTTTATTGAATTGTAATATATTTTTGTTGCGTGGTTGAAAAGTGGCGAAAAAAGATATCAAAAAAGATATCCGATTTATTTATTTTATTTATTTTCATTGATTGTAAATTTTATTTTAAAATAAACATAAAACTCAGTTAGGAGTAAGGAAATAAATAAATCGGATACTTTATTTGCTCTTATTTTCTGCTCAATTCATCAATCTTGTTTTCCAATTTTTGAATTCTTTTAGTTAATTCATCAATATCGTAAGTAGTAGCAAAATTCATTTCATCTAAAAGTATATCGGCTACCTTTTCCTGACTTTGACACCAAATTCCATATTTTCATAAGTTAATTCCTTTAAACTACTGTAAACACTGAATATCATTTTTATGTTTTTTTTGTTTTTTAAAAAGTGTAGTAGGAAACATTATAATAATAT